>NZ_JCALCG010000007.1:0-260538 GCF_059812225.1 Mycobacterium sp. NGS66 | reverse complement strand
ACGCAGCCAATGATGGTGGCGACCCGCATCGCCCGGCTGCGCCGCGCTCGCGATCGCCACGCAAAGATGGTGGCGACCCGCTTCGCCCGGCTGCGCCGCGCTCGCGATCGCCACGCAGTAGTTACCCCAGCTCCCAGACCGCGGTCACCGAGAAGCTCACCGTCTGCTGCCCGGGTTCCAGCGGCGTCGCGGCCATGCCACGCGGTGGGGCCGGCGGCGCCCCGGTGACCGGCGCGGCCCCGGTGCCCTCGGAGATCGACAGCACCTTGCCCAGCCGCAGGCCCGACAGCTGCGCGTACTGCTCCGCCCGGTTCTTGGCATCCTGGAATGCGCGTGCGCGCGCGTCCTTCACCAGTTGCGAGTCGTCGGCGATCGAGTAGCTGACCGAGCTGATGCGGGTGGCGTCGCCGCCGGTACTGACGATGAGGTCCAGCAACTTGGAGGCCGCATCGGTGGGATGGATCCTCACCTCGAGGCCGTTGCTGGCGCGGTAGCCGGTGATGGTGGCGGTGCCCGACGGGCCGCTGTATTGGGGCTGCAGGCTGACCTGCGTGGTGCGAATGTCCTTCCGGTCCAGCCCAGCTCCGGCGAGCGCATTGATCACCGCCTGTTGACGGTCGTTGGTCTGGTTCATCGCGCTGGTGACGTCGGGCGCGGTGAACTCGATGGCGACGTCGGCGGTCAACGTGTCGGGGACGCCCTGGACCTTTCCCGACCCGACGACGGTCACCTGACGCGGGTTCGCCCCCGGCGTTTTGGGGTGGGAATCACACCCCGACAGCGCTGCGAACGCCAACCCTGCGGCGATCAAAGCGATCGATCTGCGGACACGGCCGGGTGAGCGATGTGCGGTCGGCATGCCTGGCACCCTAACGTTTCCCGGGCACTCCGCCGGATTTGCCCTATTCCCATCGGGTTTCGCTCTGGGCGTTGGCTACGTTCCGGCCGACAAGCACGCATCGTTGAGCATTTCGCGCGTGTAGCCGGCCGCTCCGTCAAGTTCTGCGTCGCGTGCCCCATAGGTTGGCAGCGCTTTGGCAAAAGCCCGTTGATACTGCGCGGCGAAGATCGCGAAATCTTGTACGACCGGGTTGTTGCTGCGCCCAGCGATCTGCTCCGTGTCATCGGCGAGCCGGAGCATCAGTGCGGCCACCGTGTCGGCGAGTGCCCGTTGTTCGGGACTCCATAGGTCGGCCGGGAGAGTGCTGCCATTTTTGGCCCAATCGAGCACAGTCGGGTTCGATTTGAACGCCTTGAATTTCGAGATCAGCTCGCCGCAGTTGCTCAGGTCAGCGGTGGTGAGGAAACGCTGCGGATTGGCTGGGTCTTGCGGTGGCGCGGTCTGCTTGGGGGCGGGAGGTGCGGCGACCAGTGCCGATCGTGCCTTGGCCGCTCCGGTGTCGACGGTGCTGCATATCGATATCAACGCGTTGTAGGCGCTTTCCGCGGTGGCTCCCGTGCCGTTGGTCGGTACGAACCTATCGCCGATGATGTCTGCGAAGGCCCGCGCATAGGCGATGAACTGCTCGTAGAATTCCCGCATCACCCGGTGCGGAGTCGTCCTGGCCAACGCCGCCGATTTCACCGCTGCGGTGCGGTACGCATTTGCCGTGGCCTGCATAACTTTTCGCTGCTCGGGCGTCCACGTGTTGCCGGGAGTCTTGAGGGGATGCGGCTGACCTGGGTGGCTGGCGTCCCAGCCCTCGATCGGCGAGGAAACCAATGCCTGGCCGATGGGCGTCCATGCCCGACAGGTGGGGTCCTCGGTGACGAGGGTCACCGGGCCGGTGTCGTTGGCGCTGGCCCAGTTGCCCACTGGCGCTGTGGTGGTCGCGGCGGTCGGATGGCCATCGGGCTGTGGTCGGGCCAATGTCAGGGCGGCCACCACCGCTGCCACGGTCACGAGAACAAGGGCGACGCCAGCGAGGGCCCACTTGCGACGGCTACGCCGCCTAGGAGGCGGCACCCATCCGGGAGGCACCGGCCACGGCGGACCGTAGGGCACTGGAACCGGCGGCACCGGCGGTAACCGCGACGGCGGCGGCGGCCCGGTTGCGAGCGGTGGTACCGCGGCGGCGGGCGCGCGTTCGGCTCTGGTCGGCTCATTGCCCCTGAGTGCCACGGCAAAGTCCTGGGACGTGGTGAAGCGGTTGACCGGATCCCTTGCGAGTGCCCGCGACAGCGCAACGTCCAGGTCGGCAAGCTCTGGGCGCAGTGCACCGATCCGCGGCGGCGCCGAGTCCAGATGCCGGCTGATGACCACCGCGGCGCTGGGATGCGCGAATGGGGCTGCGCCACTGAGCAAGTGATAAGCCGTGGCCGCTAGCGAGTACTGGTCGGCGCGAGGGTCTAAGGGCAATCCCAGCAGCTGCTCAGGCGCGATATAACCGACGTCGGTCGGCGTCAACCCGCTGATGTCGTCGATCCGTCGCGCAATTCCCAAGTCGGCCAGCAAGATTCGCTGATGAGGGGTGCCCGGGTTCGATAGCAGGATGTTGGCCGGTTTGACGTTACGATGCAGCAGCCCGTGCCCGTTCGCATAGTCGAGCGCCGCGGCGATGGCATCGATGATCTCGAAGGCCCGAGCGCGCGGCAGTCCGTGCGGGAAGTGTTCGCGCAGTAACGCAGCGGTATTGTTGCCGTCGACGTAGCCCATCGAAATCCACAGGCGGCCCTCGAATTCCCCTCTGTCGTGGACGCCGAGTATCTGTGGGTGCGAAAGGGAGGCGGCCAGATCGGCTTCGCGTTGAAAGCGGGCGCGGAACTCGTCGTCGGCTGCCAGCGCGGCGGGAAGTATCCGCAACGCCTGCAGGCGGGGCAATCGGGGATGCTGAGCCAGGTAGACCTCACCCATCCGGCCGGCACCCAATAGCCGGACGATGCCGAACCCGGCGAACGTCGCACCGTCGGGTAGCGGCATCGCTATGCTCCCACCGCGCCGCAGGCCAAGCTGACCAGCTGGCGGGTAGCTTTGCCAACCGCGCCCAGCTGCCCGTCATGGCTGCCGTAGCTGGGCAGGGTCTTGACGTAGGCGCGTTGATATAGCGCCGCAAATGCCGCGAAGTCTTGAATCACCGGGTTGCTGCTGCGGCCCGCGGTGCGCTCGAGATCGTCTGCCAAATTGAGCATCAGTGGCGTCACTGCACCACTGAGCTGCTTCTGCCGGGGACTCCACTGCGCGATCGGAACATCAATGCCGAATTTGGACCACTCTTGGATGCTGGGATCTGCGTCGAACTTGTCACTCAACGACTCCCACTCGCCACAGGTGGTTCGGTCGGCGACAGCAATGAAACGTTGTGGCTGGTCGGCGTTTTGGGGCGCTGCGACGCGTGGTGGCGCAGGGCCGGGTGCCACCAGGCCCGATCGCGCGGCCGCCGCGCCGTCCCCGACGGCATTGCATGTGTAGATCAGCGAATTCATTGCCTGTTCTGCCGCCTGCCCAAGTTTCACATCCGCTTGCGGGAAGTAGTTGGCCAGACTGTCTGCGTAGGCACGCGCGTAGGCGATGTGTTGCTCGTAGAGTTCGCGCAGCACTCGATGTGTGCTAGCCCTCGCCAAGGGCACGCTCTTGCCGGCGGTAGAACGCATGACATTTCCCACCTGTTGCATGGCTGCTCGTTGTTCGGGGGTCCAGGCGCTGGCCGGGATGTGGATAGGGCTGTCCGGGCTGTTCGGCGGCCACTTAGCCAATGGCCCGTTGACCGTCCACTCTTGGGCTACCGTTTCCCACGGTACGCAGGTGGGGTCTTCGGTGATGATGCCGACCGGGCCGGTGTCGTGGGCGCTGCCCACCGCCGGCGCGGCTGTGCTTGTGGTGGGGCCGGCCGGGACGACGGGTCGGTTTTCGGTGTTGGTGGCGGTGAGCGCGACGACGACCGCGACGGCCACCGCAACCGCGGCGACGCCGCCCAGCGCCCACCAGCGACGGGTGCGACGTCTGGGTGGCGGCGCCCACGGCGGTGGCGGTCCAGGAACGGGAAGCGGCGGGCCTGGCGGCATAGTGGGCGGCGGCGGCAGGCGATTCGGCGGTGGCGGCGTCTGCCACTCCCGGGTTTTCGCCGTCTCGCTGGGCGCCGAGATCTGCGACTGACCGGCAAGCACGGTTGCCGCCGCGGCGGCCAGTTCGCCCGCACTCTGGAAGCGCTGTTCGGGTGTTTTGGCGAGGGCGCGCAAGAACACGTCGTCGATTGCCGGCGGCAGCCAGGGCGCGAATTGGGTCGCCCGGGGGATCGGCTGCAGCAGATGAGCCATCAGCGTGGCCGACATGCCGCTGAACTCGGCGTACGGGGTGCGTCCGGTGAGCAGCCGGAACAGCGAGCAACCCAGCGAGTAGACGTCGGCACGGTGATCCACCCGCTGGCCCTCGGGGGTCTCGGGCGCGGCATAGGAAGCGGTGGCGACCACCGTGCCGGTCGCGGTCAGCCCCGTTGCATCGTCGAGGGCGCGGGCGATCCCGAAATCGGCCAGCCACACCCGTTCGTGCGGTCCCGGAGGGCCGGCCAGCAGGAAGTTCGCCGGTTTCACGTCGCGGTGCAACAGCTTGCGAGAGTGGGCATAGTCGAGCGCCTTGGCCACCTCGGTGATGATGTGCACGGCGCGCCGCACGGTCATTCGGGTGTCGGTGACCTCGGCGCCGGCGTCGGTGCCGTCGACGAACTGCATCGCGATCCAGAGCTGTCCGGACGGGGTCTCGCCACGGTCGTACACGGTGACGATGTTGGGATGGTCGAGCGTGGCGGCCAATTCCGCTTCGCGCAGGAAACGGGTCCGGAATTGGGCGTCGTGCGACAGTTCCGCGGACAGCACCTTCACCGCGTCACGACGATGCAGCGACGGATGATGCGCCAGATAGACAGTGCCCATGCCGCCGGCACCGAGCACTCGCTCGATTCGGTAACCGCCCACCACGGTTCCAGCAGGTAGTGACATCGCCGCTGACTATTCCGTCGACTCGCGGCGGTCGGTCCGTGCGCATCCGCCGGCGGCAACCGACAGGGTGCGCGACGAGGACATGCCGTCAACAATAATTCGGCTGCCAAGCGGGTTCTGGTAAGGCGATGAACCTAGGGCGTGACGAGAATCTTGCAGTGCCGCTCGGGGTCGGCCAGATCGTCGAACGCCGCGCCCACGCCGTCCAGGCCGACCTCTCCGGTGATCAGCGGCGTGGGGTCGATTTCGCCCTCGGCGAGCGCGCGCAGCGAAGCGGCGAACTCTTCGGCGGTGTAGGCCAGCACGAACTGCACGTTGATCTCTTTGGCGATCGCGAAGAAGGGATGCACGGTGTCCGGCTGCATGCACACCCCGGCGACTACCAGGCGCGTTCCCGGCCGTGCTCGCAGCAACACGTCGTCGATGATTCCGGGCACCCCGACGGCCTCGAACACCACCACGGGTTTGACGTTCTCGAACGGCGAACCCTGCGCCGGGTCCAGGGCCTGATGTGCGCCCATCGTGGTCGCCAACTCCCGCCGTTTCGGCGAGAAATCTGCTGCCGCAATGCTTTCCACGCCACGGGCGCGCAGCGCGGCGATGATGGCGATGCCGATCGGGCCGCAGCCGATCACCAGCGCCGCCTCGTGGCGCTCGATGTTCGACTTGTTCACCGCATGCAACCCCACCGCCAGCGGCTCGGTCAGCGCAGCGTGTTTGAGGTCCAGGCCGTTGGGGATGGGCAGCAGCAGCGGCGCCGAGAGCAGCATCCGCTCGGCATAGCCGCCGATTGTGCTGTTGCTGTACACAATCGGCTCGAAGCCCTTGCTAGACACCAGCACTGGCAGCGAGGTGACCGGTGTCCCCGCGGGGTGGGTTTCGGTGCCTGGCCCCGCTTCGAGTATCTCGGCGCTGAATTCGTGGCCCATGAAGACGTCGCGCTTGAGATCCACGGTCATCCCGCCCGAGCCGCCGGCCAGGTGGCCGGTCATCTGCAACACGTCGGCGCCGTGGGCGGCGAAATGTAAGTCAGAGCCGCATATTCCACACGCCCGCACCGCGACCAGCACCTGGCCCGGTCCCGGTACGGGGTCGGGTACGTCGTCGCGGTAGATCATCCGCCCGTCGCGCAAAACCGAGGCGCGCATCAGTTCGGCGCTGCTTCGTGTTCGGCGACATGCTCGGTGATGGCTTTCACGACGGCCTCGCCGGCGCGCCCGATCAGCTGGTCGCGCCTGCCCTTGGCCCATTCGTGCGAGGCTCGCGATGCCTCCAGCTGTCCCTTGAAGTAGGGAATCACCTTGCGGGCGAACAAGTCATAGCAGTGGAACGTGGCCTGCGGAGAGGCCCAGTCATGGCCGAGCAGCAGCAGCGTGCCGAATCCGCCCGACCGCTCGAGCAGGTCCTCTATGTGGGCGATCGCGTCCTCAGGTGTGCCGATACAGCAATTGCCTTTGGCCGCATACTCTGCGACGAACTCGTGCGGTGACTGCGCGCCCTCGACCTCGTTGGACAACGGGACAAAGCCCGCCGCGCCGAAGTAATTCGCGAAATCCTGCAGCCCGTACGTGCAGTCGTCGATCGCCTGCTCGCGGCTGTCCGCGAGGTGCATGATGGACAGCACCCGCCAATCGGCGCGGTTGGGTTCGTCGCGGCCGACTTTGGCGGCCTGTTCGCGCACCACCTCCCAGGTGTTCTCCAGGGCCGCGTATCCGCCCGGCACCGACATCGACAACGACAGCAGCGACGTGCCCAGTGCACCGGCCAGTCGTGGCCCGGACGGGGAAATCATTGCGGCCGTGGAGATTTCCGGATACGGCCAAGTGTAAGGGCGGATGTGCAGTTGGGCGTCGCGTAGGGTGAACCAGTCGGTGTGACGGTCGATTCGCTCGGTGGGCCCGGCGCGAAACAGCGCGAGGATCGCTTCCAGGGACTCCTGCATCATGTGGCGCTGGTCGACCGGATCGATGCCCATCATGTAGGCGTCCGATGGCAGCGCACCGGGACCCGTACCGAACATGACCCGGCCGCGCGTCAGGTGGTCCAGCAATACCCAGCGGTCGGCCACCATCAGCGGGTGGTGATACGGCAGCGAGACCACCCCGGTGCCGAGCCGGATGTGCTTGGTCCGTTCGGCGGCGGCCGCGATGAATACTTCCGGACAGGCGATCAGCTCGTAGCCACCGGAGTGGTGTTCGCCGAACCACGCTTCGTCGTATCCCAGCCGGTCCAGCGCGACGACCCGCTCCATGTCGTATTCCAGTGCCACCGTTGGAGATTGGCCGGTCGGATGAAACGGTGTGATAAAGACGCCGAAACGCAGTGGGGTATCCATCACCATTCCACTCCTTCGAGGAATTCGAGCAATACGGCATTCACCTTGTCAGGCTGTTCCTGCTGCAGCCAGTGCCCGGCGCCGTCGATCATGACCTCGCGGTAGGGGCCGCTGACCACCTCGGCGGCCCGGTCCCGGCGGGTGAATGTCAATACCGGATCGTCCGTCCCACCGAGGAACAAGCACGGCACCGAGATGGTCTTTCCAGCCAGGTGCGCAGTCGTCTCCCAGTTACGGTCCATGGCGCGATACCAGTTCAGCCCGCCGGTGAACCCGGTGCGGGTGAATTCGCTGACGTAGTGGTCGAACTCGTCTGGGCTCAGCCAGTGGGGCAGTCCGTCGGGCTCCGGGAGCCGGTCGATGAAGCCGTCGCCGCTAGGCGCCGACATCCGCGCGCCCGCATCCGCGTCGGCCCGAAGACGTAGGCCACCCATCATCCGGCGCATGGTGCGGGCGGGATCAGCGTCGAGCTCGGCGTCGGCGACACCGGGCTCCTGAAAATACAGGATGTAAAAGAAGTTATCGCCGAACACGCGCCGAAGTGCTTGCGTCGTAGGCCGTTTCGGGCGAGGTACCGGTGGAACGCTCAACGCGGCGACGGCCGCGACCCGGTCCGGGTGCAGCAGCGGCGCGTTCCAGACCACGGTGGCACCCCAGTCATGGCCGACCCACACCGCTTTGTCGGCGCCGACGTCGTCGAGCAAACCGACGATGTCGGCGGTCAATTGGTGGATGTCGTAGGCCTCGATCGCGTCCGGGCGCGACGAGCCGCCGTAGCCGCGCTGATCGGGTGCCAGCACGTGATAGCCGGCCTCGGCCAACACCGGAATCTGGTGGCGCCAGGAATAGGCCAGCTCGGGAAAGCCGTGGCACAGGACCACCACCTTGGAGCCGCGATCCCCGGCCTCGACCACCCGCAGCTGCACACCGTTGGTCTCCACTAACCGTTCGGTTGACCACGTCACCGTCTCACCAAATCACAACGGCACCGGGCTGAGAAGTCCTGATGCGCGGCGCACCATAATTTGGTCATGCGTTTGGACCACATAGTTCTCTGGACAAAGGATCCCCGGGCCGCGATGGACTTCTACACGAAGGTGGTGGGGCTGGCACCGGTGCGGTTTGCCGAGTTCGAGGCCGGCGAGGCGCCGTTCCCCAGCGTGCGGGTGTCCGAGGACTCGATCATCGACCTCATGCCGATCGAAAACGCCGACGGTACGGCGTCGATGACGCGGGTCGACGGCAGCGGAGGCTATCCGGTGAACCACGTCTGCCTGGCAATGTCGAAGGCCGAGTACGACGCGCTGGATCGACGTTTGCAGGCTGCCGGCGTGGACACCGGCGCGCGACTGAACCACACGTACGGTGCTCGAGGGTGGGCGCCGCAGGGCTACTACTTCCCCGACCCGGACGGCAACGTGGTCGAGGCCCGCTACTACGAGTGACACCCAGCGTCACGCTCGTTACCCAACGCTTGGTGAGCGTCACCTGCTGCTGTTGGGTCCGGTGTTCGATCCGTCGTTGCACGGTGAGGACGCGATGACCCCGCTGGGAAGCCGGCTTCTGACCGCAGCCTCTGCCCGCTCTCTCGAGGGACCGGTGGCCGCGGCGAAGCCGGTTCTCGGCGGGGCGACGACGGCGAGCGCGGCGCAGGCGGTGAACGTGGTCGTCACGCTGCACTCCGGCCGGCCGCAATTGTTGTTTGCCACAACTTTGGCTTGCTCCTCGGTCGGCTGCCCCGACGACACGGCCCATCTCTTGCCGTCCGGCGTAATGGAAATGGCGCCCCACGTGGTGTCGGCACGTGCGGTGGGGACCACAAGGCCGGCCAGCATCGTTAGCAATGCTGCGGCGGCCGCGCCGACCGCGATAGAGGTCCTTATCATGGCGGTCCTCGTTTCCCGATGTGTTCCGCGAGCTTCACTGACAAGAGTTGACAAGAGAATGCTCCCCCTTATGAGGGAGCTCTAGGCGGGGGGACGTTGCACTGCGAACGTAGCACCGTGCTGCCGGGACTCTGGTTCATGGCATTCTTTTCCGCTTCCTCTTTGGTGGCGCCGGTATCTCCGAAGTACTGGTTTCCGTTTTTGACGACTGCGCCGCACTGAGGGGCCTTGAAGGTGATCAACACGTTGCAGGTGGGATTGTTTTGATGACAATTGAAGTTCGCAGTCCTATTGGCCTGGTATTCATTTGGCTGATTCCACGAGGTGCCGACGTATTTGCCGTCTGGCGAGACGGCGATCGCGCCCCAATCCTCGTAAGCGTATGCGGTGGGCGCGATGGCGACAGCGGCGATCAGGGGTGCCCCGGCGGCCACGCAAAGTGCAGCGTGTCTTCGAAGACCGGTTGGCTTCATCGTGGTCCTCTCTACAGCGTCGGGTCGAAAACGTTGCGGCGGAGCGTTACCGCCGTCCGACCGTAACGCTGCCGCTAAATGCCGACTGACCGGATCGGGTCAGCGGTTGCGTGGTTACCGCTGAGACGCAACGCCTCTCAGTGAGGCAACACAGAGCCGAGCGTTATCACACTGGGCCGCCCATAGCAGATCCGCCGTCGTTGCACACCGACTTGCGAATTGTGCTGCCCGCAAGCTGATTCTGTGCCGCTTGCTCAGCATCCTGTTGCTTGGCACCGGTACCTCCGACGAACTTGGTCCCACTTTGCGCGACGGCGCCGCAGTCGGTGAAGCTGATCACCACATTGCAGGGGGGTGCCTGGTTGGCCGGCCTCGGGTAGTAGCACATTTGCTTGACTCTCGATTCCGCGTCCGACTTGCTGGAGTAATTCGTCACGTAATAGCCGCGCGAGCCGTCTTGCGAGACGGCGATCGAGCCCCACTGGCCGTCGGCATGAGCGGTGGGGGCGGCTCCGAGGCCCAGGGCGGCCACGGCGGCGCCCGCCGCGCAGACTGCGACGGGTAGCCGAAAACTAGGCATTACCACGATGATTCCTTCCCCTTGTGCGGCTGATCCAGGTATCGAAATTTATTGGTGAAAGGGTTCCCCGCGTTTACAGCTGGGCTAGTGCCATGAAGTGGGTCCGGAAGCCGGCGGGTTGTTGCAGGCCCAGCTGACCTCAACGGCGCCCGGTCGTTGGGCCGCAGCTTCGGCAGCCTCCTTCGTGGGACCGATTCCTGTGGAGAAGTTGTTCCCACTACGGAAGAGCGCGCCGCAGTCGGTGAACAAAACCGCCCTCCGGCAACCGTCACCACACCGGCTACCCGCAAAACCATTAGCGTTGTACTGGCTGTCCTCTGCGTACGAGATACCCCAGTGTCCGTCTGGCCCCGTGTAGATCGCCCCATACTTGCCGTCGGCGTGCACGGCGGGGGCGACGGCGACGGTCAAGGCGGAGACGAAGACAGCACCGGCCCCGAGCATCGAGCCGTATGTCAAGGAGTGGGTGAGTTTCATCATGTTCCTTCTTCTTTGGCCAGCTGCTCTGCCGATGGTGGAATCAGTTGGAGCGCTGAGCGGTTGGATCCTGGCGAAAAATCGTCGTTTGGTGCAATCCTTACCCGAGATGCCTGCGTGTGAACCCGGGTCGCACTACCTGCAATTCCTAGCGATCGTCGTGGCCACTACTCAACGCTTTGCGACGACTACGCAACGAGCGGGCAGTGTTCGCCCGGATCGACCGGAATTCCGCGGGGCGCCAACAGCGATTCAGAACGACCGAAACTTCTTGTCGCGAACCATGTGTGGCCGACACATCGCAGGTAGTGGCGACCGTCCTCAACCGCCGTCATCGCTCGATCGGCGGTGGTCGTCATCAACCGGCCCTTCCCGTTCTGCTGCCTTGTGGATCCGAGCCGCATGCCGAGTCGACAACCGGGGCCCGTAGGGCCATTTTTGCCACGTTGGCCCGGGCCTCCTCTCTGGTGGCTCCACGTGCCCCGTACCATCGGGAACCCCATTTGAGTAGCGCGCCGCACGGGGTGTCGACCTGGCCGAATAGGACGATCCTTTCGCAAGGGGCGCCACGTCCGGCTTTGTAGCACGCGTAGTTGGCCTCGATTTCTGCATTACCCAGGCCGTGAGCGCCGGTGTATACGGCCCATGAATCAGCGATGTCAGCCGAATACGCGCCGTAAAGGCCCTCGGCGTGTGCCGGGGGCGCCCCTATGACCAGTGCTGCCGCCATGACGCCGGCCGCCCAACAAGCGGTGCCCCGTGTAGGCCTGGACCTTTTCATGATTGCTCCTTCCGCCCTTGTGAATTCGTCAATCTGTCGTTAGCCGAATGTCCGGCCTCGACGGGGCACGGTCAGCCCTTCCATGAAGTTGGCCCGGAACCTGGCGGGTCATTGCATGCCCAAGTCACCAGGGTGCTGCCGGGATGTTCGCCCTGGACGGCACCTTCTGCCTCTGCCCTCGTTTTGCCGAATGCCCAGTAGAGGGAGTTGCCGCCCCGGGCGATCGCGGCACAGTTGTGCAGGTAGTTAGCCGCTGTCTTACAGTCGGAACCGCATGCCGCGTTCGCGAGAGTGATCGCTTCTTGAATGTTTTGCTTCCCATACGAAATGCCCCAGTGGCCGTCTGGCCCGGTGGCGATCACGCCCCAAATGATGGCGGCGTGTGCCGTGGGTGTAACCGCGACGCCGAGCGCGGCCGCCATTACGGCGCCAGCCAGGCAAACTACGGCACATCGTTGAAATCTGGCTATTCTCATGGCGTTTACTTGCTTTCCGAGATCAATTCACCACACCCAGGTTCAGCCCTGCCAAGAGGTTGGTCCTGATCCCGGCGGGTTGTTGCATGCCCAGGTGACAAGAACGCTGCCGGGGTGTTTGCTTTGGACGCGCTGTTCTGCGTCGGCTCTGGTGTTGCCGAAGTCCGAGTAGAGCGAGTTCCCGTCCCGGGCGATCGCTGCACAGTTGTTCATGAAGGTAACTGTCGTACCGCAGCCCGACCCACACGCAGAGTTCGCCGAGTTGATGGCTTGCTGAGCGTTTTCCTTGCCGTACGAAATGCCCCAGTGGCCATCCGATCCGGTGACCACTGCGCCCCAGGCGGGGACGGCGTATGCCGTCGGGGCCATTCCGACGGTAACGACCGCGGCGATCGCTGCGCCGGCCGAGGCGATCGCGGCAGGTGTTCGAAAACTGATTGCTGTCATGGCATTCCCCTCTTGGCGCAAGGGCCGGCGACGAAGACGTCAGCCTCTGTTGGGTGTTTCACTGCACACCGTCTCGGCGATCGTGCTGCCGGGAAGCCCTTTCAGGGCAGCGGCTTTCGCCTCAGGCACGCTGGCAGCGGTTGCGGCATAGTAGTCCGTGGAGGTTTGGGCGAGCGCGGCGCAGGCGGTGAAGGTAACCAGCACCTTGCAGTCATTGACTCCACACGCGGTGAGCGCCTGGTTTTGGGCGTCCTGCTCGGTAAGCCGTCCGAACGATCTGCCCCACTTGTGGGCGCTTTGCGAGGTGGCGATCGCTCCGAAGGTTGTTTTGGCGTGTGTGCTGGGGGCCGCCACGACGTTCTGTGCGGTGATGACTGCAGACCCTACCGCAAAGGCCGTGGCGATTCGTCGAAAGCTGTTGAGAGCCATACCGATTCCTTCTTGAGACTGGGATCGGCAGTCGGTAGCTCCTCGGCTCACGGCGACTGCCAGTGCGGCTATGGTTGGTCTCCTTGTTGCGCAAACCCCTTCGCGCCTAGGGAAACTGGTCCTTCATGATGGCAACGTTCTCTGGCCGGCGGCTATCAGCACGGCTTGGGCAATACGGACTGATCTCTCGGCCCGCGTTCATTGCGCCCATCCAACGGGTCCGGAGGCCGGTGGGTTGTTGCATGCCCAAGTGACTTCGGTTGCGCCGGGACGTTGGGCCGCGGCTTCGGCGGCTTCTTTCGTGGGCCCGGTTCCCGTGAAGAAGTCGTTTCCACTACGGAAGAGCGCGCCGCAGTCGCTGAACCGAACTGCGATCCGGCACCCGTTGCCACATCGAGTCCCCGCAAAACCGTTCGCGTTGTACGTGCTCCCCTCGCCAAAAGCGATGCCCCAGTGGCCGTCTGGCCCAGTGGCGATTGCGCCGTAGTTGTTGTCGGCGTGCACCGCGGGTGCCGCGACGACGGTCATGGCGGTCAGGACCGCGGCGCCGGCCGCGAAGATCGTGCCAGTCGACAAGCTGGTCAGTTTCATCGATGGTTCCTTTCCTGGTCGGGTGATCCACCTCTAAATCGCGATTGGGACGTTGTTCGATTGGGGCACGGTGTTACAGCCTCGAGTGCTGGCGGGTGGGCGGCTAATCCGCTGGGACCACATCGTGTCGAAAAACCGAATTGAGGTCGGACCTCTTTTCGGGTTGATTACCGCCTCGGCCCACCGCGTCTTTATCCCTTAGGAATACATGCCGACTTGGCGACACTGCTGCCCGGCAGTTGGCTGGTGGCCGCTTGTTCTGCGGCCTGTTGGGTGGCGCCGGTACCGCCCGCCCACTTGCCCCCGCCTTGGGCAACCGCACCGCAGTCCGTGTAGGTCACCACCACGGAGCATTTGCGGTCCCTCAAATAGTTACACCCCTCCATTGCACGGGCTTGGGCTTCGCCCTGGGTGGGATAACCATCGGGCAGGCAGAAGACATTGCCCGTGAGCGTGGTGTTGGCCGGCGCGGCACACGCGCCCCACTGGCTGTTGGCGTGTGCGGTGGGGATTGCGGCGACACTCAGCGCAGCCACCACAGCGGCGCCGCCGGCGACGATTGTGGCTGATGTTCGAAGCTTGTTCGGTATCACAGCGAGTCCTTTCCCTGGTGGATGCCCTGCTACGTCGAAATGGTGTCCTGGTTGCCATCCTCGCTCTGCACACCCTCATCCAGCCCCGTGCTGCACTACCTGCAATTCGCAGCGGCCGGCAGTAGCAACTACTCAATGCCCTGCACCGATTACGCATATGACGTGGCAGCCATTCGCCAAATCGGCTGGGCCGAATCGCGGCGCGGCAACGGCGAATGGGCCTGACCGGAACTCCGTAATGCAATAGCGCGACCGGGGTTTGCGTAGTCGATACGTAAGGGCCACGAACCGTAGGTAGTCGGTCCGAATTGACCGTCGGGATTCGGGTAGTGGTGCACGGGCGCCGACGGTGGCGCGGTGAGCCAGAGTGAGCGTGGACCGCACCGGGTAACCGCCGCGGGCTGGGCGACGGAAGTAATCGACGTGGTCCGGAGGAGGCCGATGATCGCTGCCCTCGAACCGGCCTCATCCAAATCTCCGCCAACCGTGACACGGAGACCGAGCCAAGCCGCCCAAAACACCCATCACCCCCAGTGACGGCAAACATGACCGCTTTCGATGACGCTTTCGGTCGATATGAGACCGCATTGCGGCGACTTCCCGATGCGCATTCGCTGGCGCTGCGGCTCCGCGCCGCGGGCGTTGCCGACGAGGTGATCTGTCAGTATTTGCAGATCGAGCCCGAAGGATTGGACAGTGTCCTCGAACTAGCGCGAAAGAAATTACAAGCAGAACTGCAAAAATTGCCAAATTCGTAAGCTGCGTCGTTGCGGTGCAGTTAACATCGCTACCATGGGCGACCGCTGGCCCTTGACGGGCCGGGGGGAAGAGCTTCGGCTCATCGGTGAAGCCCTCGCCGACAGCGACCGCCAGGGGGTAGTTATCGCTGGCCGCGCCGGCGTGGGCAAAACCAGGCTGGCCCGTGAAGCGGCCGAGTCGATGGCGGAATCACGATGGGTGGTCAGGCGGCTGACCGGCACAGCGACGGGCCGGTCCGTGATGCTGGGTGCTTTCGCACGATGGATCGACAACTTCGATGCCACCCCGCTGGCCATGGCGCGCCAAGTCCTCACTGCATTGCAGGCCGAAGCAGGCGATGCGCCGTTGCTGGTGGTCGTCGACGATGCGTACTTACTCGACGACCTGTCGGCTCTGGTAGTGAACCAATTGGTGACCCAGGACATCGCCACGGTCATCGCCACCACTCGCACCGGCGAAGCGGCACCCGATGCGGTGAGCACGCTGTGGAAGGACGGGGTGCTGCGCCGGCTCGAGCTGCAACCGCTGTCGCGACTGGAGTCCGAGGAGCTGCTGCGGTCGGTTCTGGGTGAGCTGAGTGCCGAGTGCGCTGAGTGGATGTGGAAACTGACCCGCGGAAACGTGCTGTACTTGCGCCATCTCGTCGAGCAGGAACGCGCAGCGGGCCGGCTGGTGTCTGACGGCGGCCAATGGTGCTGGACGGCGGGGCCAGCGGTATCTCCGACACTTGTCGAACTGGTCGAATCGCAGATCGGCGCGGTGCCTGACGATGTGCGCGATGTCGTCGACCTGGTGGCCGTTGCCGAACCCATCGACAGGTCCTGTCTGGTGTCGATGGTCAACCGACAGTCAGTCGAGGCCGCCGAGGAGCGCGGATTGATCAGGGTGTCGTCGAGCACCGACACGGTGTACGTGGGTCATCCGCTGTATGGCGAAGTCCGGCTCAACCAGTGCGGTCCGCTGCGGCTGCGTCGCCTGCGCGGCGAAATCGCAACCGCGTTGGCGCGCACCGAAAAGCCCGCGCGGGCAGACCCGCTTCGGCTCGGCTTGTTGTGGCTGGAATCCGACCTGCCGCCCGACCACCACGTACTGGCGCGGGCCGCCAACATCGCCCGTTCGCGACTCGACCTCGCTCTCGCGGAGCGCTTCGCGTACGCGGCGGTCGAAGCCAGCGCAGACCCGGCAACCAAACTGCTACTCGCCTACATCCTGTTCATGCGCGAGAAAGGAGCCGAATCCGAACAAGTCCTCAGCACCATTGACCCGCACGATCTGCCCGCGACCAGTTTCGTCAACCCAGCGATCCTGCGCTCGGCCAATTTGTTGTGGGTGCTGCGGCGCCCCGACCAAGCCTGGGATGTCATCGAGGACGCCCTGCGCCGCAGCGACTCTGAGCGCACCGACCACTTGCGTACGTTTCGTGCTGTCCAGCTGATCTTGGCGGGAAAGCCGGCCGAAACGCTTGAGGTCATGGCCACGGTCGACGAGCATCACCTCGACCATTTCGGGCGGACTCTGGGTCTTTGCGCCCAGGTTATTGCGCTCGGCGACCTTGGCCGGCCACACGAAGCCTGCGATAAAGCCGCCGCGGGTTACGCGGTGATCAGCGCAGCGCCTCAGGACAGCTATCAGGGCACCGGCTTGGCGGAATTTCACGCGTATGCGCTACTGGCCGCGGGATTTGTCGACGAGGCGGTGACCGTCGCCGAGGACCGCTATCGGATGTGTGCCGAACTGCCCGGGATGATCAGGTCGATGGCCACCGCGGTGGTGGGCATGACCGCACTCGGGAAGGGTGATCTCGTCACTGCGTTGCGCCACCTCGGCTCGGCGGACACCGGCATGGGCAGCTACGGCGAAATCAGCGGAATTTTCTACCGATTCAAGATATTGCGGACCGAGGCGCTGGCACGGGCCGGGCAGGTTGATGCCGCCGTCGCGGCGTTGGAAGCTACGCGCGACTGCCGACATCCCGCCTACGCCTATGTCGAATCCGGCTACCGGCTCGCGAGCGCATGGGTGACGGCGGTGCGGGGACGGGCCGGGGAAGCACGTGAGATCGCCTCCCGTGCTGCCGAATTCGCCCGCAGCCACGGTCAGCTGGCGCGAGAGGTGATGTGCCTGCAGACCGCGGCCCAATTGGGCGACGACTCCGTCGCGGGCCGGCTAGGTGAGTTGGCATCGCTGGTCGAGGGTCCCCGGGCAGCGGTCGCGGGCCGGTACGCACGAGCGTTGGCCGACGGTGATGCCGCGGGATTGGAGACAGCGTCTCGCGAATTCGAAGCCATGGGCGATATGTTGGCCGCCGCGGATGCAGCCGCCCAAGCCGCTTCGAGTTATCGTCAGGCCGGTCTGCGGGGGAGCGCACTATCCGCGAGCGCGCGCGCCCGCCAGCTCGCCCAGGAGTGTGGCGGGGCCGTCAGCCCTGCGCTGGCGGCGGCAAAGGTCGCGCTGCCGCTGACCGAGCGTGAGCGGGAGATCGCCCTGTTGGTGTCGCAGGGTCTGTCCAACCGCGAGATCGCTGAGGCGATGTCGCTATCGGTGCGCACCGTCGAAGGCCACATCTATCGTGCGACGGTGAAAGCCGGCGTCGTCACGAGAGCTGAACTAGCCGCAGTAGTAAAGCAATTCAACCAGTCGGCGGCCTTCGCCTCATCACGATGACCTTGGCGGAGAGCCATTTAGAGGTGGAACGGGCGGTCAGCCCCGGTTGTCACCGACTCGCCGGACTCCCTCGTTGCACGCCGAGAGGACGTACGTGCCGCCGGCACTCTGGCGGCGGGCGTTCGATTCCGCTTCCGATCGAGTGGGGCCCTCCGCCGTATAGAAGTCATTGCCTTTTCTGACCAGTGCACCGCAGGAGGCGAAGGTCAGTACGACGTTGCACGCGGAGCCGCAATTATCTTTCGCCAGGCGTTGAGCTTCCGACTCGTTGGGCTGTCCCCATGCCATCGCCCAATGGCCGTTCGGCCCGGTGGCGATAGCTCCTTTGCCTAAATCGTCGGCGTATGCACTGGGCGCGACGGCGGCGCTCACCGCAAATGCCAGTGCGGAGCCGACGGCCCAGATCGCTGCTCCCGTTCGAAAACTGTTCCGTACCACCAGGATTCCTTCCTTAGCTCGGGCCGGCTAGGCGGCACGAGATTTCAGTTGATACACGCTGACGTAACGATCTTGCCGCCGGGCACCTGCAGATTGTTCAGGGCCGCTTGCTCCGCTGCCTGTTTGGTGGGGCCAGTACCCCCGCCCCATTGGTTTTCGGCAAGGGCGACCGCACCGCAATCTGTGTAGGTGACCAACACGCGGCATTGGCGGTCCCTATTGATGTTGCACATCGACGTCGCCTGCCGTGCGGCGTAATCCCGGCTGTCATAGCCGCCGCGCAGACAGGCCGTCATATCCGACTTTTGCGGGTCACTCGGAACGGCACAGGCGCCCCACCGATCGGCGTGCGCGGCGGGCGCCACGGCGACGCTGAGCGCGGCCGCCACGGCGGCAGCGGACCCGACGATCGCGGCTTGCGATCGAAAACTGCTCCCCATCATGGTGTTCTTTCCCTGGGCCGGGTGAGCCTGGCGTTCTTGAGTGATCCCGGGGCGCGACCCCTGTGCAAATCCTCACTCCGCCAAGTTCGTTTTGGGCCCGTGCCGCACTACCTGCAATTCGCCTCGGCCATCGAGCGGACTACTCGATGGCGTGCGGCGA
This sequence comes from Mycobacterium sp. NGS66, assembly GCF_059812225.1. Lineage (NCBI taxonomy): Bacteria > Bacillati > Actinomycetota > Actinomycetes > Mycobacteriales > Mycobacteriaceae > Mycobacterium > Mycobacterium sp. NGS66. The sequence goes on along the minus strand of NZ_JCALCG010000007.1, from coordinate 242,074 downwards.
CTACGCACCCAGGATCGCGGCTGTCCACTGAATCGGGCCGAACTGCGCGATCGCGTAGTCGTTGCGCGAAGGCCTCGGATCGCAAGTAGCGCGTTGCGATTGCCCGGCGTGATTCGGGTAGTCCGATCCCGACCCGTAGCGCCGACAACTCGATAGCATTTGCCGATGCGTTACCGCGTGGACCAGGCCAGGCAATGAGACCCGTTCACGACCAGCGTTTGATGCCGTACCGCTCACCACGTGATGCGCGGTACATGTTGCGGTGCACAGCTTTTCGTGACTCTTTGGAGTCGCGAAACACGGGGCGGTGCAATGGCTGAGGATTCCCCGCGTCGCGTCGCACCTGTCGCCTACCGACAGGCTTCACCGCGAACCGCCGACGCAAAGCTCGATGAGGCTCCCGACGTGAATCGCCGGCGGATCGTCGTCGCCACCATGGTCGGTACCACGATCGAATTCTTCGACTTCTACATCTATGCCACGGCTGCCGTACTCGTGTTCCCGGCGCTGTTCTTTCCCCAGGGCGATCCGACGGCAGCGTTGCTCAAATCGTTCGCCACCTTCGGCCTGGCGTTCGCGGCGCGGCCGCTGGGCTCAATCGTTTTCGGGCACTTCGGTGATCGGATCGGGCGCAAGGCGACGCTGGTGGGCTCGTTGTTCACCATGGGGATCGCGACCTTCCTGATCGGGTTCCTGCCCACCTATGAGCGGGTCGGAGATATCGCGCCCGCACTGCTCGCGGTGCTGCGGTTCGCCCAGGGGCTGGGTCTGGGCGGGGAGTGGTCGGGCGCGGCCTTGTTGGCTACCGAGACCGCAGCCAAAGGCAAGCGGGCGTGGGCGGCGATGTGGCCGCAGCTGGGCGCTCCGGTCGGCTTCTTGGTGGCCAACGGGATGTTCTGGCTGATCATGTTGGCCCAGCACTTCGACGCTAACTCGAAGACCGGCAGCCACGCTTTTTTCACGTGGGGGTGGCGGGTGCCGTTCCTGCTGTCTTCGGTGATGGTGATCGTCGGTCTGTACGTGCGGCTGCGGCTGTCCGAGACACCGGTGTTCGCCCGGGCCGTCGCGGAGGGGAAGCGGCTCAAAGCGCCCGTGCGACAGGTGTTCCGCACGGCGTGGCGCCCGCTGATCATCGGTACCTGCGTGATGCTCGCCACTTATGCGTTGTTCTACCTGCTGACCACCTGGGTGGTGTCCTACGGCACCGGCAAGGTGGTGGACGTCAGTGGGGTGAAGCTGCACATCCCTTACACCGACTTCCTGGCGATGCAGCTAGTGGCCGTGTGCCCATTTGCCATCTTCGTGCCGGTATCGGGATGGCTTGCCGACCGCTACGGTCGCCGTGTTGTGCTTCTGGCCGTCACGGCGGCGATCATCTTGTTCGGGGCGGGCTTCGGCTACCTGCTGGATCCGGCTTCCACCACCGTCGGCTCGATGCTGGCGTTCCTAATTGTGGGAATGACATTGATGGGCCTGACATTTGGCCCCATGAGCGCGGTGCTGCCGGAACTGTTCCCGACCAATGTCAGATATACCGGCAGCGGCATCGCCTACAACTTCGCGTCCATCCTGGGCGCCGCGATTTTGCCTTTTATCGCCACCTGGATCGTGCATCGGCACGGTGTCGGTTGGGTAGGTGCGTACCTGGCGGTGGTCGCTACCCTCACCCTGATCGCGCTGCTGGTCATGCGGGAGACACGCGAGGTGGAGCTGGACTCGGTCTAGGTCGCGCACGATCGGCCCGCGGCGCCCCGGCTCCGCCGGAGCTGGCGATCGCCGCGCGTCCGATGGCGGCGACCCGCGGCGCCCCGGCTCCGCCGGAGCTGGCGATCGCCGCGCGTCCGATGGCGGCGACCCGCGGCGCCCCGGCTCCGCCGGAGCTGGCGATCGCCGCGAGGCCGATGGCGGCGACCCGCGGCGCCCCGGCTCCGCCGGAGCTGGCGATCGCCGCGCGTCCGATGGCGGCGACCCGCGGCGCCCCGGCTCCGCCGGAGCTGGCGATCGCCGCGAGGGTAACCTGGACTTTTCTAGCTGCGCGCAATCGGGGAAGGAACCTGGCCGACAAGGCCGATGATTGATGAACCGGAAAAACTTGCTCCGCACCGTCACGGCAATCGCTGTCGTGGTGGTGCTCGGCTGGTCGTTCTTTTACTTCAGCGACGACACCCGCGGTTACCAGCCCGTCGACACCTCGGTGGCGATGGCCCAGATCAACAACGACAACGTCAAGAGCGCCCAGATCGACGACCGCGAGCAACAGCTGCGATTGACGTTGAAGCAGGGCAACGGCGACACCGACAACAAAGACAAGGTCATCACCAAATACCCCACCGGATACGCCGTCGACCTGTTCAAAGCCCTCAACGCGAAGAACGCGAAGGTCAGCACCGTCGTCAACGAAGGCAGCATCCTGGGCGAGCTGCTGGTGTATGTGCTTCCACTGTTGTTACTGGTCGGCCTGTTCGTGATGTTCTCCCGCATGCAGGGCGGCGCCCGAATGGGCTTCGGCTTCGGCAAATCGCGCGCCAAGATGCTGAACAAGGACATGCCGAAGACCACATTCGCCGACGTGGCCGGCGTCGACGAGGCGGTCGAGGAGCTCTACGAGATCAAGGACTTCCTGCAGAATCCCAGCAGGTACCAGGCGCTGGGCGCCAAGATCCCCAAGGGCGTCCTGCTGTACGGGCCGCCGGGAACCGGCAAGACGCTGCTGGCTCGCGCCGTCGCCGGCGAAGCGGGCGTCCCGTTCTTCACCATCTCCGGGTCCGACTTCGTCGAGATGTTCGTCGGCGTCGGCGCCTCCCGGGTGCGTGACCTGTTCGAGCAGGCCAAGCAGAACAGCCCGTGCATCATCTTCGTCGACGAGATCGACGCGGTTGGCCGGCAACGAGGCGCCGGCCTGGGCGGCGGTCACGACGAGCGCGAGCAGACCCTCAACCAGCTGCTTGTCGAGATGGACGGTTTCGGCGACCGCGCCGGCGTGATCCTCATCGCGGCCACCAACCGGCCCGACATCCTGGACCCCGCGTTATTGCGGCCCGGTCGCTTCGACCGCCAAATCCCGGTATCCAACCCCGACCTGGCCGGTCGCCGGGCCGTCTTGAGGGTGCACTCCAAGGGCAAGCCGATCGGTCCCGACGCCGACTTGGACGGCCTGGCCAAGCGGACCGTCGGCATGACCGGCGCCGACCTGGCCAACGTCATCAACGAGGCCGCGCTGCTGACCGCCCGGGAGAACGGCACAGTCATCACCGGCCCTGCGCTGGAGGAGGCAGTGGACCGGGTGATCGGCGGCCCCCGCCGCAAGGGCCGGATCATCAGCGAGCAGGAAAAGAAGATCACCGCTTACCACGAGGGCGGCCACACCCTGGCGGCTTGGGCGATGCCCGACATCGACCCGGTGTACAAGGTGACGATCCTGGCCCGCGGACGTACCGGCGGGCATGCGGTCGCGGTGCCGGAGGAGGACAAGGGGCTGCGGACCCGCTCCGAGATGATCGCTCAGCTGGTTTTCGCGATGGGCGGGCGCGCCGCCGAGGAGCTGGTGTTCCGCGAGCCGACCACCGGCGCGGTCTCGGACATCGAGCAGGCCACCAAAGTAGCCCGGGCGATGGTCACCGAGTACGGCATGAGCGCCCGCCTGGGCGCGGTCAAGTACGGCACCGAACACGGCGACCCATTCCTGGGCCGCTCGATGGGCACTCAGTCGGACTACTCCCACGAGGTCGCCCGCGAAATCGACGAAGAGGTGCGCAAGCTGATCGAGGCGGCGCACACCGAAGCGTGGGAGATCCTGACCGAATACCGCGACGTGCTCGACACGCTGGCCGGGGAGCTGCTGGAAAAGGAGACGCTGCACCGGCCCGAACTGGAAGCGATCTTCGCCGACGTCGAAAAGCGGCCCCGGCTGACCATGTTCGACGACTTCGGCGGCCGGGTTCCGTCGGACAAGCCGCCGATCAAGACCCCGGGCGAGCTGGCGATCGAGCGCGGCGAGCCCTGGCCCCCGCCGGTGCCCGAGCCGGCCTTCAAGGCGGCCATCGCACGCGCCAACGCGGCCGCGGAGGCGCAGGTGGCGCAGTCGGGTGCCTCGGACGGCGGAGGCGCCGGCCACGGCGCCAACGGTTCCCCCGGCGGCTACGGTCAGGGCGCGCCGCCTAACGGCCCTACCCAGCCCGACTACGGCGCCCCGGCCGGCTGGCATGCGCCAGGATGGCCGCCGCAGCAGTCGCGCGGCAGCTGGTACCCCCCCACCGCACCGCCGCCCAACTGGCAGCCGGCACATGGTTATCCCGGCCAGCCGACTCAACCTGGGCAGACCCAGCCGTCGTACTCGCCCTATCCGCCCTACCCGCCGCCGGATCAGCCCGCTCGCGAGGCCGAGAAGTCTCCTGACGAAGACGAGGATGTGAGCCGGTCCAACCCACCGGCCCATGGCTGACGAACGGAGGACTCGATGGCCCTGCCGGATTCCCGCGCTGCCACCAGGCGCATAAGGGTTTTCGACCAGCCACGCGCTGAGGCCGCGATCCGCGAGTTGCTCTGCGCCATCGGCGAGGATCCCGACCGAAACGGCCTGCAGGAGACCCCGGCCCGGGTCGCTCGGGCATATCGGGAGATGTTCGCCGGTCTCTATACCGACCCCGACACAGTGCTGAACACCACGTTCGACGAAGACCACGACGAGATGGTGATCGTCAAGGAGATCCCGCTGTACTCCACCTGCGAACACCACCTGGTGTCTTTCCACGGCGTGGCCCACGTCGGGTACATCCCCGGGGACGACGGCAGAGTGACCGGTCTGTCCAAGATCGCCCGGCTGGTAGACCTCTACGCCAAGCGCCCGCAGGTGCAGGAGCGGCTCACCAGCCAGATCGCCGACGCTCTGGTTAACCGACTCGACCCGCGTGGCGTGATCGTCGTCGTCGAGGCCGAGCACTTGTGCATGGCGATGCGCGGCGTCCGCAAGCCCGGTGCGATTACGACGACATCGGCGGTGCGTGGTCAGTTCAAGACGTCCGCCGCTTCTCGAGCCGAAGCGCTCGACCTCATCCTGCGTAAGTGAGTCGGCGCGCCTTGCAGGTTATGGGGGTTCTGAACGTCACCGACGACTCGTTCTCCGACGGTGGGCGCTATCTCGACGTCGACGACGCCGTCCGGCATGGTGTGGCGATGACGGCCGAGGGCGCGGGGATCGTCGACGTCGGAGGCGAGTCGACCCGACCCGGAGCTGTTCGTGTCGACCCGCGAGTCGAGGCCTCCCGAGTGGTCCCGGTAGTCAAAGAGCTTGCCGCGCAAGGCATTACCGTCAGCATCGACACCACGCGTGCCGAGGTTGCGCGGGCGGCGCTGGAGAGCGGGGCACGGATGGTCAACGACGTTTCCGGTGGCCGGGCCGATTCCGCGATGGCTCCGCTAGTGGCCGAAGCCGGAGTTCCTTGGGTGCTGATGCATTGGCGACCTACCTCGGCGGAGCGTCCGCACGAGGCGCCGCAATACCGCGACGTGGTGGCCGAAGTGCGCGCCGAGCTGGTTGCGGGTGTCGACGACGCGGTTGCGGCCGGCGTCGATCCGGCGAACCTGATCATCGACCCCGGACTGGGATTCGCCAAGACCGCACAACACAATTGGGCTCTGCTGCGGGCGCTGCCGGAATTGGTGGCCACCGGCATCCCGGTGCTGCTGGGCGCTTCCCGCAAACGGTTCCTCGGCAGGCTGCTGGCCGGACCCGACGGAATGGTGCGACCCCCCGACGGGCGTGCGACGGCGACCGCGGTGATCTCGGCATTGGCCGCCCTGCACGGAGCCTGGGGTGTTCGGGTGCACGACGTGCGAGCCACCGTCGACGCCCTGAAGGTCGTCGCGGCCTGGACGCAGCCCCAACCCGACACCGAACACTGAGCTGGGGCGATGGCTGACCGAATCGAATTGCGCGGCTTGACAGTTCATGGCCGCCACGGAGTCTTCGAACATGAACGCGCGACAGGGCAGGACTTCGTCGTCGATATCACGGTATGGATCGACCTGGCCGACGCCGCCGCCAGCGACGACCTTGCCGACACCTACGACTACGCAGCGCTGGCCGAGCTGGCGGCCGGTGTGGTGGCCGGGCCGCCACGCAAACTTATCGAAACCGTCGGGTCCCAGATCGCCGACCAGGTGATGAACGACCCACGCGTGCACGCCGTCGAGGTCGTGGTGCACAAGCCGCAAGCTCCTATCCCGCGGCAGTTCACCGATGTGGCCGTCGTGGTGCGACGGTCACGGCGCGGCGGACGCGGCTCGGTGATTCCGGCGGGCGGGGCCGTATGACTCGCGCCGGCGACGATGCAGTGGGGGTACCCCCAGCCGCGCAGCGGCGAGGGGGACGAAGCGATGAGGAGGAGCGGCGCATATGACCTCCGTGGTGCTGTCCATCGGTTCCAACCTGGGCGACCGGCTGGCCAGGCTGCAGTCGGTCGTGGACGCGCTCGGCGAGTCCGTGCAAGCCGTCTCGCCGGTTTATGAGACGGCGCCGTGGGGGCGCGTGGACCAGGCCGCGTTCCTCAACGCGGTGCTGATCGCCGACGATCCGACCTGCGACGGGCAGAGCTGGTTACGCCGGGCCCAGGACTTGGAGCAGGCGGCGGGCCGGGTCCGTGGCGAACGCTGGGGCCCCCGCACCCTGGATGTGGACCTGATCGCCTGCTATCGGACTGGCCCGGATGGGCCCGTTGAAGTGCTTTCCCGCGAGAACAACCTGACGTTGCCGCACCCGCTGGCCCACCTGCGCGCCTTCGTGATGATCCCGTGGCTGGACGTCGACCCCGGCGCACAGCTGACCGTGGCCGCGGGACCGACGCCCGTCGCCCGCTTGCTGGCCGACTTGGCGCCGGCCGACCGGGAGGGCGTTCGGTTGACCGGACTGGCGCTGCACTGATGGGACCGACCAGGAGACGCGACCTGACGGCAGCGGTAATCGGTGCTGCGATCCTGGGTTACCTGTTGGTGCTGCTGCTGTACCGGTGGTTTCCGCCGATCACGGTGTGGACGGGGTCGTCGCTGCTGGCGGTGGCCGCGGCCGAGGCATTGTGGGCCCGCTACGTGCGAACCAAGATCAGCAACGGCGAGATCGGCGACGGTCCCGGTTGGCTGCATCCGCTATCCGTGGCGCGCAGCGTGGTGGTCGCCAAGGCATCGGCCTGGGTGGGTGCGCTGGTGTTGGGGTGGTGGGTCGCGGTGCTGGTGTATCTGCTACCGCGACGGTCATGGCTGCGGGCCGCGGCCGAGGACACCCCGGGCGCCGTCGTGGCCGCAGTGAGCGCGCTGGCGTTGGTGGTCGCCGCCCTGTGGCTGCAGCATTGCTGCAAATCGCCGCAGGATCCGAGCCAGCACCCAGATGGCGCCGAAACCTAGCCGGGAGCGCGGCCGCGAGACGCAAAAGCCGCCTTTTCGGCCCGAAGTTGCAGCTTTTGCGAACGCCGGCCAACGAATCGCCGGACTCGCGCGACACGCGGTCTGACCTCGCCCAGGTACAGTACGGCCATGACCGTTCTGTCCCGCGGCGCCCGTAGTCGGCGCGGCGGTCGCAGGCCGGGGTGGGTGCTCTTGACGGTGTTGCTGGTTCTCGTGATGGGAGCCAGTTCCGCACTGGTTTTCACCAACCGCGTGGAACTTCTCAAGCTCGCTGTGATCCTGGCGCTGTGGGCCGCCATCGCCGGCGCGTTCGTGTCGGTGCTCTACCGCCGACAAGCCGACGCCGACCAGTCCCGAGTGCGTGACCTGAAGTTGGTCTACGACCTGCAACTGGATCGGGAGATATCGGCGCGCCGCGAATACGAATTGACCGTGGAGTCGCAGCTGCGCCGCGAACTGGCCAGCGAGCTGCGTGCCCAGGCCGCCGATGACGTGGCGGCGCTGCGGGCCGAGCTGGCCGCGTTGCGGACCAGCTTGGAGATCCTGTTCGACACGGACCTCCAGCAGCGGCGGGCGCTGGAGAATCCACAGCCAGGTGAGGCGGACGCTGCCGAGGCCTACGGCGACTGGGGTCGCAACGGCAAGGCGGCACCCGTCGACTGGGTCACCAGCGATCGCGTCGCGTCGGTGCGCCGGGACAACCGTGAGGACAGCGCCGCCCGTCCCGACGAAGCGTCGATCATCGACGTGCCCGAGGAGCCCTTGGTGGCGCCCCGGCCGACGACCCCGCCGCGCGATGCCAGGCCGCACTACGAGGCCACGCCACCACCGCCAGAGCCGCGCGTCCCGCCCCGGCAACCGCCCCAGCCACCGCCGCCGCAGCCGGAACCGTACCCGCAAGCGCCACGGCAAGATTGGCAGCCGGCTCCCGCCGGCGGGCAATGGCTGCCATCGGGCGCACCTGGCAGCAACTGGGCGGGCGTCGACGCTGCCGCTGCGCCACCTGCCGCGCCATCGGGCCGCCGCGCCCGGCATTCCACCGCTGAGGAGTTTTCCGCCGGCGCACCCCTGCAAGCCGACCCGACCCAAGCCCGCGGCGAATCCGGTCGTCGGGCGCGTTCGCGGCATGCCGCCGAAAACCGCGACTTCGGGGGTGTTACCGGTGCCGGAGCCACGGGCCGCCCGGCCATGAGCGAGCCCGGGTCCCCACCGACCGCTGCCACCCCGCCACCTGCCGCCCCAGCCCCGCCGCCGCGGCTGGCCCCACCGCCGCCTGCCGAGCCGTCCCCTCGGCACCGCGGCGCCGACCCGCTGGCGCAGGACGACGAAGCAGCCCCGCCGAGCGGTGGACAGTCGGTCGCCGAACTGCTGGCACGGCTGCAGGTCGAGCCGTCGGGTGGTGGTCGACGGCGCCGCCGTGACGGCTGAACTGGGTCCGGCGCCAGTTTTCGACTACAGTCTTTCCTGACCGTCCGGTACCCCTGGCTCGCTTTCGAATAGGGGACTGGAACGTAACCAGGACATTTTGCGAGGTCGCTGCGATGGTGCAGTTCGACGGATTGCGCCCGGCCAGGCTCAAGGTGGGAATCATCTCGGCCGGCCGGGTGGGCAGCGCGCTGGGTGTCGCGCTGGAACGCGCCGACCACGTCGTCGTTGCGTGCAGCGCCATCTCCCACGCGTCGCGCGTGCGGGCGCAGCGTCGGCTCCCCGACACCCCCGTGCTGCCGCCGCCCGAGGTCGCGGCCAACGCCGAGCTGCTGCTGCTGGCGGTGCCGGACAGCGAGCTCGCCGGCCTGGTATCCGGCTTGGCCGCCACGTCGGCCGTTCGGCCGGGGACGATCGTCGCGCACACTTCCGGCGTCAACGGGATCGCGATCCTCGAGCCGCTGACACCGGACTGCATCCCGCTCGCCATCCATCCCGCGATGACCTTCACCGGCTCCGACGAGGACATCAGCCGGTTGCCGGACACCTGCTTTGGGATCACCGCGGCCGACGACGTGGGACATGCGATCGCCCAGTCGTTGGTGCTGGAGATGGGCGGCGAGCCGTTCTGCGTCCGGGAACAGGCCCGTGTCCTCTATCACGCCGCGCTGGCCCACGCCAGCAACCACGTGGTGACGGTGTTGGCCGATGCGCTCGAGGCATTGCGCGCGGCCCTGCGCGGCAGCGAGTTGCTGGGCCAACAAAGTGTCGACGACCAGCCCGGTGGCCTCGCCGAACGAATCGTCGGGCCGCTGGCCCGGGCAGCGCTGGAGAACACCCTGCAGCGCGGCCAGGCCGCCCTGACCGGCCCGGTGGCCCGCGGTGATGCCGCCGCCGTCGCCGGCCATCTGGCCGCGCTGGAGCGGGTCGACCCCGAACTGACCGAGGCGTATCGAGTCAACGCTCTGCGGACCGCGCTACGCGCCCACGCAGCCGGCGACGTGGTCGAGGTGCTGACGGCATGACCAAGGCAATCCGGCCGCCGGCCTTCAAACCCCGCGAGCTCAACGTCTACTCCACACCCCGCGACGTCACCGACGTCAGCCGCGCGCTGCGGCATACCGGTCGCCGAATCATGCTGGTGCCCACCATGGGTGCATTGCACGACGGGCACCTGTCCCTCGTTCGCGCGGCCAAACGGGTACCGGGGTCGGTGGTCGTGGTGTCGATCTTCGTCAACCCGCTGCAATTCGGGGCCGGCGAAGACCTCGACGCGTACCCCCGCACCCTCGACGACGACCTGGCATTGCTACGCGGCGAAGGCGTCGAGATAGTGTTCGCGCCGACGGCCGGCGCGATGTATCCCGACGGTCTGCGCACCACCGTGCAACCCGGGCCACTGGCCGCCGAGCTCGAGGGGCGGTCGCGCCCAACGCATTTCACCGGCGTGCTGACCGTGGTGCTCAAGCTGCTGCAAATCGTGCGTCCCGACCGGGTGTTCTTCGGTGAAAAGGACTACCAGCAGCTGGTGCTGATTCGGCAGATGGTCGCCGACCTCAACCTCGACGTGCAGGTCGTTGGGGTGCCGACGGTCCGGGAAGGCGACGGGCTGGCCATGTCGTCACGCAACCGCTACCTCGACTCTGCCCAGCGCCAAGTCGCCGGTGCCCTGTCGGCGGCATTGACCGCAGGGGCACATGCCGCGGCGGCCGGTGGGCAGGCCGCACTGGAGGCGGCGCGCGCGGTGCTGGACGCCGTGCCCGGCCTCACCGTCGACTATTTGCAATTGCGCAATCCCGAACTCGGGCCGCCGCCGGTCAGCGGCGTGGGCCGGCTGCTGGTCGCCGCCCGGCTTGGCAGCACCAGGCTGCTCGACAACATCGATATCCACATTGGCGCTGTCGCCGGTACCGACGGGCTGGACGCCCAGCGCCAATATGACGAATCACCTTGGAGGAACTGATGTTACGAACAATGCTGAAGTCCAAGATCCACCGCGCCACGGTGACCCAAGCCGACCTGCACTACGTGGGATCGGTCACCATCGACGCCGACTTGATGGACGCCGCGGACCTGCTCGAGGGTGAACAGGTGACCATCGTCGACATCGACAACGGCGCTCGGCTGGTCACGTATGCGATTACCGGTGAGCGGGGTAGCGGCGTGATCGGAATCAACGGTGCGGCAGCACATCTCGTTCATCCGGGGGATCTGGTGATCCTGATCGCATACGGGACCATGGAGGATGCCGAGGCGCGGGCCTACCGGCCGCGGATCGTGTTCGTCGATGCCCAGAACAGGCAGATCGACCTGGGCCACGACCCCGCTTTCGTGCCTGCTGACGCTGCGGAGCTGTTGAACCCGCGGATCGGTGCGCGGTAGTCGTGCTGCTGGCGATCGACGTCCGCAACACGCACACCGTCGTCGGCCTGCTGAGTGGGACCAAAGAGCACGCAAAAGTCTTGCAGCAGTGGCGGATTCGCACTGAGTCCGAAGTGACCGCCGACGAGCTGGCGCTGACCATCGACGGGCTGATCGGCGACGACTCCGAGCGGCTCACCGGTGCGGCCGCGTTGTCGACGGTGCCCTCGGTGCTGCATGAGGTGCGGGTGATGCTCGACCAGTACTGGCCGTCGGTGCCGCACGTGCTGATCGAGCCGGGTGTGCGCACCGGGATTCCCCTGCTGGTCGACAACCCGAAGGAAGTGGGCGCCGACCGGATCGTGAACTGCCTTGCCGCATTCCACCGGTTCAACAGCGCCGCCATCGTCGTCGACTTCGGATCGTCGATCTGCGTGGATGTGGTGTCCGCCAAAGGCGAGTTCCTGGGCGGCGCCATCGCGCCCGGGGTCCAGGTGTCGTCGGACGCCGCGGCGGCCCGATCCGCCGCGCTGCGCCGGGTCGAACTGGCCCGACCCCGTTCGGTGGTCGGCAAGAACACCGTCGAATGCATGCAGGCGGGTGCGGTGTTCGGCTTCGCCGGTCTGGTCGACGGCCTGGTCGGGCGTATCCGCGAGGACGTGGAGGGCTTCTCCCCCGACCTGGGTGACAAGGTCGCGGTGGTGGCGACCGGGCACACCGCACCGTTGCTGCTACCGGAGTTGCACACCGTCGACCACTACGACCAGCACCTCACCCTGCGTGGGCTGCAGCTGGTCTTCGAACGCAACAGGGACGCCCAGCGCGGCCGATTGAAGACGGCCCGCTGAGCGGCTTGCCGTCGCCGCAGGCTGGCTGACCCGCCCGGACGAGTTGATTTAAGCTGGCACGTCGTGAGCTCAGCCGAACCCGACCTGCCCGAGCAGCTGCGAATCCGTCGGGACAAGCGCGCTCAACTGTTGGCGGAAGGGCGTGAGCCTTACCCCGTCCAGGTGGGACGCACCCATACCCTGGCTGAGATTCGCGCCGCCTACCCCGATTTGCCGAGCGACACGGCGACTGACGACATAGTCGGAGTCGCTGGCCGGGTCATGTTTGCCCGCAATTCCGGAAAATTGTGTTTTGCGACACTTCAGGACGGCGACGGCACCCAGCTGCAGGTGATGATCAGCCTGGACAAGGTCGGTCAGAAAGCCCTCGACGACTGGAAGGCCGATGTCGATCTGGGCGACATCGTCTACGTCCACGGCAATGTGATCAGCTCACGACGCGGCGAACTGTCCGTGTTGGCCGACTCCTGGCAGATGGCGTCCAAGTCATTGCGCCCGCTGCCCGTCGCGCACAAGGAGTTGAGCGAAGAGTCACGCGTTCGGCAGCGCTACGTCGACCTCATCGTGCGACCGCAGGCGCGCACGGTGGCCCGGCAGCGCATCGCGGTTGTCCGTGCCATTAGAAATGCGCTGGAACGGCGCGGCTTCCTGGAAGTCGAGACGCCTATGTTGCAGACGCTGGCCGGCGGCGCGGCGGCTCGCCCGTTCATCACGCATTCCAATGCGCTGGACATCGATCTCTACCTGAGGATCGCACCGGAACTGTTCCTCAAGCGCTGCGTCGTCGGTGGTTTCGACAAGGTCTTCGAACTTAATCGCGTGTTCCGAAACGAAGGTGCCGATTCCACGCATTCACCAGAATTTTCCATGCTCGAGACGTACCAGAGCTATGGAACCTATGACGATTCGGCAGTCGTCACGCGCGAGCTTATTCAAGAGGTAGCCGACGAAGCGATCGGTACCAGACAACTCCCACTGCCGGATGGGAGTGTCTACGACATAGACGGAGAATGGGCGTCGATACAAATGTATCCGTCACTGTCGGCCGCACTTGGCGAAGAGATCACACCGCAGACCACCGTCGATCGGCTGTGCGCGATAGCCGATCGGCTTGGTGTCGAGATCCCGCAGAACCGGGGCTACGGACACGGCAAACTCGTCGAGGAACTATGGGAGCATTCGGTGGGCAAGACCCTCACGGCCCCCACCTTTGTCAAGGACTTTCCTGTAGAGACAACGCCATTGACCCGACAGCATCGCAGTGTCGCAGGGGTGACCGAGAAGTGGGATCTGTACTTGCGCGGCGTCGAACTGGCTACTGGCTACTCGGAATTGACCGATCCGGTTGTACAGCGCGAGAGATTCGTCGAACAAGCTCGCGCCGCGGCCGCGGGTGACGACGAGGCGATGGCGCTTGACGAAGATTTTCTTGCCGCGCTGGAGTACGCGATGCCGCCGTGCACGGGAACCGGAATGGGTATCGATCGGTTGTTGATGTCTTTGACCGGCCTGTCAATTCGAGACACAGTTTTGTTCCCGATTGTGCGGCCACACTCCAACTGAACTATGCGTCTTGTGCTCGGATTGAGTATTCTGCACTCGTATGGCAGATTGGTGACGGGGAGTCAATCCGAACTGCACAGTAACTGCACAGGAAGAAACGCGAGGGTAAGCCAATGGCGAAAAAAGTGACCGTCACCTTGGTCGATGATTTCGATGGTGCGGGCGCCGCCGATGAAACGGTCGAATTCGGACTTGACGGGGTGACGTATGAGATTGATCTTTCTTCCAAGAATGCGGCGAAACTGCGCAACGACCTGAAGCAATGGGTGGCGGCCGGCCGCCGAGTCGGCGGACGGCGGCGCGGACGTTCGGGCTCGACTAGGGGGCGTGGGGCGATCGACCGCGAGCAGAGCGCGGCGATCCGGGAATGGGCCCGTCGCAATGGCCACAACGTGTCGACCCGCGGCCGTATCCCGGCCGACGTCATCGACGCCTTCCACGCGGCTACCTGACGACTTGTAGACCGACGCCCGGGCCGTGTGGCCCGGGCGTCAGTCATTTGGCACTTTCGCTGGCGGCGAACCGTTCGTCGGCGACTTGGGAAACGAATTGGGGGTTTTCCTCGTTCCTGGAGGTACGGCATGTCTTCTTGGGGGTTCGTCTTCAGTTCTGCAGAGCCGTCAAGGTTAGGAACCCTGGCAGGCCGACCATTACAGTGGACGGCAGGTACGCGAATTCCGGCCCGAGGGACGGAAGGGGCCACTAAGGGGCCGTAATAGAGGTTGTACCGATGGTGAGGGAGAGCAGGTAACCACCGATGTTCGAACGATTTACCGACCGTGCCCGCAGGGTCGTCGTCCTGGCGCAAGAAGAGGCCCGGATGCTCAACCACAACTACATCGGCACCGAGCACATCTTGTTGGGTCTGATCCACGAAGGTGAGGGCGTCGCCGCCAAGTCGCTGGAGTCCCTGGGGATCTCGCTGGAAGGCGTTCGCAGCCAAGTCGAGGAGATCATCGGCCAGGGCCAGCAGGCGCCCTCAGGACACATTCCCTTCACCCCGCGCGCCAAGAAGGTTCTCGAGCTGAGTCTGCGCGAGGCGCTGCAGCTCGGCCACAACTACATCGGCACCGAGCACATCCTGCTGGGCCTCATCCGGGAGGGCGAGGGTGTGGCCGCCCAGGTTCTGGTGAAGCTGGGCGCCGAGCTGACCCGGGTGCGCCAGCAGGTGATTCAGTTGCTGTCCGGCTACCAGGGCAAGGAAGCCGCGGAAGCGGGCACCGGAGGCCGGGGCGGCGAGTCCGGCAGTCCGTCCACGTCGCTGGTGCTCGACCAGTTCGGCCGCAACCTCACGGCTGCTGCGATGGAGGGCAAGCTGGACCCGGTCATCGGCCGTGAGAAGGAAATCGAGCGGGTGATGCAGGTTCTCTCCCGGCGCACCAAGAACAACCCGGTGCTCATCGGTGAGCCCGGCGTCGGAAAGACCGCCGTCGTCGAAGGACTCGCGCAGGCCATCGTGCACGGCGAGGTTCCCGAGACGCTGAAAGACAAGCAGCTCTACACGCTGGACCTGGGCTCGCTGGTGGCGGGCAGCCGCTACCGCGGTGACTTCGAGGAACGCCTGAAGAAGGTGCTCAAGGAGATCAACACCCGCGGCGACATCATCCTGTTCATCGACGAGCTGCACACGCTGGTCGGGGCAGGCGCCGCCGAGGGTGCGATCGACGCGGCCAGCATCCTCAAGCCTAAGCTGGCCCGCGGCGAACTGCAGACCATCGGCGCCACCACACTCGACGAGTACCGCAAGTACATCGAGAAAGACGCCGCGCTGGAACGCCGCTTCCAGCCGGTGCAGGTGGGCGAGCCCACGGTGGAGCACACCATCGAGATCCTCAAGGGCCTGCGGGACCGCTACGAGGCACACCACCGGGTGTCCATCACCGACTCGGCGATCACCGCAGCCGCCAGCCTGGCGGACCGCTACATCAACGACCGGTTCCTGCCGGACAAGGCGATCGACCTGATCGACGAGGCGGGTGCCCGGATGCGGATCCGCCGGATGACGGCTCCGCCGGACCTGCGTGAGTTCGACGAGAAGATCGCCGAGGCCCGCCGCGAGAAGGAGTCCGCGATCGACGCGCAGGACTTCGAGAAGGCCGCCAGCCTGCGCGACCGCGAGAAGCAACTGGTCGCCCAGCGGGCCGAGCGCGAAAAGCAGTGGCGGTCAGGCGATCTCGACGTGGTCGCCGAGGTCGACGACGAGCAGATCGCCGAGGTGCTGGGCAACTGGACCGGCATCCCGGTGTTCAAGCTCACCGAGGCCGAGACGACGCGTCTGCTGCGCATGGAGGACGAGCTGCACAAGCGGATCATCGGTCAGGAGGACGCCGTCAAGGCGGTGTCCAAGGCGATCCGCCGCACCCGCGCGGGTCTGAAAGACCCCAAGCGGCCGTCGGGTTCGTTCATCTTCGCCGGCCCATCCGGTGTGGGTAAGACCGAGCTGTCCAAGGCGTTGGCGAACTTCTTGTTCGGCGACGACGACGCGCTGATCCAGATCGACATGGGCGAGTTCCACGACCGGTTCACCGCGTCGCGGCTGTTCGGTGCTCCACCCGGATATGTCGGCTATGAGGAGGGCGGCCAGCTCACCGAGAAGGTGCGGCGCAAGCCGTTTTCCGTGGTGCTGTTCGACGAGATCGAAAAAGCACACCAGGAGATCTACAACAGCCTGTTGCAGGTCTTGGAGGACGGTCGGCTCACCGACGGGCAGGGCCGCACGGTGGACTTCAAGAACACGGTGCTGATCTTCACGTCCAACCTCGGGACCTCCGACATCTCCAAACCGGTCGGTCTGGGCTTCTCCCAGGGTGGCGGTGTGAACGACTACGAGCGGATGAAGCAGAAGGTCAACGACGAGCTCAAGAAGCACTTCCGGCCGGAGTTCCTCAACCGCATCGACGACATCATCGTCTTCCACCAGCTGACTCGCGACGAGATCATCCGGATGGTCGACCTGATGATCAGCCGAGTTGCCAACCAGCTCAAGAGCAAGGACATGGCGCTGGAGCTGACCGACAAGGCCAAGTCGTTGCTGGCCAAGCGCGGCTTCGATCCGGTGCTGGGTGCGCGTCCGCTGCGGCGCACCATTCAGCGCGAGATCGAGGACCAATTGTCCGAGAAGATCCTCTTCGAGGAGGTCGGACCGGGCCAGATCGTCACGGTCGACGTGGACAACTGGGACGGCGAAAGCCCCGGTGAAGATGCGGTGTTCACCTTCACCGGAACCCGCAAGCCGCCGGCCGAGCCGGATCTGGCGAAGGCCGGAGCGCACAGCAAGTAGCGTGCGATCAGGGCGTTGATACTGCGCTGAGGGCGATGCCCACTCGCATTTCTGCGCCGTAGCCGCAGAGTGAACGCCCGGGACACTTGTCGGCTGTCATCTCCGGCGGTTTAGACTGTCGGATGTTGTAGACGGGCAGCGGAATCTGGTGAAACTCCAGAACGGTCGCGCCACTGTCCAAAGTCAGACCCGAAGCTCGTCACCAACGCCTAAGCGGGACGCGACATCCCAGAAGGAGTCACCAGTGGCCAAGAGCGAGACAGCGGTCAGCAGGATCGCAGCGGTGGATTTGTCGGCGACGAGCGCTGCGCTGTGGTTGGCGGCCACCGTCGTCCTGGCGCTGTTGGCGCTGTATTTCGTCGGCATCGACCAGGGTGCGGTGTCAGTATTCGGTGGTGACTCGCACGTGCACGAATTTATGCACGACGCACGGCATCTGCTCGGATTCCCCTGCCACTGAGCCAGATTTCAAGAGAAGGCGCCCCGAACGTGGAGAAGCGTCTGATCGTCCGCGGTCTGCTGGCGGGTGCGGTCGGAGCGATACTGGCTTTTGTATTCGCACGTCTGTGCGCCGAGCCCGTGATTGGTCGTGCCATCGAATTCGAGCACGGTCGAATCGATGCCGAGAATGCTACCGGCGTGCACGAGCACGGTGCGGAATTGTTCAGCCGCGGTGTGCAATCTAATGCTGGATTGGGCTTCGGAGTGCTGGCTTTCGGTATAGCCATGGGCGCGCTGTTCGCGGTGGCGTTCTGCCTGGTCTACGGGCGCGCCGGGGATCCTGCGAGAGACGTTGGGCCACGGGTGTTTTCATTGTGGCTGGCGGCAGCGGCATTTGTCACCGTCTACCTGGTGCCGTTTGTGAAGTACCCGCCCAACCCGCCGGCGGTGGGCCAGTCGGATACCGTCGGAGCACGCACCGGGTGGTATCTGGCGGCTGTGCTGACATCTGTGGTGCTCGCGGTCGTTGCGGTGTGGCTGGCCCGGCGGCTCGCCGCCCTGTTCGGCGGTCTGTGGAATGCCGGGCTGATCGCTGCGGGTTTTTACCTCCTGGTGATCACTGTCGTGCTGGTGTTGTTGCCGACGGTGGACGAGACGCCCGAGCCGCTGCGCAACGCTTCGGGTGCGATCATCTATCCCGGTTTCCCCGCTGACGTCCTCCACGAGTTCCGCTTGGTGGCGCTGGCCACCCAACTCGTGCTGTGGGCCTGCATCGGTCTGGTTTTCGCGACGCTCGCCGGCCGGTTGCTGGATGGCCGAGCGGAACGGACCCCGAGTATCGCGGCGTGACCGAGGTTCTCCGGCTGACCTTGGTTTCGCACGGGATGACCGAGGCGATGGCGGCCGGCCGCTTCCCCGCCGACGAGCCGCTCAATGACATCGGACGTCGTCAGGTCGGACGTCTCGAAATCACCAGGGACGCATGCCAACTGACGGGACCTGAGCGGCGTGCCCGGCAAACCGCGGAGCTGTTGGGTCTGCAAGCCGTCACCGAGCAGCGCCTGGCCGACCTGGATTGTGGGAGCTGGCGTGGAGAAACGCTGGGCAGTGTTGCGCCCCACGACCTGCGGACGTGGTTGACGGATCCGGCTGAGGCGCCGCACGGCGGCGAGTCGATCGTCGGCCTGGTCGACCGGGTCGCCGGATGGCTGAAGTCGTTGACCGGCAATGCATTACCGACGGTCGCGGTCACACATCCAGCGGTGATCCGGGCGGCGATCCTGGTCGCGCTTGACGCTGCGCCGAAGTCGTTCTGGCGCATTGACATTGCACCGGGCGGCCGTTCCGTCCTGCACTTCCGCGACCAGCGCTGGACGCTGCGGTTGGCGTGAGGATTTGCGTGGCGGCTGGCGGTTCGATATCGCGGGTGGTAGCAACCTGCAGAATTAGTGGTCGGGCCTTGAGGGACTGGTGTGGCGTCGTCTACGGCTGGACCCGAATTTCGATCATCGCGGTGTACTGGGCCGCTCTGCGGATATCGTCGCCGCAAGGCCGGCCGTCGGCGCTGCGGCGCACTCCGTAATACTTTGCATCCCCGGGCGTCGTCTGCAGGAACTCCCACAAGCTCGCAGCCACCGTTGCGCGATCCTCGACCGGCGTCGCGATACCTCTAACTTTCCGACCGGCGATCAGCATCTGGACGGGTGCACCACCGCGCAAGTTGATCCACCATTTACTGTCCGTGTAGCAAATGACCAGGTCGTCGCGGCGAATGTAGCGAACCACGGCAACGTAGTGGTTGCCGGTTTTGCGGCCGGCGAAGGCCAGCAGCATCGTGTTCTGACTGACGAATCGATGCAGCGGGGAGCGCAGCAGCCGTTTGAAGACCCAATTCACATAGCCCGGAACCGTCGGCCGAGTGATAGTGGCCATCGCAAGTCCTTTCATTAGTTCACGCATGTGCACTAAACCTTACCACTCCTAATTCATACATGTGAAGTAAGCTGCAGGGATGACTCGGCAACGGCTCAGCCCCGAGCGGCGCCGGGAGCAGCTGCTGGACATTGGTGCCGCACTGTTTGCCGAAAAGCCGTACGAGAGTGTGCTGATGGACGACGTCGCCGACCGCGCGGGCGTGACTCGCAGGCTGTTGTATCGCTATTTTCCGACCAAGCGCGACTTCTACACGGCAATCTTTCGCCGCGCCAGCGATCAGCTACTGGCCAGTTCCGCACCCGCCGGCGACCGCTCTGCTGACGAGCAACTCCGCACCGCGCTTGACACGCATATCCAGTACTTCGTGGACAATCCCCGCGACGCGCTCACGGTGAACCGCGGTGCCCTCGCCGGGGATCCGGTGATCCAGGCGATCATCGCCGAAGAGCTGGCGATGGTGGCCCAGCGCATCCTCGATGCGACTGGTCTGCATGGGCACGCACGCGAGATCGCTGCCGTCGCCGTTCATGGGTGGCTGGTCTTCGTCCGCGCCATCTGTGTGGAATGGGTTGCGTCGCAGACGATCTCCCGAGCCGAATTAACGCAGATGTGTCTGGATACCTTCCGGGCCGCGCTGGATTGCGCCCGTACCGCGGTGGCCGAGTCTGCGCAATAACATCTGTGGCCACCCTACGGCGGAGTCACCAGTGCGAATGCTTGTTTGGCCACCTGCAACATCCATCCGGTGACTGTCGGTCCGTGGTCACGCGGCCAGTTCAGTTGAAAGCTCACCACCCACGGCTGCTGCGTCTTGTCGACGGCATACCAGCTGAACGTCAGATCGCCCGGCAGGCCGCCGGCTTTTGCGCCGATATACGGCCAATCATTGCGATCCAGCTGGATACCCGACACGGCGGCCAGGATCTTGCGAACCGGCGCTGCTGGGCCCACCGCGTCGGCCTGCAGCGTGGTATGGATCCGGCAGATGTCCTCGGCGCTGCCGTACCATTCCGCGTTGTAGATCGATGCCGGGGAATGTGCGCGCGTCGGATCAGGTTGGTACGGCGTCGAATTCGCCTGTTGCAGCAGCTGGGCACGAACTTGCGGCGACGACGCCTGCTTCCATTGGCCGCGCAGATCCGGTTGCCCCCAGCCGACGGAGAACAGCTCATACATCGTGGGGAAAGGCGTCATGCTGGCGGGGTCATGGTGGCCGGCGGTCACCAGGGCACGCTCGATGGCTCGGGTGCCCAGCCTTTCGATCAGCAGGTCGGTGGCCATGTTGTCACTGGTGGCGATCATCTTCTCGGCGGCCGTGCGAACCGAAACATGTGCTCCCGGAGCCAGTTCCAGACCCGAGGAGCCCACGGCCTTGCTCTTGTCGGTGACGGTCAGCTGATCATCCCAGGACACCGTCCCGTTCTTGACCGCGTCCGCCAGCGCATGCAGCACGTACAACTTGAAAATCGATGCCAGCGGCAGTGATTCACCGGTGTTGGTGCCGGCTACCCGCTCGCACTCGCCATCGTTGACCCTGGCGACTTGGTACGAGTACCGTGCGCCGGTCCTGCTCAGCACGGCGTCGATGTCGGACCATGACTTGATCGAGGGTGGCTGCGTCTCGACGGTGAATCCGTCGACCCACCTGTCGTCGTCGGTGTGAATCCGGATGTCCTGGCGTGCCCCGTACGAGGAGACCAGGTGCAAGGTGGCGACGCTGGCGCCGATGTCAACGCCCGCGAGAGCGAACGGACGGTCCCACCACAGCCCCTCCATGGCGGTCCGAACCATGTCCACTTCGTCTTTGGCGGCAAGAGTGCCAACCCCGACGGGGCCGATGGGCCAGTCCGAGTTGAGCATGTCCAGGGTTTGCTGGGCCCGTAGGCCGACTGGAGTCCTGGTGTCGATCTGTCGCCCCGCGTTGGCCGCGTTCGCCTCTGGGGCAGGCGAGGGCGCACAGCCGGGCGCCAGGGTGACTACTAATAGCGCGGCGGCGCTCAGCGCTACTGCTCGGCGTCGTACCGCGCGTCGGCTACTTCGCCTGACCTGATCCGGCAACGTCAAGCACAACCTCGAATTCCAGCAATGACGCGCCCGTTGCCACCGGATTGGCGCGGTGGCCGGCATGGGCCTCGATGGCGGGGCCGGTAGCCCACGCCTGGAATGCTTCATCGGACTCCCAGTGCGTCACCACGAAATAGCGGTTCTCACCTTTGACTGGGCGCAACAGCTGAAAGCCGAGGAAGCCGGGAGAGTTCTCGACCGCATGCGCCCGGTGCGCGAATCGCTTCTCCAATTCGGGGCCAGCGTCGGCAGGTACTTCTATAGCGTTGATCTTCACCACTGGCGGCATGTCGTTAGGCTACCGTGCCGCCGGGCCCGCTCAAGATCTGGTCACGCAAGATTGTGGTATGCCCAGCGACCTATTGACCTTCCGCGGCGGACAGGGCGAGCCATTGGTGCTGGTGCACGGCCTGATGGGCCGGGGCACGACCTGGTCGCGTCAGATCCCGTGGCTAGCCCGATTGGGCAGCGTGTACACCTACGACGCGCTGTGGCATCGGGGCCGGGACGTGTGCGATTCCCATCCGATCAGCACCGAACGCTTCGTGGCCGATCTGGGCGATGCGGTGGCCTCGCTGGGGGCGGCGGCCAGGCTGGTCGGGCATTCGATGGGGGCGCTGCACTCGTGGTGTCTGGCTGCCGATCGGCCCGAACTGGTGTCGTCACTCGTAGTGGAGGACATGGCGCCGGACTTCCGCGGCCGCACCACCGGCCCCTGGGAGCCGTGGTTGCATGCTCTTCCCGTCGAATTCCATTCTGCGGAGCAAGTATTCGCTGAATTCGGCGACATCGCGGGGCGATACTTTCTGGAAGCCTTCGACCGCACGGCCACTGGTTGGCGCCTGCACGGTCACACCTCGCGGTGGATCGAGATCGCCGCCGAATGGGGTACCCGCGACTACTGGGAGCAGTGGCGTGCCGTGCGGGCGCCCGCGCTGCTGCTCGAGGCCGGTAATTCCGTCACCCCGCCCGGTCAAATGGCTGCGATGAGCCAAAGCGACTGCCCGACAACATATCTGCGTGTGCCGGAAGTCGGCCATCTGCTGCACGACGAGGCGCCGCAGGTTTACCGGAAGGCGGTCGAGTCCTTTTTCGAGGCGACGCTGTGATGCCGAGCAGACGCAAAATCCCCGATTCGGGAACGGAATTGGGGATTTTGCGTCTGCTCGCAGGCTAACTCTCCTCGCCCGCCAGCGCGAAACGCCCGTCGGCGGTCTGCGTCACCAGTCCGTCGTCCAGCAGTGAATACAGCGCGCGGTCGCGTTGCGCGGTATCGGTCAGCCACGCTACGTCAAGCTCGGCCCGACTGACCGGAGAGTCCTTGGCCCGCAACACATCCAACAGCCGCCCACGGACCTGGCGGTCGGTTCCCGCGTAGCTCTGAACACGTCGGGCCGGCCCGGCCGCGGGTGGATAGCCGGCACGCCGCCACGCGCAATCACCGAGCGGGCACAACCCGCACCGGGGCGCCCGCGCGGTGCACACGGTAGCGCCCAACTCCATCAAGGCCGCCGAAAACAATGGTGCTGCAGCGTCATTCGGCAGCAGGGCCGAGACGTCGGCGTGGTCGCGCGCCGTCGACGCAGCCCCGGCGTCGGCGCGGCCGTGCACGGCACGAGCCACCACGCGGCGCACGTTGGTGTCCACCACCGGCACCCGTTGTCGGTAGGCGAAGCACGCTATCGCCCGGGCGGTGTAGCTACCCACCCCGGGCAAGGTCAGTAGGGTTTCGACGTCGTCGGGAACCACGTCGTCGTGATCGCGGGCGATCACGGTCGCGCACTCGTGTAGACGCTTGGCCCGCCTCGGATAGCCGAGTTTCCCCCAGGCCCGCAGCACATCGGCCGCCGTTGCCGCGGCCGTGGCCGAGGCTGTGGGCCAACGGCGCACCCAATCCGTCCACACCGGCAGCACCCGCGACACCGGAGTCTGCTGCAGCATGAACTCACTGACCAGGATCTGCCAGGCGCTCACGCCGGAATCGCGCCACGGCAGATCACGCCGGGACCTGCGGTACCAGTCGACAAGATTGGTGACTGGTATGTGTTCGACGGCGGTCACCGCGGTTTCCGGCAGAATGTGGGCCATGCCCAACACCAATCCGGTAACCGCGTGGAAAGCACTCAAAGAGGGTAACGAGCGATTCGTCGCCGGGAAGCCCCAGCACCCGAGCCAGAGCGTCGACCATCGCGCCAGCCTGGCCGCCGGCCAGAAGCCGACGGCGGTGATCTTCGGCTGCGCTGACAGCCGTGTGGCCGCCGAGCTGATCTTCGACCAGGGCCTGGGCGACATGTTCGTGGTGCGCACCGCCGGTCAGGCCATCGATGCGGCTGTCCTGGGATCCCTCGAGTACGCGGTGGCTGTCCTCGACGTACCACTGATTGTGATTCTCGGCCATGACAGCTGCGGTGCCGTCAAGGCCGCTCTGAGCGCGCTCGATGACGGTGACATACCAGTCGGTTTTGTGCGGGACCTGGTAGAGCGGGTTGTCACGACGATTCTGTTGGGCCGCCGAGACGGGCTGACCCGCGTCGACGAATTCGAGGCGCGGCATGTACGCGAGACGGCCGCACAGCTCATGGAGCGTTCGACAGTCATCGCGGAGCGCGTGGCGGCTGGCACCCTGGCAATAGCGGGCGTCACCTACCGCCTTGCCGAGGGGCGCGCGGTGCTGGTCCACACTGTGGGTGATATCGGAGACGAGCCGCAGAGCTGAACTCGCCGAGTTCATCGGCCGGGCCGCGAAGATCTCGACGCGGCACTGGATTACGGTCGCACCCCGCCCCCCCTAACACGGCTTGCTCTCTTCGGGCCTCAGCTAACCTCGCGACACGCCGAGGCGGGTCGAACGAGTATGCGTGACCTGGGCCTACGGTGTGAATGTGCTGGATCTGGAACCGCGTGGCCCGCTACCCACCGAGATTTACTGGCGGCGCAGAGGTCTGGCGCTGGGCATCGTGGTGGTCGTGGTCGGGATCGCGGTTGCGGCCATTATCGCCTTCGTGAGCAACAGCGCCGGGGCCAAACCCGCCGCCGCCGAGAAACCCGGCTCGGCGCAAAGTCACCCGGGGTCGCCTGCGGTGCAGGCGCCGCCGTCCGTCGCGCCGCAAGCCGGCCCGCCGGCGGCTCCGCCCCAAGGGCAGCCCCCCCAAGGGCAAAACCCCGAGTCCCCGACGCCGACCGCCGCGGTACAGCCGCCGCCGGTGCTCAAGGAAGGCGACGACTGCCCCGATTCCACGCTGGCGGTCAAAGGCCTGACCAACGCCCCCCAGTACTTCATCGGTGACCAGCCGAAATTCACCATGGTCGTCACCAACATCGGCCTGGTCGCGTGCAAACGCGACGTTGGGGCCGCGGTGCTTGCGGCGTACGTGTACTCGCTGGACAACAAGCGGCTGTGGTCCAACCTCGACTGCGCGCCGTCCAACGAGACGCTGATCAAGACGTTCACCCCCGGCGAGCAAGTGACCACCGCGGTGACGTGGACCGGGATGGGCTCGGCCCCGCACTGCCCGCTGCCGCGCCCGGCGATCGGGCCAGGTACCTACAACCTGGTCGTTCAGCTGGGCAACCTGCGATCGCTGCCCGTTCCGTTCATCTTGAATCAGCCTCCGGCACCGCCCGGGCCCGCGCCGGCCGGGCAGCCGGTCCCGCCACAACCGGAGGGGCCGCCGGTGCCCGGTCCAGCCCCCGCTCCCGCGGGATAGCTTCGACGTCAATCCAGCGGATCGACGATGGTCGATTCCGCCAGCTGGGACAGACCCTCACGCACGTGGCGGGCCCACATCGCGCCGATGCCCTCTACCGATTGCAGGTCGCTGGCGCTGGCCGCGAGCAGACCCTGCAGCGTTCCGAACGCCCGGACCAGCAGGTCCACGTGGGCGAACTGCAGCCTCGGGATGCCGGCCATCGCGCGGTAGCCACGCGGGCTCAGCGCCGAGTCCTGGGCTTCGGCCGTAGTCGGATACCCGAAGACCTTCGCCAGCGCGGTGAGCTCGAGCAGCTCGGTATCGGACAAACTGTCCAGCTCGGCCAGGGTGGCGGCGATCTGCGGATCCGACGGTGGCTCGGGATTGGCGTGGTAATCGCGGACAATTAGTTCCCGGGCGGTGTCGTTGCCCCCGAGCAGCTCCTCGAGTTGCAGTCGCAATTGCCGGCCGTCGGTGCCAAGCTCGACGGTTTCGTAGTCGATGACCAGACCGATGCGCCGGACCAGCTCAAGGCGTTGCACCACGGTCATCACGTCGCGCAGGGTGACGAAGTCCTCGATCTCGGCTCTGGACAGTTGCCTGCTGACCTCGTCGAGTCGGGTCTTGTACCGCTCCAGGGTCGCGATGGCCTGGTTCGCTCGCGACAGGATGGTTGCCGAGTCCGTCAGCACGTGGCGTTCCCCGCCCACGTAGACGGTCACGATGTTCATCGAATGGCTGACTGAGATCACCGGGTAACCGGTCTGGATCGCTGCCCGCTCCGCCGAGCGGTGGCGGGTTCCCGATTCGTCGGTCGGTATCGAGGGATCCGGAACCAGCTGAACATTGGCCCGCACGATGCGGCTGCAATCGGTGGACAGCACGACGGCGCCGTCCATCTTCGCCAGTTCGCGCAACCGCGTGGGCGCGTACCGGACGTCCAGCGAGAAGCCGCCGTCGCAGATGGCCTCGACGTTCTCGTCGTGCCCGAGCACGATCAGTGCCCCGGTGCGTCCGCGCAGGATGCGTTCCAGCCCGTCCCGGAGCCCGGTGCCAGGTGCCAGGCGGGCGACAACCTCACGCAGCGTCGGTCGCGTCACAGCGTGCATTCTGCTATGTCGCGGCCGATTAGGTGGAGCTACTGCGACTTGTCCAGCTGAAGCAGCTTCGCTGGGGTGACGCGGCGATGGTCGGCGATGTCGACCATGTGCTCCAGAGCAGCAACGATGGTGGGGGCACGCAGGGCGTGCATCCCCGGCGGCAGCGCCTGGTTTCCGGGCGGGATCAGCGCAATGTTGAACCCCTGCCGGGCGGCTTCGGCGAGGCGCCGGTCCATGCCGTGCACCCGACGCAGGTCGCCCGCCAAACCCACCTCGCCGATCATCACCGCCGTACTGGGCAGTGGCAGGTTCACGTACGCCGAAGACAGCGCGATCAACACGGCAAGATCCGACGACGGGTCGGTCAGCCGCATGCCCCCCACCGTGGACAGGTAGATGTCGTTGGTCGCGAGCTTGAGGCCGGCGTGCTTCTCCAGCACGGCGGTGATCATCGCGGCCCTGGCGTGGTCGATCCCGCTGACGGCCCGACGGGGCGAGCCGCCGTTCGGCGTCGCCAGCAGTGCTTGGACTTCGCCGATCAGTGGTCGTTTTCCGTCCAGCGCCACCGTGATCGCGGTGCCGGGGACGGGGGCCGGCCGTTGGTCCAGGAACAGGCTGGACGGGTCGGTGACATCCTCGATTCCGTTGTCGTGCAATTGAAAACAGCCGACTTCGTCGGATGCGCCGAAACGGTTCTTGACGCCGCGGACCATGCGCAGTGTGCTGTTGCGGTCACCTTCGAAATGCAGCACCACGTCGACGAGGTGCTCGAGTGAGCGCGGCCCTGCGATGGCGCCGTCCTTGGTGACGTGGCCCACCAGGATGAGCGCGACGCCGTTGCCCTTCGCGGACGCGGTCAGCCCGGCAGTCACCGCACGCACCTGCGTGACGCCGCCGGTAACGCCGTCGGACTCGGTGCTCGAGATGGTTTGCACGGAGTCCACGATGACCAGGGCTGGGCGGACCGTCGCAATGTGCTCCAGCACCCTGTTCAGGTCGGCTTCTGCGGCCAAATAAAGCTGGTCGCCGATGCAGCCCATCCGGTCCGCGCGCAGCCGGATCTGGGCGGCGGACTCCTCGCCGGAGACGTACAGCACCCGCCGGTCGGATTGGGCCTGCCGGTGGGCAACTTTGAGCAGCAGCGTCGACTTGCCCACCCCTGGCTCGCCGGCCAGCAGCGTCACCGACCCGGGCACCACACCGCCGCCGAGCACCCGGTCTAACTCGTCTACGCCGGTGGGGCGCGGTTGCACCTGTGCGGCGTCCACCGAACTGATGGGAATGGCATGCGACGCGCCGGTTCCGTTACGCCGGTGTGCACCGCGGACAGCGCTGAACAAGGCCACCTCGTCGACCGTGCCCCAGGTTCCGCATTCCAGGCAGCGCCCAACCCATTTGGCCGTGACGTGACGGCATTCGGAGCAGCGGTATTGGGTACGCGTGTTTGCCACCAGCTGACCGTATCGGGCTGGTATGACAACCCGCGGGTTCAGACGCGCTGGGGTTTCGGGCCGGCTGATATCGGCACCAGCACACTGCCCTCGCCGGCCACCTCGAACTTGAAGGTGAACTTGTACGTGAGGCCGTTGGTGATGGGCTCATCCAGGGTGACGACGGCCTTGGCGGCGGTGCTGTTCCCAATGGGCCCCGGCGCCTCCACCCGCTGGCCTTCGGGCGCCCCGACGAACAACATCCCGCTGGGCTGCAGCCGAGCGTCGTTGGTGATCTGGACCTTGCCTATGTCGCTGATGATCTCCACCAGCCGGTCGGGGGCGTAGGGCGACTGGTTGATGGCGACGAACACCAGGTCCACGGTCCGACCCCGCTCGATGAAGTCACCGGTTTGCGAGGCTTGAATGCGGATATCGCGTAGCTCGACGCGCCGTTCGCCGTTGCCGATGGTGAGCCTGTTGCCGTTGACGGCGGGCTCCTGGTTCGCGGTCTGCGCAATCTGGCCGGCACCGCAGCCGCTGAGCGTCGGCGCGATCAAAGCAACCAGGCCGAGGAGGGCCAGCGCGCGGAGGCAGATCTTCAAGCGGTTCACTCAATGCCTCCTGCATTGGCCTTTGGTCGGGGTGGTCGAGCGTCCAACTATGCACAGTAGTAGGTGAGGTGCCGCCGACGGTAGCCCACGGCACCCAAGTGAGATGGCGGCCGGGACGGTGGCTACCGTTGCTGACATGGAGCCGGCGGGCCCGAGACCAGCGCAACAACACCGCGGATACGCCGTCGACGCTGTGACGCCTTGCACGTCTTGGCCCGTCTGTCAACCCCTAATCTGCGGGTGTTGTGCCCCTGACCTGCACCGTTGTTCCGCGCGTGTCGGGGGCCCGTGTTAGCATGGAGTAACGAAAGGGGCTCGAATCTGATGATTTTCAAGGTCGGAGACACCGTTGTCTATCCACACCACGGTGCTGCGTTAGTCGAGGCGATCGAAACCCGGACCATCAAAGGGGAGCAAAAAGAGTATCTCGTCTTGAAAGTTGCGCAGGGAGACCTGACTGTTCGAGTGCCCGCGGAGAACGCCGAGTACGTCGGCGTCCGCGATGTGGTCGGTCAAGAAGGCCTCGACAAGGTTTTCCAGGTGTTGCGCGCGCCGCACACCGAAGAGCCGACCAACTGGTCCCGCCGCTACAAGGCCAACCTGGAAAAGCTCGCCTCCGGCGACGTCAACAAGGTGGCCGAGGTGGTGCGCGACCTGTGGCGTCGTGACCAGGAACGCGGCTTGTCCGCCGGCGAGAAGCGCATGCTGGCCAAGGCTCGGCAGATTCTGGTAGGTGAGTTGGCGCTCGCGGAGAGCACCGACGACGCCAAGGCCGAGACCATCTTGGACGAGGTCCTGGCCGCCGCTTCCTGAAGATCCTTCTAGTTGCAAGTCGTCGCAATAGTCCCGGCCGCGGGGTCGGGTGAGCGGCTGGCTGCCGGCGTTCCCAAGGCGTTTTGTCAGCTCGACGGGCGCACCCTGCTCGAACGCGCCGTTGATGGCCTGCTGGGTTCCGGTGTCGTCGACGCCGTCGTGGTAGCGGTTCCCGCGGGGCGCACGGACGAGGCAAAGCGTGTCCTCGGCGGTAAAGCCACCGTCGTGACCGGGGGCGCCAACCGCACCGAATCGGTGGCCCAGGCGTTACAGGCGCTGCCGGGTGAGCCGGAGTTCGTGCTGGTTCATGACGCTGCGCGGGCGCTGACCCCACCGGATTTGATTGTGCGGGTTGTGGACGCGTTGCGAGCCGGCAACGATGCCGTGGTGCCCGCGCTGCCCGTCTTTGACACCATCAAGGCCGTGGATGCCAACGGGACGGTGCTTGGCACGCCTGAGCGGGCCGGACTGCGCGCGGTGCAAACCCCGCAGGGGTTCGCCATGGAGCTGCTGGTACGGGCTTATCAGCACGCCAGCAGCGCCGAATTCACTGACGACGCGTCGCTCGTCGAGCATGTCGGCGGCCAGGTGCAAGTTGTCGAGGGCGACCCGCTGGCATTCAAGATCACCACCCGGCTGGATTTGTTGCTGGCGCAAGCGATCGTGCGGCAGTGAACGAGCTGCCGCGCATCGGTGTGGGCACCGACGTGCACCCGATTCAACCTGGACGGCCATGCTGGCTGCTGGGCCTGCTGTTTCCCGGCGCCGACGGCTGCGCCGGTCATTCCGACGGCGACGTGGGGGCGCATGCGCTGTGCGACGCCCTGCTCTCGGCTGCGGGGCTGGGCGATATTGGCGGCGTCTTCGGGGTCGACGATCCCCGCTGGAAGGGCGTCACCGGCGCCGACATGCTGCGTCACGTCGTCGAGCTGCTGTCGCAGCACGGCTATCGGGTCGGTAACGCCGCCGTCCAGGT
The DNA here is from genome assembly GCF_059812225.1 of Mycobacterium sp. NGS66. Classification (NCBI taxonomy): domain Bacteria; kingdom Bacillati; phylum Actinomycetota; class Actinomycetes; order Mycobacteriales; family Mycobacteriaceae; genus Mycobacterium; species Mycobacterium sp. NGS66. Next base: position 212,140 of record NZ_JCALCG010000007.1, on the reverse strand, counting down.
GATCGGCAACGGACCGAAAATCGCTCCGCGTCGCCCCGAGGCGCAGTCCGTGCTGTCCGGTCTGGTGGGGGCGCCGGTAGCGGTGTCGGCGACCACGACCGACGGTCTGGGGCTGACCGGCCGCGGTGAGGGCCTCGCTGCCATCGCGACGGCGCTGGTGGTGCCCGTCGAGTGACGTACGCATTGCGGCCCGAGCGGTCGCGGCGTGCGGCAATTGGCCAGGTAAGCTCGCACGTCGTGACCTTGCGGCTACGCGACACGGCTTCGGGAACCGTGCGTGATTTCGTCCCGCTGCGCGACGGGCACGTCTCCATCTACCTGTGCGGCGCAACCCCCGACACGCTGCCGCATATCGGGCACGTCCGCAGCGGCATAGCCTTCGACATCCTGCGACGTTGGCTTTTGGCACGCGGCTACGACGTCGCCTTCATCCGCAACATAACCGATATCGAAGACAAGATCCTGACCAAAGCGGCCGCGGCGGGACGGCCGTGGTGGGAGTGGGCCGCCACCTACGAGCGGGCATTCACCGCGGCTTACGACGCGCTGGGCGTCCTGCCGCCGTCGGCCGAGCCGCGTGCCACCGGCCACATCACTCAGATGGTCGAATTAATGCAACGCCTGATCGAAACCGGCCACGCCTATACCGATCTTCGGCCGGGCGGCGCAGACGTCTACTTCGACGTGCTCAGCTACCCGGAGTATGGCCAGCTGTCCGGGCACCGGATCGACGATGTGCACCAGGGCGAGGGGGTGGCCACCGGCAAGCGCGACCAGCGCGACTTCACCCTGTGGAAGGGCGCCAAGCCCGGCGAGCCGTCGTGGCCCACCCCCTGGGGGCGCGGACGGCCCGGCTGGCACCTGGAGTGCTCGGCGATGGCCCGCACCTACCTCGGGCCGGAGTTCGATATCCACTGCGGCGGAATGGATTTGATTTTCCCGCACCACGAGAACGAAATCGCGCAGAGCCGCGCCGCGGGCGACGGGTTCGCTCGCTACTGGCTGCACAACGGCTGGGTGACGATGGGCGGCGAGAAGATGAGCAAGTCGCTGGGCAACGTGCTGGCCATACCGGCGATGCTGCAGCGGGTACGAGCGGCCGAGCTGCGCTACTACCTCGGCAGCGCGCACTACCGCTCGATGCTGGAATATTCCGAGACCGCCCTGCGGGATGCGGTCCATGCCTACGTCGGGGTGGAGGACTTTCTGCATCGGGTGCGCAATCGGGTAGGCGCCGTCGTGCCCGGTGAGTGGACCCCGCGGTTCGCCGAGGCGCTCGACGACGATTTGGCGGTGCCGACCGCGCTGGCCGAAGTGCACCAGATGCGCGCGGAGGGCAATCGTGCCCTCGATGCCGGCGACCACGACGGAGCCCTGCGAAGTGCCAGTGCGATTCGGGCGATGATGGGCATCCTGGGCTGCGACCCGCTGGACGAACGTTGGGAATCGCGCGACGAAACTTCGGCCGCGCTGGCTGCTGTCGACGTGCTGGTGCGAAACGAACTCGAAAACCGGGAAAAGGCGCGTGAACAGCGCAATTGGGCGCTGGCCGATCAGATCCGGGATCGGCTCAACCAAGCCGGCATCGAGGTCACCGACACCGCGGACGGGCCGCAGTGGTCGCTGCGGTCCGCCGACAAGTAGATGGCCGGTAACTCGCGTCGCCGCGGGGCGGTGCGCAAATCGGGCAGCAAGAACGGACGCACCGTCGGCTCGGGTGGCCAGCGTCGTCGCGGGCTGGAGGGTCGCGGCCCCACCCCGCCGGCGCACCTGCGGCCCAACCATCCCGCCGCCAAACGGGCGGCCGCCCAAGCGCGGCGGCCGGCCCGTCGCACTGTTGACGAAACCGAGACGGTGCTCGGCCGCAACCCGGTGCTGGAATGCCTGCGCGCCGGGGTTCCGGCAACCGCGCTATATGTTGCGCTTGGTGTCGAGGCCGACGAGCGTCTTACCGAATCCGTTTCCCGGGCAGCAGATTTGGGCATCGCGATCCTCGAGGTACCACGCAGCGACCTGGACCGGATGACCGCCAACCACCTGCACCAGGGCATTGCGCTGCAGGTACCGCCGTATGGCTATGCCCACCCCGACGACCTGCTGGCCACCGCGCTGGAAACACCCCCTGCCCTGCTGGTAGCGCTGGACAATATCTCCGATCCCCGCAACCTGGGTGCGATCGTACGTTCAGTAGCGGCGTTCGGCGGTCATGGCGTGTTGATTCCGCAACGTCGTTCCGCCTCGGTAACGGCGGTGGCCTGGCGGACCAGCGCCGGCGCCGCGGCCCGGCTCCCGGTAGGGCGGGCCACCAATCTCACCAGGACGCTGAAGGATTGGGCCGACCATGGGCTGCGGGTGGTCGGTCTGGACGCCGCTGGGGAAACCCCGCTCGACGACCTGGACGGCACCGACCCCCTGGTGCTGGTGGTCGGCTCCGAAGGCAAGGGGCTGTCCCGGTTGGTGCGGCAGAACTGCGACGAGGTGGTGTCCATCCCGATGGCCGCTGATACGGAGTCGTTGAATGCCTCGGTGGCAGCCGGGGTGGTGCTCGCCGAGATCGCCCGCCAGCGACGGGGCTGATTTCCTTGGGCGAGCAGACGCAAAGTCGCCCCAAAATGGCCATTTCTGGGCGACTTTGCGTCTGCTCGCGAGTGTTTGGTGCGTTGCTGGCGCCCTGTCGCATTGATCAGGACCCTGGACTGCGGCCAGCCCAGCGATGAGTTCCCACACGCTGAAGTGGTGTGGCACAACAAGATAGCGACCTTGCCGGCAGTCTTCGAAGCCATGCGCCACACTGACGTCCGCTACAACATCGAAACCAAAGTAGCCGCCGATCACCCGGGCGTTTCGGTCGGCCCGCAGGAGTTCGCGGATGCGATACTGGCCGCGGTCAGGTCGGCCGGCATGGTCGACCGGGTGGAGATTGAGAGCTTGGACTGGCGAACGCTGCGCAATGCTCGTCAGGCCGAGCCGTCGATTCCGTTGGTGGCGTTGTGGAACGAGGAAACCTGGACACCGGGCTCACCGTGGCTGGCCGGTGTTTATCCCGCTGTGGTGGGCGATCCGATGATCGGCGCGATGATGGTGGGCGCAAGCGTGTTGTCGCCCAAGTACACGCTGGTCGACAAGGCGTTCGTCGATCGCGCACATGTGTTGGGGCTCAGGGCTATTCCGTGGACCGTCAACGACGCCGAGGCCATGCGAGAGCTGATCGCCGACGGCGTCGACGGCCTCATCACCGACTACCCCGCTCTGCTGCGCAGCGTGCTGTAACCTGCCGAGCAGACGCAAAATGCCCCGAATGCACGGCGTGTCGGGGGATTTTGCGTCTGCTCGCGCTTATAAGCCAAGCACTTTCGCGCTGACCCACAGCGTCAACACCGCCGCGACCAATGCCGTTGGCACGGTACACAGACCCAGCAAGGTGTATTCGCCGACACCGGCCTCGACCTGATGCTGGCGCAGCACTCGTCGCCAAAGCAGGTTGGACAGCGAGCCGACGTAGGTCAGGTTGGGGCCGATGTTGACCCCGATCAACACCGCCAGCACGGCCGCCGGCCCGCTCGTCGCGACCAGCGGCATCAACGCCAGCGTGGCGGGCAAGTTGTTGACGACGTTGGCCAAAACAGCGGATAGCGCAGCGATTCCGAGTAGCGCGGGCAGACCGGAGCCCGACGGCACCACCGCCGACATGTGCGTCGTCATCCCGTTGAGCATGACGGCCTGCACCACCACACCCAGCGCCAGAACGAAAACCAGAAACGAGACGTTCACCGAGCGCGCGATCTCCACCACCGAGGTGCGTCGGTGGTAGAGGCTACGCACCGCCAACACCGACGCGCCGGCCAACGCGGCCCAGGCCGGGGCCAGCCCGACCGATTCGGCGAGAGCAAAAGCGACAAGCGTCAAACCGACTACCACCAAGACGAACACCGGCGGCCGCGGCGGAGCGCCATGTTGCTCAGGGTTCGGCGGCACCCGCAGATCGCGTCTGAAAAACCATCGGAAGACGACATATATCGTGCCGACCGCTGCTAGCCAAGGCAGCAGCATCACCAGGGTGAACTTGGTGAACGAGATGTCTGCGGCACGGAAGGCCAGCAGGTTGGTCAGATTCGACACCGGAAGCAGCAACGACGCTCCGTTGGCCAGATGTGCGGTGGCATAGGCGTAGGGCCGCACCGGAGTTCGCAGCCGCCGGACCGTGACCAGCACCACCGGGGTCAGTAATACGACGGTGGCATCCAGGCTGAGCGCGGCGGTGATCGCCGCGGCTATGAGGAACACCTCGCGCAATAGGCCCCTAGCGCCGACCCGCTGTGCCATCGCGGCGCCCGCGGCCTCGAACAGGCCCTCGTCGTCGCACAGCTTGGCCAGCACCAGTACCGCGCCCAAAAAGGCGACGACGCGCGCCAGCCCGGCCACCTGCTCTGCCGCCTGGTGGGCTGAGATCGCGCCCGTCGCAACGAGAATGAGCGCAGCCGGGACAGCGGCCACCGCCTCCGGAAAGCCCCGGGGCCGGGCAACGGCAAACCCAAGCACGACAGCAAGCAGCAGCAGCGCAAGGACCAGTGTCAAGGTTCTATACCCAGGGGTCCTCGCGTCGCCACACCGTGGGCATGTGCAGCGTGACACCGTCAGATGCCGCCAGTTCATCGAGGATGCGAATGGACTCGTCCAAGTCGTCGGCCGCATAGGGCAAGGCGCGCAACGGTTCTGACAGCGGCCGGAAGAAGTCGTCCCAATGGATCAGAACCACGCGCCGAGCGCCTACCGCGCGTACCACCTCGGTCCAGTAGTCGACGAAGTATGAGCGTGGCTGCACCCCCAGCTGGCCGACCCCAAGGTACACCACCTCGGCGTGATAACCGTCCAGCGCGCCCTTGACGAATCCGGCGCTGCCCTGGATCAGCATCCGGCGGCCTGACGGCCGGTGATGGATCAGCGTGGACCATGCCTCACCACAGCGATATGCCGACGCCCGCACCGGCGGCACCACTGGCTCGTCGATCACCCCGGGAAACCGGTCGGGCGGGCAGTGATGTGACTCCACCAGAGTTACGTTGTAGGCGCCCAACTGGATTCGCTCACCGGACGCTGGGACGACGAGTCGATCATCGGGGAGGCCATATCCGCGCCCGACGTTGGCCGCCGACTCGCCTCCGACCAGTTGCGCTCCGGTGCGCTCGGCCACCAGCGCAGAATCCATCGCGTGGTCGAAGTGCGTGTGCACCGGAATCACTGCGGCCAGACGCGAAACATGAGCCTGCGCAAGGCATTCGCCGACACGCTCCAGCGACGGCGATATCTTCCCGACGGCAACCTGCGCCAGACTCGGCCTGGAGAAGTAGCCGTCGGTCATCAATGCCGAGGATCCGTCGTCGAGCAGTAGTGTCGTCACACCAAGCCAGGTAACCGACAGCGGCGCGTCGGATTCGGCGACGGGCACGTCGAAACGGTCGGAGAACCGCCCGAGGTCGGGACGTCCCAGCTTCAACCTCATCAGCAGAAAGCCTCGATCTCGACACCGGCTGCCTTCAGCCGATCCCGCACCGCGGCCGCGATCTGCACCGCACCGGGCGAATCGCCGTGCACGCAAACCGATTCCACGGTGACGGCGATCGTGGTGCCGTCGACGGCGGAGACTTGGCCGGTCGTCACCATGCCCAGCACCCGCTGCGCGATCAGTTCCGGGTCATGCAGCACGGCGCCGGGTTCGCGGCGGGAAACCAGCCGGCCGTCCGCACGGTAGGCTCGGTCTGCGAATGCTTCAGGCACCGTGCGTAATCCGATCCGATCGGCCTCGTCGAAAAAAGCCGAACCGGTCATGCCCAGCACCGGCAGTGCGGCGTCGACCATGTGCACCGCGGCCGCGACGGCGGCGGCCTGTTCGCGGTCATGGACAATCGTATTGTAAAGCGCCCCATGCGGTTTCACGTAAGTCACCGTCGAGCCGCAGGCCTGTGCGAGCGCCTGCAAGGCGCCGATCTGGTACACCACGTCGGCGAGCAGGTCTTCGGCGGCAACATCGATGAACCGCCTGCCGAACCCGGCCAGGTCGCGGTAGCTCACCTGCGCACCGATCCGCACGCCGCGCTCGGCGGCCGACCGGCACACCCGCATCAGGCCGGCCGGATCTCCGGCATGGAAGCCGCACGCGACGTTGGCGCTGGTGACGATGCCCAGCATGGCGTCGTCATCGCCGAGGCGCCAGACACCGAAGCCCTCACCCAAATCGGCATTGAGGTCGATCCGCGTCATTCGAACAGCTTAGGAGCTAGAACGCGGTCAAGCGCCGGCGTACTGCCGACGGCGCCCGATCAGCCAACAGGTCAGGTAGATCAAAAAGGAGATGGTCGCGACGAACACCGAGACCGGGACACCCGGCGCCAGGGACAGCAAGATGCCCCCGACGGCGGCGACTTCGGCGAACACCACCGAGGCCACGATCGCCGCCAACGGGGAGGTGACCACGCGGGCCGCCGCGGCTGCCGGCGTGATCAGCAACGACATCACCAGCAGTGCACCGACGATCTGCACGGCCTGGGCCGCCACCACTCCGACCAGTGCGGCGAACAGAATGCCCAGGGCGCGCACCGGAACGCCACGCGCGGCCGCCACTTCCGGGTCCACGGTGGCGAACAGCAGCGGCCGGTAGCAGACCGCCAGCGCGACGATGACCAGCAGGCACACGGCCGCCAGCATGGCCAGCCCGGAGTACCCGACCCCGACGATCTGGCCGGTCAGCAGGGCGAAACTGGTCGCGGTCCGGCCGGGGTAGAGATGGATGAACAGCACCGCCAGCCCCAGCCCGAACGCCAGCACCACCCCGGTCACCGAATCGCGCTCGCGGGCCCGCTGACCGAGCAGGCCGAACAGCGCCGCGGCTACCGCGCTGCCGATCAGCGCGCCCAGGCCCACCTGGAATCCGGCCAGCAGGGCGAACGCGGCCCCGGTCAGCGAAAGCTCGCTGGAGCCGTGTACCGCGAACGACATCTGACGCATCACGATGAACGGGCCGATCAGCCCCGCCACCAGCCCCAGCAGCGCCGCCGCAACCAGCGCCTGCTGCACGAAGTCGTGCCGAAGCAGGTGGGCCGTGATGTCGAAGGAGAACAGATTGTCCAGTACCTCGGCCAGCCGGTCGTTCATCATGGGTGGCTGTCCCGCGCGCCGACCACCACATACCGTCCCTTGACCTTCACGACCTCGATGTCGGCCTGGTAAAGCCGGGACAGCGTCTCCGTGGTCATCACCTGCTCGACGGCGCCGACCGTGAACCGGCCATCGACCAGATAGAGCACCCGGTCGACGTAGGGCAGGATCTGGTTGACCTCGTGGGTGACGACGACGACCGTGGTATCGGCTTCCCGTCGGCGCCGATCGATCAGGGCCGCGACCAACTTGGCGTTGGCCGGGTCCAGGGCCAGCAGCGGCTCGTCGCACAGCAGCACGATCGGGTCGCTGGCCAGCGCCTGCGCCACGCGCACCCGCTGCAGCTCGCCGCCGGACATCACCCCAACCCGGATGTTGCCCAGCCGTTCGCCGTTCACCTGTCGCAACGCGTCGCCCACGGCCTCGCGCCGGCCGGCCCGATCAGCGCGGCGCAGCGGCCCCCAGCCCCAACGGCATCCGTCGATACCCAGGGCGACCAGGTCTCGCCCGCGCAGCATCACGTCGCGGTCCATCGGCCGATGCTGCGGCACGTAACCGATGTGTCCGCTACCCGAGCTGACGCGCTTGCCTTCTACCAGGGCGACGCCCGCGCTCAGCGGAAGCTGCCCGAGCAGTACCTTGAGCAGCGACGTCTTGCCCGTCCCATTGGGACCCAGCACCGCGATGAACTCTCCGCGCGAGACCGAAAGGTCTAGGTGGTCCCACAGCACCCGATCGCCGAACGCCAACCGCGCACCCTTCAGCGAAATGCTGTGCGCACCAGGGGCGCCGACAGTCGCGTTGCCCACGCTTATCGACTCGACCGCAGTGCGGCGAGTAGCTGGTTGACCGTATTGCGTTGCCACGTCAGGTAATCGGTGCCCGGTGGTAGTGTCTCGGTCACTTCGGCCACCGGGACTCCCGCGTGCCGGGCAGCATCCTTGAGGCCGTTGGTCGCTGCGCTGGACGTCTGCGGGTTGACCAGCAGCGCCGCGACCTGCCGGTGGTTGATCAGGTCCAGAACGGAGGCCATGTCGGCGGGCGACGGGTCGGTTTCGTTCTCGTTCGCCGCGGTGAAGGCGGGCGGCGTGCGATTCACCAGGCCGGAGGCGGCGATCAGATAGTGCCCGACGGGCTCGGTCGCGATGACTCCGGTGGCGGGATAGTTGGTGGCAATCGCGTGTTCGGAGATGGCGATAGCGTCTGCGCCGCGACAGAACTCGGCGGCATTGGCCCGATAGTCGGCGGCGTTGACCGGGTCGATGACCGCCAGCCGGTCGGCGATCAGGGCAGCCACCGACTTGGCAACGTTCAGGTCGTAGAAGACGTGCTCGTCGGGTGGCGCACCGGACGGCGAATTGGCGGGCTCGAGAAGGGAGTACGCACCGATCGATTTGATGCCAGGATGACTGGCGAGCACCTGCTCGACCCATCCGTCGTATCCGCCACCGTTGTAGACCACCAGAGCCGCATCGGCGATCGCCGCGGCGTCCGACGGGCTGGCCTGGTACGAGTGGGGATCGGTCGCGGCGCCGGACAGGATGGCTCTGACGGTGAGGTGACTCTTGGCGACGGCGCGGGCCACGCTGCCCCACACGTCGGTGGATGCGACGATGGCCCCCGCGTGCGGGTGCGCCCCGCCACTGGTGCCGCAGCCGGTCAGCATTGTCGAGCCGACGACAACGCCGATCACAATGGCGGCGGCGCACAGCCAGCGCGGTGGGTCGCCGTTATGCGGGCGCCGTCGAAGTCCCGTTAGAGCCGCTCGCACGCCCGATTTCCTCTCGCTGGCCCTAAGCTGACCACCAATATTAATGAAAATCGTTTCCATTAGTAAAGCGGGCCCCGCGGTGCATACCCGCCCCCCGGGAATCCGCTGTAGCGTGACCGATCGTGAGTCCCACCCCGCGTCGGCGTGCGACTCTGGCATCCGTGGCGGCCGAGCTGAACGTCTCGCGGACCACCATCTCGAACGCGTTCAACAGACCGGATCAGCTTTCACCCGAACTCCGGGAGCGGGTACTGGCGACAGCCAAGCGGCTGGGTTACGCCGGACCAGATCCGGTGGCGCGATCGTTGCGCACCCGCAAAGCCGGCGCTATCGGGCTGGTGTTGACCGAAGCGCTGACGTACTCCTTCAGCGACCCCGCGGCGCGGGATTTCGTTGCGGGAGTGGCGCAATCGTGCGAAGAACTGGGGCGGGGGCTGCTGCTGGTAGCGGTCGGACCGAGCCGCAGCGTCGCCGACGGAACCGCCGCCGTGCTTGCTGCCGGGGTGGACGGCTTCGTAGTGTATTCGGTCTGCGACGACGACCCCTATCTGCAGGTGGTGCTGCAACGGCGGCTGCCCGTTGTGGTGGTCGACCAGCCGATCGGCGTGCAGGCAGTGTCGCGGGTGGGCATCGACGACCGGGCGGCGATGCGCGAAATCGCCGGCTACGTAATGGGATTGGGCCATCGCGAGATTGGCCTCTTGACGATGCGACTGGGCCGGGACCGCCGCCAGGGCCTGGTGGACGCCGAACGGCTGCAATCCCCGACGTTCGATGTGCAGCGCGAGCGCATCATCGGCGTTTGGGAGGCAATGACGGCCCACGGGATCGACCGGGATTCGCTCACGGTCGTGGAGAGCTACGATCACCTGCCCACCTCCGGCGGCGCCGCCGCTCAGGTCGCGCTGGACGTCAACCCACGCATCACCGCGCTGATGTGCACCGCGGACATACTGGCGCTATCGGCCATGGATTACCTACGGGCACATGGCATTTACGTGCCCGGGGAGCTTACCGTCACCGGATTCGACGGCGTGCCGGAGGCGATCAGCCGGGGGCTGACCACCGTTTCGCAGCCGAGCTTGCAGAAAGGGCGCCGCGCGGGGGAATTGGTGCACCAGCCACCGCGTTCCGGCCTGCCGGTGGTCGAGCTGTTGCCCACCGAGCTCGTTCGGGGGCGCACGGCCGGTCCGCCCGCCTAGCCGTTCGGGTGCGCGGCGCAGAGTCAGCTGCGGGAACCGTCGCTGTCACCGATCAGCAGCCGCACGGCAAGGTCGAGCCGCTTGCTGACGTCGGTGGCCGACGCTCGCCGGGTCAGCCAAGCCAGCAGGTTGTTGGTCCATACATCTGAAATCACGCGGGCGACTTGGTACTGGTGCTCGGTCGGCTCGCCGTCGGCCATCGCGCGCGCGAACATGCTGTCGATGAGTTTCTCGACATGGTCAACCTCGCTTGCCGCGGAGGCGTCGGCGAACACGTAGGCGCGAGTCATCGCCTCGGTGAGCAGGGGATTGCGCTGCATCGCGCGGTTGAGCTTGTCCACCATGAACTTCAGTCGCTGAAACGGGGTGCTACCGGCAACGGCCGAACGGTCGGTCTTGGCGTCGATCCGGCTGAATTCCCGCCCCAGCGCCGACACCAGCAGATGCACCTTCGACGGGAAATACCGGTACAGCGTCCCGACGGCGACATCAGCCCGGTCCGCGACGGCACGCATCTGCACCGCCTCATAGCCGCCTTTGGAAGCGATTGCCATGGTCGCGTCCAGGATGCGCTTGCGACGCTCCCGCTGCGCCTCCGAACCGAGCTCGGACTCAGCCAATACCGCCACGTTCGTCACCTCGCGGGGCTGCGCATCGTCCGCCTGGGCGGCGGCGCGACCCGGGTTTGTGTTCGTTGGCGACATCTGAGGGGTTGCTCCTTTTTCCGGCGGTCCGTTCGCAAACGATACGCATTTCGTGTGTGAATTTCCCACCTCCCGGACACCGACACAACCATGTGTCCTGCTGCGATGCAGTTCGACTTGACGCTCGACTACTGGCACTATTAGAACACGTTCTAGTCTGACGACGATGCGGCTTGCGGGGGAAGCCGAAGAGGAGTCGGACAATTTGGAAGTGGGGGCGGATCGCCCACCTCGAACACCATCCGGAGGACTCACACGTGGTAGCGCCCGTCGTCGACGAACAGTCTGCCGCCCGTGAGTTGGTGCGCGATTGGTCCCGTAACTCGGGCTCGAGCCAGGCCATCCGGGCAACCGAGCAGGGCAACACCGACGCTTGGCGCCCCGTTTACGCGGGGCTGGCCGAACTGGGCTTGTTCGGGGTCGCCGTGCCCGAGGAGCACGGCGGGGCCGGCGGCAGCGTCGAAGACCTCTGCGCGATGGTCGAGGAGGCGGCCAAGGCGCTGGTGCCCGGACCGGTCGCGACCACTGCGCTGGCCACATTGGTGGCGGCCGATCCCGACGTCCGCGCTGCGCTGGCGTCTGGCGAGCGCGTCGCCGGCCTGGCACTCGAGGGCGATGTGCGGTTCGACAGCGAGACCTCACGGGCGTCGGGCACACTGCCGGTTGTGATCGGCGCCGTGCCCGGCGGAGTCCTGCTGGTGCCGGCCGACGAGAACTGGCTGCTGGTCGACACCATCGGCGACGGGGTGTCCATCGAACCGCTGCGCGCCGCCGACTTTTCCCGGCCGCTGGCCCGGGTGGTGCTGACCTCGGCCGAGGTGTCGTTGCTCGGTCAGCAGCCGGTAAGGGACCTGGCTGCGATGGTCCTGGCCGCCGAGGCGGCCGGCGTGACCCGCTGGGCGCTGGACACCGCGGTCGCCTACGCCAAGGTGCGGGAGCAGTTCGGCAAGCCGATCGGTAGCTTCCAGGCGGTCAAGCACCTGTGTGCGGAAATGCTGTGCCGGGCCGAGCAGGCCGAGGTGGCCGCCGCCGACGCCGCTCGGGCCGCCGGTGAATCCGACGAAAGCCAGTTCGCGATCGCCGCGGCGCTGGCTGCCAGCATCTGCATCCCCGCCGCGAAGGCCAACGTCAAAGACTGCATCCAGGTGCTCGGCGGTATCGGCTGCACTTGGGAGCACGACGCACATTTGTACCTGCGACGGGCGCACAGCATCGGGCGCTTCCTTGGTGGCGCCGAGCGCTGGCTGCGTCGCGTCGCCGCACTGACCCAGGACGGAGTCCGGCGTCGCCTCGGCATCGATTTGTCGGAGGTGGAACGCCTGCGCCCGCAGATCGCCGCCGCCGTTGCCGAGGTGGCCGCGCTGCCCGAAGAGCAGCGCCAAGTGGCGCTGGCCGATTCGGGCCTGCTGGCACCGCACTGGCCGGCACCCTACGGGCGCGACGCTTCGCCGGCCGAGCAACTGCTGATCGATCAGGAGCTGGCGGCGGCCGGCGTCGTGCGTCCCGACTTGGTGATCGGTTGGTGGGCGGCGCCGACCATCCTCGAGCACGGCACGCCCGAGCAGATCGAGCGCTTCGTGCCCGCCACCCTGCGCGGTGAATTCCTTTGGTGCCAACTGTTTTCCGAACCGGGAGCCGGTTCAGATCTGGCGTCGCTGCGTACCAAAGCAGTGCGCGCCGAGGGTGGCTGGCTGCTTACCGGGCAGAAGGTGTGGACTTCGGCGGCGCACAAGGCGCGGTGGGGCGTCTGCCTGGCGCGAACCGACCCGGACGCCGCAAAGCACAAGGGCATCACCTACTTCCTGGTGGACATGAAATCGCCCGGAATCGAAATCCGGCCGCTGCGCGAAATCACCGGCGACTCGCTGTTCAACGAGGTCTTCCTGGACAACGTGTTCGTTCCCGACGAGATGGTGGTGGGCGCGGTGAACGACGGCTGGCGGTTGGCCCGCACCACGCTCGCGAACGAACGCATCGCGATGGCCACCGGTACTGCGCTGGGCAACCCGATGGAAGAGCTGCTCGAGGTGCTGGCCGAGCTGGACCTCGACGTTGCCGACCAAGACCGGCTGGGACGGCTGATCGCCACCGCCGCCACCGGCGCACTGCTCGACCAGCGGATCGCCCAGCTGGCGCTCGGTGGGCAGGATCCGGGTGCGCAGTCCAGCGTGCGCAAGCTCATCGGCGTGCGCTATCGCCAGGCGCTGGCCGAATACACGATGGACGTGTCAGAGGGCGGCGGCCTCGTGGAAAACCGCGCGGTACACGACTTCCTGAACACGCGTTGCCTCACGATCGCCGGCGGCACCGAGCAAATCCTGCTCACCGTCGCCGCCGAGCGGCTGCTCGGTCTTCCGCGTTAGGCATTCTGCGTGGTCGGATTGACCCGTGCGCCGCGCGAAAATCGAAGATCTCCACTCGCGAATCGGCGAGACCGTCCGAGTCTGTGGTTATGTCAGCGCCCTGCGGCTGCAGCGGAAAATGCAATTCGTCATCGTCAGCGACGCTTCGGGCGCGGTTCAAGTGACCCACCGCAGGGGTGGTGCGGATGACGAGATCGAGCGGCAACTCGAGCGCCTGACTGCCGCTTCAGCGGTCGCCATTACCGGCGTGGTGCTGCGCAACGAAATCGTGAAACTCGGCGGAATTGAGCTGCTTCCGAGCCAAGTTGAAGTCCTGGCACGTGCTGAGGCTGCGCTTCCAATCGGGCCGGAGTCTGGTCCCGACGTACGGCAGGATTGGCGATTCCTTGATCTTCGACTACACCCGCAGCGGCGATTTGTGTTCGACGTATCCACAGCTGTCGAGATGGCGTTGCGTGCCTTCGTCAGCCGAGAGGGATTCGTCGAGCTGCACACCCCGAAGCTGATGGGGACGGCATCCGAGTCCGGGGCCGAGGTGTTTCAGCTGGACTATTTTGGTCGTCCCGCGTACCTGGCTCAATCGCCGCAGTTTTACAAGCAGACGGCTATCGCGTCCGGTTTCGACAAGGTTTTCGAAATGGGTCCGGTATTTCGCGCTGAGCCCTCCTTCACGTCGCGGCACGCGACCGAGTTCACCGGCGTCGACATTGAGATGGCCTGGATTGACGATGTCGAAGACGTGATGCAATTCAAAGAGTCGATGCTGCGGCACATGCTCGAAGTGGTGCGAGAACGCTGCGGGCAACAGATTCATGACGCCTATGGTGTGGATGTCGTTGTACCGGCGCTGCCGTTCCCGAGAATTCCGCTAGAAGAAGCTCGGCGGATTCTGCTGAATCGCGGGTGGGAGCCGATTGACAAGGCTGACCTGGATCCCGCAGGCGAACGGATGATCGCGGAATACGTGCGACAAGAATTCGGCAGCGAGTTCGTCTATCTCACCGAATACCCGACCTCAGTGCGCCCGTTCTACCACATGCGGCCGAAACCGAATGTCACCGCGAGTTTCGACCTGGTGTGGAAGGGGCTGGAAATCACCACGGGCGCTCAGCGTGAGCACCGGTACGACGTGTTGGTGCACCAGGCGGTGGAGAAGGGTTTGGACCCGGAATCCATGCGCAGTTATCTCGATATCTTTCGATTCGGGACACCGCCGCATGGTGGTTTCGGAATGGGATTGAACCGTGTGCTGATGCTATTGCTCGGACTGCCGTCGATCCGGGATGCGACATTCTTGTTCCGCGGACCACACCGCTTAGAGCCCTGACTTAGGAGAAATTCGCCTGCGCGCAGGTGCTGGGCGAGGTGATGTTGACCCCGGGGTAGACCACCTGGATGTGGGTGCAGACGAAGACGTTGATGTCGGTCTTGGGCTGGCCGGTGGACCAATCCGTGGAGTCGATACGGCCGGTGGTCTGGTACTTGTCCGGGGGTCCCTCGCCGAAGTAGATGGTGGTGATCTCGTCGCTTCCCATCGCCTTGTGGACGCGTTCGTATTGACCGTTCGCATGTGCGTCCAGGTAGGCCAGGCGGTTCGACGAGCGGATCTCGGTGGTCTGGCGGGCCCAGAGGCCGGACGGGAAGCCGGTCACGCCGTCGGGAGTCAGCATGTCGGCGCCGACGGTGAAGTCGCAGCTACCGCTCGGCTTCCTACAATTGAGGAAGGCGCGCGTCTCCAACTGATTGGGCCCGTCCAGCGGGAACAGGGTGGTGGCGGTGTTGCTCGCCGCGTGAGCGGCTCCGGACGGAACGAACGGGAACATCAGTCCGACGACAGCGAAGCCCATCATCAGCCGCTTCATCCCGCTTCCCTTCCCCAACGCCGACCTCAAGGAGAACTTAACGCTTGCGACTATTCGTCGTAGGTCACTTCCACCGAATCGGTTTCCGGGTGCGACTGACAGGCCAATATCAGCCCGTCGTCGAGGTCCTGCTGCTCCAGTACGTCGTTGACTTCCATGGCCACCTTGCCCCCGCGCAGGGTGCACGCGCAGGCGCCACAGTGACCTTCCCGGCAGGAGAACGGCGCGTCGAGACCAGCGGCCAGCAACACGTCGAGCAGCTTGGCGTGCCGCGGCCACGAGACGGTGTGTGTCTCCCCGTCAAGTTGCACCACGGCGGTCGCCGGGGCCTCGTCGCCGGCGTCTTCGATCTTGACCGCCGCAAACGGGTCGGAATCCAGCGACTTGAACACTTCGATGTGTACTTGCTCGGCCGGCACATCCAGTGCCTCAAGCGCCTCCCTGGACGCCTGCATGAACGGGCCGGGACCGCAGATGTACGCGGGCCGGCCGGTGAAGGGGGCGGCCAGCTTGGCCAGCGCGGTCGCGCTCGGCAGCCCCTGCAGCGATTCCAGCCAGTGCACCACGGTGAGCCGGTCGGGATATTTGCCGGCCAGTTCGCGCAGCGCATCGCGGAAGATGACCGAGCGGTCGTCGCGGTTGGCGTACACCAGCGCCACCTGGCCACCGCCTTCGGACAGCGCAGACTTGCAGATCGCCATGA
This sequence comes from Mycobacterium sp. NGS66, assembly GCF_059812225.1. Lineage (NCBI taxonomy): Bacteria > Bacillati > Actinomycetota > Actinomycetes > Mycobacteriales > Mycobacteriaceae > Mycobacterium > Mycobacterium sp. NGS66. Next base: position 196,383 of record NZ_JCALCG010000007.1, on the reverse strand, counting down.
TCGGGGTGATGCCGCTGCCCGCGGCCAGCAGCAGGAAGTCGTCGTCGAGCGTTTTGGGCACGAAGTTGCCCGACGGCGCCAGGACGTGGATCCGCATGCCCTTGTGGGCGTTGTCGCACAGCCAGTTCGACGCATACCCGTCGGCGGTTCGTTTGACGGTGACGGTCAGCGCGTCGTCGGTGAAGGGTGAGCTGCACAGCGAGTAGCAGCGCGCCACCGAGCCGGTGCGGTCGCTGGGGATGCGCAGCGTGAGGAACTGCCCCGGCGCGTAGCGCAGCCGCTCCGCCGGAATGCCCGGGTCATTCGGGCCGTCCGGCACCGAGAACACCAGCGACCGCGCCTCGTCAGTCTCAGCGACGACTTCTTCGATCTGCAGTTCGAGGACGTGGTCGCCGAGAGGCTCGTCGGGAATCGCGCCGGTCAACGCCCATCCTCTCTGTGTCACTATGTGGCGACCCGCCGCGACCGGCTGCGCCGCTCTTGCGATCGCCACGCGCCGCGCGCCGCGCGTCACGGATAACTAGAACATGTTACAGAAAACCCGATTGGTATCGCTACCAGCCGCAGGAATACCCTGCTCGACACAAATCGGAACGTGTTCTAGTCTTTCGGATAAATCCACTCGGTAGGTCCTGGCCCAGGAGGCAAACGTAAGTGACGTCCATTCAACAGCGTGACGCGCAGTCGGTGTTGGCCGCCATCGATGATCTGCTTCCCAAGATCCGCGAGCGCGCCCAGGCCACCGAGGACCTGCGCCGGCTGCCCGACGAGACCGTCCAGGAGCTCGACGAGGTCGGGTTCTTCACGCTGCTGCAGCCCGAGCAATGGGGGGGCCTGCAGTGCGATCCGACGCTGTTTTACGAGGCGGTTCGGCGTATCGCGAGCGCGTGCGGCTCGACCGGCTGGGTCAGCTCGATCGTCGGCGTGCACAACTGGCATCTGGCGCTGTTCGACCAGCAAGCCCAGGAGGAGGTCTGGGGCGAGGACCCGACGACTCGCGTCTCATCGTCTTACGCCCCCATGGGCGCGGGCGTCGTCGTCGACGGCGGATATCTGGTCAACGGGTCATGGAACTGGTCGTCCGGCTGCGACCACGCCTCCTGGACGTTCGTGGGCGGCCCGGTGATCAAAGATGGCCGCCCGGTGGACTTCGGCAGCTTCTTGATCCCGCGCAGCGAATACCGCATCGACGACGTGTGGCATGTCGTCGGTTTGCGCGGCACCGGCAGCAACACGCTGGTGGTCAAGGATGTCTTCGTGCCGCGGCACCGGTTCTTGTCCTACAAGGCGATGAACGACGGCACCGCCGGCGGCTATCGGACCAACACCGCGCCTGTCTACAAGATGCCTTGGGGCACAATGCATCCCACCACCATCTCGGCGCCTATCGTGGGCATGGCCTACGGCGCCTACGACGCCCATGTCGAGCACCAGGGCAAGCGGGTGCGGGCAGCGTTCGCCGGGGAGAAGGCGAAGGACGACCCGTTCGCCAAGGTGCGAATTGCCGAGGCGGCCAGCGACATCGACGCCGCGTGGCGCCAGCTGATCGGGAACGTCGGTGACGAATACGCGCTGCTGGCCGCCGGCAAGGAGATCCCCTTCGAGCTGCGCGCCCGTGCTCGCCGCGACCAGGTGCGTGCGACCGGACGCGCGATCGCTTCGATCGATCGGCTGTTCGAGGCGTCCGGTGCCACCGCGCTGGCCAATGACCAACCGGTGCAACGCTTCTGGCGCGATGCGCATGCCGGCCGGGTGCACGCCGCGAACGACCCGGAACGGGCCTACGTCATCTTCGGCAACCATGAGTTCGGGCTGCCGCCCGGCGACACGATGGTTTGATGCCCGTGACCGCGACGACAGAGGACCTGACGTTCGAATCCACCTCGCGCTTCGCCGAAGTGGACGTCGACGGACCACTGAAGCTGCACTACCACGAAGCCGGCGTCGGCAACGATCAGACGATCATCCTGCTGCACGGCGGTGGTCCCGGCGCGTCGAGCTGGACGAACTTCTCCCGCAACATCGCGGTGCTGGCGCGTCACTTCCATGTGCTGGCCGTCGACCAGCCCGGCTACGGCCACTCCGACAAGCGCGCCGAGCACGGCCAGTTCAACCGGTACGCCGCACGGGCGCTCAAGGGCCTCTTCGATCAGTTGCAGCTGGGCCGCGTTCCGCTGGTGGGCAATTCACTGGGCGGCGGCACCGCGGTGCGGTTCGCGCTGGACTATCCGGATCGGGCCGGGCGGCTGGTGCTGATGGGTCCGGGCGGGCTGAGCGTCAACCTGTTTGCACCCGACCCCACCGAGGGCGTGAAGCGGCTGGGCAAGTTCTCCGTCGAACCGACCCGCGAGAACTTGGAGGCGTTCCTGCGGGTCATGGTCTACGACCAGAAGCTGATCACCCCCGAGCTGGTGGACCAGCGCTTCGAGCTGGCCAGCACGCCGGAATCGCTGACCGCGACCCGGGCGATGGGAATGTCTTTCAGCGGAGCCGATTTCGAGCTCGGCATGATGTGGCGCGAGGTGTACAAACTGCGCCAGCCGGTGCTGCTGATCTGGGGCCGGGAGGATCGGGTCAATCCACTGGACGGGGCGCTGGTGGCGCTGAAGACCATTCCGCGTGCGCAGCTGCACGTCTTCGGGCAATGTGGACACTGGGCGCAGGTGGAGAAGTTCGACGAGTTCAACAAGCTCACCATCGATTTCCTGGGAGGTGCGCGATGAGCATTAGGTCGCTGGGCTGGCTGCGCATCGAGGCCACCGACATGGCGGCCTGGCGCGAGTACGGCCTGAAAGTTCTCGGCATGGTCGAGGGCAAGGGCGCCACCGAGGGTGCTCTATATCTGCGGATGGACGACTTTCCGGCTCGGCTGGTGATCGTGCCCGGTGAGCAGGACCGGCTCGCGGAAGCCGGCTGGGAATGCGCGAATGCTGAAGGCCTGCAAGAGATCCGGAACCGGCTCGACGTGGAGGGCACGCCGTACAAGGAAGCCACCGCCGCCGAGCTCGCCGAACGGCGTGTGGACGAGATGATCCTGTTCGCCGACCCGTCGGGCAATCCGCTGGCGGTGTTTCACGGGGCCGCCCTGGAGCACCGCCGGGTGGTCAGCCCCTACGGGCACAAGTTCGTCACCGGCGAGCAGGGCCTCGGCCACGTGGTGCTGACCACCCGCGACGACGCCGAGGCGCTGCACTTCTATCGGGATGTGCTGGGGTTCAAGCTGCGTGACTCGATGCGGATGCCCCCGCAGATGGTGGGCCGGCCGGCCGACGGCGCACCGGCGTGGCTGCGCTTCTTCGGCTGCAACCCGCGCCACCACAGCCTGGCGTTTCTGCCGCTGCCGACACCGAGCGGAATCGTGCACCTGATGGTCGAGGTGGAGAACGCCGACGATGTGGGGCTGTGCCTGGATCGGGCGTTGCGCCGCAAGGTGCCGATGTCGGCAACCCTGGGCCGTCACGTCAACGACCTGATGCTGTCGTTCTACATGAAGACACCCGGCGGCTTCGACGTCGAATTCGGTTGCGAGGGTAGACAAGTCGAGGACGACGACTGGATCGCCCGGGAGAGCACCGCCGTGAGCCTGTGGGGTCACGACTTCACCGTCGGCGCGCGCGGCTAGCCTCGCCCCCGGAAATGTCTGCCGAGCCGATCGATCCGCGCACGTTCCGTAGCGTGCTCGGTCAGTTCTGCACCGGGATAACGATCATCACCACTGTGCACGACGAGGTCCCGATCGGCTTTGCCTGTCAGTCATTTGCAGCGCTGTCACTCGACCCGCCGCTGGTGTTGTTCTGTCCGACCAAGGTCTCGCGATCCTGGAAGGCCATCGAGGCCAGCGGACGGTTCTGCGTCAACGTGCTGACCGAGCAGCAGAAGGACGTCTCGGCGCGATTCGGGTCCAAGGAAGCTGACAAGTTCGCCGGAATCGATTGGCGCCCTTCGCCGTTGGGATCGCCGATCATCGAGGGCTCGCTGGCATACATCGACTGCACGGTGGCTTCCGTGCACGACGGCGGCGATCACTTCGTCGTCTTCGGCGCGGTCACGTCGCTGTCCGAAGTGCCCAAGATCAAGCCGCGTCCGCTGCTGTTCTATCGCGGCGACTACACCGGCATCGAGCCGGACAAGACGACACCGGCTCAGTGGCGCGACGATCTGGAAGCCTTCCTCACCACCACCACCCAGGACACCTGGCTTTAGTTCGCCGACAATGCGTGGCTAGCGAGCGTAACGCTACCGCCCGCTTGAACTTTCGCGGCGTCGTGCGGCGAATGTTTGGCGGTCCCCGAATCGGCAATGCTCTCAGACATGCAGGCCACCCGAGCGCTTGCCGGCTACCTGAACACCCAGATCGACCAGATCACGGCCGGTGACCTCGGTCTGCGTCGCGGCCAGGACCCGATTCACGACACGCGGGTGGCGATCCGGCGGTTGCGCAGCACACTGCGGGTATTCGGCAAGGCACTGGATACCGCGGCCGTTGACGATCTCGACACCGAACTGAAGTGGTACGCGGGCCTACTCGGCGAAGTCCGCGATTGCCAGGTGCAACAACGTCGGCTCACCGATGCGCTCGACGAACTGCCCGACGAACTGATTCTTGGCCCCGTGCCGGCACGGATCCGCAACCACCTGCAAGGCATCGAGTTGCCGGCCCGCAGTCGGGTGAGTGAGGCGATGGACTCCGAGCGCTATGTGCGCATCATGTCCGCTTTGCGGCAGCTGCGCGTTGAACCGCCAGTAAACCGCGACGTCACCGCCAACGACCTCCGAAACAGGGCGCGACGTGCACAGCGCAAGGCGGATCGTCGGCTTGCCGCCGCACTGCAGGCCGACGACGACGCCCTGCTGCACCGGGCCCGCAAAGCTGCGAAGCGCGCCCGTTACGCCGCCGAACTATACAAACCGCTGGACAAAAGTGCGAAGCGAGCGGTCAAGCACTACAAGCACATCCAAACTGTGCTTGGTGATCATCAGGACACCGTGGTCGCCCGCGAAATGCTTCGAGGGCTGGGGATAACCGCGGGAACGACGAACGGAGAGAACGGCTTTACCTATGGGTTGCTGTTCGCGCGCGAGCGACAGATTGCTCGCGGCTGCCGTCAAGAGGTTCGACGTCATGCCGTGCCAGGGTGACGCTACTGCGAAATATCAAGGGGGAAGCTCGCAATAGCGTCTACAGCGCCTACGCCCACGCAAGCTCAGGTGGATTGGGTGCGATGGTCGTGCGCGTCCGGCGTCGATTCGAATGACCCGTCGCCGGGGTCCTCGTGGCGGCCCGGCACCGACGGCTCCGCGCCTTCCCGCCTGTCCTTCTTGACCTTTGGGTCGATGCTGTCCGCGCGGTTCCACTGCTCGTCAAGTTGTTCCCGCGACGCCGCGGTTTCGCTTTGATGTTTGGCCGCTCGTTCCTGCAGCCTCGCGGCTTCGGCGGCCTTCACCTCGGCCTCTGCCTGCGCGGCGCGCGCCTTGGCGGCTGTTTCCTCGGCGAGCGCTTCGCGCCGTTCGAGCTTGGCGGTCTCGAGCCGGGCCTGTTCGCGGATTTGTTCGGCCTGCCGCTGCCGGCGGGTTCTGGATGCCCTGCTGACCGCGAAGGCCAGGGCGGCGATCACCAAGATGGCCACCACAACGGCAACCACGATCCAGACGGTATTGCTGGTATGCATCTTGAGCTCCGTAGACGGACGGTTTGTGGGTTGCTGGCTGCAGCCGTCTCTACCGGATCCCCATATTCGACATAAATAAAACGGGCTTTGCTGGGCTTGCTACATGAAGTCCAACGCTTCGACCGTTGCGATGGGGCCTTCGTGTGACGGTCGATTCGCACCACCGATGACGTACACCGTGTTGCCGACCGTCGCGACCACCTCCGCGTGACGCGAGGTCGGCATCGGGGTCAGCGTGCTCCACCTGTTGTCGGCGATGTCGTACATCTCGACCACGTTCAGCACTTGAGTGGGTGCCTCCCCGCCGACCACCACGATTCGGCCGTCGATGTATGTGGCGCCGTAGCTACCGCGCGGGGTCGGCATGCCCACCAGCTTGGTCCAGGTCCCCGACGCCGGGTCGAACCGCTCCAACGCCGCGGTGTTCTTGGAGGCGGACAGGAACCGACCACCAATCGCGTAGACATAGGTGCCGTCCGACACTGCGGCCAGGTGTTCCCGCGGTGTCGGCATATCGGCGGCGTCCTTCCACGAACTGCCGTCGAAGACCTCGGTTTGCTTGACCAGCTGCTTGGCGCTCTGCCCGCCCACAGCCACCAGCTTGTCGCCGACCACGGCGGCTGCCGGTGCCGCACGAGAGTGGTTGAGGCTCGGCAACTCCACCCAGTTGTTGCCACGCAGCGCGAGCACCTTGTTGGTCCCGTTGCCGATGTTCTTTTCGGTTTCGCCGCCCACCACCACCACCTCGCCGCGGTAGGTCGCCGCTGCGGCGTGATGCAGCGGCATCGGCAACGGCGGCCCGGGCTGCCAGACTCCCGTCTTCGGGTCGAAGCTCTCGACGGTCTGCAACGGGACCCCATTGCGCAGGCCACCAATGACCCAGATCTTGTCGTTGAGCACGGCCCACGCCATCATCAGCCTGGCGGTCGGGGCGTCCGGCAGCGAGCGCCACTGAGACGCTGGCTGAATCTTGCGAGGCGGCAAGTTCAGCACCTCCGCCGTCGCGACCAACTGACCGTCTCCGACCGCGGTCGACCCGCCGACCGCGTACACGGACTTGTCCACCGCATCGACCGCCATGCCGTGCCGCGGGCTGGTCAGGTCCGGTAAGGCGTCCCAGGTCTTCGTCATCAGATCCAGTACCGAAACGCTTTTGAGGACTTCTCCATTTGACACGCCGCCGACGGCCACCAAGCGCCCATCGGCGAATGCCACACCTAGGTCACTGCGCGGCTGCGGAAGCCCGGCCAACGCCGCCCAGGATTTCGCAGCCGGGTCATACGCCTCGACCGTCGTCAGGTCGGCGTTCCCGCTGGATCCGCCAACCGCGTACAGCAGCTTTCCGTCCGTGGCTGCGGCCAGCATCTGTCGCGGCGTCGGTATCGGAGGGCCGAGGGTCCAGGCGGTGCCGTCGAAGATTTCGGTGGTGTTCAGCAGTGCGCCGTTGGCGTCCACACCGCCGGTGACGATGATGCGGTCGCCCACCGTTGCCGCTGCGCCCGCCGCCCTCGGCTGCAACAGATGCGGCTGCTCCACCCATTGACCGTTGACTACACGCCAAACCTTGTCCGTGCCAACCTTTTTGCCGTTCTCGATCTTCCAGCCGCCGAGCACGATCGGATTGTCCTGGTACTTCACGGCCATCGCATGCTGAACCGCGACCGGTAGATCGGCGCCGGTCTTCCACGTGTCGACGACGGGGTCGTAGCCCTCGTGCAACGGGGTCAGGTTGCCGTCGCTCCGAACCCCGCCGAAGACCCAGATCGTGCCGTCAAGCTCGGTGGTTGCTGCCCCGTCGCGCGCGATGGGCGCATTCGTGATCGGCTTCCACTGGACCGGGGCCTGGGTACTGGGTTGACTGGCGACCTTGTGGTCGTTCTTGTTGCCGGTCAGCAGATAGACGCCGCCGACGACCAACAGGATGGCCGCGAGGACCGCCACCACGGCCAGCGCCATGCGATTCCGCTTCTTTCCCGGTTCCGCGAACCACCCGGCCAGACCCGATTTCCGGCCGCGCGGCGGGACCGGACCCGACGGTGCCGGCGCTGTTGGGACTCTTGGCGGCGCTGAAGGCGGCGGCGCTGGCGGGCCCGACGGGCCAGAGGCGATGCCGGTCGGCCCGGCGGGCGGCGGGAATACGTGAGTGGCGCCGGTCGGGGGTGAGCCAGGAGGGGGCGGTGGGGAACTATGCCCCTCACGCAGGACGCTGGCCGCTTGCGAGAACTCATCTCGACCCGCAGGTCCTGCGTCCGGCGCGAGCGGCCGTCGGACGGAGGGCGCGGGGCCGAACGGGTCCGCCATTTGTTGCGTCGACCCATGCCGGCTCGACCCAGCGGAAGTCGCCGACTCCATTGCTGTCTGCGCGCCGGTCTCTTGGGTGGGCGCTCGAACGACACCTGTCGGCGTGACGATGGTGTGGCTCGAACCAGACATGGTGCTGGTGATCGCCATCGAATCGGGTTTGAAGCCGCAGCTGCGCTGCGCGGCCTGCAACTCGTGGCCGAACTGCTCGGCAGACGCCGGCCGTCCGGCGGGATCGATCGACATCGCTCTCTCGATCGCCGAGCACACCACATCCGGAATGCCTTCCGGACGCATGTCTGGAACCCGGCTGGTGCTGATCCGCAGGTACTGCGCAATGAGATCTTCGCCGGCCTTGCGCTCATGCGCGGCACCGCCCGCGATGAGCGCATAAAGGGTTGCGCCCAGCGAGTAAAGGTCGGAGGCGACCGTTGCCGGATTACCCGTCATCACCTCCGGTGCAGTGTAATCGATTGTGCCAGAAAAGAATCCGGTCGCGGTCTCGTATCCGCCCTCGATGTGCGCAATGCCGAAGTCGCTCAATAGCGGTTCGCCGTAATCGTTTACGAGTACGTTCGCAGGCTTGATATCGCGATGCAATGTGCCGGTCTTGTGGGCGGTCTCCAATGCGCCGCAAAGCTTCACGCCGATGCGCAAAACGTCGGGCCAGGGCAGGGGACCTTCATTGCGCAACCGCACCGCCAGCGAATCGGCGGGGTAGTAGGCCATCACGATGTACGGTTTGCCACTCGGGGTAACCCCGACGCGCAGTATGTGGACGATGTTCGGATGCCCGGACAGTCCGCCCATCGCATAGCCCTCACGCAGAAAACGCTCTCGGCTCTCCTCGTCGAAGTGCGACGGCAGAACCTTGACCGCAACGTTTCGGCCGAGCGCCGTCTCGTAACAGCGGTAGATCACCCCGGCGCCGCCCCGAGCCACCTGCTGAGCCCTTTCGAATCCGGCGTCGGCTAGCTCCTCGGCGAGCCCGCTGGACGGGCGTGCTGGGCCGGTGGTGGGTCCGTCAGGCATTAGTCGGCGCTCACTCTCCCGCGGGTGGGTCGTTCGCGAGGTTCAGAGTAACGAACCATGCACTTCCCGGTGACCGTTCCGCCAACGTGAGGAACCTTTTTCTGGGTGCCATGGCCCAACGCGTGACCTGGCCATCGGCGCCGTCTTATCCGGGTGGGAGAGGCTATGGTTCGCACTAGGTCCAGAATGGCTGCATGGCATTGGATCTGGCCGGTTACCTCGACCGCATTGGCTATCACGGCCCCGTGGAGCCGAACCTGGACACGCTACAGAATCTCGTCAGCGCGCACACCAAGACCGTTCCGTTCGAGAATCTGGATCCGCTGCTGGGCGTGCCGGTGGACGACCTGAGCCCAGAGGCGCTGTTCGACAAGCTGGTGCGCCGCGGACGGGGTGGCTACTGCTATGAGCAAAACGGCCTGATGGGTTATGTGCTGGCAGAAATCGGGTTTCGGGTGCGCCGGCTGGCGGGCCGCGTGGTCTGGATGATGCCGCCTGGCTCGCCGCTCCCGGCGCAGACGCACACCGTGTTGGCGGTAACCTTCCCCGGCTCGCAAGGTTCATATCTCGTCGACGTCGGCTTCGGCGGGCAGTCACCCACGTCGCCGATTCGGCTGGAAACGGGCAGTGTCCAGCAGACAATGCACGAACCGTATCGCCTCGAGGACCGCGGCGACGGGCTGGTGCTCAAGGCGCAGCTGCGCGACGAGTGGCAGCCGCTATATGAATTCACCACCAGGACGGCGCCGATGATCGATCTGAAGGTGGGTAGCTGGTTCGTTTCGACCCACCCGTCGTCGCATTTCGTGACCAACCTGATGGTGGCGAGGGTCACCGACGACGCCCGCTGGAATTTGGCTGACCACAACCTGACCGTCCACCGAAAGGGCCAGACCGAGAAGATCCGGCTGGACGATGCGGCGGCGGTGATCGACGTGCTTGGTGACCGGTTCGGGATCAACATCGCCGACGTCGGCGAGCGCAGCGTCCTCGAAGCACGCATCGACCGGCTACCGGACGCGCAGCCAGTGTCCCAGTCGCCGTAGGCCCTCTTCGAGGTCGGTCGTTGGGCCGGCGAACGACAGCCGGACAAACCGATTGCCGTGCGCCGGATCGAAGTCGATGCCCGGTGCGATGGCAACCCCGGTGTCGCTCAACAGCTTTGAGCAAAACGACAACGAATCGTCGGTCAAGTCCGAGACGTCGGCATACACGTAGAACGCGCCATCGGTGGGCGCCAGCCGGTCGATCCCGATCCCGCGTAGCCCGTCGAGCACCAGCGAGCGGTTGGCCGTGTAGTGCTGCAGGTTGCCGTCGGCTTCGGCGGCAGACTCGGGCGTGAACGCCGAAACCGCGGCGAATTGCGACAGCACCGGTGGGCAGATGGTGAAGTTGCCGGTCAGGCAGTCCACGGCGCGCCGCAGTTCGGCCGGTACCAGCAGCCAGCCCAGCCGCCAGCCCGTCATCGCGTAATACTTGGAAAAGCTGTTGACCACCACGGCATTTCGCGAGGTCTGCCACGCACAGCTGGTCGGCGGCGCGCCCGGGTAAACCAAGCCGTGGTAGACCTCGTCGCTGATCAGCCGCACACCGGAAGCGTCACACCAGGCCGCGATCGCGGACAACTCTTCTGGCGGTATGACGGTCCCGGTGGGATTGGCCGGGCTGGCGACGATGACACCTTGTATCGGCGGGTCGAGTTCGGCGAGCAGCTGGGCGGTGGGCTGAAACCGGGTCCCAGGGCCACACGGGATCTCGACCACCTCACATCCCAAGGCCGACAGGATGTTTCGGTAACACGGATAGCCGGGGCTGGCCAGCGCGACGCGGTCTCCCACGTCGAAACAGGCCAGAAAGGCGAGCAGAAATCCACCCGACGATCCGGTCGTGACGATCACCGCGTCGGGCTCGACGTCGATGCCGTACTGGCGGTGGTAATCCGCGGCAATCGCGGACCGCAATTCCGGAATGCCAAGTGCGACAGTGTAGCCCAGCTGGTTGCGCTGCAGTGCGGAGGCGGCTGCGGCTCGAACCGGCTCAGGAGCGCCCGCGCTGGGCTGGCCGGCTGACAGGTTCACCAGATCGCCATGGGTGCGCTGGCGTTCCGCGGCCGCCAGCCAGACATCCATCACGTAGAACGGTGGAATGCCCGCGCGCAGGGCCACACGGTCGCTCACGATGTAAGCAGCACCTGTTCTTCCAGCCGGCGCAGCAACTCGCTGGGCGTGGCCAGCAGCTGTGAACTGCCGTGCGCGCGTTTGAAATACAGGTGCATGTCGTGTTCCCAGGTGATCGCGATCCCGCCGTGCAGCTGGATGCCCTCGGCGGCCACGATGGACAGCGTCTCGCTGGCGGCCAGGCGAGCGGTTGCCGCGTTGACCGCCGTGGGCTCTACGCATGCGGCGTCGACGACAGCTCGGGCCGCGGCGACCCTGACGTACAGGTCGGCCATCCGGTGCTTGAGCGCCTGGAAGCTGCCGATCGGCCGGCCGAATTGAACTCGGCTCTTGGCGTATTCGACAGTGAGCTCTAGGCACCTTTCGGCGGCGCCGATCTGCTCGGCCGCCAGCAGGATGGCCGCGGCGTCGGCCAGGCCGGGGTCGGCTCCCAGCGACTCGGTGTCTTCGGGCTGCACCTTGGCCAGTCTGCGAGTGGGGTCCATGGTGGCGACCGGGTGGGCAGTGAATCGCGTCCACCTGCTGAGCTGACCGTCCGTCGCAGCGACGACGACGTCGGCGATATCACCGTTGACCACATAGTCCGGGTCGAGCACCAGCGCCCCGATCGAGGTTCCTGCGGCCAGCGCCCCTAACGTCTCGCCGTCTGGCTGCGGCGCGGCGAGCAGGGCCAGCTCGGCCAGCGTGTTGCCCAGCAACGGGGACGGCACCAGCGCCCGGCCCAGCTCCTGCAAAACCGTTGCCGCATCAGCCAATTCACCGCCTGCGCCGCCCAGCTCCTCGGGGACCACCAGCGCGGCCGCCCCGACCTGCTCACACAGCAGCTGCCAGAGCGACTCGTCGTACCCCCGGTCGGACTCCATCGCCGCGCGCACGGCCGACGGGTTCGCGTGCTTGGCCACCAGGTTGGCGACGGTTTCCCGCAGCATCTGCCGTTCTTCAGTTTGTGTCACAGCGCCTCCAGCACTCGCCGCCGGTGCTCCTGCGGCGTACCCCACGCCGACCGCAATGCCTGCACCCGCAGCAGCCATAGTGACAGGTCATGTTCCTGGGTGAACCCGATGGCGCCATGGGTCTGCAACGCCGAGCGCGCGGCCAGCAAGCCCGCCTCTGCCGCCGCGGCTTTCGCGGCGCTCACATCGCGGGCCGCCAACGACAACGCGGCGCCGTAAACTAGCGGGCGAGCCAGCTCGATGGCGATGTGCACGTCGGCGAGCTTGTGCTTGATCGCCTGATACGAGCCGATCACCCGGCCGAACTGACTGCGCTGCTTGGCGTAGTCGACGGCCGCATCCAGCAGCGCCTGCGCGGCGCCGACAAGCTGCGCCGCGGTAGCCAGCACACCCAATCGGTAGGCGCGCTCGACGTCTGCCGGCCAGCTCTCGCCGATCGCCGCGACGTCGTAAATGCGGCGGCTAGGGTCGACGGACTGATGTTCCGTACCGGCTTCGGCCGCGGCGACGGTGCTGCCGTCGGTCACCAGCACCAGTCCGGCGATTTCGGCGTCGACGGCGCGCGGCACCTGCGGCGGCATCGCGACGGAGGCGATCAGTTCACCGGAGGCCAGCTGGGCGCAGCGGTCGTCTTCAGCGAGCAAAACCGGTGCCACGGCAATGGATTCGGCGACCGGGCCCGGCACGCACCAGCGGCCCAGACGTTCGAGGGCTACCACCAGGTCGACCGGATCGGCCTCGATGCCGTCGAACCTCTCCGGCACCAGCAGGGCGGTGACGCCGAGGCTGGCCAATTGTTCCCAGACCTTACGGCCGTGGGTGACGTCGCCCGCCGACCATGCGCGCACCGCGCCGGGCAGGTCCGCAGCCCCGAGCGCGGCGTCGATGCTGGCCGCGAAGTCACGTTGCTGTTCGTCGAGTGCGAATTCCATCAGCGTTTCTCCCGGGGCAGACCCAGCAGCCGTTCCGAAATGATATTGCGCTGGATTTCGTTGGTGCCGGCATAGATCGGGCCGCCCAGCGCGAACAGCAGGCCCTCGGTCCAGCGGCCGGCAAGCTCCCCGTCCGCGGCGAGGATGTCCAGCGCGGTCTGATGCAGCTCCACGTCCAGGTCGGACCAGAACACCTTGGTCACCGACGACTCGGCGCCCAGCTCTCCGCCGCGGGCCAGCCTGGTGACCGTGCCGAAGGTTTGCAGCCGGTAGGCGTGCGCCTTGATCCATCCGTCGGCAACCCGGTCGGCGTACTCCGGTGGCGAGCCGCTGTCCTGCCACAGCTGCACCAACCGTTCCGCCACGGCCAGAAAGCGGGCCGGGCTGCGCAGCGACATGCCGCGCTCGTTGCTCGACGTGCTCATGGCCGCACGCCAGCCGTCGTTCGGAGTTCCGATGACATCCCGGTCGGGCACGAACACGTCGTCGAGGAAGATCTCGCCGAAGCCGGTGTCGCCGCCCAGCTGAACGATCGGGCGCACCGTGACGCCCTCGGCCTTCAGGTCGAACATGAAATACGTCAGCCCGTTGTGCCTTTCGGCGGCCGGGTCGGAACGGAACAGCCCAAAACCCATCTCGGCGAACGGGGCTCGTGAACTCCAGATCTTCTGCCCGTTGAGCAGCCAGCCGCCGTCGGTCTTGGTCGCGGTGGACCGCAGCGACGCAAGGTCGCTGCCGGACTCCGGCTCCGACCAGGCCTGCGCCCAAATCTGTTCCCCGCTGGCCATTTTGGGCAGGATGCGGTCCAGCTGCTCCTCGGTGCCATGCGCGAACAGCGTGGGAGCCAGCATGGAGGTACCGTTGGCGCTGGCCCGGCCCGGCGCCCCGGCGCGAAAGTACTCCTCTTCGAACACCACCCAGTGCAACAGCGGGGCGTCGCGGCCGCCGTACTTCTTGGGCCAGGTGATCACCGACAGGCCGGCGTCGAACAGCACTCGGTCCCAATGACGGTGCTGTGCAAAGCCTTCCGCGTTGTCATACGACTTGGTAGGGATCGACTCGCGGTTGGCGGCGAGGAAGTCGCGGACCTCGGCCTGGAAGGCCAACGTCTCGTCGTCGAAGGTTAAATCCATTGTCAAGCCATCTCTCGCAGTTGGGGTTTGACCACCTTGCCACCGGGATTGCGTGGTAACGCGTCGACGAACCGCACCGACCGCGGCGTCTTGAAGTTGGCCAGATGTTCACGGGCATAAGCGATTACCGACGCCTCGTCGAGGCCGGTGCCGGGGCGGGTGACCACAAACGCGCGCCCCACTTCGCCCAACCGCTCGTCGGGAACCCCGATCACCGCGACGTCGGCCACACCGTCCATCCGGGCCAATACCTGCTCGACTTCGGCGGGGTAGACGTTGAATCCGCCGCTGATGTACATGTCCTTGAGCCGATCGGTGATTCGCAGGTTGCCGGCGTCGTCGACGGTCCCGATGTCACCGGTGTGCAGCCATCCGTCGGCGTCGATCGCGGCAGCGGTCGCCTCCGGGTCATCCAGGTAGCCCAGCATCACGTTCGGTCCGCGCAGCAGGACTTCCCCGGACTCGTCGATACGTAACTCGAAGTCCGCGAAGGGGCGCCCGCAGGTGGTGGCGACGGTGACTGCGTCGTCGTCGGGGCGACACATGGTGCCCATACCGTTGGCCTCGGTCAGCCCGTAGGCGGTCAGCACAATGTCGATGTCGAGCTCGGACTGCATGCGTTCCACCAGCACCACCGGCACGGTGGCCGCGCCGGTGACGGCAAACCGTAGCGAGTTCAGGTCGTAGTCGCGACGCGCCGGGTGGTCGAGCAGCGTCTGGTAGATGGTCGGCGGCCCGGGCAGCACGGTGATGCGGTGGCGCTCGATGGCCTGCAGGGTGCGCAGCGGATCGAACGTCACGTGCGGGATCAGCGTCGCACCGGTCTGCAAACAGGCCAGGATGCCGGCCTTGTAGCCGAAGTTGTGGAAGAACGGATTGATGCACAGGTAGCGGTCGTCGCTGGTGATCTTGCCGTTGGCCGCCCAGGCCGCGGCGCCGGCCAGCGACTGCCGATGCGCGCACAGCACACCTTTGCTGCGCCCGGTAGTGCCCGAAGTGAACAGGATGTCGCTGACGTCGTCGGGTTTGACGGCGGCGGCGCGGGCGATCACTTCGTCGGTGTTGCGATTGTTGGCGATGAAGTCGTCCCAGGTGCCGTCGTCTTCCTCGATCGGAATCCGTACGACGTGGCGCAGCGCGGGCAACGCTTCACGGTCGAGGTCGCTCGCCCGGTCGGCGCCCAGGAACCGGCCAGCCGCGAACAGCACCGGCGCTTCGGTCCGGGCCAGGATGTCGGCTGCTTCCTCGGCGGTATACCGCGTGTTCAGCGGCACCATCGCGGCGCCGGCGTGATGGATGGCCAGGCAGGCCACCACCCAATGCCAGGTGTTCGGCGACCAGATGGCCACCCGATCCGCCGGCCGGACACCGAGCCTGATCAAGGCGGCAGCGGCCCGGTACACCTCGTCGCGCAGCGCCGCGGCGGTGAAGCTGCGGTCCTCGGTGATCAGCGCGTCGTGGTCCGGCAGCTGGCGCGCCAAACGATCCAGCGCCGCGGGCACGGTGCGGGGATCGCTCGACATTGGTGACGCTCCTGGGCTAACAAAGCAAGTGCTTGGTAGGTTAGCCTACATGGCATGCAGGACGTCGAGGAGTTCCGGGCGGAGGTCCGCCAGTGGCTGGCCGACAATCTGGTCGGCGAGTTCGCCGCACTCAAGGGTCTCGGCGGCCCCGGCCGCGAACACGAGGCGTTCGAAGAACGCCGGGCATGGAACCAGCATCTCGCCCAAGCCGGACTGACCTGTCTGGGCTGGCCCGTCGAGCACGGCGGACGCGGCCTTTCGACCGCGCATCGAGTGGCGTTCTACGAGGAATACGCCCGCGCCGACGCGCCCGACAAGGTCAACCACTTCGGCGAAGAGCTGCTGGGGCCGACGCTCATCGCATTCGGCACCCCCGAACAGCAACAGCGCTTCTTACCACGCATTCTGGACGTCACCGAGCTGTGGTGCCAGGGGTATTCCGAACCCGGCGCCGGCAGCGACCTGGCCAACGTATCGACCACTGCCGAACTCGACGGCGACCAATGGGTGATCAACGGCCAGAAGGTGTGGACGTCGCTGGCTCACCTATCGCAGTGGTGCTTTGTGGTCGCCCGCACCGAGAAGGGCTCCAAGCGGCACGCCGGGCTGTCGTATCTGCTGGTGCCGCTGGACCAGCCCGGTGTCCAGATCCGGCCAATCGTCCAGATCACCGGCACCGCGGAGTTCAACGAGGTGTTCTTCGACGACGCGCGCACCGACGCTTCTCTGGTGGTCGGGCAGCCCGGCGACGGCTGGCGGGTCGCGATGGGAACGCTGACGTTCGAGCGCGGCGTCTCGACGCTGGGCCAGCAGATCGTCTACGCCCGTGAGCTTTCCAACCTGGTTGAGCTGGCGCAGCGCAACGGCGCCGCCGAAGACCCGTTGATCCGGCAACGCCTGACCCGGGCGTGGACCGGGCTGCGGGCCATGCGTTCATATGCGCTGGCGACCATGGACGTTGAGCAGCCGGGTCAGGACAATGTGTCGAAGTTGTTGTGGGCCAACTGGCATCGTGATTTAGGTGAGCTGGCGATGGACGTGATCGGCAAACCCGGGATGGTCATGGCCGACGGCGAATTCGACGAATGGCAGCGGCTATACCTGTTTACCAGAGCCGACACCATCTACGGCGGATCCAACGAGATCCAGCGCAACATCATCGCCGAGCGGGTGCTCGGCTTGCCCAGAGAGGTGAAGGGTTGAATCTTTCCGTAGCACCGAAAGAGGTTGCCGGACACGGACTTTTGGACGGCAAGGTGGTGGTGGTGACCGCTGCCGCGGGCACCGGCATCGGTTCGGCGACCGCGCGTCGCGCCCTGGCCGAGGGTGCAAACGTGCTGATCTCCGACCACCACGAACGACGGTTGGGGCAGACGGCCGACGAACTGGCCGCGCTGGGACTGGGCCGGGTCGAGAGCGTGCTGTGCGACGTGACCTCCACCGCTCAGGTCGACGCGCTGCTGGAGTCGACCACCGCGCGGCTGGGCCGCCTCGACGTATTGGTCAACAATGCCGGGCTCGGCGGGCAGACTCCGGTGGCCGACATGACCGACGACGAATGGGACCGCGTTCTGGATGTGACGCTGACGTCGGTGTTCCGCGCCACCCGCGCGGCGCTGCGGTACTTTCGCGAGGCCAAGCATGGCGGGGTGATCGTCAACAACGCCAGCGTGCTGGGCTGGCGGGCCCAGCACTCGCAGGCGCATTACGCCGCCGCCAAGGCCGGCGTGATGGCGTTAACCCGTTGCAGCGCAATCGAAGCCGCCGAGTACGGTGTCCGCATCAACGCGGTGTCGCCCAGCATCGCGCGGCACAAGTTCCTGGACAAGACCACCTCGGCGGAGCTGCTCGACCGGCTCGCGGCAGGCGAAGCCTTCGGGCGCGCCGCCGAGCCGTGGGAGGTAGCGGCGACCATCGCGTTTCTGGCCAGTGACTACTCGAGTTACCTCACTGGCGAGGTGATTTCGGTGTCGAGCCAGCATCCATGACCCTGCAGGTAGCCAAGCAAGCGCTTGGTTGATACTCTGATCGGATGGACCGAGTGACCGGTTCGGCAAACAGCCGTCGCGACGAGTTGCTGGAGCTCGCCGCGTCGATGTTCGCCGAGCGCGGATTGCGGGCCACCACCGTGCGTGACATCGCCGACGGCGCGGGCATCCTGTCCGGCAGTTTGTATCACCACTTCTCGTCGAAAGAGGAGATGGTCGACGAGCTGCTGCGCGGCTTCCTGGATTGGTTGTTCGCCCGCTATCGGGAGATCGTCGATGGCGAGGCCAACCCGCTCGAGCGGCTCAAAGGCCTGTTCATGGCGTCGTTCGAGGCCATCGAGCACCGTCATGCGCAGGTCGTCATTTACCAGGACGAGGCCCAACGGCTGTTGTCGCAACCCCGGTTCTCCTACATCGAGGACATGAACCGCCAACAACGCAAGATGTGGGTCGAGGTGCTCAGCCAGGGCATCGACGAGGGGTACTTACGGTCCGACCTCGACGTCGACCTGGTCTACCGATTCATCCGCGACACCACCTGGGTGTCGGTGCGCTGGTATCAACCCGGCGGGCCGCTCACCGCCGAACAGGTGGGCCGGCAATACCTCGCCATCGTGCTCGGCGGCATTACGAAAGAAGGAGTCTGAGACCAATGACTGAGGCGTATGTCATCGACGCTGTACGCACGGCGGTCGGCAAGCGCGGTGGCTCTCTAGCCGGGATACATCCCGTCGACCTCGGCGCCCTGGCGTGGCGCGGCCTGCTCGACCGGATAGATGTGGACCCGGCGGCCGTCGACGATGTGATCGCCGGCTGCGTCGACGCCATCGGGGGCCAGGCGGGCAACATCGCCCGGCTGTCGTGGCTGGCGGCGGGGTATCCGGAGGAGGTCCCCGGTGTCACGGTGGACCGCCAGTGCGGCTCCAGCCAGCAGGCGATTTCCTTTGGCGCACAAGCGATCATGTCCGGCACCGCCGACGTCATCGTGGCCGGCGGCGTGCAGAACATGAGCCAAATCCCGATCTCGTCGGCGATGACCGTCGGCGAGCAGTTCGGGTTCACCACGCCGACCGCCGAATCCAAGCAGTGGCTGCATCGCTACGGCGATCAGGAGATTTCTCAGTTCCGCGGCTCGGAGTTGATCGCAGAGAAGTGGAACCTGTCCCGCGAGGAGATGGAGCGGTACTCGCTGACCAGTCACGAGCGTGCGTTCGCGGCGATCCGGGGTGGCCATTTCGACAACGAAATCCTTACTGTCGAAACCGATTCCGGGCCGTTCCGGGTGGACGAAGGCCCGCGCGAGTCGTCGCTGGAGAAGATGGCCGGGTTGAAGCCGCTGATCGAGGGAGGCCGGCTGACCGCGGCAATGGCCAGTCAGATCTCCGACGGCGCCAGTGCTGTGCTGCTGGCCTCCGAGCAGGCCGTCAAGACCCACGGGTTGACGCCGCGAGCCCGCATCCACCACATCAGTGCCCGTGCCGCCGACCCGGTGTTCATGCTGACCGGCCCCATCCCGGCCACCCGCTATGCACTGGAAAAGACCGGACTGTCCATCGACGACATCGACACCGTCGAGATCAACGAAGCGTTCGCACCGGTAGTTCTGGCCTGGCTCAAGGAAATCAAGGCCGATCCGGAGAAGGTCAACCCGAACGGGGGCGCGATCGCGCTCGGCCATCCGCTGGGCGCCACCGGGGCGAAGCTGTTCACCACAATGCTCAACGAGCTCGAGCGAATCGGCGGACGCTATGGCCTGCAGACCATGTGCGAAGGCGGAGGCACCGCCAACGTCACGATCATCGAGCGGCTCTAGTCCGACCGCGAGCAGACGCAAAAGCTCCCCAAAACCGTTGATTTTGGGGGCTTTTGTGTCTGCTCGCGCGTGTTACTCCACCAGCGCCGAGGCCGCCTGGAGGTGCTTTATCGCATCGTGCACGATCGACTCGATGAGCTCGGCGCACGACGGCAGGTCCTCGATGATGCCCGCCACCTGTCCCGACGCCAGCACCCCGGCCTCGGTATTGCCGTCCACCAGCCCGGCCTTCAGCAACATCGGCGTGTTGGCCGCCATCACCACCTGCGACCAACTCAGATCCTTGCCGTGCCGCATGGCCAGCCCGTCGGTGATCATCGACCGCCACGTCATCTGCGACATCTGCTTGAATTTGGCGGCATTGCGCACCGCCGCAGCGAAACCTCTTGCCCGCGAGCCACTTTCCAGTTTCTCGACCAGGCCGGTGCGCAGCACCCGATGCGGCATGCCGTCCACCCGCGTGGTGACCACGGTGCCGTCCAGCGCGGCCTGAAGATAACGCTGTTTGACCGCATCGGGCACGGTGGAATCCGACGTGAGCAGGAACCGGGTGCCCATCGCCACTCCGGCGGCGCCGTAAGAAAGTGCCGCCGCCAGCCCCCGCCCGTCGAAGAAGCCACCCGCGGCGACAACCGGAATTCCGCTGCCCTGCACGGCATCCAATACCGAAGGCAGCAGCAACGTCGTTGCGACGGGCCCGGTATGTCCGCCTCCTTCGCCGCCCTGCACTATCATCGCGTCCGCCCCCCAAGCCGCGACTTTGCGCGCATGCTTGGCCGCGCCGATCGACGGAATCACCACCACCCCGGCTTCTTTCAGCGTGGCTATCAATTCCTGCCTGGGCGCCAGCGCAAACGACGCCACCTTCACGCCTTCGCGGATCATCAACTCGACCCGGTCGCCTGCATCGGCGGCGTCGGCGCGGATGTTCACCCCGAACGGCTTGTCGGTGGCCGCCTTGACCTTGCCGACGGCCGTCGCCAACTCGTCCAGCGTCATCGTGGCCGACGCCAGAATGCCCAGCCCACCCGCATTCGCCGTGGCCGACACCAGGCGAGCACCGGCCACCCACCCCATCCCGGTTTGCACCACCGGATGTTCGATGCCGATCAGCTCGGTCAGCGGCGTTCGCAGCCTCATGACCGAATCTCTCTGTCGCGCAGCGCTTTCGGGTCGATGACCTCGCGAATCAGCCGCAGCTCCTCGTCGCTCGGCAGTCGGGTTTCTTCGGCCTCGTCCAAGCCATGCACCTCGAACGACGTTGCTTCGCGGACCTCGTCGGCCGCAACGCCCGGATGCAGGCTCAACGCGCGCATCGTGTGCTCGGGACCGCCGAAGTCGAACACCCCCAGGTTGGACACCACCCGGTAGACGTTGACGAACCGGAAAGCCGGGTTGTCCGCGTCCACCTTGTCGTAACCGATTCCACAGACGATGTCGACGGCGTCCGTGAACACCCGCCGGGAATGGTTGCCCACCCAATAGCTGGTCGCATGGTTGATCGTATTGCCCGGCGAGCCGCGCACACCGAACATCTGCCGGGTCGGCTGCTGCAGGGGACCGAACGCCGAGATGTTCTGATTGCCATGGCGGTCAACCTGATTGGCGCCCATCACCACATGCCGTCGTCCCCAGGCCAGTGTCTCGAACACCCGGCCGAACGGCATCCAGCCCTCGATCGCTCCCGTCTTGCCGATTGGCGGGGTATCGGCAAGCAACTGCGCTTCGCCGTCGGTCAGCAGGATATCGGGGGAGAAGGTCAACCGCGCCAGACGGGCGCCGACCGACGCCATATTCGTCATCGGGCTGACCATGATCTCGCCTGCGTCCCTGAACAATTCGGCGCAGGCGACCGCGCACACCTCGGCCCTGGTCGTCATGACGAGGCCTCCGCACCGAAGGCGCGCACGGCGGCCTGATAGTCGTCTTCGGTACCGGACAAATAGGTCTGCACGAACTGCTGCCAGCCTTCCTCGGTCGACGCGGCTTCGGCGTAGTGCCGCTGGAACTTCTCGTCACGGCCGTAATCCGGTGCCGCCGTGGTGAAGTGGGCACCGCCGGGGGCTTCCACCACGGCGTCGACCATCATCCGGTTGATCAGCAGCGCCTGCGGCGGCACCGCCTTGACAAGTTCCTCGGTGGAGACGAGGCGCTCGACCGACAAGAACCGCTTCTCGGCGGCCATCAAGAGCAGGTCGTCGAAGTAGGGGTCGATACCGGTGTAGGCCGCATTTCCTTGGCTGTCACCAAGATTCATGTGGGCGAAGGCCGCATCGAGGCGCAGCGCGGGCATGGCGATCAGTGTCTCGTGTCCGCCGCCGGGCGCGGGGTAGGGACTGGTGACGGTCTGCAGTTCGCCCTCCCAGAAGTCCGGCACGGAACTGCCCAGCCCGGCGCGGATCGGCAGGAACGGCAGCCGCTGTGCCGCTGCCTGTAATCCGCAGCGCAGCATGCCTTCGTCCATCTCACGGGCTTCGATGGCACCGCTGGTACGGGCCTTTGCGAACCATGGGTCGTAGAACGGTGGGGAGTCCAGCGAGACGAACCCGTAATACACCCGCTTCACCTTGCCCGCCGAGCACAGCAGGCCCAGATCGGGTCCGCCGTAGGTGACGACGGTCAGGTCGGTGACGTCGGTGCGTAACAGGGCCCGCACGAAGGCCATCGGCTTGCGTCGCGATCCCCAGCCGGCAATGCCGATCGTCATGCCGCTGCGCAGCTGGCTGACGGCGTCGTCCAGAGTTGTTCTCTTGTCCGGCATTATGACTTCTTCACAAACGCGTCGCGGTGCTCGTCGGAAACTCCGGCGAGGTTGAGTTCGAAGGTAAAGCCTTGCTCCATGCGGTAACTCGAATTGACCCGTTGCACGTCGATGAAGTTGAGCGCCTCCTTGGCCGCCCGGATCACGCGGGTGTCTTTGGCGGCAATATCACGGGCCACGCGCAGCGCGGCCTCGTCGAGTTCGGCCCGGGGCACTACCTCGTGCACCGAGCCGAAGTGATGCAGCGTGGCGGCGTCCACGGTGGCCGCGGTGAAGAACAGCCGTCGCATCAGGTGCTGCGGTACCAGCCGGGACAGATGGGTGGCCGCGCCGAGCGCGCCGCGTTCCACCTCGGGCAGACCGAAGGTGGCGTCGTCGGAGGCGACGATGACATCGGAGTTGCCGACCAGTCCGATGCCGCCGCCGACGCAGAATCCGTTCACGGCGGCGATCACCGGCACCGCGCATTCGTAGACCGCGCGGAAGGCGGCGTAGCAGCCGCGGTTGGCGTCGATCAACGCGGTAAAGCCTTCAGTGCGCTGCATTTCCTTGATGTCCACGCCGGCGTTGAAGCCGCGGCCCTCGGCCCGCAGAATCACCGCGTGAGTTTCCAGGTTCTCACCGGCGGCGGTTATCGCGTCGGCCAGCTCGAACCAGCCGCGTGACGGGATGGCGTTGACGGGCGGGTAGTCGACGGTGACCGCGACGATGCCCGGTTCGGTTTGAGAGGTTGTGATGGTCATGGCACTTCCTGTGGGACCCAGCTACCTAAGCAAGCACTTGCTTGGTACGCTAGCACAGTGACGCGCGCCGACGGAGGCCCCCTGACGGGGGAAGCCATCAATTTGGGGCTGGCCGGGCGGGTGGTCCTGGTGACCGGCGGGGTGCGGGGCGTAGGCGCCGGCATCAGTTCGGTTTTCGCCGGGCAGGGCGCGACGGTCATCACCTGTGCCCGACGAGCCGTCGAGGGCTTGCCGTACGAGTTCCACGCCTGCGACATCCGCGACGAGGAGTCGGTGGCCCGGTTGTTCACCGCCATTCGCGAACGCCACGGCCGCCTCGACGTATTGGTCAACAACGCCGGCGGATCGCCGTACGCCCTGGCCGCGGAGGCCACGCACAACTTTCACCGCAAGATCGTCGAGCTCAATGTGCTTGCGCCGCTGCTCGTTTCGCAGCATGCGAACGCGCTCATGCAATCGCAGGACAGCGGTGGGTCGATCGTCAACATCTGCAGCGTCAGCGGTCGCCGACCCACTCCCGGCACCGCCGCATACGGCGTGGCCAAGGCGGGCTTCGAAAACCTCACCACCACCCTGGCAGTCGAATGGGCCCCGAAGGTCCGGGTCAACGCGGTCGTCGTCGGAATGGTGGAGACCGAGCAGTCCGAGCTGTTCTACGGCGACGCCGAGTCGATCGCCCGGATCGCTGCCACCGTGCCACTGGGCCGGCTGGCCAAACCCGACGACATCGGCTGGGCCGCAGCGTTTCTCGCGTGCGATGCGGCCTCCTACGTCAGCGGTGCCACGTTGGAGGTGCACGGCGGCGGCGAACCGCCGCAGTATCTGGCCACCTCGAGTGCCAACAAGTAACGAGTAAGGAGCAATCAGTATGGGTCTGGTCGACGGCCGAGTGGTCATCGTCACCGGAGCGGGCGGCGGGATCGGCCGCGCGCACGCGCTTGCCTTCGCCGCCGAAGGCGCGCGCGTCGTGGTCAACGACATCGGGGTGGGCCTGGACGGATCGCCGGCAAGCGGCGGCAGCGCCGCGCAGCGCGTCGTCGACGAGATCACCGCAGCCGGCGGCGAAGCCGTCGCCAATGGCTCCGACATCTCCGACTGGAATCAAGCCGCTGAGCTCATCCAGAGCGCCGTCGACACGTTCGGCGGCCTGGACGTGCTGGTCAACAACGCCGGCATTGTCCGCGACCGGATGATGGCCAACACCAGCGAAGAGGAGTTCGACGCCGTCATCGCCGTGCATCTCAAGGGCCACTTTGCCACCATGCGGCACGCCGCGTCCTATTGGCGGGGGCTGTCGAAAGAGGGCAAGACTGTCGATGCACGGATCATCAACACCAGTTCGGGTGCAGGGTTGCAGGGCAGCGTCGGGCAGGGCAACTACAGCGCCGCCAAGGCCGGGATCGCGGCCCTGACGCTGGTGGGTGCCGCCGAAATGGGCCGTTATGGCGTCACGGTCAACGCCATCGCCCCGTCCGCGCGCACCCGCATGACCGAGACCGTCTTCGCCGAGATGATGGCAACCCAGGACCAGGACTTCGACTCCATGGCGCCGGAGAACATCTCGCCGCTGGTGGTCTGGCTGGGCAGCGCCGAGTCCCGGGACGTCACCGGGAAGGTATTCGAAGTCGAGGGCGGCAAGATTCGTGTCGCCGAGGGCTGGGCGCACGGCCCGGAGATTGACAAGGGCGCGCGATGGGATCCCGCCGAGCTGGGACCGGTCGTCGCGGACCTGCTGGCCAAGTCGCGTCCCCCGGTGCCGGTATACGGGGCCTAACCAAGTGGATGACTTTGCGTTCAGGGCGCAAATCTGCGAGTAGGCGACGCCGTAGCCGCAGAGTCATCCCTCAGGGTTCGCAGATGACGATCGGAATTCTTCGCTCGGTCCAGGATTGGTAATCCTCGTAGGAGGAATACATCTGCACCAGCTGCGGCCAGTACTTCGCGCGCTCGTCGTCGCTGGCGTCGCGCGCCCGCAGCTGCAGCACCTCGTCTTTGATCTGGACCGTCACCTTCGGGTCGGCCTTGAGGTTGAGGTACCACATCGGGTTCTTTTCCCGCCCGCCGTGCGAGGCCACCACAATCACCCGGTCACCGTCACGCATGTACAGCAGCGGACTTACCCGTGGCTGCCCGGTCTTGCGGCCGGTTGTGGTCAGCAGTGCGACCGGGGCGCCCTGCAGGAACTTGCCGCCGACCTTGCCGCCGGTCCTCTTGTACAGCCACGTGTTGATACGCGACATCCACTTGATGAAGACGCCTGTGCCAGCGGAGTTGAGCGCGCGCGGGGGATTTGCCATGGCGAACCTGAGCTACTAGATCCGCTCGATGATGGTGCCGGTGGACAGCGCACCGCCGGCGCACATGGTGATCAGCGCGGTGCTCTGGTCGGTGCGCTCCAGCTCGTGCAGCGCGGTGGTGATCAGGCGGCTGCCGGTAGAGCCGACGGGGTGACCCAACGCGATGGCCCCGCCGTTGACGTTGACCCGGTCCATGTCGGGCTCGTGCACCCGCGCCCAGGACAGCACCACCGATGCGAACGCCTCGTTGATCTCGACGATGTCGATGTCGCCGATCTTCATGCCGGCCTTCTCCAGCACCTTCGCCGTCGACTGCACGGGCCCGTCCAGGTGGTAGTAGGGCTCTGCGCCGACCAATGCCTGGCTGACGATTCGGGCCCGCGGCTTCAACCCCAGCGCCTTGGCTTTGTCTTCGTCCATCCACAGCACGGCCGCCGCGCCGTCGGAGATCTGCGACGAGGTGCCCGCGGTGTGGATCCCGCCTTCGAGCACCGGCTTCAGCTCGCTCAACCCGTCCAGCGTGGTCTCGCGCAAACCCTGATCGCGGGAGACCAGGTGGCGTTCGGCGGTGGGCTGCTTCTGCTCGTCGAGCACGGGAGCCTCGATCGGCGAGATTTCGCGGTCGAAGCGATGCTCGTCCCAGGCCCGCTTGGCGCGTAGCTGGGACTGGAATCCGAAGGCGTCGATGTCGGCGCGAGTGATGCCCCGTCGTTTGGCGATCCGCTCGGCCGCCTCGAACTGGTTGGGCATGTCGATGTCCCAGGATTCGGCTCGCCAGTTGCGGTCCGGTCCGGCGTTGGCGCCTAGCCCGACGCGGCTCATCGCCTCAATGCCGCATGCGATGCCGATGTCGATGGCGCCGGCCGCAATCAGCCCGGCGATCAGGTGGTTGGCCTGCTGGCCGCTGCCGCATTGGCAGTCCACCGTGGTGGCGCCGACGTGTTCGGGCAGCCCCGCCGTCAGCCAGGACGTCCGACTGATGTTGTTGGACTGCTCGGCGAACTGGGTCACGCAGCCGCCGATGACTTGTTCGACATCTCCGGCGTCGATGCCGGCTTTTTCCACCAGAGCTTTCTGGACCGCGCCAAGCAGTTCGGTGGCATGTAGCCCTGACAACCATCCGTTGCGTTTGCCGATCGGGCTGCGGGTGGCTTCGACGATTACCGGGTTACCCATGGGGTCAGGCTAGAACACGTTTCATTACTATGACAAGCGAGGATAGCTCCGACGGCTCGACAGGTCTTTTGTCCTGCGGTTACGGCATGTTTTACTGGCAGCAGAGCGCAACTAGTACAGCTAGTGCCAGCAATTCGCGAATCGGCGCAGCCAGCAGTAAGGAGAAGTAGCGTGCCCAGTCCCAATCTCGCCCCCGGGTTCGATTTCACCGACCCCGACATCTATGCCGAGCGGATCCCGGTCGAGGAGTTTGCCGAACTGCGCGCGACCGCCCCGATTTGGTGGAACGAGCAGGCCCCCGGCAATGGAGGTGGCTTCCACGACGGCGGCTTCTGGGCCGTCACCAAGCTCAACGACGTCAAGGAGGTGTCGCGGCGCAGCGACGTCTTCTCCAGCTACGAGAACGGGGTCATACCTCGCTTCAACAACGACATCGCCCGCGAAGACATCGAGGTCCAGCGGTTCGTCATGCTCAACATGGACGCGCCGCACCACACCCGGCTGCGCAAGATCATCTCCCGCGGTTTCACGCCGCGCGCCGTCGAGCGACTGCGCGAGGAGCTCAATGAGCGTGCTCAGAAAATCGCCCAAACGGCGGCCGCCGCCGGCTCCGGCGATTTTGTCGAGCAGGTCTCCTGCGAGCTGCCGCTGCAGGCGATCGCGGGTTTGCTGGGTGTGCCGCAGGACGACCGCGGCAAGATCTTCGAATGGTCCAACGAGATGACCGGGAACGACGACCCCGAGTACGCCCATATCGACCCGAAGATGTCGTCGGCGGAGTTGATCGGCTACGCGATGAAGATGGCCGAGGAGCGAGCCAAGAATCCGGGCGACGACATCGTGACGCAGCTGATCCAGGCCGACATCGACGGTGAGAAGCTTTCCGACGACGAGTTCGGCTTCTTCGTGGTGATGCTCGCGGTAGCCGGCAACGAGACCACCCGTAATTCCATTACGCAGGGGATGATGGCGTTCGCCGAATTCCCCGAGCAGTGGGAGCTGTACAAGAAGGAGCGGCCGGAGACCGCAGCCGACGAGATTGTCCGGTGGGCCACCCCGGTCACCTGCTTCCAGCGCACCGCGCTGGAGGACTACGAGCTGTCCGGCGTCCAGATCAAGAAGGGCCAGCGGGTGCTGATGTTCTACCGCTCGGCCAACTTCGACGAAGAGGTCTTCGAGGACCCATTCAGCTTCAACATCATGCGCAATCCGAACCCCCATGTCGGCTTCGGTGGTACCGGTGCGCACTACTGCATCGGCGCTAACCTGGCCCGGATGACGATCAACCTGATCTTCAACGCGGTGGCCGACCACATGCCAGACCTCAAGCCGCTTTCGCCGCCCGAACGGCTGCGGTCCGGCTGGCTCAACGGGATCAAGCACTGGCAGGTGGACTACACCGGAAAGTGCCCGGTGAATCACTGATGGATTTCGACCCGACGGCGACGCAGCAAGCCGTCGCCGACGTAGTCACGTCGGCACTGGAGCGAGACGTCTCATGGCAGGCGCTTGTCGACGGCGGCATAACCGCGCTGCCGGTCCCCGAACGACTCGGCGGTGACGGTGTCGGGCTGGCCGAAGTGGGCACGGTGCTGACCGAAGTGGGGCGCCATGGTGCCATCACGCCGGCACTTGCCACGCTGGGTCTTGGCGTGGTGCCGCTGCTGGACCTGGCTTCCGATGAGCAACAGGATCGGTTCTTGGCCGGAGTCGGCAAGGGCGGTGTGTTGACCGCCGCACTCAACGAACCCGGTGCGGCCCTGCCCGGCCGGCCGGCAACCACCTTCGCCGACGGTCGGTTGTCCGGTACCAAAGTCGCGGTGGCGTACGCCGAACAAGCCGACTGGATGCTGGTGACGGCCGACAGCGCGGTCGTGGTGGTGTCGCCGAAAACCGATGGGGTGCAACTGGTTCGGACGCCGACGTCGAACGGCTCCGAGGAGTACGTCGTGACTTTCGGTGACGTGGCGGTGCCGGGCTCCGATGTCCTGGCCGGCGCGGCACCCCATCGGGTCAACCGATTGGCGTTGGCGGCCATCGGTGCCTACGCCAACGGGCTGGTCGCGGGGGCGCTGCGCTTGACCGCTGACTATGTGGCCAACCGCAAGCAGTTCGGCAAGCCACTGTCGACCTTCCAGACCGTCGCCGCGCAGCTCGCGGAGGTTTACATCGCTTCGCGCACCATCGATTTGGCGGCGAAGTCGGTGATCTGGCAATTATCTGAAGAAGGCCGGCCCGCCGCTGCCGCCGAAGACGACTTGGACGTGCTCGGGTATTGGGTGACCTCGCAGGCGCCGCCGGTGATGCAGATCTGCCATCACCTGCACGGCGGGATGGGGATGGACGTCACGTATCCGATGCACCGCTATTACTCCACGATCAAAGACCTGACCCGGCTGCTGGGTGGGCCATCTCATCGCCTGGATCTCCTTGGAGTGCAATGTTCATCGACCTGACGCCGGAGCAGCGCCAGCTGCAAGCCGAGCTGCGCCAATACTTTTCGAACCTGATCTCGTCTGACGAGATGAAGGCGATGGAGCAGGACCGCCACAACGCGGCTTACCGCGCGGTGATCCGGCGGATGGGCCAAGACGGCAAGCTCGGCGTCGGATGGCCAAAGGAGTTCGGCGGCTTGGGCTTCGGTCCGATCGAGCAGCAGATCTTCGTCAACGAGGCGCATCGGGCCGACGTGCCGTTGCCGGCGGTGACGCTGCAAACGGTGGGCCCCACCCTGCAGGTGTATGGCAGCGAAATGCAGAAGAAAAAGTTTCTGCCGGCCATTCTCGCCGGTGAGGTGCACTTCGCGATCGGCTACACCGAGCCGGACGCGGGCACCGACCTGGCATCCTTGCGCACCACGGCCGTCCGCGACGGCGATCACTACATTGTCAACGGCCAGAAAATCTTCACCACCGGCGCGCATGACGCCGACTACATCTGGCTGGCGTGCCGCACCGACCCGGATGCCGTGAAACACAAAGGTATTTCGATCCTGATCGTCGACACCAAGGATCCAGGGTATTCCTGGACGCCGATCATCCTGTCCGACGGCGCGCACCACACCAATGCCACCTACTACAACGACGTGCGGGTGCCGGCCGACATGCTGGTCGGTGAGGAGAACGGCGGCTGGCGGCTGATCACCACTCAGCTCAACAACGAGCGGGTGATGTTGGGCCCGGCGGGCCGCGTCGCAGGCATCTACGACCGGCTACGTGCGTGGGCTTCCAAGCCGGGCGGCGATGGCGTGACGCCGATCGACCACCACGACGTGAAGCGTGCGCTTGGCGAAATCCATGCGATGTGGCGAATCAACGAGCTGCTCAATTGGCAGGTGGCGGCCGCGGGCGAGGACATCAACGTGGCCGATGCCGCGGCGACGAAAGTGTTTGGCACCGAGCGGATTCAGTACATCGGACGCCTCGCGGAGGAGGTCGTCGGCAAGTATGGTAATCCGGCGGAGCCGGCCACCGCTGAGCTGCTCAATTGGCTCGACGTCCAGACCAAACGCAACCTGGTGATCACCTTCGGTGGAGGAGTGAACGAAGTGATGCGCGAGATGATCGCCGCGTCGGGCCTCAAGGTGCCGAGGGTGCCTCGATGACCGGCGGGACCGACATTCAGGACGCCGTCGCGGAGATCAAGGCGGCCGGTGCCGCCAAGCCGCGGGCGGCCCGCGATCCGGTGAACCAGCCGATGATCAACAACTGGGTCGAGGCGATTGGCGACCGTAACCCGATCTATGTGGACGAGGACGCCGCCCGCGCCGCCGGTCACCCGGGAATTGTGGCGCCGCCGGCCATGATTCAGGTCTGGACCATGTTCGGACTGGGCGGCTCCCGCCCGGACGACGATCCCATGGGCCCCATGATGAAGTTGTTCGACGAGGCCGGGTATATCGGCGTCGTCGCCACCAACTGCGAACAGACCTACCACCGGTACCTGCAGCCCGGCGAGCAGGTCAGCATCACCGCCGAGATGGGCGACGTGGTCGGGCCCAAGCAGACCGCGCTTGGCGAGGGCTATTTCATCAACCAGCACATCATCTGGCGCGTCGGCGACGAAGACGTGGCCGAGATGAACTGGCGTATCTTGAAATTCAAGCCCGCGGACGGTGCCGCGCGTAGTTCGGTGCCTGAGGATCTCGACCCCGACGCCCTGATGCGGCCGTCGTCATCGCGCGACACCGCGTTCTTCTGGGACGGGGTCAAGGCACACGAACTGCGGATCCAGCGGCTCGCGGACGGGAGTCTGCAACACCCGCCCGTACCGGCGGTGTGGCAGGACGCCGCCGCGCCGATCGACTACGTGGTGTCCAGCGGTCGCGGCACGGTGTTCAGCTTCGTGGTGCATCACGCGCCCAAGGTGCCCGGCCGCACTTTGCCGTTCGTTATCGCTTTGGTCGAGCTGGAGGAGGGCGTCCGGATGCTGGGTGAGCTCCGTAACGTCGAGCCCGCTGAGGTCACGATCGGAATGCCGGTCCGCGCAACGTATATCGACTTCCCGGCGGGCAGCAGCGGCCCGGAATGGGCGCTATACGCCTGGGAGGCTGACGCATGAGCACGCCGGTGGTGGAAGTGGGCACGGCGCTGCCCGAGCTGAAACTGTATGGGGACCCGACGTTCATCATCTCGACGGCGTTGGCTACCCGTGACTTTCAGGACGTCCATCACGACCGGGACAAAGCCGTCGCCAAGGGCTCCAAGGACATCTTTGTCAACATCCTTACGGACACCGGGCTGGTGCAGCGTTATGTCACCGATTGGGCTGGGCCGTCGGCGCTGATCAAGTCGATCGGCCTACGGTTGGGCGTGCCGTGGTACGCCTACGACACGGTGACCTTCTCCGGCGAGGTGACCGCGGTGGACGATGGGTTGATCACGGTAAAAGTGCTGGGCGCCAACAGCCTTGGCAATCATGTCATCGCGACGGTGACGCTGACGATGGGGGACGCCTAGATGTTGTCCGGTAAGGCGGCCATCGTCGGGATCGGTGCCACCGACTTCTCCAAGAACTCCGGCCGCAGCGAGCTGCGACTGGCGGCCGAGGCGGTGCTGGACGCACTCGACGACGCCGGGCTCAGTCCGGCCGATGTCGACGGGCTGACCACGTTCACCATGGACACCAACACCGAAATAGCCGTCGCACGTGCGACCGGTATCGGCGAGTTGAAGTTCTTCTCCAAGATCCACTATGGCGGCGGTGCGGCATGTGCGACCGTGCAGCATGCGGCGATGGCCGTTGCCACCGGCGTGGCCGACGTGGTGGTGGCTTACCGGGCATTCAACGAGCGGTCCGGCATGCGGTTCGGTCAGGTTCAGACTCGTCTGGTGGGAGATGCTGGGGCCCAAGCGGATTCAACTGCCGCCGACAATTCCTTCTCCTATCCGCACGGGCTGTCTACACCCGCGGCTCAGGTCGCTATGATCGCCCGGCGGTACATGCATCTCTCCGGTGCGACCAGCCGGGATTTCGGCGCCATCTCGGTGGCCGACCGCAAACACGCCGCCAACAACCCGAAGGCCTATTTCTACGAAAAGCCGATAACCATTGAGGATCACCAGAACTCGCGGTGGATCGCCGAGCCGTTGCGACTGCTGGACTGTTGCCAGGAGACGGACGGTGCGGTGGCAATCGTGGTCACATCGGTGGAGCGGGCGCGCGACCTCAAGCAGCGCCCTGCCGTCATCGAGGCGGCGGCGCAGGGTTCTAGCCCTGACCAGTACACGATGGTCAGCTACTACCGGCCCGAATTAGGACTGCCGGAAATGGGTCTGGTGGGGCGGCAGTTGTGGAAGCAGTCCGGACTTTCGCCGGCCGACATCCAGACCGCGGTGCTCTATGACCACTTCACGCCGTTCACGCTGATTCAGTTGGAGGAGTTGGGATTCTGCGAGCGGGGTGAAGCCAAGAACTTCATCGCCGGCGGAGCCATCGAGGTGGGTGGCCGGCTTCCGATCAACACCCACGGCGGTCAGCTCGGCGAGGCCTACATCCACGGCATGAACGGCATCGCCGAAGGCGTGCGGCAACTGCGTGGCACTTCGGTGAACCCGGTGCCCGGTGTCGAGCATGTGCTCGTCACCGCGGGGACGGGCGTGCCGACCTCTGGTTTGATCCTGGGCTGAACTCGCCGAGCAGACGTAAAATCCCCCAAAACACCGAGGTTTGGGGAATTTTACGTCTGTTCACCCTACTTCGGGAATCTGCGGACCAGCTCGTTCTCTCCGAACGTGCTGGTATGTTGCAGGCCCTGGTCATCACGGCCGAAGAATGTCCATTGCCTGGGA
Organism: Mycobacterium sp. NGS66; assembly: GCF_059812225.1. Classification (NCBI taxonomy): domain Bacteria; kingdom Bacillati; phylum Actinomycetota; class Actinomycetes; order Mycobacteriales; family Mycobacteriaceae; genus Mycobacterium; species Mycobacterium sp. NGS66. The sequence continues at coordinate 163,595 of NZ_JCALCG010000007.1, read as the reverse complement.
ATCTTGTGCGGCGCCCCGATTAGCTTGACCGTAAATCGCAGCTGCCCGGGGCGCGTCGCACCGATGACGTCACCGACCCTTATCTCCGACGGATGAATCTCCGGTGCATCCTGCCAGCTAGATAGGGCCATGTCATCATCCTCACGTCGGTTACCCCACACTACCCTGAATCCTCAACATCCTCGGAACGGCCAACCTGCGGCCATGCTCTGGTCCACATTCGCGAACGCAATGTCGAGCACCCAACCCCGCGTCCGTTGGCCGCCGAGCAGCGGACGGCGTATGGTGAGACCCGAGTTGTTTCGTTGTCAGCGGTGTCCCGTGGTATTTCCCGCGAATGACACGCACGGGCAATGTGATTCCTCCGGCCGCCCTGCGCACGCGGGGCGTTCGACGCCGACCGCGAAGGAACCGCCCGTGGATCGTCCCAACCTCGCGCGCCGGCCATGAACTATATGGTCGAGCGCCGACGCCGCACTACGGCCATCCGGCTATCGGTGGCTCGCGACCTCGGCCGGGCGATCGACGGCGCCTGGTGGCCACGCGTGCATCGCATCTCCAACGAATTGCCCGGCCTAGTCGCGGTGCTTACCCCGCAGCTCGGGAACATCAGTTCCGTCAACGTGAACTGGTCACCTATACAGGCTCCGCCCGACTTCAACTGTCCGGGATGGGAAGGCAAACGCCAGCACGTCATGACGGTCAAGGGGTGCGACGCCTGCGTCAACCTCCTGATAGTTCCGTACGCCACATACAGCGCGTTGGCCCTGATGGTGTTGCGCTGCGCTGCCGACCTGCCTATCGACGCTGCGGATCGCAAGAAACCTGCATTCCTCACCGCCGACTGCATACTCCGGACGGCCTACCGACAATGTGCCGCCGACCGTCCGGCCGATGAAACGCAAAGGCTGCCAAAACCGTAGAGTTGGGCAGCCTGGCGTCTGCTAACCTACTTCGGCACCAGCTCGACGCCGGAGAGCACGACGGCGTTGTCGCGCGAAGGCGCGACAACGCTTGCTATGAAACGGCCTTCGCCCTTCCAGATGTTGACCTGCAGTGTCTCGCCAGGGAAGGCTACGCCCGCGAAACGTGCGCCGTAAGCGGCGACAGCACCCGCGTCTCCGTCCAAGAGCGCGTCGGTGATGGCTTTACACGTCATGCCGTACGTGCATAGGCCGTGCAGGATGGGCTGGTGAAAGCCTGCCGCAGCGGCGAATTCGGGATCCGAGTGCAATGGGTTGCGATCGCCGCACAGCCGATACAGCAGCGCTTGCTGCGGCAGAATCGGCATCGCGACTTTCATGTCCGGGTCCCGCTCCGGTGCGGCATCCGACGACCCCGACGGTCCTCGGTCGCCGCCGAATCCGCCCTCGCCGCGGGCGTAGATCGACCGCTTCTGCGTCCACAGCAATGTGCCGTCGGGTGCGGTCACCTGTGTTTCGCTCCAGATCACCGCGGCCTTGCCTTTGTCCCAGATGTCGGTGAACCGGGTCATCGACCGGCCGGAGCCCGAAGGGGGAAGCGGCGCAGGCACTTCCACCCGCTCGCTGGCGTGCAGCACCTTGCTCAGCTCGATATCGATGCCGGGAAACCGCACGGTGGGCGGCGTGGTCTGGTGGAAGGTGGCGGCAACATTGCCGAACGTCGGCAGCACCTGCGGGGTGTCGTCCACCAGGTAGCGCAACTCGCGGGGGTCCATGGGATCCGCGCCGGCACCCAGACCCAGATGGTAGAGCTGCACATCACTGCTGGTCCAAGAGAATTCGATGGGCTCCAGCACCGCGGCCAGCGCGACGTCGACGTCGATCGGCATGTCAGGCCTTCCCAGTCTCAGCGATGTGCAGCGCCGCCAGGTAGCCGAACGTCATGGCCGGACCGATGGTGCCGCCCGGGCCGGGATAGGTGTGTCCCATCACCGGAGCGCTGACATTGCCTGCCGCATAGAGACCTTCGATGACGCTGCCGTCGTCGCGCAGCGCACGAGCGTGGACGTCGGTGCGAATCCCACCTTTGGTGCCCAGATCACCCGGCACCATCTTGGCGGCGTAATACGGCGGATGACTGATCTCACCGAGGTTCGGATTGGGCTTGTTGGTGGGGTCTCCGTAATACCTGTCGTAGGCGCTTTCGCCGCGGTGGTACTCCTCGTCAACCCCTGAGCGGGCAAAGCCGTTGAAACGCTGCACGGTCGCGGCCAGTTCGGCGGCGGGCAGCCCGGCCTTTTCGGCAAGCTCCTCCAGTGTGTCCGCCTTGACGATGACGCCGGATTCCAGCCACTTGCGTGGAATACGTTGTCCTGGCTGCAGTCCCGCGAAGATGTAGCGATCCCGGTATTGCTGGTCGAACACCAGCCAGGCGGGTATGTTCTCACCGGGCCCGGGCCCCTGGCCGTATTTCCCGCCGTACATGTTATGACCGGCCTCGACGTAGGGCATCGATTCGTTCATGAACCGCTTGCCCGACATGTTGACCATGATCGCGCCCGGTGAGTTGCGTTCCGACAGCGCGATCCACGGCGCGCCCGCTAGGGGTACCGTCGGGATCCACCAGGCGTCTTCCATCAAATCCAGTGCTGCGCCTAGCTTTTCGCCTGCGATGATTCCTTCACCGGTGTTCGCTTTGGCGCCCACCGTCCAGTCGGTGGTGATGGGGGCGCGCTGGTACTTGACTCGCATCTGCTCGTTGTGTTCGAAGCCACCCGACGCCAAGATGACCCCGCGCCGAGCGCGGATCAGTCGCGGCTCAGCCGATTCCGACGCCGTGGTGTCGCGGACATAGACGCCGCGCACCACCTCGTCCTCGACGTAGAGGTCGGTGAGCGCCGTGTTGAGCACAACCGGAACCCCGGCCTGCTGCAACCCAATTCGCAACGGACCGATCAGCGCCCGTCCCATGCCGACGAGGTTCTTGCCGGTCGCCTTCGCCCACATGGTGCGGGCGCCGACCTTCAGGCTGCGCAGCACACCGCGCGGGTGACGCTTGAGCAAGTTCAGCCGCACGTAATCCTGTTGCATCACAACGACATTGAGTGGAACCTTGCCATACGCAGGCTCCAGCCCGGCTTCGTCGGGGCCGAGCTTGCGGGCGTTGAACGGCTTCGGCTCGATCGAACGACCATCCGGCCGACCACCCGGCGCCTCGGGGTAGTAGTCGGAATAGCGCGGCACCCAGCACATCTTCAGTGGGCTGTGCTTGAGGACGAAGGAGAGCATCTCCGGTCCGCGCTCGAGGTAGGTGTCGATGCGTTCCGGTTCGACGATGTCACCGATGATGCCGTGCAGATAGGTACGCGCCGCCTCAGGCGTGTCCTTGACCCCGTCGCGCTTGAGGACCTCGTTGTTGGGAATCCACACGCCGCCGCCCGAGCGCGCGGTTGACCCGCCGTAGTGGGAGGCTTTTTCGATGACTACTGTCGAGAGGCCTCGGTGGGCGGCAGTGAGGGCAGCGACCATGCCGGCGCCGCCGCTTCCGACCACGACGACGTCGTACTCCTGTGCTGTCATGTAGAACACGTTATAGAATTGCCCGGGTTAGGCGCTACTGGCCCGGTCACGATCACTCCGGTAAGACGAGGGGACTTCGGTAAATGCTCTCAGTTGCGGTCCGCGACGAGCTGGCCGCCGACCTGGCCCAGGCTGAGCGGAGCCGGGAGCCGATTGCCCCGTTGACGGCCGGTTACCCCGACATCGACGTCGTCGACGCGTATGAGATCCAGCTGATCAACATCCGTCAGCGGGTGGCCGAGGGCGCCCGGGTGGTGGGTCACAAGGTGGGCCTGTCGTCGAAGGCTATGCAGCAGATGATGGGCGTCGACGAGCCCGATTACGGGCATTTGCTCGACGAGATGGAGGTCTTCGAGGACGTCCCGGTCAAGGCCGCCAGGTATCTGTACCCGCGGGTCGAGGTGGAGGTGGGTTTCATCCTGGCCGCCGACCTGCCGGGGGCCGGTTGCACCGAGGACGATGTCCTGGCCGCGACCGAGGCGTTGGTCCCGTCCATCGAGCTGATCGACACCAGGATCACCGACTGGAAGATCGCGCTGTGCGACACGATCGCCGACAATGCGTCGTCGGCGGGCTTTGTGCTGGGTAAGGCGCGGGTACCGCCGGCAGACATCGATGTCAAGGCCGTCGACGCGACCCTGACCCGCAACGGCGAGGTGGTCGCGCAGGGCCGCAGCGACGCGGTGCTGGGCAATCCGGTCACGGCGGTGGCATGGTTGTCCCGCAAGGTGGAAAGTTTCGGCGTGCGCCTGCGCAAAGGTGACATCGTGTTACCCGGATCGTGCACACGAGCGATCGACGCCCGCGCCGGTGATGAGTTCATCGCCGAGTTCGCCGGTCTGGGCGCGGTTCGTTTGTCGTTTGAATAACGAGCGATCGCAAGCGCGGCGTAGCCGGGCGCAGCGGGTCGCGAGCAATTGAATACAGCGGCGGGTCGCGACCGTCGAGTAAGGAGCATCATGCCTGCTAAGGCCAGTGTTGCGATTGTGGGTTCGGGAAATATCAGCACCGACCTGCTCTACAAGCTGCTTAGGTCGGAGTGGCTGGAACCGCGCTGGATGGTCGGCATCGACCCGGACAGCGAAGGCCTGGCGCGCGCCCGCAAGCTGGGCTTGGAAACGACCCACGAAGGCGTCGACTGGCTGCTGGGCCAGCCCGAGAAACCCGATCTGGTGTTCGAGGCCACCAGCGCGTATGTGCACAAGGATGCGGCGCCGAAGTACGCGGCCGCAGGCATCCGGGCGATCGATCTGACGCCGGCCGCGGTGGGCCCGGCGGTGATCCCGCCGGCCAACTTGCGCGAACATCTTGACGCCCCGAACGTCAACATGATCACCTGCGGGGGACAGGCGACGATTCCGATCGTGTACGCGGTGAACCGCGCGGTCGCCGACCTGGGCGGGGTGCCGTATGCCGAGATCGTGGCCTCGGTCGCCTCGGTGTCTGCGGGGCCGGGCACCCGGGCCAACATCGACGAGTTCACCAAGACGACCAGCAAGGGCGTCGAAACGATCGGCGGCGCCAAGCGCGGTAAGGCGATCATCATCTTGAACCCCGCCGAACCGCCGATGATCATGCGCGACACCATCTTCTGCGCCATCCCCGAGGACGCCGACACCGACGCGATCGCCACCTCGATCCACGAGGTGGTGGCCGAGGTGCAGAGTTACGTGCCGGGTTATCGGTTGCTCAACGAGCCGCAGTTCGACCAGCCGTCGATCAACTCCGGTGGCCGGGCGGTGGTGACCACGTTCGTCGAGGTCGAGGGCGCCGGAGACTATCTGCCCCCGTATGCGGGAAACCTCGACATCATGACCGCGGCGGCCACCAAAGTGGGCGAGGAGATCGCCAAGGAAACCTTGTCGGCAACCGCAGGAGGGGTGCAGCGATGACTACCGACATCTTCTTCAACCCGGTCTGGGACGTCCGGATGACCGACACGTCGCTGCGAGACGGGTCGCACCACAAACGCCACCAGTTCACCAAGGACGAGGCGGGCGCCATCGTGGCCGCCCTAGACACCGCGGGTGTGCCGGTCATCGAGGTCACCCATGGTGACGGGCTTGGCGGCTCGAGCTTCAACTACGGGTTTTCCAAGACTCCCGAGCAGGAGCTGATCAAGCTCGCCGCCGAAACCGCCAAAGAGGCCAAGATCGCCTTTTTGATGTTGCCCGGGGTGGGCACCAAGGAAGACATCAAGGAGGCTCAGGACAACGGCGGGTCGATCTGCCGGATCGCCACGCACTGCACCGAAGCCGACGTCTCGATCCAGCATTTCGGGTTCGCTCGCGACCTGGGCCTGGAGACGGTCGGTTTCCTGATGATGGCGCACACCATTCCGCCGGAGAAACTGGCGGCTCAAGCCCGGATCATGGCTGATGCCGGCTGCCAGTGCGTCTATGTCGTCGACTCGGCCGGGGCGTTGGTGCTGGAAGGGGTGCGCGACCGGGTCGCGGCACTGGTCGCCGAGCTGGGTGACGACGCCCAGGTCGGCTTCCACGGCCACGAAAACCTCGGCTTGGGTGTGGCAAATTCTGTCGAGGCCGTCCGCGCGGGCGCCAAGCAGATCGACGGCTCATGCCGCCGGTTCGGCGCAGGTGCGGGCAACGCGCCGGTGGAGGCGCTGATCGGGGTATTCGACAAGATTGGCGTCAAGACTGGCATCGACTTCTTCGACATCGCCGATGCCGCCGAGGATGTGGTGCGACCGGCCATGCCCGCTGAATGCCTGCTCGACCGCAACGCCCTGATCATGGGGTACTCCGGGGTCTACTCCAGCTTCCTCAAGCACGCCGTGCGCCAATCGGAACGCTACGGGGTGCCCGCCCACCAACTGCTGCACCGCGCCGGTCAGCGCAAGCTCATCGGCGGCCAGGAAGACCAACTCATCGACATCGCGCTAGAGATCAAACGGGAGCAAGAAAGCGGCGCCGCAGCTACCCGCTAGCGGGTCCGTCGCGCACAGCTGGCGCAAAGGTACTGCGGGTAACCTGACCCGCATGGGTACGACATCCAACACAATCGGCCGACGTCGCCGCGGGCCGTACCGTCTGCTCGCCGGTGGAATGCTGGCTGCCGCAGCTTCGGTGATGATTGCGTTGCCGGTGGCCAGCGCGGATCCGCCATGCAACAAGACCGTGGGTGAATCGATCGACCAGTACCTGCAGCGGCATCCCGACCTGCACCAGCAGTTGCAGGCCAGATCGCAGGCAGAGGGCGGCAACGGCAACGTCATGGACTACCTGAATCGGCATCCCGATGTGCGGCAGCATCTGATCGACCTGTCGCAGCAGTGCGCCCCCTAGTGAGTCGGCCTCGTCGGTGAACGCCGCCCGCGACACGCGAGAATGTTCGCCATTGACGAAAAAGTAGAACACGTTCTAGCGTCTAGGCGTGTTCTCCGATCCGCTTACCGCTGCGATCGCGGAGGCCGAGCAGTTGGTGGCCGCCGCACCGCACATCGAGACCGAAGCCGACCTGCTTGAGGGACTGCAATACCTGGCCGGGTGCATCGCCGGCTGTATGCATCTGGCATTCGACTACGAGCGTGACCACCCTTTCCTACAGTCGGGGACGGGGCCGTTCACCAAGATGGGCCTGGACAACCCCGACACCCTCTACTTCGGCACCCGGGTTCAGGCCGACCGCGATTATGTGGTCACCGGTAAACGCGGCACCACCACCGACCTGAGCTTCCAGCTGCTGGGCGGCGAGTACACCGACGACAATGTGCCCGCCAGCCAGGCTGCGTTCGACGACCGGGAACTCGATATCGCCGAGGACGGCAGCTTCGAGTGGCGCCTGCGGCCCACCAGCCCCGGCCAACTGGTGATCCGCGAGGTATACGGTGACTGGTCCGCGCAGCGTGGGACGCTCGCCATCTCGCGACTGGACACCGCAGGTACCGCGCCACCCCCGCTGACCCGAGAAACCATCGAAAAGCGTTATGCCACAGCGGGAAAGCAACTCGTCAACAGGGTGAAGACGTGGCTGCAGTTTCCGCAGTGGTTCTATCTCAAGATCCCGGTCAACACCATGGTCCCGCCGCGATTGACCCCGGGCGGGCTGGCCACGCAGTATTCGTCGGTCGGGCATTTCGAGCTGCGTCCCGACCAGGCGCTGGTGATCACGGTGCCGGTAAGCGATGCCCCTTACCTGGGTTTCCAACTGGGTAGCATGTGGTACATCTCGCTGGACTACATCAACCATCAGACATCGTTGAACAACACTCAGGCTCAAGCGGATCCGGATGGCAAGGTCCGCATCGTCGTCGCCGACCAGAATCCCGGGGTGACCAACTGGGTGGAAACGCTCGGTCATCGGCGCGGCTTCCTGCAGTTCCGTTGGCAGCGGGTATCGCGTGAGCTCACCGACGCCGACGGGCCCACCGTCGAACTCGTCGACTTCGACGCGGTTTCGGCCGCGCTGCCGTATCTGGAACACAACAAGATTTCCGACGATGATTGGCGCGCACGAATTGCACTGCGCCAACAACAAATTGCGGCAAGGATGCTGGGATGACGGTGACCGGAATGCTCGCGGACAAAGTGGTCGTGATCAGCGGTGTCGGGCCCGGACTTGGGACCACACTGGCGCACCGGTGCGCCCGTGAGGGCGCCGACCTGGTGCTGGCGGCCCGCAGCGCGGAGCGGCTCGACGACGTCGCCAAGCAGATCGTCGACACCGGACGCCGGGCGGTGCCGGTGCCCACCGACATCACCGACGACGACCAGGTGAGCAACCTCGTCGACGCCGCGCTGGAGTCCTACGGCAAGGTGGACGTGCTGATCAACAACGCGTTCCGGGTGCCGTCGATGAAACCGTTGGCGGGCACCACGTTTCAGCACATCCGGGACGCGATCGAACTCAGCGCGCTCGGGGCATTGCGTCTCATTCAGGGCTTCACGCCTGCCCTCGCGGAGTCGCACGGCTCGATCGTCAACGTCAACTCCATGGTCCTGCGGCACTCCCAAGCGAAGTACGGCGCGTACAAGATGGCCAAATCGGCACTGCTGGCCATGTCGCACTCGCTGGCCACCGAGCTTGGCGAGAAGGGTATCCGGGTCAATTCCGTTGCACCCGGCTATATCTGGGGCGACACCTTACAGAGCTACTTCAACCATCAAGCCGGCAAGTACGGCACCACGGTGGACCAGATCTACCAGGCCACCGCCGCCAACTCCGACCTCAAGCGGCTGCCGACCGAGGACGAGGTGGCGTCGGCCATCCTGTTCATGGCCAGCGACCTGTCCAGCGGCATCACCGGGCAAACCTTGGACGTCAACTGCGGGGAGTACCACAACTAATGAGCGATCGCACCGATATCGGCACGGTCGACGAACTGCATGCATCGGCGACCAAGCTGACCGGGCTCGACGATTTCGGCACCGACGACGACAACTACCGCGAAGCGCTGCAGGTGCTGCTGGACTCGTATCGGCGGGAAGCCAATCTAACCCCGTTGGGCAGCAAGATGAATCGGTTCTTCCTGCGTGGCGCGCTGGTGGCCAGACTGCTGTCCGAATCCGCGTGGAAGCAGTATCCGCAGTACGCTGACGTCGTCATCGAACGGCCTATCTTCGTCACCGGCCTGGTCCGTACCGGCACGACGGCACTGCATCGGCTGCTCGGCGCCGACCCGGCCCATCAGGGACTGCATATGTGGCTGGCCGAATTCCCCCAGCCGCGGCCGCCGCGGGAAACCTGGGAGTCGAACCCGTTGTATCGCCAACTCGACGAGCAGTTCAACCGCCATCACGCCGAGAACCCCGGCTACACCGGCCTGCATTTCATGGCGGCATACGAGCTCGAGGAATGCTGGCAGCTGCTGCGGCAGTCACTGCATTCGGTCTCCTATGAGACGCTGGCGCATTTACCCAGTTACGCGCACTGGCTATCCAAGCAGGACTGGACGCCGTCGTATCAACGGCACCGCAAAAACCTGCAGCTGATCGGGCTTAACGACGCTGAAAAGCGTTGGGTGCTCAAGAATCCCAGCCATCTGTTCGCGCTGGACGCGTTGATGGCGACCTACCCCGACGCGCTGGTGGTGCAGACCCACCGGCCGGTCGAGACCATCATGGCGTCGATGTGTTCGCTGGCTCAGCACACCGCCGACGGCTGGTCGACGACGTTCGTCGGCGCCCAGATCGGCGCTGATGCGATGGATACCTGGTCGCGGGGCCTGGAGCGGTTCAACACCGCTCGCGCCAAATATGATCCGGCCCAGTTCTATGACGTCGACTATCGCGACTTGATTTCCGACCCGCTCGGCACGGTGGCCGACATCTACCGCCATTTCGGCCTGACGCTCACCGAGGAGGCCCGGCAAGCGATGGCTGACAGCCATGCTCAGAGTCAATCCGGCGAGCGCGCGCCGAAGCACACGTATTCGCTTGCTGACTATGGGCTCTCGGTTGAGGCGGTCAAGGAGCGCTTCGCCGGGCTGTGACACATTCACGGTGCCCACGCATTAGGCCTCGATTCGTTGCGGCCCGAACCACACACCGTCGGGATCCCCGACCGCGCCGGCCCGTTCGCGCGCTGCGGCCAGCTCCGCTGATGTCGCGAACTGCTTTGCGGCAGTGAAGTTCTCCATGTCCATGACGACGATGACGACATTCGGGTCGGTGCCGTCCACATAGGTGCCGGTCACCACCAAGCCGTGTCGTCGCCGAACGGCATCGAGTGCGGGATCGCGAAACACGGCCTGCCATCGGTCGATGCTGGCGACGCGTTGTTTGACCAGCATGACTCCGGTCATAGCCACCTCCTTATCGCCCAAGTTATGTCTACAGTCGTAGACATAACGCCAATACTAGCGCCCTCGTCAGGATGATGTCTACAGTCGTGGACATGAGCCAGCAGCGCAAAAATTCCGCCGATGTGCCGCCCCGTCGCCGCGATGCCGCTGCCACCAGATCTCGGCTGCTACACGCGGCGCGGGAATTGTTTCTCCGCCATGGCTACAGCGCGGTCGGCCTTCGCGAGGTGGCGGCTCAAGCGGGGGTGGATGTGACCCTGGTACGCCGCTATTTCGGCTCCAAGCAACAGCTGTTCATGCAAGCCACCGACGTCTCCGAGAACGTCGACGAGATCCGAAACGCCAGCGACGATACGCTGGGACGGCAATTGATTGCACGCGTGCTCGCGGCCCGCCAAGATATCGATGCCCCTCTGTTCGCACTGCTACGGTCCAGCGGGGATCCGGCGGTGGTGGCCCGCCTCAATTCCCAACTCGATGCGGGCCTCACCCGCAACCTGACCAAGCGGATCACCGCGGACCACCGCAGGATTCGCGCCGACATGGTCACGGCGCTGCTCCTGGGCATCGGCGTACAACGCGTGCTGCTACAAAAGAAGCCTATGACCAGCGCGCACGACAGCGACATCGCTGCGGTGTTCGTCGAAGCATTCGAAGCGATAACGAAACTGCCCCAGGGCAATTGACTAGCTGTCGTCCGTGTCGGGATCCAGATAGCCCTCAGCGACGGCGTGCTCGATGCTGTCACTCAGCCTCGGGCAGGCCCTGGTGCGAGCGGTATCTCCACCGGAGGCACGCACTTCGGCGAAGTATGCGCATCGCTGCGATGCGTCGCTATTCCATTGCACCGCAGTATGACCGGGTCCCAGCCTTTTGACCGTGACCGTCACATGACAGAAGCGGCAATCCACTGGCCGCAGACCGGAGGTCAGATAGCGCTCACGGTCCGCGCGGCTGGCCTCGCGGACGGCAGCTGCGCGTTGCGGGTCGTCGGCGAAATCTCTTGACTTAGACCAGGGTCCAGCGCGGCCGTCCGCCGGGGATGCTCCGTCATGATCGTGACCGCCACCATGCAATAGCAGCATCGACCGGGCCAGCCGATCGACGTCGGGAACCCCCGGTACGTCGGACATAGCGGTCAGTGCTGCTCGGCGGGCACTTCGTCGGCGGCCGGCTCCGCATCGCGCGCCTTCAGGTTTGCCGCGACCTCGGCGTTCCAGAACTCGTTGGCGCGCGTGGTGTCGACCTCAATCTCGAAGCGCTCCACCATTTCCGGCTTGATGTCCGCCACGTCGACATAGAACTGCTCATACCAGCGTCGCAGTTGATACACCGCGCCGTCCTCTTCGACCAGCAACGGATTGTCGATCCGGGTCTTGTGCTTCCAGATCTCGACATCTTGCAGGAAGCCCTTGCTGACCCCGTCGGTGAACACCCGGGACAGCTTGTCAGTCATCTTCTCGTCCATGCCTTTTGGCTTTTCGACGATGACTCCCCACTGCAGCACGAAAGAGTTCTGGGTCACCGGGTAGTGGCAGTTGATCAGGATTGATTCGGCCTTGTAATCGCCGTATTTGTTGTGCAGCCAGTTGATCATGAACGACGGCCCGAAGTAGGACGCTTCCGAGTCCAGGTGCGCTTCGCCGTAAGAGGTGCCCAAATCGTCGACGTCGGGCCGGCCCACGTTGTGCAGGTATTGCGAGGCGACGTGGCCCTCGAAGACGTTCTTGAAATACGTCGGCAACCCGAAGTGGATGTAGAAGAAGTGCGCCATATCGGTGACGTTGTCGATGATGTCGCGGCAGTTGGAACCCTCGATGAGGATGCTGTTCCACCGCCAGTCGGTCCATTCATCGCTGGCCGCCTCCGGAATCTCGGGGATTCTGACTGCCGGGTCCGGCGGATTGCCTTCGTGGTCGTGCCAGACGAACAGCAAGCCGCTGCGCACATCAGTGGTCCACGACCGGGTGCGAGCCATTCGGGGCGTGCGCTTGGCGTACGGCACCAGCTTGCACCGGCCGTCACCGCCCCAGCGCCAGTCGTGGAATGGGCAGGCCACCTCGTCGCCCTTGATGGTGCCCTCGGACAGGTCGCCGCCCATGTGTCGGCAGTAGGCGTCCAGGACCTTCAGCTCGCCTTGCGAGTCGGCGAAAACCACCAGCTTGGTGCCGAACGCCTGGATCGCGTGCGGTTTCCCGTCCAAGTAGTCCTTCGCGACGCCCAGGCAGTGCCAGCCGCGGGCATACCTGGTCGGCAACGTGCCGGAATCGATCTCCCGGACGCCGACGGTGTCGGTACTCACCTGGTCACCTCCAAGTTTCTGGCCTCTAACTAGAACACGTTACAGTTTTGGGACTGGCGAGCGCAACGACGGCGGGTCGCGCTGTGTTGGCTCGGGGCGTATCAATGCCTGCGGTATATCTAGACGATGCCGCTGTTTGCTTTCGAGGGTAGGGCGCCGCGCATCGACCCCAGCGCCTTCGTCGCCCCGACCGCCACCCTGATCGGCGATGTGACCGTCGAGGCGGGAGCCTCGGTGTGGTTCAACGCCGTGTTGCGCGGGGACTACGGGCCGATCGTGGTGCGGGAAGGCGCCAATGTACAGGACGGATCGGTGTTGCACGCACCGCCCGGTATCCCCGTCGACATCGGACCGGGAGCGACGGTGGCGCATATGTGCGTCATTCACGGGGTGCACGTCGGCTCGGAGGCCCTGATCGCCAACCACGCCACCGTGCTGGACGGCGCGGTCATCGGCGCCCGCAGCATGATCGCGGCCCATTCGCTGGTGGTGGCCGGCACTCAAATACCGGGCGGCGTACTGGCCATGGGCGCGCCCGCTCAGGTGAAGGGGCCGATCGCTGGAACCGGGGCCGAGATGTGGATCAACCTCAACCCGCAGGCCTACCGCGAGCTGGCTCAGCGGCATCTGGCGGGACTGGAACCGCTTTAGCCCGTCGGTGCTCGACAGCGTGGCTTCAAGGATTCGCCAAGCATGTGCCAAGTCGCACCCGGATCGTTGCGGTCAAGAAAGTTTCCGCAGCCAGCACGAGGTGAACCGATATGTCCAACCCTTCGACCACTCTGCCGAAAGCAGACGACACCTTCCAGCTCAACGACGTTGAACTGCGCACCCCCACGCTCATCACCGAGCAACAGGTGCGATTCAGCACCGCGGCGGCGCTGTCAGCTCCGACTCGGCGCACACGCAATGCCGGTTTCGTGGCAGCGATGCGGCGCTTGTTCGCGGTCTCACCGGAGTCGACGCGTCCGGAGCGACGCCACCACGCCCGGCGCTACACGTTCCTGGAAAACGCGCTCATGGCGCGCGAGATGGATCGACTCTGACGATTACGAGCTCGGCCTGGGGGTGGGCAGCTCGGCCGCCCGACTGTGAAGTTTGCGACGCTCCACCGGCATGTCGCGTCGTCAGATTCACAATCGGCGTCAGCTCAACACCTTCCGCGCCGACGCTGCGGCGCGTTCCATCTCCCAGTAGGCGCGCAACGCGACCAGTCGGCCCGCGTCATCCGCCTTATAGGTGAACACGCCTTCCGCGGTGATCTGGTAATCGCCCGTCGTGATGAGGATGTGCCCGACGTTGGCTTCTTCGTTGCCGCATTGATAGGTATCGCGAAAAACGAACTCGATCTTGTCGGTAGGGGCGATGGCCCGATCCCAAAACGCCGCTATTGCGTCGCGCCCGCGATGACCGTTGCCTTCGGGGTCGAAAGCCGATGGCCCGATGGGATCTTCGACGATGGCGTCGTCGGCGAACACCGCCAGCCAGGCCTCTTTGTCCCTGGCCTGCACCGCCTCGCGGGAGCGACGGCCGGCCTCGTGCGCGGGGTGCTTGACCTTGGTCTGCTGTTGGCTCATCCGACTTCCTTTGCCGGCTTGTCGCTGCCGACCACCCACATGGAGTAATACTGTGAGCCACCACCGTAGGCATGCCCCAAGGCTTTTCGCGCCCCCGGCACCTGGTGGTCCCCGCCCTTGCCCATCACCTGGATCGCGGCCTCGGCAAAGCGGATCAGCCCCGAGGCACCGATCGGGTTCGACGACAGCACACCGCCCGACGGGTTCACCGGTAGTCGGCCGCCGATCGCGGTCTCGCCGGCCTCGGTGAGCTTCCAGCCCTCCCCTTCAGGGGCAAATCCTAGGTTTTCCAACCACATCGGCTCGAACCAGGAGAACGGCACATAGATCTCGGCGGCGTCGATCTCGTCGATCGGGCTGGTGATGCCGGCCGCCTTCCACAGCGCGGCGGCCGCGTCGCGCCCGGCCTGTGGGCTGACCTGGTCGCGCCCGGCGAATTGCAGTGGCTCGGTACGGAGCGCGGTGGCATGGATCCACGCCACCGGATTCCCTTGCGCCAGTTGCGCTTCGGCGATTTCCTCATTGCCGATCACCACCGCGCAGGCGCCGTCGGAGGACGGGCAGGTCTCGTCGTAGCGGATGGGGTCCCACAGCATGGGCGACGCCATCACCTTCTCCACGGTGATGTCAGGCTGGTGCAGATGTGCCAGCGGGTTGCGGGCGCCGTTGAGCCGGTCCTTGACCGCGACCATGGCGCCGATGTTCAACGGTGCGCCTGAGCGGCGAATGTACGAACGCACGTGCGGGGCGAAATAGCCGCCCGCGCCCGCCCCCACAGGCTTGATGAACGGGATCGGAATGGACAACGCCCACATCGCATTTGACTCGGACTGCTTCTCCCAGGCCATCGCCAGCACGCGCCGGTACTTGCCGGACTGCACCAGGCTCGCCGCCACCACGCCGGTGGATCCACCGACCGAACCCGCGGTATGGACCCGGATCAGTGGCTTGCCGGTGGCACCCACAGCATCGGCCATGAACAGCTCCGGCATCATCACGCCCTCGAAGAAATCGGGCGCCTTGCCGACGACCACAGCGTCGATGTCGTCGAACGTCGAGCCGGAATCGGCCAGGGCCCGGTCGATGGCCTCGCGTACCAGGCCGTTCATCGAGACATCCTGGCGCTTGGCCACATACTTTGTCTGGCCGGTACCCAGTACCGCGGCCAGATTCGCTCCTGCGCCGGCCATCAGTTCTTACCCTCCATGACCGCGACCAGATTCTGTTGCAGCGCGGGCCCGCTGGTCGCGTGCGCCAGCACCCGCCGTGCCGAACCATTCCAGATATGCTGCGCCGCAAAGCCGATGCGTTCAAGGCCGGCGACGAACATGGGGTTGGCCGCCAGCGCGCCGCCGGACGGATTCACCTTCGTCTTTCCGGGGATCCTGATTGCCTCCGCGAGGATCAGGTGCTGGTGGGTGAACGGCGCGCAAATCTCGGCTACGTCGAGGTTGCCGGTGTTTCCCCCGGTGGCCGCTCGGGCCGCTGCCTGCGTCGACGGCGACTCGGTGATGTCGCGCACGCCCAGGGACGGGGATTCGATGCGGTGTTCGATACCGGTGATCCAGGCCGGGTTTTCGCGCAACTCGCGCGCCCGGTCGTCGGCGGCGAGCACGATGGCCGCGGCGCCGTCGGTGATCGGGGCGATGTCGTGCCGGCGCAGTGGGTCGGCGAAGAACGGCCGTTCGAGTAGTTCCTCGACATTGACTGCCGGTTCCACCGAGTCAACCCGCCGTGCGTTTGCGAACGAGTCGAACGCAACGCGTGCCATCTGCAATTCGTTCCACTTGCCCGATTCCAGCCCTATGCGGGCTTGCAGTCCCGCCATCGATACCGAGTCCGGCCACAGCGGCGCGACGGTGTACGGGTCGGTCTGCCGCGACAAGACACGCCGCAGGACTCCCGCAGAGGGTTTGCCGAAGCCGTAAACCAGCGCGGTATCGACCTCGCCGGTGAGGATTTTGATGTAGGCCTCGTAAAGTGCCCACGCCGCGTCCATCTCGACGTGCGACTCGTTGATCGGCGGCACCGCGCCAATCGAGTCGATCGCCGAAATGAACGAAAACGCGCGTCCGGCAAGGTAATCCGAGGAGCCGGAACACCAGAACCCGATGTCGGCCTTGGTGATCCCCAGATCCTGGTAGAGCTGGGCGAAGCATGGCATCAACATCTCGACGCCGTTGGTGGTGCCGTCGGTGCGGCGGACATGCGGCGCGTGGGCAAAGCCGACGACCGCAACGTTGCGAGCGCTCATTGCAGATTAAGCCCTTTACAGGTGGTGCTTGTAGGTGTCGTAGTCGGCGTCCGGCTCACCGCTCGGCCGGAAATACTCGATGTTGTCGATCCCGTATCCCCACTCCTCGCGCGGCTTCCACACCGCTTCGACGCGCATCCCCATCCGTACCTCATTCGCGTCGACGTCGGCGACCAGATGCAGGAACGGGATGTCGGCGCCGTCGAGCAACACATAGGCGGCGACGTAGGGCGGTTTGATGCGCTGGCCCTGGAACGGGATGTTGATGATCGCGAAGGTCGTCACCGTCCCCTTGTCGGGCAGTTCGACGAAGTCGGTGGTCGGCAGCCCGGTGGCGGGGTCGGCACCGTGCGGGGGGAAGTAGACCTTCCCGTGTTCGCCGGTCTTGGCGCCCAGGAGTCTGCCTTGGGCAATCGCCCGCAGGTATGCGCTCTCCTCGTGGGAGGCGGTGTGCTGGATCGTCATCTCGATCGGCGTGATGATCATCGTCACCGGATCCTGATCGCTCGCCGATTCCGCGACGGGCTCTGCCTCGTCGCCCAGCTTGAAGTATGCGATGTCGGTGATCGCGCCGACGGTCTCGTCGGCCCAGCGCACATGGACCCGGCTGCCGGTGCGGATCGCGCCGGGTTCGCCGGCGTCGACGGCGTGCATCAGCAGCGTGTCGGCGCCGTCCAGCTTGATCAGCGCCCAAGCGAACGGGCGGTCCAGCGGTTGGCCCGCCAGCGGCTCCGGCTGCCAGGTCCACGAGGCGACGGTGCCGACACTGGCCACCGGTACCATTTCGCCCAGCGGTTCATAGGTGACCGGGTCGTATTCGGCCGGTGGCACATGCACCCGGCCATCTGACCCGCGTACCCCCAGGATGTGCCGGTCGCGCAACGCGGTGAAGAACTTACCGAGCGTGGGTCCGACTGAACGGGTGTAGTCGAAGGACAACGTAAGTGGCGCGGAGAGGGGCGGCTCATGGTGATCCATCAGGGTCGGGCCGCTCGAACTGGCTGTCACGCCTTCGAGTAGAACAGGTTCTAAGAATCGTTTCAACTTGCTCTTTTCATAGGGCCCTGGGAGGCAACCGATGAAGCTCGGACTGCAATTGGGTTATTGGGGTGCTCAACCGCCGGACAACGCCGCCGAGCTCGTCGCTGCCGCTGAGGACGCCGGATTCGACGCCGTCTTCACCGCCGAGGCGTGGGGCTCGGACGCCTACACCCCGCTGGCCTGGTGGGGTTCGTCGACCCAGCGACTGCGGCTGGGCACGTCGGTGGTCCAGCTGTCCGCGCGCACCCCGACGGGCTGTGCGATGGCCGCGCTCACGCTCGATCACCTCAGCGGGGGCCGGCACATCCTCGGGCTCGGCGTATCCGGCCCGCAGGTCGTGGAAGGCTGGTACGGCCAACGGTTTCCCAAGCCGCTGGCCCGTACGCGTGAATACATCGGCATCGTGCGCCAGGTGTGGGCCCGGGAAGCGCCGGTGACCAGCGACGGACCGCACTATCCGCTGCCGCTGACGGGTCCCGGGACGACCGGTCTGGGCAAGGCGTTGAAGCCCATCACCCACCCGCTGCGCGCCGACATCCCGATCATGCTGGGCGCCGAAGGGCCCAAGAACGTCGCGCTGGCTGCCGAGATCTGCGATGGCTGGCTGCCCATCTTCTACTCGCCGCGCATGGCCGACACCTACAACGAATGGCTTGACGAGGGCTTCGCCCGTCCGGGCGCGCGACGCACCCGGGAAGACTTCGAGATCTGCGCCACCGCGCAGATCGTCGTCACCGAGGACCGTTCGGCGGCGTTCGAAGGGATCAAGCCATATCTGGCGCTCTACATGGGCGGCATGGGGGCCGAGGACACCAACTTCCACGCCGACGTATATCGCCGGATGGGCTACGCCGAAGTGGTCGACGAGGTCACCAAGCTGTTCCGGTCCAACCGCAAGGACGAGGCCGCCAAGATCATCCCCGATGAGCTGGTCGACGACGCCATGATCGTCGGCGACCTGGACTACGTGCGTAAGCAGATCGTGGCTTGGGAGGCGGCCGGCGTCACCATGATGGTGGTGGCCGCGCGCAACGCCGAGCAGGTCCGCGACCTTGCCGCGCTGACGTAGGAGTTCTTGCCAGGCCATTAGAACGCGTTCTAGTGTGGCGATCGCAAGCGCGGCCTCGCCGGGCGCAGCGGGTCGCCACGAGGATAGGAGACCGGATGACAGCCTCGCAGCACACCATCGCGGGCACGGTACTCACGATGCCGGTACAGATCCGCAAGGCCACCCAGCGCACGACGATATATTCCGTCGACGCCGACGCCGCCCAGCAAATGATCGATTACAGCGGTCTGAAGGTCGCCCAGTATCGGCCGGGCCGTGCGGCCGTGGCACTGATACTCGCGCACTTCATTGACGGTGACCTCGGCGAATACTACGAATTCAGCACCAGTGTGATGGTCAGCCCGCCCGGGTCCACCGTGACCGGATTTCGCGCACTGCAGTCGGCTTTCATCCACCACATGGTGGTGAACCAGGCCTTCACATTGGAAGCGGGCCGCACGATCTGGGGCTTCCCGAAAGTGATGGGCGACTTCAGCATTCGTGACGACCGCCGGTTCGGCTTCGACCTGAGCATCGACGGGCAACTGGTTGCCGACCTGGAATATCGTCGCGGCCTGCCGGTTCCGTCGGCATTGACGTACCGCAAGCAGGCTTTGCGTTCGTATTCGTGCCACGACGGCATCACGCGCGAGACTCACTTCGAAATGTCCACGGTCGGTTCACGTTACCGGCCCGGCGGTGTGTTGCTTCGACTCGGTAACCACCCCTATGCGAAAGAGCTTGCGGCGCTTGGCTTACCCAAGCGCGCGATGCTCTCGACTTCCGCCCAGAACGTCGAAATGTCCTTTGGCGATGCGCAGGAGATCTCATGACCTCGACTTTGGAGACCAGGCCAGACGTCGACCTGACCGACGGCGCTTTCTATGCCGGCGACTCCCGGCCCGTCTACCGCTGGATGCGGGAGCATGAGCCGGTCTTCCGGGACCGCAACGGGCTGGCCGCCGCGTCGACCTATCAGTCCGTCATCGACGCGGAGCGCAACCCCGAGCTGTTCTCCAACGCGGGCGGCATCCGGCCCGACCAAGACGGCGTCGAGATGATGATCGAGATGGACGATCCGCAACATCTGTTGCGGCGCAAGCTGGTCAACTCCGGCTTCACCCGCAAGCGCGTGAAAGACCAGGAGTCCAAGATCGTTTCATTGTGCGACACGCTGATCGACGCGGTGTGCGAGCGCGGGGAGTGTGACTTCGTTTGGGACCTTGCCGCGCCCCTGCCAATGGCGGTGATCGGCGACATGCTGGGCGTACGTCCTGAGGAACGCAAGATGTTCCTGAAGTGGTCCGACGATCTGGTCAGTTTTCTGAGCAGCACTGCGGCCCAAGAGGATTTCCAGGTCACCATGGATGCCTTCGCCGCCTACAGCGAATACATGATGGGGATGATCGCGGCCCGCAAGGAGGAACCTACCGACGATCTGGTCAGCGTCCTGGTGCATGCGGAGGTCGAAGGATCGCGCCTCGAAGACCACCAGATCGTCACCGAGGTGCTGCTGTTGTTGATCGGCGGCGACGAGACCACCCGTCACACGCTGTCCGGTGGCACGAGGCAGCTGTTGTTGCATCCCGATCAACATCAACGCCTGGTGAACGACCTGGGAATGCTGCCCAACGCCATTGAAGAGATGCTGCGCTGGACCGCGCCGGTGAAGAACATGGCCCGCACGGTCACCGCAGACACCGAGTTCCACGGGACGCAGCTGCATCAGGGCGAGAAGATGATCCTGCTGTTCGAGTCGGCAAACTTCGACGAGAAGGTGTTCGAGAACCCGGAGAGCTTCGACATCGAGCGCTACCCGAACAACCACCTCGCGTTCGGCTTCGGGACACACTTCTGCCTGGGCAACCAGCTGGCCCGGCTGGAGTTGTCGATCATGCAGTCGCGGCTGCTGCAGCGGCTACCCGATATGCGGCTGGCCTCGGATGCCGAACTGCCGCTACGTCCGGCGAACTTCGTCTCCGGCCTGGAGAAAATGCCGGTAACGTTCACGCCCCGCGCGCCGCTGGGCTAGGCCCCGCGCCGAGCGTGTTCTCACGCCGAGAAATCCGCGAAAATGTGTGCGTGAGTTCACGTTCGGCGTGTCCATGCGGCTGCCAGTCGTGCCAAAATGCCGCCCGGCATGTGTTGAGCCGTGACTCGGATGGTGAGCCAACCCAGTTCGGGTAGCGCCTCATACCGTTCGATGTCCTTTCCGAATGCTCGGGGGTCATTGCGATGATGGTCTCCCTCGTATTCGAGGGCGATTTTGAGGTTCTCCCAACCCATGTCGACAACCGCGACGAGCTCTCCGTATGCGCCGTAAACCGGTATCTGGGTCTGCGGCGGTGGATAACCGGCCTCGATGACCAGCAGTCGCAGCCAGGTTTCGCGTGGTGACTCCGCGCCCGCATCGACGAGGGTCAGCGCGCGTCTTGCCCGTCTGATATTGCGGTGTCCCTTGTGGCGTTCGGCAAGCAGTTCAACATCGGCAGTCTTGAGCCTGGTAGCACGGGCCAAGGCATCAATAGCCGCGACCGCTTTGCCGAGAGGATAGCGACAGGCGAGATCGAACGCGGTGCGCTCCGGTGTAGTTACGGGCACGTCGCCGATCAGTTGAATCTCGTCGTCAGCGATGGTGTCCGACCAGGTGCGAATGCCGGGCGGCGGGCGGCGGTGTCCGTAGACAAGTTGTGCGGGTTGTGCAGCATCCACCCATTTGGCGCCGTGCATTGCCGCTGCGGATTGTCCCGCTACGATCGCGCGCCTTCTCGACCACAGCCATGCGGCATAAGCGCGCTGTACGGCGGTGAGGTTGGTGCCAGTCGGGATGTAGACGTCGGGATGGATCGCTTCGTGATGCCTTCGCAGCTTGTGACGGGTCAATGCACCCGTAGCGAGCGCTTCACTGCCGATGAATGGTCCGTCCACGACACAGCAGTCTGTCGTGGCGCACCGACACCTGCGCCGAATGTGCTCTGAGGGTTGAAAAGTGGCCCGGAAACCGCCCTGTGAGCACGCTCGGCGAGAAGACTAGCGCATCTTGAACTGAGGCTTGCGCTTCTCCTTGAACGCCAGCGGCCCTTCCTTGGCGTCGTCGGAGAGGAACACCTCGATGCCGATCTTGGTATCGATCTTGAACGCGTCGTTCTCGTGCAGGCCCTCGGTGTCGTGGATGGTCCGCAGGATAGCCTGCACGGCGAGCGGTCCGTTGTTGTTGATCACCTCGGCGATCTCGAGGGCCGTCGTCAGCGCCTGCCCATCGGGGACGACATAGCCGATAAGACCAATCTCTTTCGCCTCGGCGGCGGTGATGTGGCGTCCGGTCAGCAGCAGATCGCATGCAACGGTGTACGGAATCTGACGCACCAACCGCACTGCCGACCCGCCCATCGGGTACAGGCTCCACTTGGCTTCGGAGATGCCGAACTTGGCGCTCTCGCCGGCAATGCGGATGTCGGTGCCCTGCAGTATCTCGGTGCCGCCCGCGATGGCGGGACCTTCGACCGCGGCGATCAGCGGTTTGGTCAGACGCCGGCCCTTGAGGAGAGCGTCGATGCGCGACGGGTCGTAGCTGCCGTCCTTGAACGAGTCGCCGGGCGGCCTGGCGGTCGCCGCCTTGAGGTCCATCCCGGCACAGAAGTAGCCGCCCGCCCCGGTCAAGATGCACGACCGAATCTCCGGATCGCTGTCGACCCGGTCCCAAGCTGCCACCATGATCGAGAGCATCTCGGTGGAAAGCGCGTTGCGTGCCTCGGGCCGGTTCAGCGTCAAGATCAACGTGTGTCCGCGCTGCTCAATGAGGGCGTCGGGACCCTTTTCCGACTCGCTCACAGGTATCCGCCTTCCCGCGTCGATGTCACGAACTTGTCAAGAAATGTAACACGTTCTAATTTGGTGGCCGTGGCCCTGAACATTGCCGACCTCGCAGAGCACGCCATCGACGCTGTGCCCGACCGTGTAGCCCTCATCTGCGGCGACGAGAAGCTGACCTACGCCCAACTGGAGGAGAAGGCCAATCGGCTCGCGCACTACCTGATGGACCAGGGCGTGCAAAAGGACGACAAGGTGGGGCTTTACTGCCGCAACCGCAACGAGATCGTCATCGCGATGCTGGGCATCGTCAAGGCCGGCGCCATTCTGGTCAACGTCAACTACCGCTACGTCGAGGGCGAACTGCGCTATCTGTTCGACAACTCCGACATGGTCGCCCTGGTTCACGAGCGGCAGTACTCGGACCGGGTAGCCAACGTGCTGCCCGATACCCCGAACGTGAAGACGGTCCTGGTCGTCGAGGACGGTTCGGACAAGGACTATCAGCGCTACGGCGGCGTCGAGTTCTACGACGCGCTCGCCCAGGGCTCACCCGAGCGGGACTTCGGCGAACGCAGCGCCGACGCGATCTACCTGCTCTACACCGGCGGCACCACCGGCTTCCCGAAGGGCGTGATGTGGCGCCACGAGGACATCTATCGCGTGCTGTTCGGTGGAACCGACTTTGCGACGGGCGAATTCGTCAAGGACGAGTACGACCTGGCGAAGCAAGCCGCCGCTAATCCGCCGATGATTCGTTACCCCATCCCGCCGATGATCCACGGCGCCACCCAGTCGGCCACCTGGATGTCAATCTTCTCCGGCCAAACCACTGTGTTGGCACCGGAATTCAACGCCGACGAGGTATGGCGCACGATTCACGAGCACAAGGTGAATCTGCTGTTCTTCACCGGTGACGCGATGGCCCGCCCGCTCCTAGATGCGCTGCAGAAGGAGAACGACTACGACCTGTCGTCGTTGTTCTTGCTCGCCAGCACCGCGGCGCTGTTCTCACCGAGCATCAAGGAGAAGCTGCTCGAGCTGCTGCCGAACCGGGTCATCACCGACTCGATCGGCTCCTCGGAGACGGGCTTTGGGGGAACCAGCATTGTCGCCAAGGACGCCCCGCACAGTGGCGGTCCGCGGGTGACCATCGATCACCGCACCGTCGTGCTGGACGAGGACGGCAACGAGGTGAAGCCGGGCTCGGGGGTGCGTGGCTTCATCGCCAAGAAAGGCAACATCCCCGTCGGCTATTACAAGGACGAGAAGAAGACGGCCGAGACGTTCCGCACCATCAACGGAGTCCGCTACGCGATCCCGGGTGACTACGCGCAAGTCGAGGAAGACGGCACCGTGACCATGCTCGGGCGCGGGTCGGTGTCGATCAACAGCGGTGGCGAAAAGATCTACCCCGAAGAGGTCGAGGCCGCGTTGAAGGGCCATCCCGACGTTTTCGACGCCCTGGTTGTCGGGGTGCCCGACCCCCGGTACGGCCAACATGTGGCGGCTGTGGTGCACGCTCGCCCGGGACGCCGGCCGACGCTGGCCGAGCTTGACAGCTTCGTGCGCTCGGAGATCGCGGGATACAAGGTGCCGCGCAGTCTTTGGCTGGTCGACGAGGTGAAGCGGTCGCCGGCGGGCAAGCCGGACTACCGGTGGGCCAAGGAACAGACCGAGGCTCGCCCTGCCGACGAGGTGCATGCGGCTCACGTCGCAACCGGCGCCTGACTCCCGCCGCTTCGCGGCGCGCATCGTCGGCGGGCTAAGCCCGATTGCCCGCCTCCTCGCCCGCCGCTTCGCGGCGCGCATCGTCGGCGGGCTAATGTCGACTCGCGATGACGATCGACGTGTGGATGCAGCACCCGACTCTGCGGTTCTTGCGCAGCGACATGCTGGCGTCGCTGCGGCGCTGGACCGGTGGCGCGATGCCGGAATCCGACATCCCGATTGAGGCGACCATCGCGTCGATGGACAGCGCCGGCGTCGATTTCGGCCTGCTCAGCGCCTGGCGCGGTCCGGGCGGCCAGGACCTGGTCTCCAACGACGAGGTCGCCGAATGGATCCGGTTGCACCCCAACAGGTTCGGCGGTTTGGCGACCGTCGACCTCGATCAGCCGATGGCGGCGATCCGCGAGCTGCGGCGCCGGGTTGATGACGGCTTCGTCGGCTTGCGGGTGGTGCCCTGGCTGTGGAACGCGCCGCCCACCGACCGGCGCTACTATCCGCTGTTCGCCGAATGCGTGCAGCTGGGTGTCCCATTCTGCACCCAGGTCGGACACACCGGGCCGTTGCGGCCGTCGGAAACCGGACGCCCGATTCCCTACATCGACCAGGTCGCCCTCGACTTCCCGGAGCTGGTCATCGTGTGCGGTCACGTCGGCTACCCGTGGACCGAGGAGATGGTCGCCGTGGCCCGCAAACACGAGAACGTATACATCGACACGTCCGCCTACACCGTGCGGCGGATCCCGGAGGAACTGGTTCGATTCATGAAAACCGGTACCGGGCAACGCAAAGTCTTGTTCGGCACCAACTACCCGATGATCGCCCACGCGCACGCACTCGTCGGCCTCGATGAACTAGGGCTGTCCGACGAGGCGCGCCGCGACTTTCTGCGCGGCAACGCAGAGCGGGTCTTCGGGCTGGCAACCCAGGAGGTGGACAGGTGAACGGCGCCCAGGCTCTGATCAACACGCTGGTCGACGGCGGCGTCGACGTGTGCTTCGCCAACCCCGGTACCTCCGAGATGCACTTCGTTGCGGCGCTGGACACCGTCCCACGGATGCGCGGCGTGTTGGCCCTTTTCGAGGGGGTGGCCACTGGGGCGGCCGACGGCTACGCGCGAATCGCGGACCGGCCCGCGGCGGTGCTGCTGCATCTCGGCCCGGGGCTCGGCAACGGCCTGGCCAATCTGCACAATGCCCGACGCGCTCGGGTGCCGATGGTCGTCGTCGTCGGTGATCACGCCACCTACCACAAGAAGTACGACGCCCCACTGGAATCCGACATCGACGCGCTCGCCGGCACCGTGTCGGGCTGGGTGCGCCGCAGCGCCGACGTCGGGGACGTCGCCGTTGACGCGGCCGAAGCGATCGCGGCCAGCCGGGCAGGCTCGCAGATCTCGACGCTGATCCTGCCGGCCGACACATCGTGGTCCGACGGCGGCGAAACCGCCTCGGTGCCAATGCCTTCCGCGGATTCACCGGTGAACGTGGGACCGGTGGCCGAAGTGCTGCGGTCGGGTGAGCCCACGATGCTGCTGATCGGAGGGGACGCCACCCGCGCGCCCGGGTTGGCCGCTGCCGCGCGGATCGCCGAGGCGACCGGGGCCCGCTTGTTGTGCGAGACCTTCCCGACGCGGCTGGAACGCGGCGCCGGTGTTCCCGCGGTCGACAGGTTGGCCTACTTTGCCGAAGCCGCGGCGGAGCAGCTGAACGGTGCGAAGCATTTGGTGCTCGCCGGAGCCAAATCGCCGGTGTCCTTCTTCGCTTACCCGGGCATGCCCAGCGACCTGGTACCGGCCGGCTGCGAGGTACATGTGCTTGCCGAATACCGGGGTGCCGCCGACGCCTTGGCCGCATTGGCCGACGAGGTGGCGCCCGGGACGGTCGCGCCGGTGGCACCCGCGTCACGCCCGCAGTTGCCCACCGGCGCCCTGACCTCGGCGTCTGTGGCCGACGTGGTCGGCGCGCTGCTGCCCGAACGGACCATCGTCGTCGACGAGTCGAACACATCGGGGTTGCTGCTTCCCGCGGCCACCGCCGGGGCCCCGGCGCACGACTGGCTGACGCTGACCGGCGGAGCGATCGGCTACGGCATCCCCACCGCCGTCGGCGCCGCGGTGGCCGCCCCTGACCGTCCGGTGCTGTGCCTGGAATCCGACGGGTCGGCGATGTACACGATTTCGGGCCTGTGGAGCCAGGCGCGGGAAAACCTCAACGTGACGACGGTCATCTACGACAACAGCGCCTACGACATCCTGCGTATCGAGCTGCAACGCGTCGGTGCCGGCTCGACTCCAGGTCCCAAGGCGCTGGATCTACTCGACTTGTCAAGGCCCGCCATGGATTTCGTCAAGATCGCCGAAGGCATGGGCGTCCCGGCTCGGCGGGTGAGCACTGCCGAGGAGTTCGCCGATGCACTGCGCGCCGGTTTCGACGAGCCCGGGCCACACTTGATCGACGCGGTTGTGCCGTCACTGATCGGATAGTTCCCGGACGGCTGTCGACGAGCGAGCCCGTTCGTCAACTGATTGCTGCCCACCACCTGGGCTGGCTTAACGCTAAGTTCCGGCGCGCTTGCTAAGCGTGCTCGACAGCTGAACTAGCGATCCAAGAATTTTGCAAGTCCTCCCCCGGAGCCTACGTATGCGGCACCGCACGGGCCGTCAGCAGCCCGACAGTCTCCGACCAAGAGAGGACAAGTAATGACGAAGACATTCGTCACAACAATGGCCGGCCACCGCCTGGCCGCTGCAGATGTCCGGGGTGACGTCGATTCCCAAAAATTACCGCAGTCCGGACCCCGAATCACAAAGCAGCAGCGCATAAGAGAGGCGACGACTTATGGGGCGCTTCGAACCTACATGCGCATTCTGAAAGCCATTGGCGATATCAGCGAGCTAGCCGCAACTAGGTGGGGAAAAGTTCGATGAGTTCGTTGCGAGAGCGCTTTTACACCGGTATCGGAGTGGTCGGCGTGGGCGCCATGCTCGCGGCAGCACTGGGTGGTGCGGTCGCCGATCGACTGCTGCACCCCGTCGACACCTGCCGTGACATGCGCGAACACCGGGCATCGCAATGAGTATGCCGAGCATTGACCTCTATTTACGTCATATTCGCGAGGGTGGTGCCAAGATTGTCGAATTTTTGGTCGCACATCCCGACGTAGACCCGCATTTCATCGAAGATATGACAGCCCAACAGGAGGCTGCGCTGAGGCGACATATCTCGGACCTGACCGTCACGCAAGAAATTGAACGGCAAGAGCTGAACATTCCCGCTCACAACCCACGCAAATACCCCGTAGATAGGAGGACAAAATGAATAGCGTAATTCGCCATTCAGGCAAGAGATCGACCCAAGAACAAGACGCGGTGACGGCCTTCCTCAAGGCTTCCGGCGGGCCCTGGACCGCACTGCCCGAGTACGCACACTTTTCGCGGGCAGATCTATCGAAGAAGCTCGAACAAGTGCGCGATGCGGTGCTGGGTGAAACCAGCGCGGCGCCGGCAGCAGTCGAAGCGGCGTACGAGCAGAGTCAGTATTTCGTCGATAGCTCGTTTGACTTCTACGAGCAGAAGAAGGACCTCGGGCGAAGGATTGAACGCGCGTTCGTGGTCCCGATGCGCTCGACTCGCTTCGATCACAACGACCTGGAGCTCGGCAGCGGATACGCGAGCGAGTCGACGCCTTTCTTTCCCTTGCTGGATCCGGTCCGCTTCGGGGTGTCGTCCGAAATTCGCATGCGGACCATGTACGGCGTTCCCCCTGCCATACTTGACACCTATTTGCGCAGTAGCGACGAGAATGAAGCCGGCGCCCTCGTACTGGCACCGCTTTATGCCGACATGCCGCACGACATTTGGCCGGATCCAGCCGATAGCGGTCAGGCCATGCAACTTGCCCGCATTGTCGACCACGTCCTCCATAAGACCGCCGAGTTCGTTCACCATCGGTTGGGCGCAAAATTTGTGGGCCTGGGCGCGACTCTTCCTTTATTGACCAAATTCGGCAATAAGTTTCGGCAAGCGCCAGGCATGCACAACCTGACAACTACCACCGGTCACGGCGGCACCGTGTACATGCTTGCCAAGACAATGCTTGAAGTGATGGAGCGATCCAGCGTCGACTCGGGCGGAACGATCGGTGTTATCGGTGCGGCCGGTTCCATCGGTTGGTCTAGCGTTCTCGCGCTCAAGAACATGCTTCCCGACCACAAGATCGACGTGTTCGACAAGCGCGTTCACCGGATGGAATCGATATTGAGCGCGAATGCGGGTCTTGATGGGCTGCAACGTAGAGAAAGCGCTGCGGATGTGTTCAAGAACAATAACTATGTCGTGTGCGCGATTACCGGCACGCTGGATCTAGACGCGCCCGATTTCGCGGACATCGACTTCTCCAATATCAAGGTGGTCGATGACAGCCAGCCCGGAGCGATCGACCGCGTGCAGCTAGAAAAGCGCAATGGCCAGGTGTTCTGGGTGGCCGGCAAGGATGCCAGTGCGACTAGCTTCATGACGCGAGACGGCTACTACACCTACGGAGCACCCTACAATTACGGCGACAACTCCGGCCTTTACGGAAAGGCGACTGAATTCGCATGCGGCCTGGAGGCGGCGACCATCGCAGCTCGGGGTGACAAACGGAACGCGATCAGTAAGCCTGTCGAATACAACGATGTACAGGTGGTCGGAAAGCTCTTTGAGGAATACGGCGTAGAGGTTGCGGATCTTCAGTCGTTCGGGAGGCCGGTAGACATTCGGTAAGCCGATCGCCGGTTGCGTGAACTGCGTTGTACAGCAGAGTATTTCACATCAGCCACACCAGTCCCTGCAAGGCTCGACCACTGAATCTGCAAGTTGCTATCGCCGGTGATATCGAACTGCGGACCGCAACATGGCCTGCTTTCTTGGTACCCAAGTGGCAGTTGTGACCAAGTCGGTATTCCGTCGGAAAGGCTCATCGGCGGAGCCGAGCCGTGGCCGCCGAAGCAAAGGCCTCTACGAGTGCGCGGTCCGATTTCCTGCGGCCGCGCCGCAGTAGCGGTGACAATAGGGCGGATGGTGGCGTCGGGTATCGGGTTCGGTGTGCTGGGGGCCGCTGCAGATGAGCGTCGACGGCAAGCTGGTGTCGTTGGGCGGACGTAAGCAGCGGGCCGTGTTGGCCATGCTCGTGGTCAATCGGAACCGCCCGGTAGCCATCGACAGATTGATCGACGCCGTCTGGGGCGAGTGGCCTCCGCCGGGAGCGCGCGCCAGCCTGCACGCGTACGTGTCAAAGCTGCGCCGGCTGTTCGGCAGCGCCGCGACCGACTCGGGCACGGCGCTGGCCAGCGCGCCACCGGGATACCGGCTCACCGTCGCCGAGCGTGCTTGCGACAGCGGCCGGTTCCTCAGCGAGAAGGTCGCCGGAGTGCGGGCCGCTTCCACCGGACGATTCGAGGAGGCCGGTCGCCACCTATCGGCGGCACTGGCCGAATGGCGCGGCCCGGTACTTGAAGATTTGAGTGACTTTGAGTTTGTCCAGACGGTCGCCAACCCGTTGGTCGAAGAGAAGGTGCTTGCCCACACGGCTCGCGCGGAAGCCGAAATCGCTTGTGGGCGAGGGAATGCCGTGATCGGTGAGTTGGAGTCGCTCATCGAGGAGCACCCGTATCGAGAGCCGCTGTGGGCACAGCTGATCAGCGCTTACTATCTCGCCGAGCGGCAATCGGACGCGCTGGAGGCCTACCGGCGGTTGAACGCCAAACTGTCCGATGACCTGGGCATCGACCCGGACCCGTCGATCCGGGCGCTGCACGAGCGGATCCTGCGTCAGGAGCCGCTGGATGCGAAGAAAAGGGCGAGGCGCAGCGCGGTGCGAACTCTGGTCAGGATGGACCGGCAGACCGCCGAAAAGGCTGAGTCGCCGGTGGCTCAGTTGCGCGATGCCGCCGGGCGGGCATATCCGTTGCGCGGCTTGGTCACTCGGATCGGTCGCCATGCGAACAACGACATCGTGTTGGACACGCCCGAAGTCAGCCGTTATCACGCTGCGATTACGAATACGGGCACCAGCTTCGTAATTACGGATTTGCGCTCGGCGAATGGAGTCATGGTGCAAGATCAGTGGATTCGCGGCGGCGTGATTCTCGCCGACGGCGATCACATCCACATCTGCGACCACCTGTTCACCTTCGAGATTCCCAACGCGGCCAGTGACGCCTGGCCCGACAGGCGCTCGCAGCGCCCCGTACATCGGTAATTGCGGCGGCTATGTAGATTGGCGTACGAGTTCCGGAAGGTTGTCGATCAGCCAATCGCTCAGCCGGTTGACGACGTCCACACCGGCTTTGAAACTTCGCGCCTCGGCGGCAAGGGCAATTCCGACGCCTCCGGATTGTGTTGGAAGCAGCCCGAATTGACGCACCAGATAGCGACGTGCTGAGGAGCCGGGTCCCCAACCGCCTTTGGCCGGAATGCCTCTGGCGGCAAGCCCCCAGCACTGCTTGGCAGCGATACGACGCATCAAATCGATCACGACGGCAGCCCCCGAAACCCCGGGTAGTTGCGCGGCGAAGCGCGCCTGCCGGTCAAGCGACCACTGTGTTTGGCCGAACGCGGTGAAGCCAGGGCGAACTCGTTGCGACTCGACGACGGTGGCGCTGTCGCCGGATTCCTCGATGACGGCTTGCACCCGGCGCGCTGCCTGCACTGGTTCACCGAGCTCAGCCCACAATCGCTCCGCGGCAGCGTTGTCGGATTCGGTAATCGCCTTGACTGCCAGATTCCTTAGCGCAGGATCACTGCGCAGTGCCGCAATCGCCAACGGTACCTTGATGGTCGACCAGGCAACGCCGGACGTCCACTCCCCAAGCGCATAGACCTCGCAAGGCGCAGCAACGGCGACACCGACCCGTGCCGGCACGCTGGCCGCAAGCTCGTCGAAATTCACGATCCTGGCGGGCGAATCGGCCAAACCGGATCGCCGCAGTCGACGCCTTCGGCTGATAACTGTCGCTTGAGTACCTTGAAGGTCGCGGTGCGCGGCAACGCCGAACTGATCCGCACATAGGACGGCCACTGCTTGGGCCCCAAATCGGGTTGCTCGGCCAGGAAGGCCCGAAACTTCTGGGCATCGAATTCGGTACCGGCAGCCAGCACCAACGCGGCCATCACCTGGTCGCCGACCACCGAATCGGGCACCGGATAAACCGCGACCTCGATCGCACCGGGATACCTCAGCAGGACCCGCTCGATGGGCGCCGCGCCCAGGTTCTCGCCGTCGACCCGCATCCAATCACCAAGTCGCCCAGCAAAATACGCGTAACCGGCCTCGTCGCGGTAAGCGAGATCACCGCTGTGGTAGACGCCGCCGGCCATCCGCTCGGCCGAGGCGGCCTCGTCGTTGTAATAGCCCTCGAAACGGCCTGCCCCAGCTGTGTTCACCAGCTCGCCGACGATTCCCGGCGGACAGGACCGGCCGGTCTCGGGGTCGACGATGTCCAGGTCGTCAGACAGCGGACCCAGCGAGCCAGGCGGAGTGTCGGGCGTCCGAGCGATCGCCACCCCGCCTTCGGTCGAGCCAAACCCATCCTGGACGACGCACCCGAATCTGCGAGCAAAGCTTTCGATGTCGCCGGGCACGCCCTCGTTGCCGTACACCGCCCGTAACGGGTTGTCGGCGTCGTCGGGACGCTCGGGCGTGGCAAGCACGTACGACAACGGCTTACCGACGTAGTTGGCGTACGTGGCGCCGTAGCGCCGCACGTCGGGCAAAAAGTTCGAAGCAGAGAACTTGCGCCGCAACGCCATTGAGCCCCGGCACGCCACGGCCACCGACCAGCCGACCAGCACCGCGTTGGAATGGAACAGCGGCATCGAGACATAGCAGACGTCGTCGCGGCCCAACTCGAACCGCTGGGTCATCGTCACCCCGGCGATCGCCACCTTGCCGTGACTGCACATCACCGCCTTCGGTTCGCCACTGGTGCCAGAGGTGAAGATCAACATAAACAGGTCCGCTGGGGTCGCGGACTGGAAACGCACCTCGGCATCACGATGCGCGGCCAGCTCCTGCGCCCATTCGACGGAGTCGACGTTGACATGATCGATATCGCCCAGTGTCGCCGCCGAATTCGAGTCGGCCAGCACCAATTGGCAGTCAGCCCGGCCTATATCGCGAGCCAGCGCATCCCCGCGGCGCACCGGGTTGAGCCCTACCGGCACGATCCCGGACAGCCCTGCCGCCACCAGCATTGCCGAGAAGAACGGCGTGTTCTCCAACAGCACACCGACGTGCGGCGGCCGGTCAGGGTCGAGGCGAGCGCGCAATGCCGCCGCGATCGCGGCGCCATGCCGGAGGTGATCACGCCAGCTGGTGAACGAGTCCTCGAAATAGACACCGCGGTCGTCGATTTCGGCCAGCGGCATTAGCAACGAAGTGACCGTGAGGTCAGCCGAAGCAGCCGGGCTAAGCAGGGGTTTCCGCCAATTCACGACCGATCCGGCGCAGCTGCCCGGTCGCACCCCCGAGCGCGAACTCGGTCTCCTTGGCGGCCAGGAAGTACCGGTGCACCGGGTGATCGGTGTCGACGCCGACGCCGCCGTGCACGTGCACGATCGTGTGTGCGACCCGATGCCCGGCGTCGGCGGCCCAAAACGCCGCCGACGCGACGTCGATCTCGGCGGGAATGTCCTCGGCCACCTTCCACGCGGCCTGGGTGAGCGTCAACCGCAGCCCCTTGACGTCGATGTAGCCGTCGGCCAGCCGCTGACCCACCGCTTGGAAGCTCCCGATCGGGCGGTCGAATTGCTCACGGGTCCGGGCATATTCGGCCGTCATCTGCAATCCGCGCTCGAGAACGCCGAGCTGGAACGCGCTGCGACCCAGGGTGGAAATCGTGCGCAGCCAGTTCACGACTTCGCTTCCGCCCACCACCCGGTCCGCGGCAACCGACACGCCGTCCAGGGCCAGGTGCCCGACGCAGCCCAGGCCAGTGGTCTGCAGGGCGGTCACCGAAACTCCCGGATCACCCGAAGCCACCACGAAAACACTTGTACCGGAATCGGTTTCGGCCGGAACCAGAAAGGCGTCCGCCACCGGCCCGTAACCGACCAGAGTCCGGGTACCGGTCAGTCGGAAGTCGTCACCGGCGGGCGCTGCCCGCACCGGGCCCTCACCCATCTCGCCGTCGAGAGCCACCGTCAGGATCTTCTCGCCGCTGACCGCGGGCACACCCCAACTCTGCTGCAACTCCTCGGAGCCGAACCGGGCCAACGCGCCCGCACCCAGCACCACCGACTCGAGATATGGCACCGCTGCCAGCTGATGGCCCAGCGCAACCAGCACAGCCGTCTGCTCGAGCACCCCGAAGCCGTCGCCCCCAAGCGACGACGGGGCGGCACTGGTCAAGATGTCGCTCTCGACGAGCTTGCCCCACAGCTCGCGGTCGAACCGTTGCTCGAGGGCGTCCAGGTCGCGTTGATGCGCCGGCGTGCACACCGCGTCCACGATGGTGTCGACCAGACCACCGAGGTCGGTTGCGGCTTCGGTCGTGGTGAAATCCATGAAAATCCCGTCCTAAGGGCCTAAGGGTCAGCGGTTGGCTCGGGGCAGACCCAACGCGACCATGCCGATGATGTCGCGCTGCACTTCGTTGGTGCCGCCGCCGAAAGTCAGGATCAGGCAGGCCCGGTGCATCCGCTCCACCCGGCCGCGCAATACCGCGCCGGGCGAGTCCTGACGCAAGGTGGCGGCGGTACCGAGCACTTCCATCAGCAGCCGGTAGGCCTCGGTGGCCAATTCGGTACCGAAGACCTTGGCGGCGGATGCGTCCGCCGGTGACGGGGACGCTTCCTGCGACGACGCCAGCTCCCAGTTGATCAGCTTGAGCACCTCGGCCTTGGCGTGCACCCGGGCCAGGTTCAGCTGCACCCATTCGGAGTCGATGAGCCGGGCACCGCTGGCATCCTTGGTGTGCTGCGCCCATTCGCGTACCTCGCGCAGGCACAAGAAGATCGGCGCCGGTGAGACCAGCGCGACGCGCTCGTGGTTGAGCTGGTTGGTCACCAGCTTCCAGCCGCCGTTCTCCTCGCCGACCAGGTTGGTCACCGGCACCCGCACATCGGAGTAATAGGTGGCGCTGGTGTCGGGACCGGCCATGGTGTGCACCGGCGTCCAGGAGAACCCCTCGGCGGTCGTCGGAACGATCAGCACCGAAATGCCGCGGTGCTTCTTGGCCTCTGGGTTGGTGCGCACCGCCAGCCACACATAGTCCGCGTAAGCGATCAGGCTGGTCCACATCTTCTGGCCGTTGACCACATACTCGTCGCCGTCGCGGACCGCGGTGGTGCGCAGGTTGGCCAGATCGGTACCGGCGCCGGGCTCCGAGTAGCCGATCGAGAAGTGCAGCTCGCCGGCCGCGATCTTGGGCAGGAAGAACTTCTTCTGCTCGTCGGTTCCGTACGCCATGATGGTCGGCGCCACGCTATTGATCGTCAGGAACGGCACCGGCGCACCGGCGATCGCGGCCTCATCGGTGAAGATCAGCGAGTCCATCGGGGAGCGGTCCTGGCCGCCGTACTCCTTGGGCCAGTTCAGGGTGAGCCACCCGTCTTTGCCCATCTGCGCGACGGTCTCTCGGTAGACATTGCCGACGCCGTATTCGCCCTGCACCGAGCTGAGCGCTTCCCGGCGCTCCGGTGTCATCAGCGTGGTGAAGTACGACCGCAGCTCGCGACGCAGCTCCTCCTGTTCAGGGGTATAACTGATGCGCATTCCAGCCGTCCTTCGGTTGAGCGTTGGTATTCATCTCGCTGGCATCGATCGGGCGCCTCGAACTGACCGACGGCTACCCATTCGTCTTCCCGGTTGTAACACGTTCTAGTCTGGGAATCCAGCGACCGTTTCGTCAGACGTACCAGGGTCTTATGGTGGAGCTACTCAGAAGCCACCAAGTGACGGGCTCCCGACGGGGCGGGTGGCCAGGTTCAAGGAGGATGTTGTGCGGGTGATAGTGGACCGTGACCGGTGCGAAGGTAACGCGGTGTGCCTGGGAATCGCGCCGGATATCTTCGACCTGGACGACGAGGACTACGCCGTCGTCAAGACCGATCCGATTCCGCCCGACCAGGAGCAACTGGCCGAACAGGCGATCGCCGAATGCCCGCGCGCTGCTCTATTGCGCGGCGACTAGTCCGAGCCCGCCCGGGCTGACCCCCGAAACTAGAGGTATTCATATTGAGTAGCAGCACGAACGCGACCGATCTATCCGGAAAGGTCGCGGTGGTTACCGGCGCGGCCGCGGGCCTCGGCCGTGCCGAGGCGCTCGGTTTGGCACGGCGGGGCGCCACCGTCGTCGTCAACGACCTGGCCGCCGCGCTGGATGCCTCCGACGTCGTGGACGAGATCAGCGCGGCAGGCAGCAAGGCTCTCGCCGTTGCCGGCGACATCAGCCAACGTGCGACGGCCGACGAACTCATCTCCGCCGCCGACGGGCTGGGCGGACTGGACATCGTGGTCAACAACGCCGGCATCACCCGGGACCGGATGCTGTTCAACATGTCCGACGAGGAATGGGATCTCGTCATCGCCGTGCACCTGCGCGGGCACTTCCTGCTCACCCGCAACGCCGCCACGTATTGGCGTAGCAAAGCCAAAGAAGCCAAGGACGGCCTTATATATGGACGCCTGATCAACACCTCGTCCGAGGCGGGCCTGGTAGGGCCGGTGGGGCAGGCCAACTATGGCGCTGCCAAAGCGGGCATCATCGCGCTCACCTTGTCGGCCTCGCGGGCCCTGAGCCGGTACGGGGTGTGCGCCAATGCGATCTGTCCGCGGGCACGCACGGCGATGACCGCCGACGTCTTCGGCGCGGCACCTGACATCCCACCGGACCAGGTCGACCCGTTGTCCCCACAGCACGTGGTGACGCTGGTGCAATTCCTGGCGTCCCCGGCCGCCGCGGAAGTCAACGGTCAGGTGTTC
Source organism: Mycobacterium sp. NGS66 (assembly GCF_059812225.1). Lineage (NCBI taxonomy): Bacteria > Bacillati > Actinomycetota > Actinomycetes > Mycobacteriales > Mycobacteriaceae > Mycobacterium > Mycobacterium sp. NGS66. The sequence continues at coordinate 127,603 of NZ_JCALCG010000007.1, read as the reverse complement.
ATCGTCTACGGACCACGCGTCACGCTGGTGTCTGCGCCGAGCGTGGAGCGCCAGTTCAGTGCCGACGGTTCGGCCTGGGAGCCCGAACAGCTCAGCGCCACCTTGCATGACTACTTTGCCGGCCGGGATCCGGACCTGAACTTTTCGGCAACCGGGCTGATGGGTGAGTGAGCGTGGGAGGGTCCTGGCGACTCCCCGGCCAGCTAGAACCTGTTCCAGATTGGTTTTGGCAGTATGGCCCTGACCTGCCAATATTACGGTTTGCCATCGACAAATACCGTTACTCGTCAATCGTTGACACGGCGAATGCCTTCTGAGTTAATATGAGCCGGCTCACAGAGAGCAGCGGGCAATCCCTGGCCGGGCCCGGAGGACACCGAGACACATCCTCGAGCAGACGGGGGGAGCCAAGTTGATCGAACAACTTGCCGTCCCGGCCAGGGCGGTCGGTGGATTCTTCGAGATGTCGATAGAAACCATGCGGGCGTCTTTCCGTCGGCCGTTCCAATTCCGCGAGTTTCTGGACCAGACCTGGATGGTCGCCCGGGTGTCGCTGGTTCCGACCTTGCTGGTATCCATCCCCTTCACCGTCCTGGTCGCCTTCACCCTCAACATCCTGCTGCGCGAGATCGGCGCCGCCGACCTGTCCGGCGCGGGAACGGCGTTCGGTACCGTCACTCAGCTGGGCCCGGTGGTGACGGTGCTGGTGGTGGCCGGCGCCGGTGCCACCGCGATCTGCGCCGACTTGGGTGCACGCACCATCCGCGAGGAGATCGACGCCATGCGTGTGCTCGGCATCGATCCCATCCAGCGGCTCGTCGTGCCGCGGGTGTTGGCCTCTACCTTGGTCGCGTTATTGCTCAACGGCCTGGTGTGCGCGATCGGATTGTCCGGCGGCTACGTATTCTCCGTCTTGCTGCAGGGCGTCAACCCCGGTGCATTCATCAACGGGCTGACCGTGCTGACCGGCCTGAAGGAGCTGATTCTCGCCGAGGTCAAAGCGCTGCTGTTCGGGGTGATGGCCGGGCTGGTCGGGTGCTACCGCGGCCTGACCGTCAAGGGTGGACCCAAGGGTGTCGGCAACGCGGTCAACGAAACCGTGGTCTATGCATTCATCTGCCTGTTCGTGATCAACGTGGTGATGACCGCCATCGGCGTGCGATTGACGGCGAAGTGAGCACGCGATGAGCTACGACGTGACGTACCGGGTACGCAACCTGTTCAACCGGACTCTGCAAGGGCCGATCGACGACTTCGGCGAACAAGCGCTGTTCTACGGCCAGACCATGCGCTATATCCCCAACGCGATCACGCGGTACCGCAAGGAGACCATCCGGCTGGTCGCCGAAATGACCCTGGGCGCAGGGGCGCTGATCATGATCGGCGGCACTGTCGGCGTCGCGGCCTTCCTGACCCTGGCATCCGGCGGCGTCATCGCCGTGCAGGGCTATTCGTCGCTGGGCAACATCGGCATCGAGGCACTGACCGGGTTCCTGTCCGCCTTCCTCAACGTGCGCGTCGTCGCTCCGGTGATCGCGGGAATCGCGTTGGCGGCCACCATCGGTGCCGGTGCCACGGCCCAGCTGGGCGCCATGCGCGTCGCCGAAGAGATCGACGCGGTCGAAAGCATGGCGGTGCACTCGGTTTCGTATCTGGTGTCGACCCGGCTGATCGCCGGCCTCATCGCGATCGTCCCGCTGTACTCGTTGTCGGTGCTGGCCGCGTTCTTCGCGGCTCGCTTCACCACGGTGTTCATCAACGGTCAGTCCGCGGGCCTCTACGACCACTACTTCAACACCTTCCTGATCCCGACCGACCTGCTGTGGTCTTTTCTGCAGGCCATCGCGATGTCGATCGCGGTGATGCTGGTCCACACCTACTACGGCTACAACGCCACCGGCGGGTCGGTCGGCGTGGGCATCGCAGTCGGTCAGGCGGTGCGCACCTCGCTGATCGTCGTCGTCGTCATCACTTTGTTCATCTCACTCGCCGTGTACGGCGCGTCCGGTAATTTCAACCTCTCTGGATAAGGAGTCCGCTCAACAACCATGGCAAGCACGGGATCGCGACCCGCGACTGTTCGGCTGGCAGCGGCGCTGCTGGCCGGTTTGATCGTGGCGTTCACCGTCCTGACTTACCTTTCGTACACGGCGGCTTTCACCCCTACCGAAACGGTGAACGTCATCTCGAAGCGCGCTGGATTGGTGATGGAGAAGGGCGCCAAGGTCAAGTACCGCGGCATCCAGGTCGGCAAGGTTGAAGACATCAGCTACGACCGTGACCAGGCCCGGCTGAAGCTGGCCATCAACAGCAACCAGCTGGGTTTCATCCCGGCCAATGCGCCCGTGCGTATCGCGGGCAACACCATCTTCGGCGCCAAGTCGGTGGAATTCGTGGTGCCCCCTCACCCCGAGGGAACGCTGCGCCCGGACGCGACCAAGCAAGCCGCGGAGGTGCAGCTGGAAGTCAACACCCTGTTCCAGTCGCTCATCGACCTGCTGCACAAGATCGACCCGGTCGAATTGAACGGGACGCTGAGCGCGCTGTCCGAAGGCCTGCGCGGTCACGGCGACGACTTCGGCGCGCTACTGGCCGGGCTGAATACCCTTACCCAGCAGTCGAACCCGAAACTGCCCGCGCTGAAAGAGGATTTCCGCAAGGCCGGCATCGTCACGAATATCTACGCCGACGCCGCGCCGGACCTGAACACCGTGCTCGACAGCGTTCCGACCATCAACCGGACCCTGGTCGACCAGCAGAACAATCTCAACACCACGCTGTTGGCGACCATCGGTCTGGCCAACAATGCCTACGACACTTTGGCGCCGGCAGAGCAGAACTTCATCGACGCCATCAACCGGTTTCGGGCCCCCCTCAAGGTGGCCGCCGACTACTCGCCGGAATTCGGCTGCCTGTTCGCCGGCATCGAGCGGGGCATCAAAGAATTCGCCCCCTTGCTCGGTGTGCGCAAGGCGGGCCTGTTCACGTCGTCGAGCTTCGTGCTGGGCGCGCCGTCGTACGTCTATCCGGAGAGTCTGCCGATCGTCAACGGCTCCGGCGGCCCGAATTGCCGGGGGTTGCCCGACATCCCGACCAAGCAGACCGGCGGGTCGTTCTTCCGCTCGCCGTTCCTGGTCACTGACAATGCCTACATTCCCTATGAGCCGCCCACCGAACTGCAGGTCGACGCGCCTTCCACACTGCAGTTCTTGTTCCACGGCGCGTTTGCGGAACGGGACGACTTCTGATGGCCGAACCGAGGGGAGGCATGCCTTCGCACCGCTCGATGGTGATCAAGGTCAGCATCTTCGCGGTGGCAATGCTGCTGGTCAGCGCGGCCCTGGTGGTGGTGTTCGGCCAGTTCCGGTTCGGCCCGGAAGCCACCTATCACGCCACCTTCATCGATGCCTCGCGGTTGAAGGCCGGCCAGAAGGTCCGCATCGCCGGTGTGCCGGTGGGCTCGGTGCAAGACATCAAGCTCAACCGGGACAACACCATCGACGTCAAGTTCGGGGTCGACAAGCACTACCAGCTGTACTCGTCCACCCGCGCGGTGGTTCGTTACGAAAACCTCGTCGGTGACCGGTACATGGAGATCACGTCGGGCCCGGGTGAGCTGCGCAAACTACCACCGGGCGGCACGATCAACGCTGCGCACACCCAGCCCGCGCTGGATCTCGACGCGCTGCTGGGCGGACTCAAACCGGTGCTCAAGGGACTGGACGCGAACAAGGTCAACGTGATCACCAGCGCGATCATCGAGTTGCTGCAGGGCCAGGGTGGGGCGTTGTCGAATGTGCTGGCCAACACCAGCGCGTTCTCCTCGGCGCTCGGCCAGCGCGACCAGCTCATCGGAGACGCGATCACCAACCTCAACACGGTGCTGGGCACCATCGACGCCAAGAGCGCGCAGTTCTCCACCAGCGTCGACCAGTTGCAGCAACTGATCACCGCGTTGGCCAAGAACAAGGACGTGATCGCCGACGCACTTCCGCCCCTGGCCTCGACGACGACGGATCTCACGGACCTGCTGCGGAATTCGCGCCGGCCGCTGCAAGGCATCCTGGAAAACACCCGGCCGCTGGCCACCGAACTCGACGACCGCAAAGCCGAGGTGGCCAACGACATCGAGCAGCTCGGCGAGGACTACCTGCGCCTGTCCGCCCTCGGCGCATACGGGTCGTTCTTCAACATCTACTTCTGCAGCGTGACGATCAAGCTCAACGGGCCGGCCGGCGGCGACATCCTGATCCCGATGGGCGGACAGGTAGATCCCAGCAAGGGGAGGTGCGCTTTTGCCAAATAACCCCAAGGGCTATCGCGACCCACTCCGCACCGGCATCTTCGGCCTGGTGCTGGTGATTTGCGTGGTGCTGGTCGCATTCGGCTATGCCGGATTACCGTTCTGGCCACAAGGCCAGACCTATACCGCCTACTTCAGCGACGCGGCGGGCATCACACCCGGTAACAGCGTGTATGTCTCGGGCTTCAAGGTCGGCAAGGTTTCGGACGTGGCTCTGGCCGGAGACAGCGCCAAGGTCAGCTTCACCGTCGACCGCCACGTCGTGGTCGGCGATCAGTCGCTTGCCGCAATCCGGACCGACACCATCCTCGGCGAGCGCTCCATCTCGGTGAGCCCGGGCGGCAGCGGCAAAGCGACCGTCATCCCACTGAGCCGCACGACCACGCCCTACACGCTTGCCGGGGCGCTGGAAGATCTGGGTCGCAATTCCGGGGAGCTGGACAAGCCTCAATTCGAGCAGGCGCTGCGGGTACTGACCGACGCCTTCCGCGACGCAACCCCCGAACTGCGCGGCGCCCTGGACGGTGTGACCTCGTTGTCGCGCACCCTGAACCGCCGTGACGAGGCGCTGCAAGGGCTGCTGGCGCACGCGAAGTCGGTAACCGCGGTGCTTGCCGACCGGGCCAAACAAGTCGACAAACTGGTCAATGACGGCAACCAGCTGTTCGCCGCGCTCGATGAGCGCCGGGCGGCGCTGAGCCAGCTGATCTCCGGGATCAGCGGTCTCTCGGCGCAGATTTCCGGTTTCGTCGCCGACAACCGCAGGGAGTTCGGTCCCGCGCTGAGCAAGCTCAACCAAGTCCTGGACCTCCTCAACGAACGTCGTGACTACATCACCGAGGCCCTCAAGCGGCTGCCCACCTACGCCACCGAGCTGGGCGAGGTGGTGGGCTCCGGGCCGGGCTTCAACGTCAACGTTTACGGCGTGCTACCGGCGCCGCTGATTGCGACGATGTTCGACTTCGTCTACCAGCCGGGCAAGCTCCCGGCCAGCCTCTCTGACTACCTGCGCGGGCTGATTCAGGAACGCTGGATCATCAGGCCGAAATCGCCATGATGAAGCAAAGTTTCGGCAGCCGCGGGTTGCGTACTGTCACCATCGTCGCGCTGGTCGCGGCGCTGCTGGGCGGCGCGTATGTGCTCTTCTCCGCGGGCGACAACGGGCGAAAGATCTTCGCGCACTTCTCTTCTGCCGTCGGTCTATATCCCGGAGACCAGGTGCGCATCCTCGGGGTCCCGGTCGGTAAGGTCGAGTCGATCGATCCTGGACCTTACGACGTCCAAGTCACCTTGTCGGTGTCGAGGGACGTCAAGGTGCCCAAAGATGCCCAAGCCGTGATCATCTCGCCGAACCTGGTGTCGGCGCGGTTTGTTCAGCTCACCCCGGCGTACACCGGCGGGGATGTGCTGGGCGACGGGGCGACCATCGATCTGAAACGCACCGGAGTGCCGGTGGAGTGGGACCAAGTCAAAGAGTCGCTGAAAAGCCTGGCGGTGCAGCTGAGTCCGGCCGCGGGGCAGCTGCAAGGTCCACTGGGCCAGGCGATCAACCAGGCCGCCGACACCCTCGACGGCAAAGGTGAGTCGTTCCACAATGCGTTGCGGGAGCTTTCCCAAGTCGCCGGCCGGCTGGGGGATTCGCGCAGCGACATCTTCGGCACGGTCAAGAACCTGCAGATACTCGTCGACGCACTGTCGGCGAGCAACGAGCAGATCGTGCAGTTCGCCGGACACGTCGCGTCGGTGTCTCAGGTGCTCGCGGACAGCTCGCGTCACCTGGACAACACCCTGGGCACCCTCAACCAGGCGCTGTCCGACATCCGCGGGTTTTTGGGCCAGAACAATTCGACGCTGATCGACACGGTCAACAAACTCAACGACCTGGCTGGGACGCTGAGCAGTCAGAGTGACAACATCGAGCAGGTCCTGCACGTCGCCGGTCCGGGCATCTCGAACTTCTACAACATCTATGACCCAGCTCAGGGCACGCTGAACGGATTGTTGTCGATTCCCGAGTTCGCCAACCCCGTCCAGTTCATCTGCGGTGGGTCATTCGAAACCGCGGGTGGCCCAAGGGCGCCCGAGTACTTCCGGCGCGCCGAGATCTGTCGCGAGCGGCTGGGGCCGGTGCTGCGCCGGCTTACCGTGAATTACCCGCCGATCATGTTCCACCCGCTAAACATGATCACGGCATACAAGGGCCAGATCATCTACGACACCCCGGCCACCAAGGCCAAGGCGCAGACACCGATCCCGGAACTTACCTGGATCCCCGCTCCGGGAACGCATCCGGTGCAGAATCCGGCCGATCTGCAAAACCTGCTCGTCCCGCCCGCCCCGGGCGCCGCACCGCCAGCGCCCGGGCCAGCACCCGCCGCCGGGACACCCCCCGGTTTCGGGCCCGCGCCGGGACCCCGGCCGGGCCTGCCGCCGGCCGCCGGCAGCCCGACACCGGGTCCTGTCCCCGGGCCACCATTGCCCGCTGAGCAAGGGGCCGGGGGATGAATCGAAAGGTGCTGCGCGGCAGCGTATTAGCGGCGAGCAGCGTGCTGTTGGCCGGCTGTCAGTTCGGCGGCCTGAACTCACTGCCCATGCCCGGCACCGTCGGCCACGGTAGCGGCGACTACAAAATCACCGTCGAAATGACTGATGTGGCGACGCTGCCGCAGAACTCGCCGGTGATGCTCGAGGACGTCACCGTCGGCAGTGTCGCCGGTATCAGCGCCGAACAGCGGTCCGACGGAAGTTTTTATGCCGCAGTGACATTGGCGCTGGACAAGAACGTGGTGTTGCCGTGCAATGCCACCGCCAAGGTGGCCCAGACCTCACTTCTGGGTTCGATGCATGTCGACCTGGCCCGTCCGGCGGGCAAACCGTCTGTCGGCAAGCTGGGCGACCGCAGCTGCCCGAAAATCCCAGAAGCCAACACCGGCCGCGCCCCGACCACCGAGGAGGTGTTCTCGGCACTCGGTGTGGTGGTCAACAAGGGCAATGTCGGTGCGCTGCAAGAGATTACCGACGAGACATACCAGGCCGTCGCGGGCCGTCAGGCTCAGTTCCACGACCTGATACCCCGGCTCGCCGAGCTGACGTCGGGGCTCAACAATCAGGTCAACGACATCATCGCCGCGGTCGACGGGCTGAACCGGTTCTCTGCGACGCTGGCGCGTGACAAGGAGAATTTGAGCCAGACGTTGGACACGCTGCCCGAGGCGCTTCGGGTGCTCAACAAGCAGCGGGACCACATCGTCGACGCGTTCAGCTCCCTGGGCAGGCTGGCCAGGGTGACGTCGCACATCCTGGCCAAGACCAAGGTCGACTTCGCTGCGGACTTGAAGGACCTGTACTCGGCCGTCAAGGCGCTCAACGACAACCGGAAGAACTTCGTCACCTCATTGCAGCTGTTGCTGACCTTCCCGTTCCCCAACTTCGGTATCAAGCAGGCAGTGCGGGGCGACTACCTCAACGTGTTCACCACGTTCGACCTGACCCTGCGCCGGCTCGGTGAGACGTTCTTCACCACGTCGTACGCACTCGATCCGAACATGATGCATATGAGTGAGATCCTCAACCCGCCCGACTTCTTGGTCGGCGAGCTGGCCAACCTGTCCGGACAGGCGGCCGATCCGTTCAAGATTCCGCCCGGCACGGCGTCAGGACAGTAGGGGCGGCGGAAGATGATAGATCGAGTCACCAAGATTCAGCTGGCCATATTCGCGCTGGTCACCGTCATCACGCTGACCATCATGATCATTTTTTACCTGCGGTTGCCCGCGACCTTCGGCCTCGGGACATATGGAGTGAGCGCCGACTTCGTGGCCGGTGGCGGACTGTACAAGAACGCCAACGTCACCTACCGCGGTGTCGAGGTCGGCCGGGTGGAGTCGGTGGGACTGAATCCCAACGGGGTCACCGCCGTAATGCGACTGAACACCGGCACTCCGATTCCCTCGAACGTCAAGGCCACCGTCAAGAGTGTGTCGGCTATCGGCGAGCAGTACATCGACCTCGTCCCGCCCGACAATCCTTCGCCGGGCAAGTTGCGGAACGGAGACCGGATCGACCGGAACCGCACTCAGATCGGCCAGGACATCGCAGACCTGCTGAAGCAGGCCGAGACGCTGGTCAATAGCCTCGGCGACACCAAACTGCGCGAGCTATTGCGCGAGACCTTCGCTGCGACCAACGGCTCCGGTCCCGAGCTGGCCCGGCTCATCGAATCCGCCCGCCTGCTGGTCGACGAGGCCAATGCCGACTATCCGCAAGTCTCGCAGCTGATCGACCAAGTCGATCCCTTCCTGCAAGCCCAGATTCGAGCCGGGGGTGACATCAAGTCACTGGCTGACGGGCTGGCGCGATTCACCGCTGAGCTGCGGCGCGCCGACCCGCAGCTGCGCGACACACTGGCCACCGCCCCGGGCGCGATCGACGAGGCCAATGCGACGTTCTCCGGCATCCGGCCGTCGTTCCCCATGCTGGCGGCCAGCCTGGCCAACCTGGGCCGGGTCGGCGTCATCTATCACAAGTCGATCGAGCATCTGCTGGTGGTGTTGCCGGCGTTGTTCGCCGCGATCACCACCGCTGCTGGTGGCACACCGCAAGACGAGGGCGCCAAGCTGGACTTCAAGCTCGACCTAAACGACCCGCCCCCGTGCGCGGTGGGCTTCGTGCCACCGCCGTTGATGCGCACGCCGGCCGACGAGACGGTGCGCGAGCTGCCGCGGGACATGTACTGCAAGGCCGCGCAGAACGACCCCACGACGGTGCGCGGCGCCCGCAACTATCCGTGCCAAGAGTTCCCCGGCAAGCGGGCACCGACGATCCAGCTGTGTCGCGATCCCAAAGGCTATGTGCCGGTTGGTCGCAACCCCTGGCGGGGTCCGCCGGTGCCCTATGGGACACCGGTAACCAATGGGCTAAATGTATTGCCGCCCAACAAGTTCCCGTATATCCCGCCCGGCGCCGAACCCGATCCGGGCACTCCCATCGTGGGGCCACCCCCACCGGGCGTGGTGCCTGGTCCCGGGCCGTTACCGGGGCACCAGCCGGCCCTCTCGCCGCCGCCGCCTAACGACACGTTGCCGCCGCCGGGCAACCCGTCGTGGATGCCGCCGGGGGTCCCACCGGTACCGCCGATCCTGCCGTACCCGAAGTGGCTGCCTCCGCCAGCGCCGCCGGAAGGGATCAATCCCCCGCCGGCGGGCCCCGGGCCGGAGAAGCCGTGGGGGGCCGCCGCCAGGCCCCCAACCGCAGGCCAGCGGCCCGGCGTACACCACCTATGACCCGAGGACCGGTGCCTTTGCCGACCCTGCGGGCGGGACTGGTATTTTCGCGCCCGGTATGAGCGGCGCATCGAGCGCCGAGAATTGGTTGGACCTTATGCGTGACCCGAGGCCGCTTTAGTGGTGGATGTAGACGAGGCGGGCAAGACCGGTTCGGCGACCCAGCAGCAAACAACGCAACGGATCCGTCGGCGGGCATCCCGCGCGGCGGGCCCCGCGAATGCCGAGTCCGGCGCTACCACCGTTGCCGCCAAGGCCGCGGTCAAGGCACCGCCCGAGCCGACGCGGCCGGCCAAGAAGCCGGCGGCGGCCAAGCCACCGCCGCGACGGCAGCCGCGGCGCGTCCTGGTCGGATGGATCTCCGTTGCCGCGGCGCTGCTAGCGGTCGGCGCGTTAGCCGCGTGCCTGACCCTGCTGGTGACCCAGCAGCGGCATGCCGAGCGCGACCAGGCGCGCGACCAGCGTTTCGTAGACACCGCCACCCAGACCGTGGTCAACATGTTCAGCTACAAGCAGGACAACATCGACGAGAGCGTGAACCGGTTCTACAACGGCACCAGCGGCCCGCTGCGCGGCATGCTCAGCTCCAACAACAATGTCGAAAACCTCAAAGCCCTGTTTCGCTCGACCAATGCGTCGTCGGAAGCCGTCATCAACGGGGCTGCCTTGGAAGGCATCGATCCGGTCAGCGACAACGCGTCGGTGCTGGTCTCGGTGCGCGTCACGGTCGCCGATATGGACGGGGTCAACAAGCCGTCCACGCCCTACCGGCTGCGGGTCATCGTGCATGAGGACGACGCTGGACGGATGACGACCTACGACCTGAAGTATCCGGACGGGGGCAACTGATGCGGATAGGGCGATGGCTGGTCGCCATCGTGGGCTCGGTCCTGATTTTCGCCTTTGTCGGGTTGTCGGCGGCAAGCGGCTGGTTGTACTGGAACCGAGTCGAGCTTCGCGGCGCGCAGGCGGCGCGGGCGGTGTTGCCGCATCAGGCGGCCAAGGACATACCTCGGGTGTTCGCCTACGAGTACCAGACCATCGAGCGCAGTCTCGCCGAGGCCTACCCGTTGCTGACGCCGGACTATCGCCAAGAGTTCAAGAAGAGCGTCAACGACCAGATCATCCCGGAGGCCAAGAAGCGGGAAGTCGTCGTCCAGGCGAATGTCGTGGGCGTGGGAGTGATGTCGGCGAAACGGGAATCGGCGACCGTGATGGTGTATATGAACCGGACGGTCACCGACAAGTCACGGCAGCCGGTGTTCGACGGCAGCCGGTTGCGGGTGGACTACAAGAAAGTCGGCGACAAATGGCTGATCGGATTCATCACGCCGATCTGAGCGCTTGCTTCTAAAAGCACATCGCTATGTCGTTGCAGCGCAAGGGATAACGTTCGATCGGGCTGGGCGGAGGACCGGCGAGGGCAAGCGAAAACGGTTGCTTGGTCATCTCCGACGGCAGGCCGCATACGGCGCCGTGCAAGCTGGTATGGGTGCCGGCGAGCGTCTCGTTGTCGAACGCGTAAGTCTCGGTGGACGGGCCGGTACCGCCGCCCGGACACGAAACACCGTCGGCCACATCGACTTTGAACGTCCAAAGTCCGTTCACCAGACGGGCCCTGCCACTGTAGTTCTGCAGCTTGTCTTGCCGGGTGATCCGCTCCGAGGTCGAACTCACCACATTCAAGGCGCAGAAATCGGCCATGATGATCGGGTTGTCGTAGTCCTTGTAGTAACGGCTTCCGTTGACTTGGTCGCAGAGTGCCGTGACCGTCCAGGTGACCCCCGACACGCCTGCCTGATTGAACGTATAGGTGCCATCCGCCGGTGGTGCGACGACCGCACGTGCCGGGTTGTCGGCTTCCGACGCGATTCCGATCGCCACCGCTGAGAAGATGCCGGCACCAGCGGCCAGCGCGCGACGGATGTTCACGGCTTCTCCCTCCCATTGGATGCCAACGCTGTCATCGAGTATCACAGCGTTTGGATGGCAACACCATGGGTTTGCTGGTCTTACTTGCCGCTACTTGGATGCGCCTCGGCGAGGGCGTCGAGAAATGACCGCGCCCAACGGTCTACGTCATGGGCGAGCACCTGACGTCGCATCGAGCGCATCCGGCGCCGACCCTCCTCGACCGGCTGGTTGAGCGCAGCCTCGATGGCGTCCTTGACGCCCTCCAGGTCGTGCGGGTTGACCAGATACGCCTGCCGGAGTTCGGCTGCCGCACCGGTGAATTCACTGAGCACCAGCGCCCCGCCCAGATCGCTGCGACAGGCGACGTACTCCTTGGCGACCAGGTTCATCCCGTCGCGCAGCGGGGTTACCAGCATGACGTCGCTGGCGACGAAGAACGCGATGAGTTCTTCGCGGGGTACCGGACGGTGCAGGTAGTGCACCACCGGGTGACCGACCTCGCCGTATTCACCGTTGATATTGCCGACCTGGCGTTCGATGTCGTTGCGCAGAATCTGATAGCTCTCCACACGTTCGCGGCTGGGTGTCGCGAGCTGGACCAGCACGGTGTCGTCGCGTTTGACACGACCGTCCGCGAGCAGTTCCGAGAATGCCTTCAGCCGGACGTTGATGCCTTTGGTGTAGTCGAGCCGGTCGACGCCGAGCAGGATCTTGCGCGGGTTGCCCAGCTCGGCTCGGAGTTCGCGGGCCCGGCGCCTGATGTTGCGATCGCGGGCCGCCTCGTCGAGCGCTCTGGAGTCGATGGAGATGGGGAAGGCGCCCACCTGGACTGTCCGCGAGTCGAGCTGTACCTCGCCCAACCGTGACCGCACCCCGACCGCGCCTCGGGAGGTGTTTGCGCCCGCCAGTCGTCGGGCCAGGAAGAGGAAATTCTGCGCGCCGCCGGTCAGATGGAATCCGACCAGGTCGGCGCCGAGCAAGCCGTCGATGATTTCGGTACGCCAGGGCAGCTGCATGAACAGTTCGACGGGCGGAAACGGAATGTGCAAGAAGAAGCCGATGGTCAAGTCGGGGCGGAGGGCGCGCAGCATCTTGGGCACCAGCTGCAGTTGGTAGTCCTGGACCCACACCGTTCCGCCGGGAGCCGCCGCCCGCGAGGCCGCATCGGCGAAGCGGCGGTTGACGTCGACGTAGCGCTCCCACCACTCGCGGTGATAAATGGGCTTGACGATCACGTCGTGGTACAGCGGCCACAGGGTGGCGTTCGAAAACCCCTCGTAGTACTCGGCGACGTCGTTGGCGCTCAGCGGTACCGGCTGCAGCCGCAGCTCGTCCTGAACGATGGGTTCCTGGGCGGCGTCGATCTCGTCGCTGACCACGCCGGGCCACCCGACCCACGCCCCGCGGCGACGGCGCAGCAGCGGCTCCAGGGCCGTGACCAACCCGCCGGGGCTGCGTTTCCAGGTTGTGCTGCCGTCGGGGAGGCGCTCCTGGTCGACCGGCAACCGGTTGGCGACGACCACGAATTCCGAATCCCCGAAGCGCCCCGCATCCGCGGCCTTCGAGTCCTCGCCACCCCCGGGTGCCATTTAGGTCTCTATTTTCGCGGGCCCAATACCGAGCATGGACAAGAAGATCCGGCACTCGTCGGCATCGTTGGCGTACGCGGCGACGACCCGCCTGGCCTGGCTCGCTGTGCTGTCGGCCAGCGGCTCGACATCGTCGATATCGCCAGGATCAGATTTGGTAGGCATGACACAACTTTAAGGGACACCGTTTCGGCGGCGCCGACGTCATGCGGTCAGGCCTCGTTGCCCAGCAGTTCTTGGGCCAGCTCGCGAAGCGTGCGGCGATCGTCGTTCAGGGCCGCACGACCGGCCTGGGTGGCCCGGTAGACGCGGCGCATGCGGCCGGCGACCACCTGCCGGCGGGACACCAGCAGCCCGTCGGCTTCGAGCCGGTGCAGGGTCGGATACAGCGTGCCGGGGCTGACCCGGTATCCGTGTCGGCTCAGCTCATCGGTGAGCCACGCGCCGTGGATCTCGTCCTCGGCGGCGTGGTGCAGGATGTGCAGCCGTATCGCCGCCCGTTGAAATGCCCGCAATTCCCGCATCGTCGCCCCTTCACGAACAGCGCAGCAACGTCATGAAACCGAAGTCCATGTGGAGTTGCTGGTGGCAGTGCAACAGTGACAGACCGGGTTGGTCGGCCAGGAAGTCGACCTCCATGACCTGGTAGCTGCCCAGCATGGCGACGTCTTTGCGAATTCCGGCGGTCGGGGTACCGGCGACGTGGGTGATCTCGAAGATGTGCCGGTGCAGATGCATCGGGTGAATGTCGTCGCTGGCGTTGCGGAACCGCAGCCGGTAACGCTGCCCGTGGACGATGTCGAGGACGGGTTGGTTGGCGTCCATCGAGTACGGGGTGCCGTTGATGGTCCAGATGTTGAACCCGTTGCTGGCGGCGTTGCGTTCCTCGATGAGCATGTCGATGACGTGATCGACCGCCGGAGCGGCGCCGCCGTCGGTGAACAAGCGGTAATCCCATTGGAACGGTGGCGGTGGCGCCCACTGCGGGTCGCCGGTACGGCCGGGGTATTCCACGACGATGCCCATGCCGGCCTGGCGATCGTCGTCAGACAGGTCGCCCAGGATCCAGACGCCGGGGGTGTTCATCCCCACGATCGCTGAGATGCGTTCGGCAGGTCCCAGCCACAGCACCGGCACCGCGGCGGGCTTGGGCACCGGGTTGCCGTCCAGCGCGACGACGGTGAAGGAGTGCCCGGGCAGGGCGAGGCTCCGGTTCTCGGTGGCGCTGCCGTTGAGCACGTGCAGGAGGACCCGTTCGCCTGTCTTCACCCGGATCGGCTCACCGTGGCCGAGGCTGTGGCCGTTGATCGTGAAGATGTCGTAGCCGACCTCGTAGCCGTGCGGGGCGCCCGCTGCCCGCGAGGCGTTCATCGCCCGCTCACCCCGCTCGCGCAGCTCCGCGACCTCCTCGCCGGCCAGGAAGCCGCCCGGCATGTCGGCTTCCTGGCTCAGCTTGGGTGCGAATTCCTTGAGTGTCAGGAACACCTCGCGGTCGTAAGCTCCTGGCTCGCGTTTGGGTTCGATGTACACCGGGCCTACCAGGCCGCTGTACTGGCCGCCGGTCAGGTCGGCGCCGGGATTGAGGTGGGTGTGGTAGAAGCGAAACCCCGACGGTCCGGGCACATAGGAGATCCGGCGCATGCCGTGTGGCGGGATCGGCGGGGTGCCTTCTTCGGCGGAGCCGTCGACGTCGGCCGGCAGCCGTTGACCGTGCCAGTGCAGCTGCTGTGGCGTGGCGGTGTCATTGTGGACGTCCACCGAGATCTGCCGGCCTTCGGTGAGCCGCAGTAGCGGGCCGGGGAATTGGCCGTTGTACGTGGTGGTCTTGACGAGTTTCCCCGGCGCGACTTCGAACTCCGTTTGCGCGATGCGCAAGGTGTAGTCGGCGTTCTGACCGGCTTGGGTGTGCTGCGGGTCGCTCGAGCAGCTGGCCACGACGCCGCCGGCGGCCAGGGCCGCCAGACCACCCAATGTCAAAAACTCGCGCCGATCAACGGGCACTGGGCCGCCACGCATTCACTGGCCAGATCAATCCAGGGTTCGATGGGCCGGTCGATGCG
Source organism: Mycobacterium sp. NGS66 (assembly GCF_059812225.1). NCBI lineage: Bacteria > Bacillati > Actinomycetota > Actinomycetes > Mycobacteriales > Mycobacteriaceae > Mycobacterium > Mycobacterium sp. NGS66. Next base: position 112,455 of record NZ_JCALCG010000007.1, on the reverse strand, counting down.
TAATACAACAAATCGGACTCCGATATCGTGTTCCGAAAGTTCTCGCAGAGCCTACCGCAACCGTCGAGGGCGCGGCCGATTCGGTAGATGGAGGCATCGCAATGGACTCGGTGTTCGACTTCGTCGATGTCGTCGTCGAGCGCAACGGGCTGCGAGCGTTGGACGGGTTCACCGCCACGATCCCGGGAAGCGGAGTGACCGCGGTATTCGGGCCGTCGGGAGCAGGCAAGTCGACCCTGCTGCGGCTATGCAATCGACTAGACGTGCCGACGAGTGGGCGGGTGCTGTACCGCGGCACAGACATCGCCGGCCTGGACCCATTGCGGCTGCGGCGCCAGGTGGGCATGTGCTTTCAGCGCCCGACACCGTTTCCCGGCACCGTGGCCGACAACCTGCGGGAGGCCGAGCCGCACGCGTCCGAAGCACAGATGCGAGAAACGCTGGCGCGGGTTGCCCTGACCGCATCGGGGACTGAATCAGGGGCCCAGTCGTGGCTGGACCGCGACGCCACCGCGCTGTCGGGCGGCGAGGCGCAGCGAGTCTGCCTGGCCCGCACGCTGATGGCACAACCACAAGTGCTGCTGCTGGACGAGCCGACCTCCGCCGTCGACGCCGAAGCCGCCGGGGTGATCGAGCGCGCAGTGCGCCAGCTGGCTGACGACGGCATTCCCGCGCTGTGGGTGACACACGACCGGGCGCAAGCCGAACGGGCCGCCGACCGGATCCTGCACATCGAGCGGGGCCGCTGCACCGGGCAGACGCCGTCGTGAACGGGCAAGTCAGCTGGATCGGCCTGGCCACATCGCTGGTTTTGGTGGTGTTCGCGGCGGCGATATCGGTGTGGCAGCGATTGGGTCTGGAGCGTCAGGTGCTGTGGGCGGCGGCACGGGCCCTGGTCCAGTTGCTGCTGGTGGGCGGGGCGTTGACGTTGCTGCTGGCGCCTGGCCGGTCGCTGTGGTGGTCGTGGCTGTGGACGGCCGCCATGATCGCCTACGCGGGGGACGTCGCGCGCCGACGGGCGCCGGAGGTGCCTCGGCTGGCGTTGCTGGCCATCGCCGCGTTCACCGCCGCGTCGGCGATCACACTGGGCGCGCTCTTCGGTCTGCGGGTGTTCCCGCTGCAGGCCCGCACCCTGGTGCCGATCGCCGGGATGATGATCGGCAACTCGATGACCGCCATGGTGCTGGTGGCCCGACGCCTCGTCGACGAGCTACGAGACAAACGCGCCGAGGTGGAAGCCCGGCTCGCCCTGGGCCAACCGTCTCGCCGGGCCGCCGCGCCCTACCTGCGGATCGCGTTGCGGTCCGCCATTTCCCCGCAGATCGAAACCACCAAGGCCACCGGCCTGGTTTTCCTACCGGGTGCCATGACCGGGCTAATCTTGGCCGGCGTGCCGCCGGTGCAGGCCGTGCTCGTCCAGGCGGTGGTGATGTTCCTGATCCTCGGCTCGGTGGCGGCCACCACGGTTGTCGTCGGCCTCGGCACGATGCGCTTGGCCTTCACCCGCGACCATCGGTTGCTGCCCCTCCGTCAGCGGCCGGTCACGAACCCGCCGCGGAAGCGCTTACACACCGGCCGTAATGTGTAAACATGACACTCTCCGACAAGGCCGGCACCCAGGCCGCTTCCAACGCGGACGGCAACGCTGAGGGGCCGGTGGTCTACGAAACCCTCGACGACGGCCGAATCGCCCGGATCTGGCTGAACCGGCCCGACGAGCACAACGCGCAGAATCGCACCCTGCTCGTCCAGCTCGACGAGGCGTTCGCCCGCGCCGAGGCCGACGACACCGTACGGGTGGTGATCCTTGCGGCGCGCGGTAAAAACTTCTCCGCGGGCCACGATCTCGGCTCGGACGCGGCGCTGCTGGAGCGCAAACCCGGACCCAATCAGCACCCGACCTATCGGTCGCATGGCGCCACCCTCGAGCCGATCATCGAGAAGCTCTATCACCAGGAATGGCACTTCTTCTTCGAAAATACCTGCCGCTGGCGCGATTTGCGCAAGATCACCATCGCGCAGGTGCAGGGCAACGCCATTTCGGCAGGGCTGATGCTGATCTGGGCCTGCGATCTGATCGTCGCCGCCGACAATGCGAAGTTCAGCGACGTGGTCGCGGTGCGGCTGGGCATGCCGGGTGTCGAATATTACGCCCACCCTTGGGAATTCGGTCCCCGCAAAGCCAAAGAGCTACTGCTGACCGGTGATTCGCTGGACGCCGACGAGGCCCATCGACTCGGCATGGTATCCAAGGTTTTTCCGCTCGACGAGCTGGAAGAAAAGACTCTGGAATTCGCCCGGCGCATCGCCGAACGGCCCACGATGGCAGCGCTTCTGGTCAAGGCATCGGTCAACGCCGCCTCCGATGCAATGGGATTCACCGAGGCGCTGCGGCACGCATTTCATGTGCACGAGCTGGGTCACGCGCACTGGGCCGCACACAACGAGAACAGGTTTCCGGTCGGCCTGCCGCCCGATGTCGAAGACTGGCGCACGGCCAAGCCGACGAAGGTCGCTCGCCGCGATACGCCGTAATATGCCGAGCAGACGCAAAAGCCCCTGATTCCGGCCGGAATAGGGAGCTTTTGCGTCTGCTCGCCGAGGGGAGAGAAGGGATGCACGATGCAGCTTTCATTCCAAGACCGGACGTATCTGGTCACCGGCGGTGGCAGCGGAATCGGCAAAGGTGTTGCCACCGGGCTGGTCGTCGCCGGCGCCTCGGTCATGATCATCGGCCGCAACCCGGACCGCCTGGCGGGCGCTGTCAAAGAAATCGAAGCGCTAGATCCCGCCGGCTCCATTCGTTACGAGCCCGCCGACATCACCAACGAGGAAGAGACCGCTCGCGCGGTCGATGCGGCAACGGCGTGGCACGGGCGGCTGCATGGCGTGGTGCATTGTGCGGGCGGGTCAGAGACCATCGGGCCGATCACCCAGGTCGATTCGCAGGCCTGGCGGCGCACCGTCGACCTCAACGTCAACGGCACCATGTACGTGCTCAAGCACGCGGCGCGGGAACTGGTGCGCGGCGGCGGCGGTTCGTTTGTCGGCATCTCGTCGATCGCAGCCAGCAACACCCACCGTTGGTTCGGCGCCTACGGTGTCACCAAGTCAGCCGTCGACCACCTGATGCAATTGGCGGCCGACGAACTCGGCGCATCGTGGGTGCGGGTGAACAGCATCCGTCCGGGGCTGATCCGCACCGAACTCGTCGCACCCATCACCGAGTCACCGGAGCTGAGCTCCGACTACGCCAACTGCACGCCGCTGCCGCGGCCGGGTGAGGTGGAGGACGTCGCCAACCTGGCCATGTTCCTGCTCAGCGACGCCGCCAGCTGGATCACCGGACAATGCATCAACGTCGACGGCGGACACATGCTGCGACGCGGCCCCGACTTCTCCGCGATGCTCGAGCCCGCGTTCGGCGCCGACGGCCTGCGCGGCGTGGTCTAGGGCGGTCGTCGTTTAGTGTTGTGCCGCAATGGTTTTCATGGGCATGCCAGCTGATTCAGCGGCCGAACACAACGCACTGACAGTCACCGGGATACCGTTCACGGCGCCGTTGCCCGACGGCTCGTCGATGAACGTGGGCGGCGCCAGAATGTTGTTGTTAACCCCGGGAGAGCCGTTGGCCACGGCCATTTGGGTGCCGGGCTTGCCATGACCCCACCCGTGCGGCATCGACACCACGCCGGGTTTGATGGCGTCGGTGATCTCGACCGGAACCTGCACGCGCCCAGTCGATGACGCGACGACGGCGAGGTCGCCGGAGCGCAGGTTTCGCGTCGCGGCGTCGTCGGGATGCATGAGCATGGTGCAGCGGTCCTTGCCCTTCATCAGGGCCGGCACGTTGTGCATCCAGGAGTTGTTGGAACGCAGATGGCGCCGGCTGACCAGTACCAAGTCGTCGGGCTTGCGGTCGATGCGCGCGGCCAGCCGCGGCAGGTCGTCGAGCAGATACTGCGGGGCCAGCCGGATCTTCTTCTCGGGTGTGGCCAGGATGCCGGGCAGCTGCGGCACCATCGGGCCGAAGTTGATGCCGTTCGGTTCGGCCTTGAGCTTGTCCAGGGTGAGCCCCTCGGGGTTCTCTCCGTACCGGTCGCCGAACGGGCCGGTGCGCAGGGTCAGGTCGAGAATCCTTTCTGGGCCGCCCTTTTCGTAGTGCTTGCGGATCTGCGCCCCGTCGAGATTCTGGGTGAAGCAGAGGATGTCAAAGAAGCCGTCGTCCAAGGCGGCGACATCAACGTCCTCGGCGGGGGTCCCCGCGCACAGCCCGGTGAGCCGGATCAGTATCTCCCACTCCTGCGGCCGGTCCGGGTCGTCGGGGAAGAACACCGGCGGCGAGTAGTTGGCGACGCTGTTGACGGCGAATTGCAGGATCAGGTCGTCGTGGTGCGGCTGTTCCAGTGGGGAGAGGCCGGGCAGGATCACGTCGGCGTGACGCGTGGTCTCGTTCAGCCAGCAGTCCACGGAGATCATCGCCTCGAGTTGGGGCAGCGCCTCATCGAGGAGGTGCCCGGCCGGGCTGGACAGCACCGGGTTGCCGGCGACGGTGATGAGCCCCTTGATCTGGCCCTCGCCAGGCGTGGCGATCTCTTCGGCCAGGCAGGACACCGGTGTCTGGCCGAGGACCTCCTTGGCGCCGCGCACCCGGGTGCGCCAACGGCCGAACTCCGGCAGGCCCCCCTCCAGGCCCGGTAACGGCTGGGTGGTGAGTGACCACGCGGCCGCGCGGGGGAACATTGCCCCGCCTGGGGTGTCGAAATGCCCCGTGAGAATGTTGACGACGTCGACGAGCCAACTGGCCAAGCTGCCAAACTCCTGGTTGCACAACCCGATTCGGCCGTACACCACGGCACGCTCGGCGTCGGCCAACTGGCGGGCCAGCCTCCGGATCCGGCCGGCTGCGATTCCCGTCGCCGTGGCCACGCGTTCCGGCGGCCACTCGGCGGCTGCCGCAGCCAAGTCATCGAGACCGCCGATATGCGGCCCGGCGGCACCCAGGCGCACGAGGTTTTCGTCGAACAGGACGTGTACCACCGCCAGCAGCAGGGCGGCGTCTGTGCCGGGAGTGATCGCGAGCCATTCGTCGGCCTTGGCGGCGGTGGCGGTGCGCACCGGGTCGACGACGATGACCGTGCCGCGCTTGCGGATCTCACCGATGATGCCCATGACGTCGGGCGCGGCAAGCAGCGAGCCTTGCGAAACCGCTGGATTGGCGCCCATCACGACCAATAGGTCAGTGCGCTCGATGTCTGGTACCGGGATGGTCCACCAGCCGCCGTACATCAGGTGCGACGTCAAGTTCTTGGGCCACTGGTCGACGGTGCCAGAGGAATAACTGGTGGGGATGCCGGACAAGCCGAGAAGCACACCGACGTAGCGGCCCAGCGAAAACGTATGCGCGAGTGGGTTTCCGTTGTAGGCGCTCACAGCTCTGATGCCGTACTTCGCAATCACGGGCTGCAGTAGTTCGGTGCAACGGCGAAACGCCACATCCCAGCTGACCTGCTGCCAGCGCCCGTCGGTTTTGATCATCGGCGTGCGGATGCGGTCCGGGTCCTCGTGGATGGCGCCGAGTGTGGTGCCCTTTGGACAGATATGTCCGTGGCTCCACGTGTCGTCGCGGTTGCCGCGGATGTTGCTCACTTTGCCGCCGGCGACGTGGATTTCCAAGCCGCACATGGCTTCACACAGCGGGCAGGTATAGAGGTGACGGCCGTCTTCGCCGGTGGCGGCCAGTGGTTTGTCGATCATCGGTACACCTCAGCGTTCACGTGCCGCGCCGGTTTCAGGTGGCTGTTATTGCCCGCACCGGTCAGATAGTGCCTACCACAATCGGATGAGGTGAGCCAGATCTGTTCGCCATATCTCACTCATCGGGAACCAATGCCTTGCCGGCCGCGAAGATAGCTAGGGTAGACGCCGGTCGGGGCGCTACATATTGGATCAGATGATCCAGGGCCAGGGCGCCCCGACCACCTGACGTTGATCGTCCGCGAGCGTGCGCGTTTGTACACGACACCAGCGAATTGCCGGCAATATGCGCACCCTCGCGACAGTGCGGCGAAGCGATATCTCATTCATCGGGATGGCGTCGGCCACCTTTCCAGAACCGGTTATAGGGTTGCCGCGACATCTCGATGCTAAGGAAAGTGACGTGAAGACTCCGGCGCTGATGACCCCGACCATGCTCGTCGACACCGAGGACGCCGATTGATATGGCGGCCAACGAACTTGCCGACCTGTCCGGCAAAGTCGCCATCATCACCGGTGGCGGCCGCGGTCAGGGAGCCGCAGAAGCCAGGTTGTTCGCGTCGCTGGGCGCCCAGGTGGTGATCACCGACATCCTCGAAGACTTGGGTCGTGAAGTTGCGTCGTCGATCGGAGCATCGGCCCGGTTCATCCGCCATGACGTCAGTAGTCCGGACCAGTGGGCGGAAGTAATCGCGTTTGCGCACAATGCATTCGGTCACCTCGATGTGCTGGTGAACAATGCGGCGATCTGCACTGCGACGCCGATCCTGGATCAGGGGGTCGACGAGTTCGAGAGGATGCTGCGCGTCAACCTGATCGGGCCCTTCCTCGGGATCCAGGCCGTTGCCGCGCCCATGAAGGCCGCCGGCGGGGGCTCCATTGTCAACGTCTCCTCCCAGGCCGGACTGCAAGGACTCGCCGGTTACAGCGCTTACGGATCGTCCAAATGGGGCCTTCGCGGCCTTACCAAGGTTGCGGCTATTGAGCTGGGACCGTACGGAATACGGGTCAACACCGTGTATCCCGGGATGATCGACACGCCGATGATCGAGCACCTCAACGTGCACCGGGGGCCAGGGGGCCATCCGGGCGCACCCCTGGGTCGAGTCGGCGCGCCGGAGGAGGTCGCCCCGCTGGTCGCCTTCCTGGCCTCGGATGGTTCGTCTTACGTCACCGGCGCCGACTTCGCCGTCGATGGTGGTGCCAGCGCGGGGCGGATACCCGTTCAGCCGCCGACAGACCCGGCGAGCAGGCACGAAAGTTCTTGATATAAACCTGTTTTTGCGTCAGCTCGCGCGCATCGTCACCGAAACCGTCCTGCTGAACGGGAACTCGGTCCACACCGGCGTCGCACCTGGGTGAGCCTGTTTGGGACCGATTACCGATTTCTAGTTATCCGCTTTGCGGTGAACTGTGAGTGAAGCCATGCAGTATGCCCCTGCGATCGCCTTTTTCCTGATCATCTTGACCCCGTTGCTGCCGGCACTGGTGCATGGGATGCGCTGCGTCTATGAGCGCTACCAAGCGCTCGGGCGCCGAAGCCGCAGCGCACGCGCAATGGCCCCATCGGCCGCGGTGCGGCGATGACCGTCGCCGAGTGGGTCAAGGAGCACGGGTTATGCCGTCAACTTTGAGTTGCGAGTGCACCGCGCGGACATTGTTCTCCGGCAACGGCATCCTGCGCTATCACGAGGCGGGCTATGGACCACCGCTGGTGTTCCTGCACGGCAACGGGCGAGGCGCGACGGGGTGGGCCGCCGTGCGGGATACGGTCCCGGCCTTCGCTGAATTCTTTCGTTGCCTGATCCTCGAATTGCCCGGCATTGATGGCGACGGCGGCGGCCCGATCCGCGCCGGCCGGGACGCCCTGGCCCGCTTCATCGCGGCCCTGGAACTGGAAAGCTTTGGCATAGTGGGTGATTCGGTCAACGGACATACCGCCGCCGACTATGCGCTTCGCCATCCAGGCAGCGTGCACCGTTTGGTGATCATCGGCGGCATCGATAGAAACGTGCCCGGCTCTGGAAATTCCACCCGCTGGCTGCCGGTCCAGACACCGACCCTACTGGTATGGGGCCGCGACGATCGGGTGACGCCATTGGACATGGCGATCGCCACCGTCAGCGGCTTCCCAAACGCGCAATTGCACGTGTTCCCGGATTGCGGCCATCGGCCCATGACCGAGCAACGGGAAGCCGTCGAGAACGTCGTCCTGTCCTTCCTGCTACAACGTGACAGACCTGAATACCATTCTGGCACAGGCGGGTTCATATCCGGCGCGGGTAACGGCTCGGCAATGGCGACCGCTGCCGGTGGCGGCTGTACAGCGCGGCCGTCGATGCAATACGTTATGGGCCAGTGAGCTGACGGGAGAGGACATGAACCGGCTAGCGGGCAATCGGATCCTGGTCACCGGAGCGGGATCCGGTATCGGTCAAGCCACCGTGCTGCGGCTGCTGGACGAGGGTGCTGCCGTGGTGGGTGCAGATATCGCCGCGGACGGATTGGTCAAAACGCAGGCCCGGGCCGACGACACCGCGACCGGTGACCGCCTCACCACCTGCGCGATGGACGTCGCCGACGAGCGGTCGGTGATCGACGGCGTGTCCTTTGCCGTCGAAACACTTGGCGGGCTGGATTCCCTGGTCAACGCGGCCGGAATGCTGCGTGCGATGCACACCCACCAGACCAGCATCGAGCAGTGGAATCAGATCATCGCCGTCAACCTCACCGGCACGTTTCTGGTGGTGCGTGAAGCGCTGCCAACGCTATTGGCGAATCCGCGCAGCACGATCGTGAACTTCAGCTCCACGTCGGCGTCCTTCGCGCACCCGTACATGGCGGCTTACGCGGCCAGCAAGGGCGGAATCCAGTCCTTCACCCATGCTTTGGCGCTCGAATACGCCCGCCAGGGTTTGCGCGCGGTGTGTGTCGCGCCCGGCAGCATCAAGTCCGGGATCACCGATGCCACCGGTGGATACATTCCGCCGGATGCCGACTGGTCGTTGTTCGCCAGGCTGACACCGGTCCTGCCCACGACGGAGACATCCAGCGGCGCCGCAATGGCGCACCCGTCGGCCGTCGCCGGCGTGGTGGCCATGCTGGTGTCCGAGGACGGGGCGTTCATCACCGGGACCGAGATCCGTATCGACGGCGGAACGCACGCCTAATTGGGGCGAGCAGACGCAAAATCGCCTATTTCGTGCCCCAAAATGGGGGATTTTGCGTCTGCTCAGCGACTTAATTGACGCAGGGCACGCCGCCGCCGTCGATCGGTTTTCCTCGATCGGGTGTGGGGTAGGTGCTGGTGGTGTAGCCGTAAGACCCGTAGGTGCTGGACTTGGTTGTCGTAGTGGTGGTCGTCGTGGTGGTGGACTCTTCGAGTGCGGGCAGTGAGAAGTTCGTGTCCACGACCACCTGGATGTGTCCCGGCGCGACGGTGGGATCGGCCTGCCTGGGGCCGTCGATCCCGAGCAGTGTCGCAACATTGCGCGCGTCGGTGTCGGCGCCCGCGCCGTACGTGATCGTCGTAGCCGTCGGTTCGCCCGATTTGCGATCTCGGACCTGGCCCATGGTGTAGCCCTGCTTCTGCAGCGCTCGCGACACCTCGCCAGCCAGGCCGGTCAAGCTCCCCGAGTTGATCACGTCGACGACGGTGGACGGATCCGGCTTGCTGACCGTGGTAGTGGGAGTGGCCGTCGGCGGTGCGGCGCCGATCGCCGCGGCCACCTCGGCCTTGATCGCGGCCGGGTCGACGATGTTGACGTCCTGGCCGTCGATGTTGTCGTACCGGACCACCGGCAGCGTCCGGAACTCCACGTTGTTGCCGCCGGCGAGGTCACCCATGCGGCGGAACAGGTCCTGGTCCCAGCCGGCGGACAGCACGACGTCTTTGCGGGCGACAGCCATCAGACTGTTCAGCCTGTCCAGGTTGGTGAAGGTGCCCGAATCCTGAAGCTCCCGCATGACCGACGACAGGAACGCCTGTTGCCGGTGTGTGCGGTCCAGGTCGCCGTTTTCCAGGCCGTGACGCTGCCGGACGAATGCCAGCGCTTGCGAGGCGTTCAACCGTTGCCGTCCGGCGGGAAAGTTGGCCCCGGAATAGGAGTCGTAGACGTCGTGGTTCAGACAGACGTCGACGCCGCCCAGCGTCTGGGCCAAATCGTAGAAACCGGCCAGGTTGACCTCGGCGAAATAGTCGATCGGAACCCCGGTGAGGCTGCGCACCGCACGCAGCGTTGCGGCTCGGCCTGCTTCGCGGCCCTTACTCTCCAGTTCCTTACGGCTGCTCGTACCCTGGTTCGCCAGCTTCTGCGCAACGTATTGCTTGGTAAGGCCGTAGGCCTCTTTGATCTTGATGTGGTTGTAGCCGGGGACACCATTGAACGCCACCCAGTCGTCGCGGGGGATCGAGAAGGCGACGACTTTGCCGTCGGCGCCGACGTGCACCAGGATCAGCGTGTTGGTGTTGTAGCCGCCGTCGTCGGAATCGCCCGCGTGCAGCTGCCGCAGGATCGATGACGGCAGGTCGTTGCCGTCCTGGTCTTTGCGCGAGTCCAGCCCGATCAGCAGGATGTTCATCTGGTTGCCGCTGGATCGCGGGTCGTCGGGACTTAAAGCTTGCGAGATGGTGATGCCGCCCAGCGCGCCGTGGGCCACCCAATACCCGGCACCGGTGAGCAGCACCGCCACCACGGACACCAGCGCCATGAAGCCGCGCGTCACAGCCCTTCGCATCCGCGAGGGCTGACGGACGGCGCGGTGGCGCTTTAGATGGGCCGGGCGCGCCATGCTGAGCCTCGGCCGATTACCCGCGAAGAGACGCAAAATTGCCCAATTTGGGGCGAAATCGGGCGATTTTGCGTCTGCTCGCGGCGCGCATCACCGATTACCGCATCCGCGGTTTGCGGTGATGTCGTTTGTCGCATGACGTCAAGTATGCGGCAGATTGCGGTGAACGCCCCAATCAAGATTGTCGAGTCAGGCCGGCTCACACGACCGATCGCGCCCAAATTCACGTCGCGGTCCGGGCCGCTACCAGCACGTTTTCGCGGCGCGGCAGGTCTGCGAAAGTTTCGATGCCAGCCGGTCACGAATCCGTCACAGTCGAGCTCTCGGGCGTACATCGGGCGACAAGACGGCGCGGCTCCTGGTGAGGGTAGCAAATGGCCGATGACGGCAATTTCGAAATAGCAGGCCCAATTTCCGGCGGCGTTTAACCGATTTTTGTCACCGCCCTCGCCGCCGGAAATACAAATTATGATGAGTTCTTTGACGAAATATCCGATCCGCAGAATGGTGGCGTCGCGCCCCCTATGGTGCGTTCGCCGTGATGGTGGCGAAGAGCGTGGTTATCTCGTCGCCCGGTCCGGCCGGCACCGTGTAGTCGGCTTCGTCGCGGATCTCCGCGAAATGGTCCCGGACTTCCTCGATGGACAGCGTGGGACTGTAGAAGCCTTTTGTTCTGCCGATGAAGAAGCGCGCGACGTGTCCGGCGCCAACTGTGTAGATCTCGCCGGAAACCGGGCAGTCCCGATGCGCCAGGAAGGCGGCCACCGGCGCTACCCGGGCGGGGTCGAGCTTCTCGAGGTATTGACTTGCAAGGTCATCCAATACGGCTCGATCCGACGCGTCGTCGGGTCGGCCGGCTTCTTCGATGGAGTGCGTCAACATCCGGGTGTAGGCGATCGGCGCGATCGCGTTGACTTTGATTCCGTGCTCGGCTCCCTCGGCGGCCAACACCCGGGTGAAACCAATCAATCCGGTCTTGGCCGCACCGTAGTTGCTCATGCCTTCGGCGCCAAGAATTCCCGCCGCCGAGCAGGTGTTGAGTATCCGGCCATAGCGTTGCGGGCGCATCACGGTCCAGGCCGGCCGCGTGACATGGAAGGCGCCCCGCAGGTGCACGTCCAAGACGGGTTCCAGCCGATCGGCGGTCATGTCCTGAAACGCCGAGTCGCGGACGATGCCCGCGTTGTTGATCACGATGTCCACGCGTCCCCAGGCGTGAAGTGCGGCTTCGATGATCGCCTGTCCACCTGCCGGGCTGGTCACGCTATGGGTGTCGGTGACGGCCTCACCACCGAGTCGGCGAATCTCGGCGGCGACATCACTCGCGGCTTCGAAGTTCGAGCCGTCCCCGGTGACCGACGCGCCGGTATCGTTGACGACGATGCGCGCGCCGCGCGATGCGAATAGCAGGGCATACTGCCGGCCCAAGCCGCCGCCGGCGCCGGTGATCACGGCAACCTGCTCGTCGAACCGCAGATCGTCGCTGGCTGTCACTGAATCTCCAAGGCTGCGTTGCTTTTACGCGTCGAACGGCTACCAGCTGACCGGCAGTTCCTTCATGCCGTAGATGTCGGCTTCCTTGAACCTGAGCTGATCCGATGCTACCGCCAGTTTGAGTCCAGGTAGTCGCCGCGCCAACGTCGCGAATGCCACCTGCATCTCCACCCGTGCCAGGTTCTGCCCGATGCATTGGTGCACTCCATAGCCGAAACCCAAGTGCCCACGCGGATTTCGTTCCGGGTCGAACACTTCGGGATGTTCGACGAAATCGGCATCCCAGTTTCCGGCGGGCAGATTCATCAAGACCCAGTCCCCGGCGCGGACCAGTTGACCGCCCAGGGTGAGGTCTTCGGTAGCCACCCGGTCGACCTGGCTGTGCACGATGCTGAGGTAGCGCATCAGCTCCTCGACGATGTTGGCGACGACGGCGCCATCGTCGGTCTGCCCGAGTCGCTCGTACACCTCCGGATGTTGCAGCAGCGCAACGGTTCCCAGCGAAATCATGTTGGCGGTGGTTTCGTGGCCGGCCTGCATCATGATCACACTTGTCATGGCGGCGGTCTCATGGTCGAGCTGACCCGTCGCGATGTATTCGGTGGCCAGGCGGCTGATCAAGTCGTCGCCGGGCTGGCGCTCTTTGCGGCGCACCAACTCCTGAATATAGGCATACATCGCCCCGAACGCGGCCGCCTTCTCGGCGTCGGTGGACCTGGTGTCCAATCCGACCGTGGTGTGGTGCTGGAAAAGCTCGAGGTCGTCCGGCGGTACGCCCAACAGCAACGCAATCACCATCGACGGCACCGGCAAGCCGAAGTGCCGCACGAGGTCTGCCGGCGGTCCGATGCCGATCATCTCGTCGAGATAGTGGTCGACCAATTCCTGGATCGTCGGCCGCATCGCCTCGCACCGGCGGAAGGTGAAGCTGGCGGTCACCATGCGCCGCAACCGGTGATGCTCGGGATCGTCGACGCGTGCGAACATCACCGGCGCCGTCCCACCCGGGCCCGACGGCCTGATGGCGGCCGGAATCGTGTCGGCCGACAGGCGCGGATCCACCAGCGCCGCTCGGATGTCTCGGTAGCGGCTCACCATCCACGTCGGCTTGCCGTGGTACATCACCCGCCGAAGCCCCGGCTCTTGGCGCCAATCCGCGAAGTCGGCTGGGGGTTTGAGCGGGCATTGCGCATCGCGCGGCACGGGTATGAGGGGAAGCTCTGCATCGGAAATCGTTGCTGTCACCGGCATTTCCCATTAAATGTCAGGTAGCTGTCAATTAGACGAGCGTAGAACCTCCCTGACGGCCCGTCAACCGTCAGTTAGCCTGGCACGGTGTCAGCTGTTGCCGACCGGCCGTTGCGAGCCGACGCGGCGCGCAACGTCCAACGCATCCTGCGTGCGGCGCGCGCCGTGTATGCCGACTCGGGCGCCGAGGCACCCGTCGAGGCCGTCGCCCGTCGCGCGGGTGTCGCGGAACGAACGCTGTACCGCCGGTTCCCGACGAAGGGCGACCTGGTCCGCGCCGCTCTGGATCAGAGCATCGCCGAGGATCTCACCCCGGCGATCGAGGACGCACTGCGCAGTACCGACCCGTTGCACGGCCTGGCCCAATTGATCGCAGCCGCCATATCGCTGGCCGCCCGCGAGCACAATCTGTTGACTGCCGCGTACCGGTCCGGATCACTGACTCCCGACATCTCGACATCGCTGGACGAGGCGCTAGACGAACTTGCCCGCCGGGCCCAGCAAGCCGGCTTGATTCGTGCCGACCTGGTTGCCGACGACCTACCACGCATCATCGCGATGCTGCACAGCGTGCTCTGGACGATGGAGTTGAGCAGCGAAGGGTGGCGACGCTACGTGGCGCTGATCATCGACGCGATATCGACCGGCGAACGACGCCCGCTACCCCCGGCTGCGCCCGTCTGTTACGCACCCGAGACTGCCTGGCCCATGTGATGCAGGGCCGCTCGGCCTTCGGGGATGACGTCTGGTCAAAACACGCTGGATCGCTTAGTCGAGTCCGACGAGATCGGCCGAGATGGTCCATAATCCGTCGATCAGCGCTGGGTCGTGGGCTTGCCGGGCCTCGGGCCCTCGCGCGCGGTGGCGGTGGAAGTAGACGCCGTTGATAGCGGGGTCGGCGCCACGTTCAGCCAGCGCGATCAGCGGCGCGGCTCCCTGCTCGGGTGTGATCGTTGCGAGGTGGCGCAGCGGAGTGCGATACAGCAGGCCGACGAAGCGTGAGTCTCTACCGAAGCTCGACGCGGCGGGACCGGGATGCACTGCGGCCGAGACGATTCCGTCGTCGGACCACCGTTTGGCGATGCCGCGGGTGAATAGGATGTTCATGAGTTTGCTTGATGCGTACGCACGCGTCTCGAATGCGTGGCGCCGGTGATAGTCCAGGTCGCTCAGGTCGACCCGGCCAAAGAGATTCGCGACGCTCGCGGTGTTCAGCACGAGTGCGCTATCGGCCGCGGCGAGCCGGTCGTGCAGCAGGTTGGTGAGCAGGAACGGCGCCAGGTGGTTGATCTGGAAATTGGGTTCGTGGCCGTCGGGCGTGCGCAGCCTCGGCGCGAATGTGCCGCCTGCGTTGTTCATCAGAACGTCGATCTTGCCGGCATGCTCACGGATCTGTTCGGCGAGTGCGCGGACGTCGTCTAGGCGTGCGAAGTCGGCGGTCAGTGCGGTGGCCCCGGCGTCGGCGGCAACCGCTGCGAGTTTCTGGGCAGACCGGCCGACGACAACTAGGTCGACCGAGGGGCCCGCCAGGGCTCGTGCGGCTACGGCACCGATGCCGTCACTCGCACCGGTGATCACAATCGTTCGTGGTGAGCTTGTGGACATCTGTATCTCCGCTGAATCGTGTTGTATTCGAATTCTGCTGGGTGTTCTGGTGAACTTAGCGCCTACCCGACCAGTTCGCACTGGACCGGCACCGTCCGCGCTGCGGTGCACGGCTAACTGCGTCGCCGCGGCCTTGGCGCGCAGTCACTTTCGGCGTGGATTGGCGACCGCAGCCAAACAGAGAGCCAACACGATCGCCCCGACGACGATCAGCGGATGCCACCACTGGGTGCCGACCCAGTAAACATGCGTGCCGACCAGGCCGGGATGATCCTGGTCGGTGCCGAACAGCTGGCTGCGTACCCAAGGTGTCGCGAGCGCGAGTACCGCGCCGACAAGCGTGAAAGCCAGCAGTGCGAAAAGCGTTCTGCTGGAACGCTGCCAGGTTCCCAAGACGACCAGGTAGCCCCCGACCGCGGCGACGAGCAGTCCGACCGCGCCGAGATGTCCTTCGCATTGAATCGCGGCCGCAGCACCCAGAACCAGGAGCACCGCGCCGGCGATGATCGTCGACTTGGCCACACCCTTGGTCAACGACACCACACGGTATCCGGCGAGTGTCAGGGTTCGCAGAGTGATCAGGGCGGGCTTCAACACACCGGGGAGCTGTCGGATGGAGCCGGCCGCCGACGATGCTGTCGCGGCGGCTTTGGTGACGGTTCGCGCCATCAGCGGCGAGCCCTTGTCGGTCGAAAATGTCTCACGGGCAACGGGATTGGAATTCAACAGCCGGTACTTCGCAGCTCCCTCGGGCGTGGCCAGGACTTGCTCGGCCCAGCTTAGGGATTTTGTCGGGCTCCAGTCCGGCCGCTTTCCCGGCTGCGGGTCGACGACCGCCTTGGCCAGTCCGTCGAGCTCGTCGTCAAGGATCCGTCGCTGCCAGGCCTGTGCCAGCCACAGCGCGGTCAGCGGGATACTGGGCGGCAATGTCTGCCCCGAATCATCCAGGAATCCGAGCTCATTCAGCAGCGCCGCTTCAGTCAGACTGCCTGAGGATGGAAAGTCAAGGTTCCCAAGTGCTTTCAGCTTCCCGAGAAACCAACGCGCCGCGGGTTGCGTCTCGCCGGTGTTCTGGTATTCAGCGGCGTGCGTCTGGACGATCCAGTGCACCCGGCGTGGGTCGAGCACCACGTGAACGAGCCAGCCTGCCCCGTCGAGGCGGCCCCACATCCAGTCGTTGGCTCGCCACGACCGTTTGTAGAAGGCGCCGAAATGGTGGAACTGCATGCCGGTGAGCTTGTCCTGGGCCGTCTTCCAGTCGGGTGCGAGCAGACTGCGCGTATCGGCACTCACTTGGACGAGTTCGAGGGGCTGCTCGATGTCTGCCTCGGCCGGGAGCATGGCCCGCTGGGTAGTGGCGAGGTCGAACAACTTTCGCGCCACGACCTGCGGCTCGCGGAGCGGTTCGAGGTATCTGAGGTAGGTCAGCAGCGGACCGGGTTGGTTGCCGGCCAGTGTCGTCATGGTCGCGCCGCAGTTCACCAGTGCTGCGCCCAGTCCGTCCCACGCGCTTTCCGGTACCTGACGCTTGGCGAGGTAGCGCTCGGCGAGTGTGGTGGCTGCATTCTCGAGCGACCCGTTCCGCACCTGGTCATCGGTGCATACCTCGTGGACCAGCACGGCCAGATCGAGCGGCGCGGGCTTTGGGCATGCCGCATGGATATCTTCGGTGAGTTTGGCCAGCGCGCTCATGTGGTCCGCGGATGTGACGAGCTGGTATGCCGCCCGCGCGACGGCAATGGCACATGCCTTCGCGAGGTCGTACGACGGTCGGCCGAATCGAGCAAGCTCGGCCGTAGTCTCCGGAATTGATTGCGGCCAGTGCTGCTGGATGGAGTCGGTGATTCGTCGACGACACACCCGCTCGGCATCACCCCCGATCGCCAACTCGGATTGCCAGTGTCTTGGAATGCCTTCGTTCGACCCGTCCGACGTCGGCAGCCACGTGCTCAGCTGGCGTAACAACGTGGCGGTGAGGGCGTGAGCGCGCCTGGTGGCCTCGCGCTTCCGGTAGTCCGCCAGCAGCGACGCGTTCAGCAGTCGCGATCCCGCCGTCGCCCCCAGCTCTGCGAGGTGCAGTTTGGTGTCAGTGCGCGCTTCCATCCGGTCCTGATGAGCCCGGATCGCGCGCAGGTCCGCGGCGATCGATTGCGTCGTGACCGCGGCCAGGTCCTTGAGCACCCCGCCGACCAGCCCGAGTGGCTCGTTGACGTCGTCCTGCGGAGCCTGCTGCGTAACGTCCGGAGCGGGTCCGGCCGACGGCACGACGAACAGCAGCACCCGGCGGACCGCCCGTCGGGCTCGACGGTCGAAGATGCGCTGGAGGAGCACGTCGATGGGTTGGTTGTCCAGCAGGCCGCCGTCGGCGGCCCAATGCGGGCGAGTGATGTTGGCGTAGGGCGCCATCGGTGGTCGAGCCGGTACGGCTCCTTTCCTGGGCGTGCCGCTGGTGAAGGGCAGGAACGAAGGCTCGAAAGCCAGCGGGAACGACGCCGAGCTGCGTGCGGCCAAAGCCAGGGCGGCTGAATTGTCGTTGTTGGCGAGATCGGTTTCGGTGAAGGTGAAGATCCCCCGCCGGTCCACATCCTGAACGAGCGTGCCGTAGGAGTCGGTGAACCTGCTCGTCTCGCCGGTCAGCAGCGTCGTGGTGACATACAGGGTGGTGGAGGGCAAAGCATCCGCCGGGGGTGGGAACGGTCCGGGCCCGAGTTGTGGGATCTGCTGCGCCAGCGCGGCATACATGCGCTCGTCGCCGTACAAAAGGGACGGTGTGTTCTTGTCTGCCGGGTCGCGCAGCAGGTCGGTGAGAGCTCCGAGGTCGAGCCAAAGGTCGCGCAGGCCACCGAGGTCAGAACCGGTGGCTCGCGACGAGGCGAGCAGAGCCGCGCCGATGCCGCCGGCACTCGTTCCCGATAAGACGTCGACGTCCACGACGGTGTCGAGCAGGTCGATGAGTTCGGCGTAGAGCCGCAGCGACTCGGCGGACGCGGTCGGGAGTGGGTTGTCGGTCGGAAATGGACCGCCCCGCCTGCGCCATTGGGACGCCTGCGCCAACAGATTGATCTCCCGCGCAACCCCGGCCATCCAGATGGCCAGGCTGACTCCGCCTGTCATGGTCGTAGCCAGCCGGAGTTCCTGCGTCAAATCCGTCACCGATTGCATGGTCTTCTGGCTCCGAATGTGGCGTTGCGCTACGCCAACCGCGAATCAGCGTTCATCAAGTCCACGCTGGACGCGCCGAGTCAGGGTGCTTCGTCGAGCAGCACAGTCTTGGTCTCCAGGTAGGGCAACAATCCTTCCCGGCCGCCCTCGCGTCCGATGCCCGATTGCTTGAATCCACCGAACGCCGTACTCATGTCCATGCGGAAGTTGTTGTGGCCCACCGTTCCTGAGCGCAGTTCGGCCGCCACCGCCCGGGCCCGAGCGGTGTCCGGGGTGAACACCGCAGCGTTGAGGCCATAGATCGTGTCATTGGCGATATCGATCGCCTGGCCGTCGTCGTCGGCCGGTATCACGCTGAGCACTGGGCCGAAGATCTCCTCCTGGGCGATGACTTGCCGGTTGTCCACATTGGCGAACACCGTCGGCTCGATGTAGTAGCCGCGCTTGAGATGCTTGGGCCGGCCGCCGCCGGTGACCAGGGTGGCTCCCTCTTCAATGCCTTTGGCGATGTAGCCCTCGACGCGATCACGCTGACGTTCCATTGCGAGCGGACCCATTTGGGTCGCGCCGTCGAACGGGTCGCCGACTTGGACCGCCGAGAATTCGGCAGCAAGCGCTTCGGCGAATTCGTCGTGCCGGCTGCGCGGTACCACAATCCTGGTGAGCGATGCGCAAACCTGGCCCGACATCAGGCACTCCGCACGGGCGAGCGTCGCTGCTGCGGTCTCGATGTCCGCATCGTCGAGGATCACAGCCGCGGACTTGCCACCGAGTTCGAGAGTGCACCGCGCGACCCGCTCACCGCAGATCGACCCGATTTTGCGTCCCGCTGCGGTGGATCCGGTGAAGGCGATCTTGTCGACGCGGTGATCGCGGACCAGCAATTCGGAGACTTCGCGGTCGGCGGTCACGACATTCAGCACCCCGGGCGGCAGGCCGATGTCTTCGGCGATCTCGGCCATCAGGTAACCGGCGCCGGGCGCTTCGGGCGAGACCTTGATGATCAGCGTGCAGCCGGCCAGCAGCGCCGGAGCCGCTTTGTTGACGATGAGTGTCAGCGGCGCATTCCACGGGACGATTGCGCCTACCACACCCACCGGCTCGCGGACCAGTAGACCGAATCCGCCACGCGCCAATCCCGTTGCGGGAGGCTGAAATGGTTCTTCGAAGGGATATTCAGCGGCGAGGTCGGCGTAGAACTTGAAGACCCCGGCATCGCCGATGGCCGAGTACTTCGCCATCGAGAACAGGGTGCCGGACTCGCGGGGCCACATCTGGCCGTAGTCGGCGGTCCGGGCTTCGAGTTGGGCCGCGATCGAGCGTAGGTAACCGGCGCGCTCGGCATGCGTCATGCGTGGCCATGGACCGCGGTCGAAGGCGTGCTTGGCGGCTGCGATGGCCGAATCCATGTCGGCGGCCTGAGCCTCCGGAACCCGGAAGTACAGTTCCTCGGTACTCGAGTCGAAGACGTGGATCGCCGTGTCCGAACTCGGCTTGACCCATTGGCCGTTGATGAAGAACCGGTCCGTGTGGCGTAGCGGTACCTGATGGTCGGTGGCCAACGTCATTGTTTCGCCTCCTGCGGCATGCACATATTTCGCTGACTATAGGCCCTCGTCAGAAGGAATGCGATCCTGGTCCAACGACCGATACCGATCTCGGGCAGTGCTACCGCGGCGGGTGGCAATATTTGCCGGAATAGCGGTGGCGGCCACCATGATGATGACGATTACGAACACCCCCGCATCGGCGTGCGACAAGTCGTTGCCGTGCAACCGGCTGGTCAGAATCACCGAAATCACCGCCGCGCCGACGGACGCGGCCGTGTTGTGGTTGACATTGAATAGCGTTGAGCCGTAGACGACTTCATCTGGATTGAGGGCATCAGCATGCCACCGCCAAATCCTTGCAGACCCCGAAAGCTCACCACCAGAACGATATTGGGTGGGCTCGACAGGAGCTTGGATGGCGTCCGCGGTTCGACTTGGACGTCATTGCCGCCAGAGTCGCCGGCGGGCAGTCGGTCTGGACTCCCTTGTCACAACTGGTTGGCGCCAAAGAGTGCATCGGCAGTTCGTATCATTCGGCGTGTTCGAACCGGCCCGCGACGAGGTTCGCATCCGGGAGCCCCTCGCCATCTAAGGCGGCATCGCGGGGGATCTCCTATTACTCGCCGCCCATGCAGATAGTCATCAAAGAGCTGAGCATGACCAAGCATGACAATGGCCGGCGGTTAGCAAACCAAGCGGTTGGGTACATGCCTTCGCGGGTGTCTCGTTGCCTTGGCCGATCGAAAGTGGTCGGCCGTATTGCCCTGGCCACCGGGAAATAAATAGAGTAACGAGACCTAGCGACACGAAGGAGAGCAGTGGTGAAGCGTGGCATCGTCGTCGGCGTAACCGCCGCAGCCGTCGTGGTTGCGGGTTGTGTCGGCTGTTCGAACAAGAAGTCGGAGACGGGCGCGTCGAGTTCGTCGGCTCCGCCGGCTCCGGCCGGGCCGCAGATCATTGTCGACGGTCAGCGGCAAAACATCACCGGTCAGGTCACCTGCACTCCAGACGGCGACAACATCAAGATCGGCATCGGCGATCCGTCCAGCGGAGTCGGCGCGGTGGTCAGCAACGCCAATCCGCCGATCGTGCATGCCGTCGGACTGGGCAATATCAACGGCGTCACGCTGGGCTTCTCGGACGCCGCACCAGGCCAGAACGATAAAGCGGGAGCCGAACGCAAGGACAAGACCTACGCGATCAAGGGCACCGCGAGCGGTAGCGACATCACCAACCCGAATGACCCCAAGCCGGTGTCCAAGCCGTTCGAAATGACCGTGACCTGCCCGTAGCGCGGGCCGAAAGAGGGGACGAGCTATGTCAAGGAATCGTGTCGTCGCCGCGGCGGCGCTAGCGGTGGGTATCAGCTTGTCGGCCGTGATGCTCGACGCAGGATTGGCCTATTCCGACCCGACGCCCACGCAACCACCTGGGCCAACCAAGCCGCCGACCGGTCCGACCGGTCCGACCGGTCCGACCGGTCCAGCCTCGACGCCATCGAAGGCACCCGCGTCGACGCCGTCGCAGGCACCCTCGAGCGCGCCTGCCTCGACGCCGTCAAGTGCGCCCGCGTCGACACCCTCGAGCGCGCCGGCGTCGACGCCGTCGAGCACGCCTTCCGCGACCCCGTCGTCCAGCCCGGCTGCGAGTTCGTCGACCACGCCGTCCTCCACGCCTTCCTCGACGCCGTCGTCTACGCCGGCTGCGAGTTCGTCGACCACGCCGTCGTCGACTCCGTCGACCGGACAAACCACGCCGGCGGGCACGTCGTCGACGACGCCCTCTCCGGGTATAACGGTGGTGCTCAACCCGCCGAGCACTCAACCTCCGCATCAGCCGTTCATCCCGCGGGCAACGACAAGGGCCAGCGCTCAAATCGGCGGCCCGATCAACATCAGCTTCAACATCGTCGGCCAGGGAGCGCCGCCTCCGCCGCCGCAGCGAGTCTGGTACTGGAACGACGGTCCCGCTCCCGGTCGTAAGCCGCCCTTCTGGGAAGGCCCGCCACCTCCGGGCGGGTGGGACGGCCCGCCGCCTCCCGGCGGGTGGAACCGCCCGTGGAGCGGGCCGCCACGCGACGTGGATTACGGGCGCCGCTATTTCTCGCCGTTCAACTACAACAACTTCACCGTCTTACCGGTCTTCAACTGGCAGTACGGGGGTTGGGGTTACTGGCTCTTCGGCGTCTGGGTCCCCCTGTACTAGGGAGCAACGGGCGCACCCATGACCGTCCCGATTCCCACCGTGGAACTCGGTGACGGGCTGCAAGTCAGCGCGATCGGGTTTGGTGCGATGTCACTGACGTCGATCTACGGCGCAGTCGAATACTCCGAATCCCTTGCGACCCTTCACCATTGCCTCGATGTCGGTGTCAACTTCATCGATACCGCCGACATCTACGGCGGCGGTGAGAACGAACGGCTCATCGCCAAGCTGCTGCAGGATCGCCGTGACGAGGTAACTCTTGCAACGAAATTCGGCATCGCCGGCAATCCCAGGGACCGCACGGCCGGTGGAACACCGCTGCGCGGCGATGCACCCTATGTCCGGCGGTGCATCGACGACAGCCTGCGTCGGCTGAACACCGATGTCGTCGACCTGTACTACCTGCACCGCCACGACCCGAAGGTGCCGATCGAAGAGACCGTCGGCGCCATGGCCGAACTGGTGGCCGCCGGCAAGGTGCGTCACCTGGGATTGTCCGAGGTGACCGCCGACGAGTTGCGAGACGCCGTTGCGGTGCACCCGATCTGTGCCGTGCAAAGCGAGTGGTCGATCTGGAGCCGCGACGTGGAACGCAAGGTGGTGCCGGCCGCGGCCGAACTGGGTGTGGGCTTCGTGCCGTATTCACCGCTGGGACGGGGCTTTTTGACCGGAACCGTCCGTTCTGGCGCCGACCTATCGCCGGGTGATTTCCGGCGGACCATGCCACGGTTCGCCGACGGCACGCTGGACGCCAACCTCGCCGTCGTGGATGTGGTCATGTCGGTCGCCGAGCAGCAAGGAGCGACGGGCGCGCAGGTCGCGTTGGCTTGGCTGCGGCAGCGTGGCGAAGCGTTCGGCGTGCGCTCCGTGCCCATTCCCGGGACCCGGCGCGCGGCACGGGTCGACGAGAACATCGGCTCGCTGGCGCTGACCCTCACCGCCGAACAAATGGCGGCGCTGGACGCGGCGGGCTCGGCGGTCGCCGGTGATCGCTTCGCGGACCTCAGCTGGGTGTCGGCCGGGCGGGAGTAGCTTAGCGGGGCTGGTTCGGCACGCCCGGGAAGTGCTGCGTCGTGGGACCCGAGGTCACCCAACCGCCCAGCTTCGTGACCAGATGCGGCGCGAAAACCGCGCCGTAGAGTACATTTCCGACGACCACAACCGCAATGATGGACAGCATCGATGCCTGCAGGCGGCTGCTCGATCTCTTGTCGGCCCACATCTCGATGACGTTTCGGCCTTCGGCATCGGTGCGGCCCAGCAGATAGGTGAAGACCATCATCTGCACACCCATGGCGAGCGAGTCGTAGAGCGGGTATTGGTGCGGCGTGCCCTCGAATATCGCCAGGCCGGGTATCACGTAGCCGTAGTGGAAGATGCCGAGCCGCGCCCCCAGGACCGCGTTGAAGAACAAGGCCCAGCAGAAGCCGACGACAAGTCCGACGGTGAGTAGGGTGATCGGCCTGCGCCAGTGGAACTTCGCGCTCACCCGACGCCCAAGTGCGGCGCCGATGATGGCGGGCAACACGAAGTAGGCGATGTAACCGATGGGCACGGACGACGGCAGCCCACCCCACGTCATGTTCAACGGCCACCATGACGGCATGCGGGGGAGCGCGGGCGGGAACTGCGCATACATCGCCCAGTCGTAGGGCGCCTCGATCCAGGAGAACGAGACCGCCGAGATGCACAGCAGCAGCAACGGGTGCAGGCGGCGCTGCCGGTAGCTCAGATACACGCCGATTGCGATGAACGAGATGCCGCCGACGTACGCGAACGCAACGCCCGCCTTCAGCAGGGGCGTCATCCGTCGCGCTCCTGCTTCGGAGCGCGGCGCGCTTCGGGGTCGTAGCGCAGAACCAGGCCGAATACCAGCGCGATCAGACCGAACAGCGTGCCAAGCATGATCACGGCGCCCACGTCTGCAGTCCCTTCGACGTTCGTAAGATAGTGCATACTATCTTAAAGCCAGTTTGAGGAGTGAACGGTGCCCCAGCGACCTTCGGTGCAGAGCAGAGCCCGGCCGCAGCCCCCGGCTGTGCGCCGGCCCCGTGGCGAGCCGCGCCGACTGCTGCTGGACGCAGCTCGAAACCTGTTTGCCCGCAAGGACTATCGCAGCACCACGACGCGTGAGATCGCGCAGGCGGCCGGCGTCACCGAACATCTGCTGTTCCGCAATTTCGGCTCCAAGGCGGCGCTGTTCCGGGAGGCCCTCGTTTTGCCGTTCATCAACTTCGTCGACGAATTCGGACGGACCTGGCAAGCGGTGATTCCCGAGGAGACCGGCGAGGAGGAATTGGCCCGGCATTTCGTCGGGCAGCTTTACGACGTGCTGGTGCAACACCAGGGGCTGCTGATGACGCTGATGGCCTCGGAGGCGCTCAGCGACGACGAAGTGATCGAGACCGGCATCGCCGACATCAGGAGTGCGCTCACGGTGCTCGGCCAGATCAGCGCCGAGGGCATGAAGATGCGCGGGTTGCAGTCGGGGCAACCGGACCTGCCGGCCCACTCGACGGTGGCGATGATCGCCGGCATGGCCGCGCTGCGCTCGACGTTCTTCGGACCCGGGCAGCCGTTGAGGGAGGCGATCGTCGACGAACTCGTCCAGGCGACCCTGCACGGCTTCCTGCACCGCAACGAGTGAGAGGACGTGAGATTGACCGAGACCAGTGCGATCGAATTATATTACGACCCTTTTGATTTCGACATCGACGACAATCCGTACCCGGTGTGGAAGCGCATGCGCGAAGAAGCGCCGCTGTATTACAACGAAAAGTTCAACTTCTATGCGCTGAGTCGCTACGAGGACGTGGCGCGCGAGCTGCCGAACTGGGAAACCTACCGATCCGGTCGCGGGACCACCGCTGACATCTTGTTCAACAACATCGAAGTGCCGCCGGGCATTCTGCTGTTCGAGGATCCGCCGCTGCACGATTTGCACCGCCGGCTGCTGTCCCGGGTCTTCACGCCGCGGCGCATGCTTGCCGTCGAATCTCTGGTGCGGGGATTCTGTGTGCGCGAGCTGGATCCGCTCATCGGTGCCGGCGGTTTCGATTTCATCGCGGACCTGGGAGCGATGATGCCGATGCGCACCATCGGCTATCTGCTGGGCATCCCGGAAGCGGATCAGGAGAACATCCGTGACTGCAACGGGTCCTTCATCGAAATGGACAAGGCACGCAAGCTCGGCGAGGTCAACCCAAACCTGTTCCAGGACACCATACTTCTGTTCGCGGAGTACATCGAATGGCGAGCGAACCATCCGTCCGATGATCTGATGACAGATCTGCTGCAGGCCGAGATCGAGGAACCCGACGGTACGCGAAGGCCGCTGTCGCGTACCGAGGTGCTGGCCTACACCGCCATGATCGCCGGCGCCGGCAACGAGACCACCGCCCGGCTAATCGGTTTCATGGGACAACTGCTGTCCGATCATCCGGATCAGCGACGCGAACTCGTCGCCGACCCGTCCCTGATTCCCGGTGCGGTCGAGGAGACATTGCGCTACGAACCACCCTCGCCGGTACAGGCCCGCTACGTCGCACGAGACGCCGAGCACTACGGCCGCGTCGTTCCGGAAGGCTCGTTCATGTTGCTGCTCGACGGATCTGCCAATCGCGACCACCGGAGGTTCTCAGATCCCGACCGCTTCGACATCCATCGTCAAGGCAGCCACCTCAGCTTCGGGCAGGGTTTGCACTTCTGCCTCGGCTCGGCGCTGGCGCGAATGGAAGCTCGGGTGGCCTTCGAGGAGGTCCTCAAACGATGGCCGGAATGGGACGTCGACTACGACAACGCCGAACGGGCACACACCTCGAGCGTGCGCGGGTGGGCGCGGTTGCCCGTCTTCATCGGATGAGCCGCGGCTGCTGCGCCGCCAAGGTCCCAGATTGCTGTCAGAAGCCCCGAGTCCGAAGGCATCAAGAAGTACCAAGCCGAAAACGAAGGCCGGTGGGTTCACCAGAGAACAATGCAAAGCCACCGTCAACGGCATTCAGGTGGTCCAAAGAAGAGCACGCCAGAGAGGTATTTCTTCGGCTGGCGCGAGTACATGGCGTCGGGGTATGCGAGGTCAGCGAAACCCCTGCGGCAATCCACCGGCCGATCGGGAAGGCAACTGCAATGTCTTCGCCGGCGGCGGCCACCTCAGGCGATACCTCGCCGGCCCCAGGGCTTGCTGCCGGTAGTGCCGACGCGACAGCCCGCCCGGCCGCCGAGGGCATAGAGGAAAAGGGCGAAGGTCGACTGTATTTGTAATTCTCTGCGCGTCACAGGTTTTTGACCGTCACCGGCTCGATGTCTTCACCTTCGGGCAGGGCGAAGCCGAAAACCTGTGCGTAGAAAGAAAGTTCGGCGTCGAGCGCCCGACGGATGTTCTCCGCGCGCCGGAAGCCGTGCTGTTCACCCTCGAAGAGCAGGTAGGCGACGGGGACGTGCCGCGCGCGCAGGGCGTTGACAATGGTTTCGCTCTGCGCAGGCGGCACGATCGGATCCTCGCTGCCCTGCAACACGATCAGCGGACGGGTGAGCCGGTCGACATGGTGGATTGGTGACCGCGCGACGTAGCGCTCCCGGGCCGCCGGGTAGGGGCCGACCAGCCGGTCGAGATACCGGCTCTCGAACTTGTGGGTGTCGCGGGCCAGCGCTTCGAGGTCTGCGACGCCGAAGTGGTTGGCTCCCAACGCGAACGGCGTGTCGTCGCGGGCCAGCGCCGCGAGCGTGGTGAATCCGCCCGCCGAGCCGCCACGGATGGTGAGACGTTCCGCGTCGACGCGTCCCATGCTCGCGAGGTGCCGGGCGGCGGCGAGGCAGTCGGAGACGTCGACGATCCCCCAGTTTTCGACAAGCTCCTCGCGGAACGCGCGACCGTAGCCCGTGGAGCCGCGGTAGTTGACGTCGACAACGGCGAATCCGCGACTCGTCCAGTACTGCACGGCCGTCGAGAATACCGGCGACGCCGAACCCGTCGGACCGCCGTGGATCTCCACGATCAACGGTGGTAGCTCGGTTTCCGGCCCGGCCAGGTCTGCGTGCGCGGGCGGGTAGAACAGCGCGTGCGCTGCACGGCCGCCGCCAGTCGGGAAGCTGATGTGCTCGGGCACCGAGATAAACCGGGGGTTTACCTCGAGGTTGCGTGGGGCCCGCAGCGTCTCGACGACGGTGCCGTTGGGATCGAGGCGATGCACCCCGGGCTCTTGGGTCGGTGACCCCGCGACGACGAGCAGCGTGTCGTCGGTGGCCGCGCGCAGCGCCGTGAACCGGGAGAACGGCGTGTCCAGATCGGTGACCGTGCCGTCCGGAGCGCGGCGGGCAAGCCTGTCGTATCCGTCGCGCGTCCATGCGAACACCACCGACCCATCGGCGAGCATCGCATACCGCGTAGATCCGAATTGCCATGGCGGGAAACCGATTTCGGCGTCGCTCTGCACGACGGCCGTGATACCGCTGCCCGCAGCCCAGCTGTACAGGTTCCACCAGTTGGTGCGGTCGGACAGGAACCAAAGAGCATTGTCGGCATCCCACCGGGGTTCGAGCACCGACTCCTCCGGCCCGCCCGCGATCACCAGCTCGCTGCCCGTCGCCAGGTCGCGGATGACGAGCTCGGTGGAGTCCCACGGCATCGACGGATGGTTCCAGCGCAGCCACGCCAAGGTGGCGCCGTCCGGCGAGAGTCGCGGCGCCGCAACGAAATCGGAGCCGGTGACCAACATCTCCGGTTCGGATGGGGTGTGCGCATCGAGCCGGACGATCTCGTTGTCGACCTCGGTGGCCGACGACCCGCGATGACGCTCGCGCACGCAGACGATCGAACCGCCGTCCGGGGCGAGGTCGCCGTCGGCGAACCGATCGGCCCGTGGGGTCACGGGCTCTGGGGTGAGCGGCACCGGTGCTTCGCCGGGTGCCAGCCGATAAAGGCGTTGGTCGGCCCAGTTGGCGAACCACACGACGCCGTCGCGGGCCCACCACGCGCCGCCCCCGTATTCATGGACGGCGGTGCGCGCGTTGTACCCGTCGGGGAGCAGATCGGTCGAACTGCCGCCGGGGCCACGGCGTACCAGCTGGGTGCGGCCGCCCTCGGTGGGCCTGCCCTCTGCCCACAGGACGTCGGCGCCGTCGAGGATCAGCTCTCCGAGGCGTACCGCGCCGGCTACCACCGACGCAGACGTGAACGGTGTGGGCCAAGAGCCATAGGGTGCGGTCGTCACGTTTCCGTACGCTAGCCGGACCGACTCGCTTCCGGCTGCCGGGACGCCGACGGCGGAACTTCACGTTGATTTAGTACCTTTCGGTTATGCCGGCCCGGGCACGGTGGTTACCGGCACTTGTCAACATCGTCGTGGCAGCCTCAAACTGACTGATATGCGCGATCGGGAGACGATCGACTCGGAATTGCGGCTCATCGCTCAGCGCCGCCGTGAGCAGGGCATGCAACTCTCGTCCCGAGAGGTCGACGCACTGCTCGATGAGCGGCTGGGCCATCTTGTGGAGTTGCCCGAAACCGAAGCGGTCGTGCCGGGGGAGACCGGCCGCATCGCCCCTAAGAAACGCAAGAGTCTGCTGCTGCGCTATCTGCCGGGCGCGGCGTTGCCGTTGTCTCTGCTCGCCGTCGCCGCCGCGTTAGTGGTGATGTTCTGGATGCACAGATCAACTCCAACACAACCGGCGGAAGCGCAGCAGGCGCAGGCGTCGCCCCCGTCAGCTGCGCCAGCTAACCCGGCTGGGCCGCACGACTCGGCCGGTACCACGGCGCGACCCGCACCGTCTTACATCATCGACACGGCGTTCATCAACGTGTTGAAGCAGGACGGCGTCCCAGTTCCCAGCCAGGAATACGTCACGACCCACGGGCATGCGGTGTGCGATTTCCTCGCCCACCAAACCAATTTCGCGGAGGCCGTCCGCTTCGTGCAGGGGTCGTCGATCTGGGACGCCGATCAAAGCGCCAAGTTCACGGCCGGTGCCGTCGTCTCCTACTGCCCGCAGTATGAATCTGCGAGTTTGGAGCCGGTGCGGCCGGGCGTACAGTCTGCTCTTCCGGATCTGGAAGCCATCGAACGCGATCTGCAGCGGATCCAGGGTGATCTGAAGGGCATCCGCGATGGTCTGCCGCCCGTACTCGGCCAGTAGGTCGCCTGGGGTTGACTCTGCGCTGAGGGTCCGGTCCACTCGTACTTCTGCACCCTGAACGCAGTATCAACCTCGGCTCCGAAACTGTGAAAAAACCTGGTACCTATGCGCAATCGAAACGACGTCGCGGGTCCAAGATGGCCTCGCAGGATCGAACGCACGACCTCTAGTAGCGATAGGGAGATTTAACGCCTCGCGAGGACCATGACCTGTGCGGGCGCTTTACGTCGGGACGTTGTTCCAACTGCTGTGCGACGTCGACGAGTCTCCTGGCGATGTACTTTCGCTCGGCGGGGTTCAAGTCCAGAACTTCGTCGAGCAGGATCACATAAATCAAGTTCTCGACGCGTCCGAGTGCGCCGCTGCTCGTGATGCCGTGCTGCTGGTGGTACCAATAATTGAGCGCGATCGCGAAGCCGGACGGGACGCTGACTTCGTGAAACCAGAATGGCGGAATATAGAGGATCTCGCCCTCCTGGAGCGTGATCTCGTGTGGCGGCGGTACTTCTGATGCGCCCGGAAATGACGATCGATCCGCTCCCGGAGCAAAAGCTTGACTCCATTGACCTTGGTCAACATGCATGTTCGGGAACCACTTCGGTTCGTAGAGGCGGACGAATTTCTGTCCGCGGATCACGCATAAAAGGTTGTCGTATATGTCGAAATGCGTAGACGTCGTGCCCTGACCTATCCAGATGTTGACTTCGTCGAAGTTGGATGCGTCGAGCAGGTCGGGATACTCCACGTCCGCAGCTAGCTCTGTTACCGACGCGGACCCATGATTCGGACCAATACCGAGCTGGGGCAGGAACAATTGAGGATTCTCGCTGGACGCCAATTGATCGGCGAATTGTGCGAACGTGAACGTAAATCCTCCGAGCTGAAACGGCTCACGATCTTTGAATACGTCTTTGAGGTAATCGAGATCCCACAACTTGAATGCTTTCCAAGTCTCTACGACGCCCTCAATCACGACGGGGATTCCCGCTTCGACGTATTCTTGGAACTGCTCTTTCGAGCGGATGCGGTCGTAGATCTTCATAGAAGAGCCATCCCCCTGAGCCGTGGACAGACCATGCGCCACTGCAGAGTAGCAAGCCGTCAAGCTGTGCGGGCTCATATGCAAAAACCGGTTCAGACGTCGGCATTCGACGCCACGCCAGGTCGAGAGGCCGAGCGATGACGGCCATTTCCCTTCCGCTTTTTTGAGCTGATCCAGTTCCGCTATCCGCACTGCCGCCAGCCGATCGACAGCGTGGAGCCCCCTGTCAGCGGAACTGACGACCTTCGCTCACCAAGCTGTTCCTTCCGTCAGCGTCCACCGATCGGATGAACCGACCGCGGCCGGCTTGCATCTCCGCGGGTCGACTCGGCGCGCAGCTACGACGGCAGCACCCTCGTCGTAGAATCGTCATGGCTCATCGAGCCGGCCCCGGCCGCGTTAGCTCAGTTGGTAGAGCGTCGCTCTTGTAAAGCGGATGTCGAGAGTTCGAGTCTCTCACGCGGCTCCATTCCTGTCGGCGCTGGGGGATAGCGTCGTCCTATGTCAATGACCTGTCTTAGGTGCGGAGTCGATTTTGAGGGCTTCGGCCAAAGGTGTTCTGCACCAATGCATGTCAGCGGTCACACCGTCGACGTTCGCTCCTGGAGGCATGGCTCGACACCGGCGAGTGTGAAACGGTGCCAGCCGAGCTGCTCACTCGTCGCTGTCGATGATGCGTTGCGAACGCACCGGCCGCGTCGACGGGCGCCGCGGTGGGCGCCGGGGCAACGGGATGCGTTCGGCGATATTGCTCAGCGGGTTGACCACCAGGGTGAGCGCGGTGACCGCGTCTTGCAGGGTGGCGATGGCAGGCTCCAGCGCCTCCATCCCGGGTGCCAGTCGGGCTAGGGTGTCGGCGAGGTCGGTGAGCTGCTCCAGCGGTCCGTTCTTCGACGTCAGCTGATCGACCAG
Organism: Mycobacterium sp. NGS66; assembly: GCF_059812225.1. Classification (NCBI taxonomy): domain Bacteria; kingdom Bacillati; phylum Actinomycetota; class Actinomycetes; order Mycobacteriales; family Mycobacteriaceae; genus Mycobacterium; species Mycobacterium sp. NGS66. The sequence goes on along the minus strand of NZ_JCALCG010000007.1, from coordinate 81,558 downwards.
TCCGCCTTCGGCCAGCAACCGTTCGGCCACCCCATCCTCGGCGAGCAGGCGTTCGATCATCCCGTCCTCGGCCAGCAGCCGGTCGGCCAGCCCGCCGGGCTGAAGCGCCCGTTGCAGACTCCCGCCTTCTGCGGTCAGACGGTCAAGCAATCCGCCGGAAGCCGTCACCAGGTCGACCAGACCGCCCGGACGAAGCAACCGGTCCATCGGCCCGTCGGGGGCGACGGCGCGTCCCAGGGGCATGTCGTCGTCGAGCAATCTGGCCAGCCGGTTAGCCCGCGCCAGCGCGTCGTCGATCCCGAGCATGTTGGCCATCGCATGCGAGCCGCTGCCGCCGTTGTCACCCAGCGCCTGCTTGGCCAGGCCGAGGCCCGCCCGTGCGAGGTTCAGGCTCGCCTCGGTGGTGGCGATTCCGATTCGCGCCGGAGCAGTCGCAAGAGCCACGATGCTTTTGCCCAGATTCATGCTGCGAAGTGTATGCGCGGTGCGCCTGAATAGCGCAGGAAGGCGCCAAGCGGACACAATGAGGACTGGCAGAATACTGTCAGACCGTTGGTACCGACCTCACAGCAATTACACAACCATTGTGAAGGTACCGTTCAACTAAATGCGAGAGAACTGACCTCATGACTGCAGCAACCCAACGCGAATCCACGCCGGAGGCTCGGGTCCTGGTCGTCGACGACGAGGACAACATCGTCGAACTGCTCTCGGTGAGCCTCAAATTCCAGGGGTTTGAAGTCCACACGGCGACCAACGGCGCCCAGGCTCTGGATCGAGCTCGTGAAGCCCGCCCGGACGCGGTGATTCTCGACGTGATGATGCCCGGGATGGACGGCTTCGGGGTGCTGCGCCGACTACGCGCCGACGGCATCGACGCGCCGGCGTTGTTTCTGACCGCCCGCGACTCCCTGCAGGACAAGATCGCCGGCCTGACCCTCGGCGGCGACGATTATGTGACCAAGCCGTTCAGCCTCGAAGAGGTGGTGGCCCGGCTGCGCGTGATCTTGCGGCGGGCCGGCAAGGGCAGCACCCAACCGCGCAACGCCCGGTTGACGTTCGCCGACATCGAGCTCGACGAGGAGACCCACGAGGTGTGGAAGGCCGGTGAACCGGTCTCATTGTCGCCTACCGAATTCACACTGCTGCGATACTTCGTGATCAACGCGGGCACCGTGCTGAGCAAACCCAAGATTCTCGACCATGTGTGGCGTTACGACTTCGGCGGCGACGTCAATGTCGTGGAGTCCTATGTCTCATATCTGCGCCGCAAGATCGATACCGGGGAAAAGCGGCTGCTGCACACGTTGCGCGGAGTCGGTTATGTCCTGCGTGAGCCGCGCTGAGCAACCGCGCGCGCACCCGGCGAGATAGGCGGATATGGCCAAACAGCGACGCGGATTGCCGCTGCGGGTGGGCCTGGTGGCCGGCACCCTGGTCTTGGTGGCGTGCGGGCTGGCAACCTCCGGGATCGCGGTCACCTCGATCCTGCGCCACAGCCTGATCAGCCGCATCGATTCCACGCTGCTCGAGGCCTCGCGCAGTTGGGCGCAAGCCCCGCGGCGGCAGTCGGCGCCGCCCTACGAGGGTCCCGACCCGGGCCGCCCGCCGTCGAAGTTCTACGTGCGCGGCATCGGTGTCGATGGCACCACCTTCACGGCCATCAACGACCGCAACGCCGAACCGGCCCTGCCGTCCAGCAATGACGTCGGCCCCGTCCCGACGACGCTGCCGTCTGTGAATGGCTCGAACATTCAATGGCGGGCCGTGTCGGTGCGTGGGCCACACGGGCTCACCACGGTGGCGATCGATCTGTCCGACGTCCAGCACACTGTCCGGTCACTGGTCTGGCTGCAACTTGGCATTGGGGTGGCGGTGCTGATCGTGGTCGGCCTTGTCGGCTACGCGGTGGTACACCGCAGTCTGCGGCCTCTGGCCGAAGTCGAAAAGACCGCCGCGGCGATCGCGGCGGGCCAATTGGATCGCCGGGTTCCAGAACGTGACCCACGCACCGAGGTGGGCCGACTTTCGTTGGCGCTCAACGGCATGCTTGCGCAGATTCAGCAAGCGCTGGCGTCCTCGGAGTCTTCGGCCGAGAAGGCGCGTGGCTCCGAGGAGCGGATGCGACGATTCATCACCGACGCCAGCCACGAGCTGCGCACCCCGTTGACGACCATTCGCGGGTTCGCCGAGTTGTATCGTCAGGGCGCCGCGCGCGACGTGGCCATGTTGCTGTCGCGCATCGAAAGCGAAGCCAGCCGAATGGGTCTGCTGGTCGATGATTTGCTGCTACTGGCCCGGCTCGACGTGCAGCGCCCGCTTGAACGCCATCGGGTGGACCTGCTGGCGCTCGCCAGCGACGCCGTGCACGACGCGGAGGCGATGGACCCCAAGCGCGGGATCACGATGGAGGTACTCGACGGGCCGGGGACCCCAGAAGTGCTCGGCGACGAGGCGCGGTTGCGTCAGGTGCTGAGCAACCTCATTGTGAATGCCATCCAACACACGCCGGAGACCGCCGAGATCACTGTCCGCGTGGGCACCGACGGCGACGACGCCGTCCTCGAGGTCGCTGACAAAGGCCCCGGCATGAGCGAAGAAGACGCGAAGCGGGTGTTCGAAAGGTTCTATCGCACCGACTCGTCGCGGGCACGGGCCAGCGGCGGCACCGGGCTGGGCCTGTCGATCGTCGACTCGCTGGTGCGCGCGCACGGCGGTGTTGTCACCGTGACGACAGCGCCCGGAGAAGGTTGCTGTTTCCGGGTCAGCATGCCGCGCGTCAGCGATGTCGCCGCCCACGTGTGAGCCGCGGCGAGCGTGCGCAGATGTACGCCTTTGGCGGGGAATTTGCGTACATCTGTGCACGCTCGACAACGGCCCTCAGGTCAGTTGAGCCAGGGCCGCCTTGATCTTGGCCTGCGCCTCGTCCAACGATTCCGGCGACGGATTGCGGTCGACGTTGGCGAAACCGAAGTCGCTCAGGCTGCGCGTCGGGAACACGTGAACATGCAGATGAGGCACCTCCAGGCCGGCGATGATCACGCCGGCGCGCTCGGCTCGGAACGCTCGCACCACGGCCTTGCCGATCAGCTGGCTGACCGCCATGACGCGGTTGAAGGTCGCACTGTCGACGTCTTGCCATTGGTCGATCTCGGCGCGCGGCACGACGAGCGTGTGTCCCTGCGTCATGGGTTCGATCGTCAAAAAGGCGACGATGTCGTCGTCCTCGTAAACGAAGCGGCCGGGCAGTTCACGGTTGATGATCTTGGTGAAGATCGACGGCATGCGCTCAAGCATAGGTGCGCCGACATCGCCGCCGACGCCCGCGCCGCTAGCTGTGCGGCTGCGCCTTGCTGAACTTCATCATTTCCAGGTTCCAGTACCCGCGCAGGTTGGTGATCAGCCCGGCGTCGTTGACGCGATAGGTGAAGACGCCGCGGACCTCGCTGCTGTAGCCATTCGCAAACTTGCTGTGCAGCACCAGGATATGGGCGATCTCATGCGGTGAGCTGGACGGGAACGTCTCCTCGCAGGTGATCGTGAGCTGGTTAGGCCCGATGGTCTTGTCGTAGAAGCCGGCGACGGCGTCTTTCCCGCGAACGCCGGTGCCGTCGGGGTTGGTGACCGACTTGCCGATCGGGTCCTCGATGACGACGTCGTCGGCCATCAACGCCAGCCAGCCCTCCCGATCGTGGGCCTGCACGCAGCGCCACGAGGACTGGGATGCGGTCAGCGCGGGCGATTCGACGGTTGCCGTCACCGGTCGGCGTCCGTGTACCGGATGACGCCGCGAATGTTCTTGCCGTCCAGCATGTCCTGATAGCCCTCGTTGATCTGCTCGAGTCGGTACTGGGTGGTGACCATGTCGTCCAGATTGAGCTTGCCGGCCTTGTACATCGCCAGCAGCTGCGGGATGTCGTATTGCGGGTTGCCGCCGCCGAAGATGGTGCCCTGCAAGTTTTTCTGCATCAGGGTGAGCATTGCCAGGTTCAGGGTGACGTTGGTGTCCAGCAGGCTGCCGATGGCGGTCGCCACGCAGGTGCCGCCCTTGGCGGTGATGTTCAGGTAGCTGTCGATGTCGGCGCCATGCAGCTCCCCGACGGTAACGATCACTTTGTGCGCCATCAAGCCGTAGGTGACCTCCATGATCCCCATCAGCGCGGCGTTGATGTCGGGGTAGACGTGGGTGGCGCCGAATTTCAGGGCCTGGTCGCGCTTCCACTCGACCGGGTCGATCGCGAAGATGTAGCGAGCACCGGCGGCGACGGCACCCTGGAGCGCGGCCATGCCGACCCCGCCGACGCCGACGATCGCCACGTCCTGGCCCGGTCTGATGTCGGCGGTGCGGACCGCCGACCCGTAGCCGGTGGTGACACCGCAGCCGACCAGCGCGGCCACCTCAAACGGGACCGTCGGGTCGATCTTCACCACCGAGCTGCGGTGCACGACCATGTACGGCGAAAAGGTCCCCAGCAGCGTCATCGGGAACACGTTCTGGCCGCGGGCCTGGATGCGGAACGTCCCGTCGCTCACCGCCGCGCCGGCAAGCAGCCCGGCCCCCAGGTCGCACAGGTTGCGCATGCCCGCCTGGCACGTCGCGCAACTCCCGCAGGACGGGATGAACGAGAGCACCACGTGGTCGCCCGGGGCGAGGTCTTCTACGCCGGGTCCAACTTCGGTGACGATGCCGGCACCCTCATGCCCGCCGAGCACCGGAAAGCCCGCCATCGGGATGCCACCGGTAACCAGGTGATGATCGGAGTGGCACATGCCCGCCGCTTCCATCTGGATCTTGACCTCGTCCTTGACGGGGTCGCCGATCTCGATTTCCTCGATGGACCACGGCTGGTTGAATTCCCAGATCAGTGCGCCTTTTGTCTTCACGTTGGACCTGACCTCATTTCGCCTTTGAAAGAGTGCCTGGCCCCATCATGCCGGGCACGGTAGTGACGAGTGCCACATGGCACTCTTGCCGGTCAGCATAACCGCCCGACGAAACAAATGCTTGGTTGGGTCGCTGTCGATCGGTTCACCAGATCGGGACGGGTGCCTTGCCCAGCGGGTAGTACCCGGGCAGCCGCTCACCCGCCAGACTGCGCTCGATGCGCTTCTGCATGCCCTTGGAGAGTTTCCCGGCCTTCATCAAGTCCAGGTAGAGCGCCTGCACGTGGCCGAAGTCGAAGAAGTCTCGCTGCCACTCGATCTTGGCGTCGGCGTTGAGCCGAAACCAGCTGCCGCCGATCCCGTAGATCTCGGACTGCGAGCCGTCGGCGTCGGTGGCGACCTGCTTCCAGAAGCCGACGATCTCGCCCTGCTTGTCGTCGATGATGACCTTCTGATACGGGTACTGCCAGTTCTCCAGGCCCTCCATCTCGAGGCCCAACGCGATATCGCGGATCTCGTCGATGCCGACGCACATCACGTCCTCCTTCGGGCCGATGTTCCATCCGTAGGTGGCATCGGGGGCGTAGAAATCGGCCAGCGGCTTCCAGTCGCCGGACCGTTCGGCCGCTCGGTTGGCCTCAAGCCAGCGTTCGACCCAGGCTTCCAGTTCGTCTCGCGGATGGGACGCCATTGTCAGTCCTCTTTCTGTTGGATGAATAGTGCTTGGGTCGGGCATGATTCGACGGCCCGCTCGACTTCGTCGCGGGCGTCCTCCGGCGGGTCAGGGTCGATGATCTGTACCTTGCCTCGCTTGGGCACATGGAAGTAGTCCGGCGCCTCCAGCTCGCACATGGCGTGGCCCTGGCACAAATCCAGGTCCGCCTTGATGGTGAATCGTTGTGAGCTCATTGGCCGTATCCTTACGCACCGCGCCTGCGATACCGGACCTTCGCCGGCTTGGCCAGCTGCACGACCATTTTGGAGTGGTCGTTGTGATAGCTGTCGGCGGGCTGCGCCATCTCGAATTCGTACTCGCGCAACAGGACTGAGAAGATGGCTTTGATCTGCATCTGGGCGAAGGCGGCTCCCACGCATCGATGCCGGCCGGCCCCGAAGGGAATCCAGGTCCACCGGTTCACCAGATCCTCCTGGCGAGGCTTCTCGTAGCGATCCGGGTCGAACGCGTCGGGGTTCGGGAAATCCTCGGGAATACGGTTCGAAATCGCCGGAGACGCGGCGACGTAGTCGCCGTCGTGGATCGGGAAGCCCTGAACCTCGAACTCGCCCTTGGCCACCCGCATCAGGATGATCAGCGGAGGGTGCAGCCGCAGCGTCTCCTTGAGCACGTTCTCCAGCTTCGGAATCTGGCGCAGCGCATGGAAACTCACCTCTTGGCCGTCGGCGTAGAGGTCGTCGAGCTCCTTGACCACCTCGAGATAGACGTCGGGGTGGCGGATCAGCTCGATCAATGTCCACGCCGAGGTACCCGAGCTGGTGTGGTGCCCGGCGAACATCAGCGAGATGAACATGCCGGTGATCTCGTCGGCGGAGAACCGAAGGTTGCCATTCTCATCTTTGATGGACACCAGCACGTCCAGCATGTCGCGATCGCCTTTATCCTTGGGCGGGTTGGCGATCCGTTGGTCCATGATTTCCTGGACCAGCGCCACCAGTTCTACCCGAGCTTGGTCGCGGCGACGGAAACTCTCGATCGGCAGGTAGGGGTCGACGTAACACAGTGGGTCGGTGCCGCGCTCCAGCTCGTGGTAGTAGTGCGCGAATCGGGAGTCGAGCTGGTTGCGGAATTTCCGACCGATCAGGCACGCCGTCGAGGTGTAGATGGTCAATTCGGCAAAGAAGTCCAGCAATTCGATCTCGCCCTCGTCGCCCCAGTCGGCGATCATCTTCTTTACTTCGCCCTCGATGGTGGTGGCGTGACCCTTCATGTGCTCACCGCGCAGCGCGGAATTGTGCAGCATCTCCTTGCGCCGCTCGGGGCTGGCATCGAAAACCACACCCTTGCCGAAGATCGGCGTCATGAAGGGGTATGCCTCGGCCTGGTCGAGTTCCTCGTCGGCGGAACGAAAGAAGAACTCGTTGGCTTCCGCGCCGGACAGCAGGATCACGTGCTTGTCCGCCAGCTGAAACCAGCCCACGTCCCCGCACTCCTCGCGGGTGCGCTTCATCAGGCCGATGGGATCGGTGCGGAATTCCTCGAGGTGGCCGTGCTCTTCCTCGCCGCCGGAAACCCGTGGCACGACAGCTGTTACCGTCATGAGTTCAGCTCTTTCTCATCGACTTTCAGTTGTTGGCGCTCTTTCGTTTCGGCCAAGGGCGCCTCGGGCTGGAGCTCCATGTTGACCACGAAGCCGCCTCTGGGCGTCTCGGCGACGAACGCGATGGCTCGCGCAAGATCGGATGCCCGCAGAAAATAGTTGTGGCGCGCCTGACCCCACTTGGCCCAGTCCTCCAGCGCGGGGGCGATCGACTCGAGGGGCAGGCTCCAGCCCATCCCGGTTTTCGTCGGTCCCGGGTGCACGATCGACGCGCGAACCCCGGTGCCCTCGAGCTCCATCTGCAGGTTGGTAACCATCGCCACCAGTGCGGCTTTGGCCGCACCGTAGGCGCCCATGTGCGGACGCTGCCGGAGCGCAACATCGGAGCCGACGAAGATGAGGTCGCCACGGCGGCGCTCGATCATGCCCGGCAGCACGGCGGTGGCCAATCGGTTTGCCCCGATCAGGTGGATCTGGACCTGTGATTCGAAAGTCTCGGTGTCGATTTCGTGCAACCGGCCGAAATAAGTGTCGCCCGCGCCTGTGACGAGCACCTCGATGTCGCCGAGCTGCTCGGTGGCCTGGTGCACGAATCCCTTGACTGAGTCCGCGTCGGTAACGTCGAGCGGCAATGCGATGGCCTCGCCGCCGTCCGCGCGGATCTTTTCGGCGATCTCCTGGCACTTGTCCAGCCGGCGCGCGCCCAGTGCCACCGGAAAGCCGTGGGCGGCAAGCTCAATGGCGGTGGCCGCTCCGATGCCCGACGAGGCGCCGGCGACGATCGCGGGTCTGCGGGCCGGATGTGGTTCGAAGCGGGGCATCTCAGGCGACCTCCACGGCGATGGGTAGGTGGGCGAACCCGCGGACATTGCTGGAGTGGACGCGGACGGCGTTGGCCTCGTCGACCTGATACCCGCGGATTCGCTTGAAGAGCTCGGTGAGCGCGACCCGGGCTTCCATCCGGGCCAGATGCGCGCCCAGGCAGAAGTGCGCGCCGCTGCCGAAACTCATGAGTTTGGACCCGATGTCGCGCCCGATCAGATAATCGTCGGGACGGTCGAACACCCGCTCGTCGCGATGTGCGGAACCCGGAAGCAGCAGCAGAACGTCCCCTTCGGGAATCGTGGTGTCGTAGAGGGTGAGTTCTCCGGAGACCGTGCGGGCCAGGATCTGGCTTGAGGTGTCATAACGCAGCGTCTCCTCGACCCACAGCGGCACTCTGGACAGGTCGTCGTAGATCGGGGCCAACTGGTCGGGGTTCTTGTAGCCCCAGAATGCAGCATTGGCAAGGAGTTTGGTGGTCGTCTCGTTGCCGGCGATCACCATTAGGAACATGAAGCCCAGGACTTCTTGATCGGTGAGCCGGTCACCGTCGATCTCGGCTTCGAGCAGCGCAGAGGTGAGATCGTCGGTCGGCTTCTTACGGCGTTCGGCGATCATCGCCTGGTAGTAGACGATCAGATTGATCGACGCCTCGATCGCCGAGGCCGGAACGTCGGTGACGCCGTCCTCGCGGTGCATCACGCCATCAGCCATCGCCCGGATGCGGTCACGGTCTGCTACCGGCACACCCATCAGCTCCGAGATCACGTCCATGGGCAGCTTGCCGGCGAATTCCGCCACATAGTCGACGGTTCCCGAACCCGCTTTCTCCAGCATGGTGTCCAGGTGCTGGACGGCCAGCTGGGTCACCCTTGGCTCGAGCTCGCGAATCCGTCTCGGGGTGAAGCCTTTTGACACCAGCGTGCGCAGCCGCAGATGGTCCGGGTCATCCATGGCGAGGAACGACATCGTTTTGGAAGCGTGCGGTCCGCGCGACACCGGATCCAGCGAGACGCCGTCGCGGTTGGAAAGCGTGGTGCTGTTGCGGAACCCTTGCAGCACATCACGATGCCGCGACAGGGCCCAGAAGCCCAGCTTCTCGTTGTGGTACAGCGGGGCCTCGTCGCGCAGCCGCTTGTAGTACGGGTAGGGGTCTTCGTGGAAGTCGTAGTCGTAGGGATCGAGCACCAGCTCGGGGCCGCCAACTTGAACCGTCATTGCTCGCTCCGCGTTTTCTCGGCGCCGGCCAGGATGAGCCGTACTGCGTCGGCCAACCGGTCCGCGATCTTGTGATACGTCGATTCCCCGCTGCCGGCTTGGACCAGTGCGCCAAAGAAGGCCATCTCGAGCGCCGCAACCGTGCTGGGGTCCGCGCCGGGCCCGATGGCAGAGGTGATGCGGCGGTGGATCTCCGCGCCGATCCGGTCGCGGGCGTCGCGCACAGCAGGATCGCTGGCGCCGCCGAGCAACGCCGCCGTACACGCCGCGCCAACCTCCGGCTCGTCAGCGACCACCAGCGCCAAGTGCCGCACCACCTGATGCACCCGGGTGGGCATCGGGTCGTTGACATCGGTGAAATAAGGCACCTGCCGGACCAGGTCGAGGTAGACCTCGGCGATCAGATGGTTCTTCGACGAGAAGTACGTGTAGGCGGTCGCCGGAGCCACTTTGGCGCGGGCCGCAACCATGCGCACCGTCAGGTCGGCGTAGGAGTTCTCGCGCAGCGTCTCCATACCGGCCGCCAGCACCTTGCGGAAGGTCTCTTCCTGGCGGCGGTTGCGTGGCGCCCCGCCGCCCTGGTGTTTGGGGTCGGTGGTAACCAGTGCATCGCTGGACACATGTCCAAGCTAGAGGATGATCCGGTGATGAAGCAACCCCGGCGGTAAAACGCAGCTAAGGCGCGCTTCCGGGTACTCTTAGCGATCGGCCCTTGCACCCCCGACGACCACACCGCTATGGTCTGCACAGAGCGATATCGGACAGTTGTCCATTCGATTGGAGCAAAATATGGCGTTGCTCGCCGACGGCGTTAGCGCACTGTTCATCGACGGCAAGCCCGGTCCGGGCAGTGCGGGCACCTTCCCGACGATCAACCCGGCCACCGAGGAAGTGCTGGGCGTCGCCGCCGACGCCGACGCCGACGACATGGCCCGAGCCATCGACGCCGCACGGCGCGCCTTCGACGACACCGACTGGTCGCGCAACACCGAACTGCGGGTGCGGTGTATACGGCAGCTGCGGGACGCGATGCGGCAACACGCCGAGGAACTGCGGGAGATCACCATCGCAGAAGTCGGGGCGCCGCGCATGCTCACCGCCGCCGCTCAATTGGAAGGTCCGGTCAACGACCTGGCGTTCTCGGCTGACACCGCCGAATCCTATTCCTGGAGCCAGGATCTCGGTGATGCGTCGCCGATGGGAATCCCCACTCGGCGCACCCTGGTTCGGGAAGCCGTCGGTGTCGTCGGCGCGATCACTCCGTGGAACTTTCCGCATCAGATCAACCTGGCCAAGCTGGGTCCTGCGCTGGCCGCGGGCAACACCATCGTCCTAAAGCCGGCACCCGATACGCCCTGGTGTGCCGCGGTGCTGGGCGAACTCATCGGCGAGCACACCGACTTCCCGCCCGGTGTCGTCAACATCGTCACGTCCAGTGACCACAGCGTGGGAGCCTTGCTGGCGAAAGACCCTCGGGTAGACATGATTTCGTTCACCGGGTCGACGGCCACGGGACGCAGCGTGATGGCCGATGCCGCCGCGACCATCAAAAAGGTGTTTTTGGAACTCGGCGGAAAGTCGGCGTTCCTGGTGCTCGACGACGCGGATCTGGCGGGAGCGTGCGCGGTTTCGGCGTTCACCGCCTCCATGCACGCCGGACAGGGTTGCGCGATCACTACCCGGTTGCTGGTGCCCCGACCTCGTTATGACGAGGCCGTGGCCATCGCGGCGGGCACCATGGGATCGATCAAGCCCGGTGATCCCAATGACGCCAAAACTGTTTGCGGCCCGTTGATCTCGGCGCGACAGCGGGACCGCGTGCAGCACTACCTCGACTCGGCGATCGCCGAGGGCGGGACGTTTGCGTGCGGTGGCGGCCGACCGGCCGACAGGGACGTCGGGTTCTTCATCGAGCCGACCGTCATCGCCGGCCTGGGCAACGACGCCCGGGTTGCGCGCGAGGAAATCTTCGGCCCGGTCCTCACGGTGATCGCCCACGACGGCGACGACGATGCCGTGCGGATCGCCAACGACTCGCCATACGGCTTGTCCGGCACCGTGTTCAGCGCCGATCCCGACCGGGCCGCAGGAGTCGCCGCACGACTGCGGGTCGGGACCGTCAACGTCAACGGCGGTGTGTGGTACTCCGCGGACGCGCCGTTCGGCGGCTACAAGCAATCCGGCAACGGCCGCGAGATGGGTTTGCTTGGTTTCGAAGAGTATTTGGAAGCCAAGCTCATTGCGACGGCGGTATGACGTCGAGCGTGAACTCACTGCGAAAATTTGGCGAAAATATCGCAGCCAGTACACATTCGACGCACGAATAACTGAAGGGAAGCCATGTTCGAAAACAAGGTGGCCATCGTCACCGGAGCCGCGCAGGGCATTGGGCAGGCGTACGCCGACGCCCTGGCCCGGAAGGGCGCCTCGGTGGTCGTCGCCGACATCAACGCCGACGCCGCCGAAAAGACGGCCAAGCAGATCGTCGCCGACGGTGGCACGGCAATCCATGTGCCCGTTGATGTTTCCGACGAGGAGTCCGCGAAGGCGATGGCCGATCGCACAGTCAGCGAATTCGGCGGCATCGACTACCTGGTCAACAACGCGGCGATCTACGGCGGTATGAAGCTCGACTTGTTATTGACCGTGCCGCTGGACTACTACCGGAAATTCATGAGCGTCAACCACGACGGGGTGCTGGTGTGCACGCGCGCGGTGTACAAGCACATGGCCAAAAGGGGCGGTGGTGCGATCGTCAACCAGTCGTCGACCGCGGCGTGGCTGTATTCAAACTTCTACGGCCTGGCCAAAGTTGGCGTCAACGGGCTGACCCAGCAGCTCTCCCGGGAGTTGGGCGGTCAGAAGATCAGGATCAACGCCATAGCGCCCGGGCCGATCGACACCGAAGCCACCAAGACCGTCACGCCCGGCGAGCTGGTCAAGACCATGGTGCAGCAGATCCCGCTGAGCCGGATGGGGACGCCGGAGGACCTGGTGGGAATGTGTTTGTTCCTGCTGAGCGACCAGGCCTCCTGGATCACCGGCCAGATCTTCAATGTCGACGGCGGACAGATCATCCGATCGTAGAGGAGCAACGCGTGTCTGAAAACCAACCCAAACTGGGGTACATCGGTCTAGGCAAGCAGGGCGCACCGATGGCCATGCGGCTGATCGACTGGCCCGGCGGCCTCATCGTGTTCGACATCCGCACCGAGGCGATGACGCCGTTCGCCGAGAAGGGAGCACAACTGGCCGACAGCGTCGCCGACGTCGCGGAGGCCGACATCATCAGCATCACTGTGCTGGACGACGCACAAGTGCGCGAGGTGGTGGGCGCGCTGAGCCCGAATGTCAAGCACGGCACAGTGATCGCGATTCATTCCACGATCAGCGATACCACCGCCTCCGAGTTAGCCCAAGAACTTGAGCCGCAAGGCATTCACATCGTCGATGCGCCCGTCAGCGGTAGTGGGCGGGCGGCCAAAAAGGGTGAGTTGGCCGCCATGGTGGGTGCCACCGACGAGGCGTTCGCACTAGTCAAGGAGCCGTTCTCGCGGTGGGCATCGCTAGTGGTCCACGCGGGTAAGCCGGGCGCCGGAACGCGAATGAAGTTGGCCCGCAACATGCTTCACAATATCTCCTTCGCGGCGGCCTGTGAGGCATCGAAGTTGGCAGAAAAATGTGGTCTGAACCTGCAAGACCTCGGCCAGGTGGTACGTCACTCCGATGCCATCACGGGTGGCGCCGGCTCGATCATGTTCCGCGATGACACTAAACCCATTCCACCGGACAGCTTCCTGTATCAACCGTTTTTACACGCGCGCATACTCGGTGAGAAGGATCTGAGCCTGGCGCTGGCGCTGGGCGAGGAGGTGTCGGTAGACCTGCCCTTGGCGCGGGTAGCGCTCGAACGACTGGCCGAGGGCCTCGGCGTTCCGCACACAGCGTCGACGGAGGAGTGAACATGGACGAACTGCGCCGCAAGGGCCTGGAGAAGATGAACGAGGTCTACGGCTGGGAGATGCCCAACATCGAAGGCGACGCGTACTTCGACCTGACCGTCGATCACCTGTTCGGCAGCATCTGGACGCGACCGGGACTGTCGATGCGCGACAAGCGGATCATGACGTTGACGGCGGTGACGGCGGCCGGAAATCGCGACCTGGCCGAGATCCAGATCAATGCCGCCCTGCTCAACGGAGAGCTCACCGAAACCGAGCTGAAGGAAATGGCCGTCTTCCTGACCCACTATCTCGGGTTCCCGCGCGGTTCTGGGCTCAACGGCGCGGTCGACACCGTCGTTGCGAAGCGCAAGAAGGCCGCGGCCAAGGGCACCGGCGAGGACAAGAAAGCCAACGTCGGCGACGCGTTGAGGATGCACTCGGGTACGAAGTCGGACTGAGCCAGTGGCCCCCATAGCACCCAAGCCCGCCGAATTGTTTGCGATGGAGGTTCTACAATTCTTCCGAGTCGTGACCCGGCGGGCCGAGAGGGGGCGGCCCGCCGGAACAACCGGGCGCGTTCAGGGCCGGCCGCCCGATAGAGTTGCGTCTCGTGCGCGTCCTGGTGATCGGCTCCGGTGCCCGTGAACATGCCCTGCTGCTGGCGCTGGCCAAAGACCCCCAGGTCACCGGTCTGATCATTGCTCCGGGCAACGCCGGCACCGCGCGGGTGGCCGAGCAGCACGATGTCGATGTCACCTCTGCCGACGACGTTGTCGCGCTGGCCCGCAAGGTGCGGGCTGACCTGGTGGTCGTCGGTCCCGAGGTACCGCTGGTGCTCGGGGTGGCTGACGCCCTGCGCGCGGCCGGGATCGTATGCTTCGGCCCCAGTATGGCTGCCGCCCGTATCGAGGGCTCCAAGGCATTCGCGAAGGACGTCATGGCGGCCGCCGGTGTGCGCACCGCGGTCAGCGAAATAGTGGACAGCCCAGCGCATCTGGACGCCGCCCTGGATCGGTTCGGGATGGCTGTCGGGCAGCCGGCCTGGGTGGTGAAGGACGACCTTTTGGCCGCGGGCAAGGGCGTGGTGGTGACGCCGGACCGCGACGCCGCCCGCGCGCACGCCGCCGGCTTGCTCGAGGCCGGCCACCCCGTGCTGTTGGAGTCCTATCTCGACGGGCCGGAGGTGTCACTGTTCTGCGTCGTAGACGGTGCCACGGTGGTGCCGCTGTTGCCTGCTCAGGACTTCAAGCGGGTGGGTGAAGGCGACAGCGGGCCGAACACCGGCGGCATGGGTGCGTACGCGCCGCTGCCCTGGCTGCCCGACGAGGTCTACCGCGAGATGGTGGCCGGGATCGCCGAACCCGTTGCGGCCGAGCTGGTTCGGCGTGGAACGCCATTCAGCGGACTGCTCTATGTTGGTCTCGCCATCACCGCGGACGGGCCGGCTGTGGTCGAATTCAACTGCCGTTTCGGTGATCCCGAGACGCAGGCCGTGCTGGCCCTGCTGGAGTCACCACTCGGCCAGCTACTGTATGCGGCGGCCACCGGGGTGCTGGCCGACTTCGGTCCGCTGCGATGGCGCGACGGCGTGGCCGTCACGGTGGTCTTGGCGGCGGAAAACTATCCCGGACGTCCGCGCGTGGGAGATGTCGTGGTCGGGTCCGAAGCCGAAGGGGTGCTGCACGCGGGGACGGCGCGGCGCGACGACGGCGCGATCGTCTCGTCGGGCGGCCGGGTGCTGTCGGTGGTGGGCACCGGCGTCGACCTGGCCGCGGCGCGCGCACAGGCTTACCGCATCCTTAGTTCAATTCGCTTGCCGGGAAGCCATTTTCGAAGGGATATCGGCCTGAAGGCGGCGCAGGGGACA
Organism: Mycobacterium sp. NGS66; assembly: GCF_059812225.1. NCBI lineage: Bacteria > Bacillati > Actinomycetota > Actinomycetes > Mycobacteriales > Mycobacteriaceae > Mycobacterium > Mycobacterium sp. NGS66. The sequence goes on along the minus strand of NZ_JCALCG010000007.1, from coordinate 66,547 downwards.
ATCGTTGTCTAGAAAAACCTCAAAACGCTGCGGCTTGGCCGTCGCGACGCGGATCGCTCGCCGCGAAATACCCGTCGTCGAGCCGCCAGATCGCCTGGCAGCTACCGAACTGGTTGTAGTCGTCCACGGCGACCAAGTCGTGCCCGCGTCGGCGTAGCTCGTCCAGCGTTGAGTCGGGGAAGCCTTTTTCATAGCTCACCTGCAGACCGTTGATCCAGCGGAATCGCGGGGCGTCGCAGGCTGCCTGCGGGTTTTGCCCGTGGTCGGCGATGCGGGTCAGCACCTGCACATGGCCCTGAGGTTGCATCGGTCCGCCCATCACGCCGAAGCTCATCACCGGCGCGCCGTCCTTGGTGACGAAGCCCGGAATGATGGTATGGTACGGACGCTTGCTCGGCCCGATCTGATTCGGATGTCCTTGGGTCGCAACGAAGTCCGCACCACGGTTCTGCAGGGCGATACCGGTGCCCGGCACTACCACACCAGACCCGAAGCCCATGTAGTTCGACTGGATCATCGACACCATGACCCCCGATGCGTCGGCCGCGGTCAGATATACGGTGCCTCCGCCCGGGGTGCCCGCTACCGCGGGCCTCGCGTGACCGCGATCGATAAGCGCGGCCCGCTGCTCAAGATAGTTCTTGTCCAGCAAGCTCTTTGGATCAAACGGCATGTGATCGATGTCGGCGACATAAGCCTGGGCGTCGGCGAAGCCGAGCTTGATTGCCTCGATTTGCAGGTGCAGACTGTCCGCGGAATCGACTGGATACGAAGACATGTCGAACTGATCGAGTATCCCCAGTGCGATCAGAGCCACGATTCCCTGGCCGTTGGGTGGAATCTCATGGACGGTGTACTCGCGGTAGGTTCCGCTGATGGCGCCGACCCAGTCGGCGCGATGGGCGGCCAGGTCGCTGACGCGCATGGCGCCGCCGTTGGCGCTCGCGTGTGCTTCGAGCGTCGCGGACAGTTCCCCGCGATAGAAGGACTCGCCGCCGCTGGAGGCGATTTTTTCGAGGGTGGCCGCATGGTCCGGGAAGCGGAACAGCTCACCGGCTTTCGGCGCTCTTCCGCGCGGCATGAACGCCTCGGCGAATCCCGGCTGGGCGGCGAACAGCGGCACCTGCGCGGCCCACTGCGATGCCACGGTCGGCGAGACGAGAAAACCGTTGCGGCCGTATGAGATAGCGGGTTCGAAGAGTCTGTCGAAGGGCAGCTTGCCGAACCTGGCATGCAGCTCCACCCAGGCAGACACCGCTCCGGGTACGGTGACCGAATTCCAGCCGAGCGCGGGAACGGCTTTGCCGCCGAAGTACTCTGGTGTCCATGCTGCCGGAGATCGGCCGGATGCGTTCAGCCCGTGCAATTGCCGGCCATCCCACACGATTGCGAAGGCGTCCGAGCCGATTCCGTTGGACACCGGTTCGACCAGGGTCAGCGTGATGGCGGCGGCGATGGCCGCGTCCACTGCGCTGCCGCCCTCGGCAAGCATGCGAAGCCCTGCTTGAGCGGCAAGGGGTTGCGATGTGCAGACAACGTTGCTCGCCAGAACTGGTTTGCGGGGCCAGGCGTAAGGCAGGTCCCAACCGAAAGGTGTGGCGCTCGGCATAACACTCAGGCCGTCAGCAGCGGCGCCATCCAGGTCAGCTCGGCGGGCAGCTGTGAGCTCCAGAAACCAGCGTTGTGGCCGCCGGGGGAGAAGCCGCCCGCAGGCGGGTTGGGCAGTTGCGCCACGAATTGCTTTGTGGCGGCGTAGAACGGGTCGCTGTCGCCGCAATCCACCCGGATGGGAATAGACGCCAATGCGGGAAGTCCGAACACCGAATTCGCCGACCAGTCGTCGGCGCCGTCGAACGCGCCGGGTGCCGTCGCACCCGGGGAAAGCCACAGTGCCGGGCTCACCGCGCAGATCGCTGCGGTACGGCCCGGGCCCAGTCGGCTGCCCAGCAGCAGGGCGCCGTAGCCGCCCATCGACCAGCCCAAGAACGCGACCCGCGAGGTATCCAGGTTCTGGGTGCCCAGCATCGGGATGAGTTCGTCGAGCACCATCGCTCCGGAATCTTCGCCGGAAGCCCTTTTGTGCCAATAACTTCCGCCGCCGTCGACGGCTACCACGGCAAACGGCGGTAGTCCCGCGTTGACCGCTTGGGCCAGCCCCTGCTCCACGCCGCCGGCCATCACGGTGGACGCGTCACTGCCCTTCCCGTGCAGCGCGATGACGGGTCGCAGCGGCTTGGTCTGGCCCGGCGGGCGGGCGATCGCCCAGTTGGTCGATATCCCGCCGCGTGCGGCCGACACGAAGGATCCGGTCACCATGGTCGGGGCGGCTTGAGTCGCCGGAGCCGGCTCGGCCGGAGCCGGCTCGCGCGGTGGCGGCGCCAACGGTGCTTGAGATCCGGTCCACGACACCGGGGTGGCATGCGAGGTGCGGGGCTGGATCAGTACGTTAAGCGCATAAGCACTCACCGCGCCGACAGCGGCGCTGGCACCGAGACCGAGCACCGCGCGGCGGCTCAAGTCGGGCATCCGGATATCATGCCATGGCCGTTTGGCCGAAATGGCAATGCGGTACCACTTTCACTGGCACCATAAACAGGCGTGACTGCAGCGGTTACTCCGAAAGGAGAACGTCGGCGTTACGCGCTTGTGAGCGCGGCCGCCGAGCTGCTTGGCGAAGGCGGGTTCGAAGCGGTGCGACACCGGGCGGTTGCCCGGCGCGCCGGACTGCCGCTGGCGTCTACCACTTATTACTTCTCGTCTCTCGACGATTTGATTGTCCGCGCGGTCGAACACATCGGCATGCTCGAGGTCGCTCAGTTACGGGCTCGGGTCAATGCATTGTCCCGGCGGCGTCGCGGTCCGGAGACCACTGCCGAGGTGCTCGTCGAACTTCTGGTCGGGGACGTCTCCGGCCCGGGCCTGGCCGAGCAACTGATCTCGCGCTATGAGCGCCATATCGCCTGTACCCGTCTGCCGGCGTTGCGGGAAAGCATGCGTCGCAGTTTGCGGCAGCGGGCCGAGGCGGTGGCCGAGGCGATCGAGCGTTCGGGCCGTTCGGTCCGCATCGAGTTGGTGTGCACGCTGATCTGCGCGGTCGACGGTTCGGTGGTGTCTGCCCTCGTCGAAGGGCGGGACCCCCGCGATGCGGCGTTGGCGACCGTCGTCGACCTCATCGACGTGCTGGCCCCCGTCGACCAACGACCGGTGCGGATATGAGTCAGGCGGATAGCGTCGGCGTCACGATGTAACCGGTGGCCAGGTTGCCGTAAATGGTGACGTTGGCCCGGCAGCGTTCGGCGTACAACGCCACATAGGCGCATACGACGGCGTCGATCGGGTCCTCAGCGCGGCGCAGCTCGCATTTACGCTGGGCGGTTTCGACCTTCCGACGTAGTTCGAGCCAGCCGTTGTGACAGGTGACGTGCAACGGCACGGCGGCGTGTGCGAGGTGCTCGACGCCGTCCATCAGCAATAGCAGCTGCGACTTGAGCTGGTCGACGTTACGGCCGGGTTTGGCTTTGTATTTGAGCGTCCGGGGCAGCCGGAACAGGGCCACGGTAGCGGCGTGCGGGTAGACCTCGATGGCGCGCCGTGCGGCGTTCGACCATGGATCCAGGTCCAAATTCAGCGTGCGCGCCAAGCGACCTCCGCGGGGTCCGTCGGCGAACTCTGGCTTGCCCGTGTTGGCCGGGTGCGCGCCCGCTTCGAACCTGCGGAAGTCGCGGTTGAGCGCGGCCTCGGCGGGCCGCTGCCCGGCTGGATTGGTCACTACCAGCGGCGCGTCGAAGCCGACCAGGCAAGCGCCCTGGACGTACGGATCCAACACGGCCAGCACGTCGGCGTCGTGACGCATGGCGCCGACTTCGACCAACCGGCCGTCGGCGTCGACGATGGCCACACCGGTCGGATTGCGCACTCCCCAGGCGAGGTCCACGCCGGCGAAGTACATCGGCCCACAGTAGCGCCGGGAGGGTGCAACCACCGACGGCGCTACTCGGGGAATGCGTCGCCAGTCGCACTTTCGCGATGCCAGGCTGCCCGCCGACCGTAAGCTGATTGTCTGTGAGCATTCCCAACGTGCTGGCCTCCCGGTACGCGAGCGCCGACATGGTGGCGATCTGGTCGCCGGAGGCCAAGGTCGTCGAAGAGCGGCGGCTGTGGCTGGCGGTCTTGAAGGCGCAAGCGGAATTGGGCGTGGCGGTGCCGGACGACGCGATCGCCGACTACGAGCGGGTGCTCGAAGACGTCGACCTGGACTCGATCGCCGCCCGAGAGCGAGAGCTGCGCCACGACGTCAAGGCCCGCATCGAGGAATTCAACGCCCTGGCCGGTCACGAGCACGTGCACAAGGGCATGACCAGTCGCGACCTCACCGAGAATGTGGAGCAACTGCAGATCCGGCGGTCGCTGGAATTGGTCTTCTCCCACTCGGTTGCGGTGGTCGCGCGGCTCGCCGAGCGAGCGGTGTCCTATCGCGATCTGGTGATGGCCGGGCGGAGCCACAATGTCGCCGCGCAGGCAACGACTTTGGGCAAGCGGTTCGCTTCGGCGGCCCAGGAGACGCTGATTCCCTTGACGAGGCTGCGGGAGCTGATCGACCGGTATCCCTTGCGCGGCATCAAGGGGCCGATGGGAACCGCGCAGGACATGCTCGACCTGCTGGGTGGCGACGCGGCGAAGTTGACGTCCCTGGAGCGACGGGTGGCCGAGTTCCTCGGGTTTTCAACGGTTTTGACCAGCGTGGGGCAGGTGTATCCGCGCTCGCTGGACCACGAAGTGCTGTCCGCGCTGGTTCAGCTCGGCGCGGGCCCGTCTTCGCTGGCGCACACCATCCGGTTGATGGCCGGCCACGAGCTCGTCACCGAAGGTTTCGCGCCGGGACAGGTGGGATCGTCGGCAATGCCGCACAAGATGAACACCCGCAGTTGCGAGCGGGTCAACGGCCTTCAGGTGGTGCTGCGCGGGTATGCCTCGATGACGGCGGAACTGGCCGGCGCGCAGTGGAACGAGGGCGACGTCTTCTGCTCGGTGGTGCGCCGGGTCGCGTTGCCGGACAGCTTCTTTGCCATCGACGGTCAGATCGAGACGTTTCTGACGGTGCTCGACGAGTTCGGCGCCTACCCGGCGGTGATCCAGCGCGAGCTGGACCGGTATCTGCCGTTCCTGGCCACCACCAAGGTGCTGATGGCCGCGGTCCGGGCCGGCATGGGCCGTGAGTCCGCGCATCACGTGATACGCGAACACGCGGTGGCGACCGCGCTGGCAATGCGGGAGCAAGGCGCCGAGCCTGACCTGCTGAACCGGCTGGCTGCCGATCCGCGGCTACCGCTGGGCCGGGATGCGTTGGATGCCGCGCTGGCCGACAAGACGGCGTTCGTCGGTGCCGCCGGAGATCAGGTCGACGAGGTGGCCGCGATGGTGGACACCTTGGTGGGCCGCTACCCGGAGGACGCCAAGTACACGCCGGGTGCGATCCTGTGACTCTCGCCAGCGCTCTTTCGGAGATCGACTTCACCGATCTGGACAACTTCGCCAACGGATTTCCGCACGAGCTGTTCACCATCCATCGACGCGAGGCCCCGGTCTACTGGCACGAACCTACCGCCAATACGCCGGATGGCGAGGGGTTTTGGTCGGTCGCGACATACCCGGAAACGCTTGCGGTGCTGCGAGATCCGGTGACATATTCTTCGGTTTCCGGAGGTTCGCGACCGTTTGGCGGCACGCTGCTGCAGGATCTGGCCATCGCGGGCCAGGTGCTCAACATGATGGACGACCCGCGACACGCGCAGATTCGCCGCCTGGTCAGCTCCGGGCTGACGCCGCGAATGATCCGTCGCGTCGAGGACGATCTGCGGGCCCGTGCGCGACGGCTGCTGGACGCGGTGGTGCCGGGGAAACCGTTCGACTTCGTCGTTGACATCGCGGCTGAACTACCGATGCAGATGATCTGTATCTTGCTGGGAGTGCCTGAGTCCGAACGGCATTGGCTGTTCGAGGCAATCGAGCCACAGTTCGACTTCGGCGGCTCGCGCAAGGCTGCGTTATCGCAGTTGTCAGTGGAAGAGGCCGGGTCGCGGATGTATGCCTACGGCCAGGAGCTGATCGCGTCGAAACGTGCGTCTCCCACCGACGACATGCTGTCGGTGGTCGCCAATGCCATGGTCGATGACGCCGAGTCGGCTGCGCTGTCCGATCTCGAAGTGTATTTGTTCTTCAGCCTGCTGTTCAGCGCCGGCGCGGAGACGACGCGCAACGCGGTCGCCGGCGGGCTACTGGCGCTGGCCGAGCATCCGCTGCAATTGCGGAGGCTGCGTGAGGATTTCGAGCTATTGCCGACGGCGATCGAAGAGATTGTTCGGTGGACGTCGCCGTCACCGTCCAAGCGGCGGACCGCCACCTGCAATGTCACGCTCGGCGGTCAGTCGATCGAAGCGGGGCAGAAGGTGCAGATCTGGGAAGGTTCGGCCAACCGCGACTCCAGTGTTTTCGATCATCCCGATCAATTCGATATCGCCCGAAAGCCGAACCCGCACCTTGGGTTTGGTCAAGGCGTGCACTACTGCCTGGGTGCCAACCTGGCTCGACTGGAGTTGCGAGTGCTCTACGAGGAGCTTTTGTCACGGTTCGGATCGGTCAGTGTGGTGGAGCCCGTCGAATGGACACGCAGCAACCGGCACACCGGTATTCGGCATCTGGTCGTGGAATTGCAGTGAGTAGCCGGCTCGCCGATGTCGAGCCGTCACCCGATGTGTTCGCCGCGGTGATGGCGACCGGGATTATGTCGATCGCCGCGCGCAACCACCACTATCGTGTGATCAGCGACGCGTTGGGCGTACTGGCCACGGTTGGCCTGGTGGCCCTCGTCGTGCTGGTGATCGCTTTCGGCGTCGCCAGGCGCACGGTCTGGGATCTGCAGGATCCCGACGTAACCCTGCGCATGTTCACCTTTGTCGCGGCGTGTGCGGTGCTGGACAGTCGGCTGGCGTCCCATCGTGTGGTGTTGCAGGTTCTCGGGGTGGTGGCCGTGTCGTCGTGGCTGGCGTTGAGCGCATTGACGGTGCGCAACATGTGGTCACGGTCGTGGGCGGCGCTGCGTGACGGTGCGCACGGCGCGTGGGAACTGGGCAGCGTTGGCACTTCGGGACTTTCGATCGTGACTGCGACGGTGGGGCGGCATGTGCACTGGTGGCTGTGGGTGGCGGTGCCCGTTTGGGTGGCGGCGTTGGGCATCTACGGCGTGATGACCTGGCTGATTCTGTGGCGGGCCATCACCGAGCGGCAGGATCGCGATGGATTCGAGCCCGATACCTGGATCTTGATGGGCGCCTTGGCGATTGCGACTCTAGCCGGTGACGTTATCCATGGCCTGGCGCCGGGCTGGCTGGCTCCGACGATCCGTGCGGTGACCGTGGTGACCTGGGTGGCGGCCTCGTTGTGGATACCGCCGCTGATTTACTTTGGCCTGCACCGCGTCAGCCGCCGGCCCGAGATGCTGCACTTCGCCGGAGTGTGGTGGGCCTTTGTGTTTCCGTTGGGCATGTATTCCGCGGCCAGCTATGCAATGTCGGTGGAGATCGGTCAGCGGTCGCTGGCGACGGTCTCACTGGTCTTCTTCTGGGATGCGTTGGTGGCGTGGGGGATTGTGGTTGTCGCGGGTTTCTTGCGTGGGTTGGGGCGCGTCGCGAGCAGGCGCTAGAGGCCCAGCATGCGATTACCCCGTCGTGAGTTGCACAACCCTGCCGTTGTTCTTGTCGCCGTCGACGACATAGACGGCGCCGCTGTCGCTCACTGTCACACCCGCGGGATTGCTGAGTCCGGTGAAGGGGAGCACGGTCGGGGTCGATGATCCCGCGGCTAGCCTGAGCACCCGGTCGTGGAAGTAGTCGGCGACGTACAGATTGCCCGCATGATCCGCCGCTACACCAAAGGGTCCGTTGAGTCCGTTGAAGGGCAACTGGGTCGGGGTGGATGCGCCTGCAGCTAGCTTGAGAACCCGGTCGTTGCCGGTGTCGGTGATGTAGAGATTGCCGGCGGGATCCACCGCTAGACCGTGGGGAAGACGCAGTCCGGTGAAGGGCAATTCGGTTTGGGTGGACGCGTCCGTGGCCAGCTCGAGCACCCGGTCGTGGAAGTAGTCGGTGACGTAGACATTGCCTTTGTCGTCCACCGTCACACCCCAGGGTCCGTTGAGTCCGGTGAATGGCAGCTCGGTTTGGGTGGACGAACCGGTCGCCAGCTTCAGTACCCGGTTGTTGCCTTTGTCGGTGACGTAGACGTTGCCTCTGTTGTCCACCGCCACGCCGAAGGGGTCGGCGAGCCCGGTGAAGGCGAGCACGGTCGGGGTGGTCGAGCCCGATGCCAGCTTCAGTACCCGGTTGTTTCGGCTGTCGGAGACGTAGAGGGTGCCGGCGGAATCCACCGCCACACCCCATGGGTCATCAAGCGTCGGGAACGGCAGAACGGTCTGTGATGGGGCAGAGTCGTGGTGCGCCGCGGTAGGGATGGCCATTCCTGCAGCGGCGCCGATGACGACGGCGCTCGCTGTGACGGCGACGCCTAGTAGGTATTTGGGGCGCCGAAGCACTCGAGCGATCGATTTCGTCTTGGCGATGGGCTTGGCCGGGGGGATCCTGGGGCTCAGCTGTGGTTGCTTCGCGGGCAGGTAATAGCGCGCAGCGGGGGCCGCGAGCGGTGAAGGACCGGGTTGGCCATCCGGTCGTGCCCACGGGCTGGAGGGCGGTTTGGGTGGTGTGCGGTATGCGGTCACTGGTGCGGAGACAAGGCTCGGCGCCAGTGAAGCGCGTGGCAGCTGGGATGGGGCGGTGATCGCCTGGCGTGCGTGTTGGGCCAACCCAATGGTCGTCGCATATCGGCGGCTGGGGTCTTTGGCCATACCGCGCGCAATGACGTCGTCGAGTCGTGGGGGCACGTCGGGTCGGATCAGCGAGGCGCGAGGCGGCGGGAGGCTCAGGTGTGCGGTAACCAGCTGCGCCATGTCCGCACCGGGAAAAGGCGGGTGGGCGGTCAGGCATTCATAGAGCACGCAGGCGAGCGAGTAGACGTCGGCGCGGGCGTCCTCCTCGTGATCCAGAGTCCCGAACCGTTCGGGTGCGATGTACTGGAAGGTGCCGACCGCTTTGCCCGATCCGGTCAACCGGGAATCGCCGGCGGCGCGCGCGACACCGAAATCGATCAGGTAGGCAAAGTCTTCGCTGTCGATCAAGATGTTGGACGGTTTGATGTCGCGGTGCAGCAGGTTCACCTTGTGCGCGGCGTGCAAGGCTTTGGCGATTTGATCGATGATGTGGACGGCGCGGGAGGGAGGTAGGGGGCCGCTGGCCAGGATGGTGTGCAGGTCGTGGCCTTCGATAAGGCGCATATCGAGGTAAAGGCGGCCGTCTATCGTCCCGTAGTTGTGGATCGGGATGATGTGCGGATTGTTCAAGCGCGCCACTGTGTGGGCTTCTCGGCGGAATCGCCGCTGAAAGTCCTCGTCGTTCGACCACTGGGCGGGTAGGAGTTTGATGGCCACGTTGCGGTCGGTTTCGGTGTCGTAGGCACGCCACACCTCACCCATGCCGCCCCGGCCCAGCAACTCCACCAGCCGATAGCGGCCAAACGGCGTGCCGTCCACGTCAGCCTCCCCCCGGTGTGGTCCACAACACGATAAGGCCCATGACGCTTGTGCGCCCCTGGACCCCAGTTCGCGGCGGCGCGGACGGGGCAACCAGCTATGGCACCGTGAGCGTGTCCACTCGATAGCGGCTGGCAGTCTAGGGCGGCGCTGCGGTGAAATGTGTTGCTACGCGGCTGTATCCGGTTACCGACGGGAACAAGCCGATCGCCTGGTCCGACGTGCGGCGCAGCAGCACACCATGGATGGCCGGCTGCCGGTGTGATGTCGCCCGCGATATCGAACCGCAAGTCGTACTATGGCCAGCTTTTCGGGTGCGGGTGTGGCTGGTGTGACGAGGTGGGCAACCGCCGCGTGAACTACTAAGGCATCCGCAGCCTGATCCCTGCCGCTTTCAATTCGAGCGCCGCCAGACCGCGGATGACGACGGGATCCTCGTTTCGCCACCCGCCGACCGGATCCTCGCTGACCGAGGCCAATTTGGCCGGTGCTCGGTTGGCCAACGCGCGCAGCGCAAGTAGCTGTTGACCGGCCGCGGTCCTGGCCAATGCGGTCACCGCCAACTTGCGCCGAAAGAACCGCACCCGCAGGAACAGCCACGGCATGGTCACCGCCAGGATCGGGGTCGCGGCGACGGCCAGCGCGAGCACCACCGCCAGCCACGTCGCCGTGGTGTCCAGGTCATGGCCGGCGCCCGCGATGTCCAGAGCGGCCTGACTGGCGGCGGTGAGCGGCTTGCTGACCGCGTCGCCCACCAATGGAATGTGCTGCGCGGCATGACCTGCCGACTCGAGGTTGCCGGCAACTCCTTTCGAGCCGCTCTCGACCTGCCGGCCGGCAACGGCGATCGTCGAGATGGCGCTGTGCACCGCGAGACCGATGAACACCCATATCGTCGTCCACAACGAGACGGTGATATCGCTCATCAGTTGGACGAACAGGCGAAGGGGCTTGGTGGAGTACGGCAGAAACCTCATGGCACTGATACCAGCACACTTTGTGCCCTGCTCGCCGGATAGGCTGGCCCGATGCTGCGCCCCGCATTGTCCGACTACCAGCATCTGGCCAGCGGCAAGGTTCGTGAGCTGTACCGGGTCGATGACGAGCATCTGCTCTTGGTCGCCTCCGACCGGATCTCGGCGTACGACTACGTCTTGGACAGCACCATCCCGGACAAGGGCCGCATCCTGACCGCGATGAGCGTGTTCTTTTTCGGCCTCGTCGATGCCCCCAACCACCTGGCCGGGCCGCCCGACGACCCACGAATACCCGACGAGGTGCTGGGCCGCGCCCTGGTGGTGCGACAGCTGGAGATGTTCCCGGTGGAATGCGTGGCACGCGGGTATCTGACCGGCTCGGGGCTACTGGACTACCAAGCAACCGGGAAAGTGTGTGGCATCGTGTTGCCCCCAGGACTGGTCGAGGCCAGCAAGTTCGATACGCCGCTGTTCACGCCGGCGACCAAAGCCGCCCTGGGAACCCACGACGAAAACATCTCGTTCGCCGGGGTGATCGAGCTGGTTGGCGCGGTGCACGCCAACCAGTTGCGCGATCGCACGCTTCAGATTTACGTCCAAGCAGCCGATCACGCCCTGAAGAAGGGAATCATCATCGCCGACACCAAGTTCGAGTTCGGTATGGACCGGGACGGCAACGTGCTACTGGCCGACGAAATCTTCACGCCGGACTCGTCACGGTACTGGCCGGCCGAAGACTACCGGCCCGGCGTGGTGCAGACCAGCTTCGACAAACAGTTCGTCCGCAACTGGCTCACCAGTCCCGCCTCCGGGTGGGACCGCAACGGCACACAGCCACCCCCACCGCTTCCCGACGACATCATCGATGCCACCCGCGATCGTTATATCAATGCCTACGAACGGATTTCCGGCTTGAGCTTCGACGACTGGATTGGCCCGGGCGCATGAGCGACGGACTTAACCCACCCGTCGCCAAACGAGTCGACACCAAGCGCGAGTACCACGGTGACGTCTTCGTCGACCCGTACGAATGGCTGCGCGACAAGGCTGATCCGGAAGTCATCGCCTACCTCGAGGCCGAGAACGCGTACGCCGACGCCACGACAGCTCACCTCGAACCATTGCGGCAGAGCATATTTGACGAGATCAAGGCACGGACCAAGGAGACCGACCTGTCGGTGCCGGTTCGGCAGGGCGACTGGTGGTACTACGGCCGGACCTTCGAGGGAAAGCAATACCGCGTCCAATGCCGTTGTCCGGTAGCCGATCCCGGCGATTGGCGTCCGCCAGCCCTCGACGAGCAAACCGAAATCCCGGGCGAACAAGTCCTGCTCGACTCGAACGTCGAGGCCGAAGGCCATGAATTCTTTGCGTTGGGCGCCTGTCTGGTCAACCTGGACGGCAATCTGCTGGCATACTCCGTCGACGTCGTGGGCGACGAACGATACACGATGCGCTTCAAAGACTTACGCACAGCCGACATGTTTCCGGACGAAATCACACCGGTTGGCGCCGGAGTGACATGGGCCGCCGACAACCGCACCGTGTACTACACGACCTTGGACGAGGCCCGCCGCCCGGACAAGGTCTGGCGGTACCGACTGGGCTCCGGCGAGCCACCGGAGCAGGTGTATCACGAGGCCGACGAACGCTTCTGGCTCGGCGTGGGCCTTACCCGCAGCGAATCTTACGTCGTTGTTGCGTCGGGGTCGGCAATCACCTCCGAGGTGCGCTACGCGGACGCGGCCGATCCCGAGGCGCAGTTCACGGTGGTGCTGCCGCGGCGCGACGGCGTCGAGTACTCGGTGGAGCACGCAATTATCGGCGGAGAAGACCGGTTCTTGATTCTGCACAACGACGGCGCAGTGAACTTCACGCTCGTCGAGGCGCCCGTAAGCGATCCGACCCGGCAGCGCACCCTCATTCCGCACCGCGATGACGTGCGGCTGGACTATGTGGACGCGTTCGCCAGACATCTGGTCATCAGCTACCGGCGTGAGGCATTGCCGCGCATCCAATTATGGCCTATCGACTCCAACGGCAACTACGCAGAGCCAGAAGAGATTTCGTTTGACTCCGAGCTGATGGCGTCGGGGCTGGGAGCCAACCCGAATTGGGATTCGCCCAAGCTGCGAATCAGGGCGGATTCCTTCCTCATTCCGCCGCGCATCTACGACGTGGACCTCGAGACCGGCGAACGCACGTTGCTACGCGAGCAGCCCGTCCTGGGTGACTACCGGCCGTCGGACTATGTGGAACGGCGCGATTGGGCACACGCCGACGACGGCACCCGCATCCCGGTGTCGATCGTGCACCGCGCGGGTGTCGAATTCCCGGCGCCGACACTGCTTTACGGTTATGGCGCGTACGAGATCTGTACAGACCCGAGCTTTTCCATCGCCCGGTTGTCGCTGCTGGATCGCGGCATGGTTTTCGCCGTCGCACACGTTCGCGGCGGGGGCGAGATGGGCCGGCTGTGGTACGAGCACGGCAAGCTGCTGAAAAAGAAGAACACCTTCACCGACTTCATCGCGGTGGCAAAGTATTTGGTCGCCTCGGGACTGACGCGACCGGATCGGCTAGTGGCGTTGGGTGGCAGCGCGGGCGGGCTGTTGGTGGGCGCCGTGGCAAACATGGCACCACAACTGTTCGCCGGAATCCTCGCGCAGGTACCCTTTGTCGACCCATTGACCACCATCCTGGATCCCTCGCTGCCGTTGACCGTCACAGAGTGGGACGAATGGGGAAATCCGCTGAGCGACAGCGAGGTCTACGCCTACATGAAGTCGTACTCGCCCTACGAAAATGTGGAGGCCAAGCACTACCCGGCGATCCTGGCCATGACGTCACTCAACGACACCCGAGTCTACTATGTGGAGCCCGCTAAATGGGTTGCGGCGCTGCGTCATACCAAGGCCGACGGAAATCCGGTGCTGCTCAAGACTCAGATGGCGGCTGGACATGGCGGGGTCAGTGGTCGCTATCGAGCCTGGAAGGAAGCCGCATACCAGTACGCCTGGTTGCTGGCTGCAGCCGACAGCGACCGCTATAGCTGAGCGCGAGCAGACGCAAAATCCCCGAAATCATTGCCGTTTAAGGGGATTTTGCGTCTTCTCGTGCCGTTTCACTGGCGGGCGTCTTCGGCAGAAACGCCGCCGGGATGATCGTCGACAGCACCAAGACGACCGCAACCACGAATACCGTTGTGTAAGCGTGCGAAAGGTCGTGCAGTAGGTTAGCCGCAAAGCCCGGGGCCAGTGATTGCCGGGGTATCGCCGACTGCTGAACCGGCACTCCCGTAGTGACGGCCTGCTGCTGTAGAACAGCGAGTGTCCTAGCCGCAGTGATGTTTTCGCTTCGGTTGAACTGATTGGTCAGGATCATCGACATCAGTGCGGTCCCAATGGAGCCGCCCACCTGCTGGCTAACGCTGATCAGCGTGGTCCCACGGGCGATCTGGTGGGGGGCCAGCGACTGCACCGATGCCACCGAGAGCGGCATCATGGTGCAGCCCATACCCAGACCCATGATCGCCAGCCCGACCAGCAGGGTGGGCAGGTATCGCGCCTGCCACGCGACACCGCAGGCGAAAGTGCCTAGGCCAGCGGTGATCAGCACGATGCCGACCAGCACGATCTTGCCTGGCCCCTGCCTGTCGACCAGTGGTCCCGTCAGTCGCATGGTCAACATGGCACCCAGTCCTTGGGGGATCATGTGCATGCCAGCCTGCATCGGCGTCTGGTGGAGCACTTGCTGGAAATAGCTCGGAAGCACCAGGCAGGCGCCGAAGAAGGCGACCGCGAACACCACCATCGTCACATTGGCGTTGGTAAGCACCCGGTTGCTGAACAGCCGCAGATCAATCAGCGGGTGGTCGGCACGGTGTCGCGCATGCACGACGAACGCGGCGATCAGCGCGAGGCCGAGGATCGCGGGTATCAGGACGTGGCGATCTGCCACGGTTCCGCGGCGGGGAATGGACGACACCGCGAACAGGAACGTCGCCAGACCCGGTGAGAGCAACAGCACGCCGACGACGTCGAAGCTCTCCGAGCGGGCAGGTTGGTCCTTCGGAAAGAGGACGGCCGCAAGCACCACCGTTGCCAGCCCGAAAGGCAGGTTGATCAAAAATATCCACCGCCAGCTGGAGGTGTCGATGAGCCAGCCGCCCAGGATCGGCCCGCCGATGGGAGCGAGCAGCATCGGAATGCTGAGGATCGACATCAGGCGACCCAGCCGTCGTGGACCGGCTTCGCGGGTCAGGATCATGAAGCTCAGCGGCAGCAAACTGCCCCCGCCGATGCCCTGCGCCACGCGGAACAGGATGAGCTGCGGCATGTTCGCCGCGACCGCGCACAGTAACGAACCGACCGTGAAGGCGAGCACCGAGCCGATGAACAGACGTTTGGTGCCGAACCGGTCGGCCGCCCAGCCGGTTATCGGGATCACGGTTGCCAGCGCGAGCGTATAGCCGGTCATCGTCCAGCCGACAATGGCCTGTGTCGAGCCGAACTGATCGATGAAGGTGCGCTGCGCGACGCTGACGACCGTGACATCCAGGATCGCCATCACCGTGGCCAAGATGCACACCCCGGAGATGCGCAGCAGTCGGGCATCCAGCTTGTCGGGGTAGACGTGGTCAGCCGCGCCTGACTGCAGGGTGGGCGGCGAGGCATCGGCCGTTGCGGGATGGGCCTTCTCCATAGCGTTGCTTAGCATATCGAACCGATTAGCTCGGTCGCGTTGGCTGGCGAACAGACGCAAAATCCCCTATTTGGGTGCCGAAATAGGGGATTTTGCGTCTGCTCGCGCGCCCAGCGTCGTAGCGATCGGAAGTATGCCTGCCGTCTGCGTGGACTTCACTATCCCGACATGTGGGATCGGCACACTACAGGTGTGTCTGGAAAACTGATCGTCTCGGTCTCGGGGATTGGGGATCGCACCCTGGCCGACGTCGAGGCGTTTTGCGCACAAATGGATGCCCGTTCGGTGCCGGTGTCGTTGCTGGTGGCTCCTCGCTTGTCGGGTAACTACCGGCTGGATAACGACCCGCGCACCGTCGAGTGGCTGACGGCCCGGCGCGCAGGCGGCGACGCCATCGTCCTACATGGCTACGACGACGCGGCCACCAAGAAGCGGCGCGGCGAATTCGCCCTGCTACCAGCGCACGAGGCGAACTTGCGCCTGATGGCCGCCGACCGCGTGCTCGAGCACCTCGGCCTGCGCACCCGGCTGTTCGCGGCCCCAGGATGGGTGGTATCACCGGGCGTCGTAAAGGCTCTGCCCCGCAATGGCTTTCGGCTACTCGCCGACCTGCACGGAATCACCGACCTGGTGCGGCACACCACCGTGCGCGCCCGCGTGCTGGGCATCGGAGAAGGCTTTCTGTCGGAGCCGTGGTGGTGCCGAATGGTGGTGTTGTCCGCCGAGCGGATCGCCCGTCGTGGCGGCATCGTTCGGGTCGCCGTCGCAGCCCGTCACCTGCGCAAGCCCGGCCCACTGCAGGCGATGCTGGATGCCGTCGACCTGGCCTGCATGCACGGTTGCACTCCGACCGTCTACAACTGGCGGCCCGACAAGGCGATTCTCGACGCAGCGTAATTCAAGGGCCTCGTTACCCTGTCCGACATGGACGAGGGGTTGCGGGCTGACGTCATCGTCGTCGGTGCCGGCTTAGCGGGTCTGGTGGCGGCGTGCGAATTGGTGGATCGCGGTTTGCGGGTGCTGATCGTCGACCAAGAGAACAGCGCGAACGTCGGAGGGCAGGCATTCTGGTCGTTCGGCGGTCTGTTCTTCGTCGACAGCCCCGAGCAACGGCGTCTCGGCATTAGAGACAGCCATGAACTCGCGCTGCAGGACTGGCTGGGAACGGCGGGTTTCGACCGGCCGGAAGACCATTGGCCGCGGCAATGGGCGCACGCCTATGTCGATTTCGCCGCCGGGGAAAAGCGCAGCTGGTTGCATGCCCGCGGGCTGCGATTGTTCCCCTTCGTGGGCTGGGCCGAACGGGGCGGTTACGGCGCTCGAGGGCATGGGAACTCGGTGCCGCGGTTCCATATCACGTGGGGTACCGGGCCCGCGCTGGTCGAGATCTTCGCTCGTCAGCTTCGGGACCGTTCAACCGTGCGGTTTGTCCACCGGCACCAGGTCGACGAGTTGATGGTCGACGGTGGCGCGGTGACGGGTGTGCGCGGCACTGTGCTGGAGCCGTCGGCTGCGCCGCGCGGCGTGGCTTCGTCACGAAAGCCACTGGGCGAGTTCGAGTTCCGGGCATCTGCGGTGATCGTGGCCAGCGGTGGCATCGGCGGCAATCATGAGCTGGTTCGCAAAAACTGGCCCGAGCGGATGGGTCGTGTTCCCGAGCAAATGCTCTGCGGGGTGCCCGCCCATGTGGACGGCCGGATGATCGACATTTCCCAGCGGGCGGGCGCTCGCGTGATCAACCCCGACCGGATGTGGCACTACACCGAAGGCATCACCAACTACGACCCGGTGTGGCCGAACCACGGCATCCGGATCATTCCGGGACCGTCTTCGCTATGGCTCGACGCAGCCGGCCGCCGGTTGCCGGTTCCGTTGTATCCCGGATTCGACACCCTGGGAACCTTGGAGTACATCACCAAATCCGGTTATGGCTACACCTGGTTTCTGTTGAACGCCAAGATCATTGAGAAGGAGTTCGCGCTTTCCGGCCAAGAGCAGAACCCCGATCTGACCGGGCAGAGCATAGTTCGGCTGTTGCGGTCGCGGGTCGGGGGCGGGCCGCCCGGGCCGGTGCAGGCATTCGTCGAGCGGGGTGTGGACTTCGTCAGCGCAAACTCGTTGCGTGAGTTGGTGACTGGCATGAACAAGCTGCCCGACGTGGCGCCGCTGGACTATGCGACGGTGGAGGCCGAGGTCACGGCCCGCGATCGTGAGGTGGCCAACCGGTTCACCAAGGATGGCCAGATAACCGCGATCCGGGCGGCTCGCGGTTATCTGGGTGACCGCTACACCAGGGTGGTGGCACCACACCGGTTGACCGACCCGAAGGCCGGGCCCCTGATCGCCGTCAAGTTGCATATCCTGACCCGAAAGACGTTGGGCGGCATCGAGACCGACTTGGATTCGCGGGTGCTCACGGACGACGGCACCCCGCTTGCCGGCTTGTACGCGGCCGGGGAGGCCGCCGGGTTTGGGGGCGGCGGCGTGCACGGTTACCGGGCGCTGGAGGGAACGTTCCTGGGTGGGTGCATCTTCTCCGGGCGGGCCGCCGGCCGCGGCGCAGCCGGGGACATAAGGGGGTGAGCAGACGCAAAATCCCCTCGACACGCCGTGTCAGAGGGGATTTTGCGTTCCCCCGCAAGCGGGAGGTGCCCCCAGCTCGCGGTCAGAAGGTGACCGCGTCCTCCTCGGGCAGGACCTGGAAGTCGGTGGAGGTCATCTCGGCGAGCCGGCCGTAATAGATGCCGCGCGCGTCCGGCGCAATGATGCCCTGATGGATGGGCACCGCACGGTCGGGTGCCACCGCGCGCAGATAGTCGACGGCCTCGGCGATCTTCATCCACGGTGCCGCCGCCGGAGTGGCCAAGACGTCGACCGGCTCGCCGGGCACGAACAGCGCGTCACCGGGATGCATCAGCCGGGCGGGATGCTCGCCGTCGCCGACGAGATACGAAATGTTGTCTACCACTGGGATTTCGGGATGAATCACGGCGTGCCGGCCGCCGACCGCCCGGATGGTCAATTCTCCGACCGGCAGCGTGTCGCCGACGCGTACCGCCTGGCACGGCGCTCCGAGTTGCTCGGCGGTCTGCGGATCGGCGTATAGCGCGGCATTGGGGTTGCCCTCGAGCAGCGCCGGCAGTCGCGAGGCGTCGATGTGGTCGGGGTGCTGGTGGGTGATCACGATCGCGGACAGGCCCGTGATGCCCTCGAAGCCGTGCGCGAACGTACCGGGATCGAAGAGCAGCCTGGTATTGCCGAATTTCGCGAGCAGGCAGGAATGGCCGAAATGTGTCAGTTGCATGGCTATAGATTGTGCCCTGATCTGACGTCGCGGCGGCGCTCGCCGGTAGAGTTGGCGCGGACCCGCTCGCTGGGTGGAGCAATCCGAACTTGAGGAGGAGCGCCGGTGGCCCGGGTGGTCGTGCATGTGATGCCCAAGGCGGAGATTCTCGACCCGCAGGGTCAGGCGATTGTCGGGGCGCTGGGGCGGCTGGGACATGCCGGCATCTCAGATGTGCGTCAGGGCAAGCGATTCGAATTGGAGGTCGACGACGCCGTCGACGATTCCGAGCTGGCCGAAATTGCCGAATCGCTGCTGGCGAACACCGTGATCGAGGACTGGACGATAAGCAGGGAACCCCAGTGACGGCCCGGATCGGCGTCATCACCTTCCCGGGCAGCCTCGACGACGTGGATGCCGCGCGCGCAGCCCGGCGGGTGGGAGCGCAAGCGGTCAACCTGTGGCATGCCGACGCCGACCTGAAGGGTGTCGATGCCGTGGTGGTGCCGGGCGGGTTCTCCTACGGCGACTACCTACGCGCCGGGGCCATCGCCCGATTCGCGCCGGTGATGGGCGAAGTGGTCGCTGCGGCTAGCCGAGGCATGCCGGTCTTGGGTATTTGCAACGGTTTTCAGGTGCTGTGCGAGGCCGGACTGTTGCCCGGCGCCCTGACTCGCAACGCCGGATTGCACTTCATCTGCCGCGATGTGTGGCTGCGGGTGACGTCGACCGCCACGGCGTGGACATCGCGCTTCGAGCCCGACGCCGACCTGCTGGTGCCGCTGAAGTCCGGCGAAGGACGCTACGTGGCGCCGAAGAATGTCCTCGACGAATTGGAGAGCCAGGGCCGGGTGGTGTTTCGCTACCACGACAACGTCAACGGCTCGATGCACGATATCGCCGGCATCAGCTCAGCCAACGGCCGCGTCGTCGGGCTGATGCCGCATCCCGAGCACGCCATCGAGGCATTGACCGGCCCGTCGGACGACGGACTGGGCCTGTTCTACTCAGCCCTTGACGCCGTTTTGGCGGCGTGAGGCCGGCCGCCCGAGCCGATCAACCGGTAAACCCCAGCAGCGCTGCGTAATTCGGCGAAGGCGGACCGCAGCGCGTCGGTGGCTTCATGGGCGTCGTTGAAGGTCTGATCGTCGGTGAGCACAGCGACGCCGAGTTGGTCGACGTAGCTCCAGACGGTGATATTGACGGGCGCCCCGGGCGAGAGCACCCCGGTCGAGTAGATCTCGCTGATCGGTGCGCCTGCCACGTGGCCGCGTTTGCGCGGACCCATCACGCTGGACACCGCCACGTTCATCATCTTGTTCGGCGCGTCGCGACGGCCGAGCCAGCGAAACGCGGCCGGCGCGATCGCCGGCGGCAGGTAGGCCATCAGTCGCCCGTAGAGGGCTGGGCCGAGGATTTCGTGGTCCTCCTTGGCCGTTCGGGTCGCCAGCGCGACCAGCCGCGCCTGCCGGGTTGGGTCGGCGATGTGCACGGGCAATGACACCGACAGGCCGCTGATCTCGTTGCCGGTGACGCGATCCGATTTGTCGGTTGCCGTCGGCACCGAGGCGATGATCGGCCGGTCGGCCTTACCGTCGTAGGCCAACAAGAGCTTCCGCAAGCCGCCGGCCGCGATCGTCAGAATCGCGTCGTTGAGCGTGATACCCAGCGCCTTGGCGGTGGCTTTGACCTCGCCCAGCGGCAGCATGGTGGTGGCGAACCGGCGTTGCGGCGACACCACATGGTTGAGGAAGGTGGGCGGCGCGTCGAACGAGGCGGCCAGCTCCGGGTGCTCCCCGCGTTGCCTGGCCCGGCGGCGCACCCGCCTCATGCCGACCACTGCATCGCGCACCAGCCGGGGCAGTTCGGCCAGCTGCCGGGCGTGGTCGCGGCAGGCGGCGCGCACCAAATCGGCCGTCGACTCGACCTGGTCCGCGCGCTCGTCGCTGATCCGGGCGTCGGACAGGTCCAGCAAGCGTTCCAGCAAGTTCACCGACGCGACGCCGTCGGCCAAGGCGTGGTGCACCTTGCCGATCACCGCGAACCGATTTTGGGCCAGCTTCTCGGCGAAGTGAAACTCCCACAGCGGATGGCTGCGGTCCAACGGTGTCGAGGCCACCCGCCCGATGACCTCGTCCAGTTCCCGGCGACCGCCCGGGGCCGGCACCTGCACGCGCCGCAGGTGGTAGTCCAGGTCGACCGCGCAGTCTGGGCGCCACACCGGGTGATGCAGCCGCCCGGGGACGTTGACCAGCCGGTAGCGCAACGGTTCCAGCAGGTGCAGTCGTCGGCGCAGATGCTCGCGGAACGCCTCGAAATCGAACTCGGGGAACTCCGCCGCGTCGATGACCAACACCTTCAGCGTGTGCGTGTGCAGGTTGGGTGTCTCGCTGTAGATCAGCATGGCGTCCATGCCGTTGAGCCGCTTCACGGCTCAGCCCAGGAAGGGGAAGCGACGTTGACGGGCCAGTCGGTCGAGAGCGCGCTGCATCACCGACCGCACGTACGCGTCGACTTCATCGATGTCGGGGTCTTCGCCGAACATGGCGATGACGTCGATCGGCTCGAGAATTTCGGTGACGATCTTGGCGGGCAGTGGGAAATTCGGCGGCACGATCGGCGTCAGGCCGAATGGAAATCCGAAGGTCAACGGCACAACGTTGAGCCGGATCTTGGTCAGGCCCAGCCGGCGCGCCAGGGTGTGGCCGCGGGCCAGGAACAGCTGGGTTTCCTGTCCGCCGATCGACACCATCGGCACGATCGGCACAGCGGCTTCGATGGCAGTGTTGACGTAGCCGGTGTGGCCGTTGAAGTCGACCGTGTTGGCGCCCACCGTGGGCCGGAAGGAGTCGTACTCGCCGCCCGGAAATACCAGCACCAGAGCATCCGAATTCAGTGCCGCCGCGGCATTTTCGCGGGTCGCATCGACGACTCCAAGCCGCAGCAGATATCTGCGCAGCGGGCCGGTGAGCTTCAGCAACCCGTAGTGCGCCAGGACGTAAACGGGACGCTGATACCCGAACTTTTCGTAAAGCGGCGGCACGAAGATGAACCCGTCAGGTGTGGTCATGCCGCCCGAATGGTTTGACACCAACAACGCGCCGCCCACTGGCGGGACGTTTTCGACGTTGCGGACCTCGGCGCGAAACCAGCGCTTGACCACGAAGCCGGCCGTGTTCGCGACTTGCCTGACGAACGTCGGATCCCATTTGGCGATCTCGTGGTTGTCGGGCGGGTCGCCGTTCATGGTTCTCTCCGGTTGGTCGTCGTGCCGGTACGCAGGTGATGAAGATTACCTTGTTTGGCGCTCTACATCCGTAGAGAATACGGTACTCTCGAATAAAGAGAATGCCATATCCAGTCTTGTGGAATAGCCCACAGTCAGGGGAAACAGATGACCGAGAAGATTCTTGTGACGGGCGGGTTCGGTCTGGTCGGGTCGCAGACTGTGCGCCGGCTTGCTGCGGATGGCCACCAGGTGATCGCCTCTGACCTTGGTACCGAGCGGCAGCGGGCGGCGCCTCTGCCCGACGGCGTCGAGGCACGCTGGGCCGACCTGACCAATCCTGGTGAAGTAGACCGCCTGCTGGCCGACACCGCGCCGACGGTCATCATCCACCTGGCCGCTGTGATACCCCCGGTGATCTATCGCCAGCCCGACCTGGCGCGCAGGGTGAACGTCGACGCCACCGCGGCGTTGCTGCGTGCGGCAGCGGCACGCCCGCGGCCGCCACGCTTCATCCTCGCGTCGAGCAACGCCGTGCACGGTTCCCGCAACCCGCATCGGCACCATGAGCTGTTGCGCGACGACACCCCGGTGCGGCCGTCGGATCTGTACGGTGCCCACAAGGCCGAAGCCGAAGAACATGTCCGGTCCTCCGGTCTGCAGTGGGTGATTTTGCGTCTGGGTGGGGTGATGACGGTCGATCCCGCTGCCATGCCGCTTAGTCTCGATGCGCTGTACTTCGAGAGCGCGCTGCCGACCGATGGGCGCATGCACAGTGTTGATGTCCGCGATGTCGCGGCCGCGTTCGCCGCTGCGACGACGGCCGATGTGGTCGGCGAGATCCTGTTGATCGGCGGCGACGAGACGCATTTGTTGCGGCAGGGAGAGGTCGGTAAGGCGCTGGCCGCCGCCAGGGGTCTGGTCGACGTGTTGCCCGAGGGCAGGCCGGGTGACCCCGACAGCGACGACGATTGGTTCGTCACCGACTGGATGGACACCACGCGCGCGCAGCAAGCCTTGTCGTTTCAGCGTCACTCCTGGCCGGACATGCTCGACGAGATGCGCGCCGCCACCGGCTGGCGCCGCTATCCGATGCAGTTGGTGGCTCCGCTTGCCCGCGCCGTGCTCAAGCGTCGTGCCGCGTACCGCAATGCACCAGGACGCTACGCCGATCCTTGGGCCGCCATCGGGTCCCGGATGGGCGACCCGCGCCCAGACGTCAGGCAGAAGCGTCTGGCGGTCGTGTGACTAGCCGGCGTCGCGCAGCAACGGCTGCTGCGTCTCGCTGATGGGCGCGAGCTCGCTGAAGAACTCGATTGCTGCAGCGATTGTGCGATTCACGTAAGCCGCGAAATCCTCGAAGGGAATGCGATCTTTGATCCGCCGGGCGCTGGTCGCGTAGACACCGACGCGCAGCGGGTCGGAAGAGCCGTGCACGACGGCCGTGACTTCGGGGTTCTGCTGGTTCCACGCATCGGTGAGTTGTGCCAGTCGGGTGTCGGCGGCAGCCGGGAAGAAATGGGCGGGCGCGATGCGAATGGTGAACACGTCGGAGTGCCAACGGGAGATCCCGAGGTGCACATACAGGCGCTCGGGATGGGCGTTGGCGATGAAGAAGTATTCGCCGTCGTGCTGGCCGGAAAAGTACCGGCGCCCGCGCTGACGCACGTAGCGTTCGATCAGGTCGGCGAGCGGGGGCTGTGGCTCGTTCATGCGAGCTATGGTGCGGCTTCTGCCTTGATGAATCCTTGGAGCCGAGCTGGCTCGGACCGAAGAATCTGTTGAGAAGTTGCTGAGTGACCGGGCCGCTATAGCGGATACAGCTCCGGCAGATTGACCACGATCGCTTCTTGGGTGCTGCGCGCGATCACCACCTCCGCCGGGTTGTCCGGGTCGGGATTCTCTTCACGGTGGGGTAGATACGGCGGGACGAAGATGTAATCTCCGGGCTGTGCCGAGATCCGAACTTCGCCGCTGCCGTCGTGAAAGACGAACTGCGGATTGCCGCTTCGTACATATATGGCCGTCTCCGACTCGCCGTGATGATGATTGGCCGACGCCGTCTCGGGCGCGACGTGTGTCTCGCCCATCCAGAGCTTCTCTGCGCCAACGGAGCGACCACTCAGCGCGGCGAAACGTCGCAGACCCTCGGTTTGCGCGGTGTCGGAGCTGATTTCCGACGCCTTGATGTGGTGGACGCGATTGCGTGCCGCTTGGCGGTTGGCGTCGTCGAAGTCAGGATGGAATCCGTCCGAGGTTGCCATTGGTCCTCCTCTCCGGTGAGACGCAAAATCGCCCGAAAAGCGCCTTACTGGGGGATTTTGCGTCGGCTCGTCGGTGTTCATTGTGGCCTCATGAGTTTCCCGGCGAGGTCGCGCAGATCGGTTGCCACCAGTGTCGGTTGCGGCAGGGCATCGACCGGCAGCGGCGCATTGCTGGGCCGGGTGATCAGCGCAGAGCTGAAGCCGATAGCTTGCGCCCCGAGGGTGTCCCACGCGTGCGCGGCCACCATCATGCAATCAGTGGGCGCGACATCGAGGACCTGACATGCATATCGATATACAACTGGCGCGGGCTTGAAGGCGTGGCATGCATCCACGCTCAGCTGTTGCTCGAAATAGCCTGCCAGCCCGGCGTTCTCGAGCACCGTCGGCACGCCAGGACGGCGCGGCGAATTTGTCAGCGTGGCTAGGCGAAAGCCGTTGTCGCGCAACGCTGTGAGCCCATCGACGACGTCGGGATGTGCCGGCATGGTGCGCATCAGCTCGCCCAGCTGAAATAAGTGGTTGTCGGTGATTTCCGCCTCGTGGATCGAGCCCAACATGTGCAACACACCTTGGCCGAGCGTGAAGAAGTCCACATAGTGTTCGGCCAGGGTGGCGGTCATCGAGTACGTGATCAGCTGGCCGAACCATTCCCGCAGCACGCGTTCATCACCGAATAGCTCCTCGAAAAGCGGTGCTATCCAATAGATGTCGACGAGCGTCTCGTTCACGTCGAATAACAGCACCGAGGGGGCTCGCACGGTGTCCACCGGCGTGGCTACTCGTGAGCGTTCCGCGGCTCGGGGATATCCGGCCGCAAGTATGCGATCAGACATAGGCAGATCAATACCATTCCTATCGCCGGCCATTTGAGGGCCACGAGTGCGGCAGTCAGAAAGACCCCGACGGTGATGAACGATCTCATCCGAAACAATCTATGTCTCCGAACAAGAGAGACTAGAAGACGGCCGCGACACAGCCTACCTTTGCGGGTTCTGAGTCCTGCCAGGATTCGGAAACGATGGGTTAGTGTAAGCCGGTGTCTGTGGCTCACCGCCGGGATTAGGATTCACCACTGGTGGTGGTCCAGACTCTGGCTCTTCCGGTGGAGCCGGGGGTCCCCGATGTTCAGGCGGGGGCGGCTTCGGCACCAAATAGTTCTTCCACGCGCCCGGTGGATTCGGCGCAGGGCCAATAGTGTTATCCGGCCAGCGCCATGAACAACTACCGCTAGCACCCCCGAAATCCCCTGCGGGAAGGGTTAACCCAAAACCCATAAAACTTCCACCGATGGGCCCGTTTCCGGCTGGACCACCCAGGTTCCATCCGCCGTATTCGCAGTGCCAATGGGTGCTGTTCTCTTCGATAGGAAAATCGCAGTAGTACGTCGAAGCCCCCGCCTCGAAAGTACTTCCGCCGACACCGGGATAGTCGCACACACCGGGGCCTGGAACGTTGCCCCCCGGCGCGCCCGAGGCCACGGGGGAATCGAGGATTACCCACGACGTAACCCCCAGTGCCACAAGTAATATAATTCCCCTGCTCAACGACTCTTTCACTGTAAATGCTTTCTGACTTCGCAAAGACAGCGTGTCTTCCAGCGGCGGACCGCCATCAAAGTTCTACACCGTCCGAGACAATCCCGCAGTGGATTTAGGATTTGTCGTTTCGACATCCCGCCAGCGGGGAACTGCTGACCACCTCAGCCGCCCCGCAAAGCGATCAGGTGTTAGACCGCTAGTTACGAACCGAGCGCGACCGAAGCTTCCGCCGTGTAGCACAGGAAGGTCAGCGTCTCCTGCATGTAAAGATCGACGGTTTCCGCGTCGTGGCTGGTGTAACCGATCGCGACGTCGGTGCCCAATTGCAAGTCGAAATCACCACCGCGAGTGGTCAACACGAACGCGCCGTCGATCGCGGGCGCCCAGATGATGTCCCCGTCGACCAGCCGGTTCAGGTGCTCACGGATCGGATATCCGTGTGCGGTGGTCTCGCTGACCTTTGTGTAGACGTCGGCGGACAGCAGTACCGAGTAGGGGCCGTCGACGCCGGCCAGACGGAGCTCGGACAGCGCTTGCGAGATGACGTCAGGCATATCTTTCGGATCTTCGGGCAGGGTCAGCTTGGGGTTGGAGCTGGAGCTGCGGATGCCCTCGATCGACGCGGCGCTGTAGCCCTCGAAGATGGTGCGGTCCTCCACGAACGCCAGCTTCTTGGCGGCCTTCTTGACGGGATCCCAGTCGGCGTCTTGCGCACCACGCTCGACGTCGTCGATCTCGTTGCGCGACAAGGTGAACGGGACCCGGAGCCGGACCAGGGGCTTGCTGGCCCGCAGGTGCGCCACCACACCGTGGGTGGGTGCCTGCACGTCGATCAACCGCCCGGTGCCGACCGCCGCGGTCACGGGCCCGCCGGGACCGCTCACGTCAACCACCCGCCGCCCAGCGATGTGGCGTTTGAAGGTGCGGGTCGCCTCCTCTTCGATTTCGGCCCAGGCTGCTTCGGTGACCGGTGCCAGATCGCGATAGAGGTTGTTCATCGGGAGGTTCCTTTCAGGCTGCCGATCGAGAGTGAGCCGTCCGCGGAATCGGACGCGGCTGTCGTTGTGGGCGAGGGTGATTGGGGCAGGGGTGGTGGATCGTCGAGGAAGTCGACGGTCGGGGAGAAGAACAGGCCGCCGGTCAGCGCGGTGGAGAAATCCAGAATGCGGTCGGTGTTTCCCGGCGGATCACCGAGGAACATGTTGCTCAGCATCCGCTCGGTTACCCGCGGCGTGCGCGAATAGCCGATGTAGTAAGTGCCGAATTCGCCGGTTCCGAGCTCGCCAAATGGCATGTTGTGCCGCACAATCTTCAGCTCGGTGCCGTCGTCGTCGGTGATCACGTTGAGCGCCAGATGCGAGTTGGCGGGCTTTACGTCATCGTCCATCTCGATGTCTTCGAGTTTGCTCCGGCCGAACGCGCGTTCTTGCTCGGTGACCGACAACGATTCCCAGGACGCCATGTCGTGCACATACTTCTGCACGTGCACATAGCACGAGCCCGCGAAGTCGGGATCTTCGTCGCCGATCGTGGTGGCGCTGACGGCAATTGGGCCGTCGGGGTTCTCGGTTCCGTCGACGAAACCAAGCAGGTCGCGATTGTCGAAGTAGCGGAAACCGTGCACCTCGTCGACAACGGTCACCGCACCGGCCATCGCCTTGAGGATGCGGCCGGCCAGCTCGAAACAGACGTCCAGGGACTCCGCGCGGATGTGCAACAAGATGTCGCCGGGCGTGGCCGGAGCGGTGTGCCGCGGTCCGGTCAGCGCGATGAACGGGTGTAGCTCGGCGGGTCGTGGACCGGAGAACAGCCGGTCCCAGGCATCAGAACCGATCGAGAGGATCGCTGACAAGTGCTTGGTCGGGTCGCGGAAGCCGATTGCGCGGACCAGACCGGATACGTCGCCCAATGCGTCGTGCACGGTCGCCTCGCCGCCTTCGTCGATCGTGAGCACAAGGAAGATCGCGGCAGGCGTCAAAGGCGCGAGGATGGGTTGCGGCTGAACCGGAGGCACTCTGCAGACCCTAGCGTGGCGACGGCGAGCGCCGGAAGCGGCGCGAGTAAGCGGGCATGCGCCAGACCCAGCGTGGACCAGGCCAGGCCCCGGCAGCGATGATGTTGGACATGTCGGCCAGCGCCGCAGGTCTCTGCGAGTTCATCGACGCCTCCCCGTCGCCGTTCCATGCCTGTGCCACGGTCGCGGCCCGTCTCGAAAAGGCCGGCTACACCGAACTCGACGAGGCCGACCGCTGGCCGGACCAGCCGGGTCGATACTTCACCGTCCGCGCCGGGTCGCTGGTGGCCTGGAACAGCGAGCGTCCAGACGGCGCGTTTCGGATCGTCGGGGCACATACCGACAGCCCGAACCTGCGGGTGAAGCAGCATCCGGATCGGCTGGTCGCAGGCTGGCGGGTGGTGGCATTGCAGCCGTACGGAGGAGCGTGGCTCAACTCCTGGCTGGACCGCGATCTGGGCATCAGCGGACGGCTATCCGTACGGGATGGTGCTGGCGTAGCTCACCGGCTGCTCCGGATCGACGATCCGATACTGCGGGTGCCGCAGCTGGCCATCCATCTGGCCGAGGACCGCAAGTCGCTGACGTTGGACCCGCAGCGGCACGTCAACGCGGTGTGGGGCGTGGGCGCCGAAAACGAGTCCTTCCTCGGTTATGTCGCCGAGCGCACCGGCGTGGCTGCCGCCGACGTGCTGGCCGCCGATTTGATGACGCACGATCTGACGCCGTCGCGGGTGGTCGGCGCCGACGCCAGCCTGCTGAGCGCACCGCGGCTGGACAACCTGGCCAGTTGCTACGCGGGGCTGGAGGCCCTGCTGGACGCCGAGCCGCGCGCTGAACTGCCGGTGCTCGCGCTGTTCGACCATGAGGAGGTCGGCTCGTCCTCGGACCACGGCGCGCAGTCGGACCTGTTGGGCACCGTCCTGGAACGTATCGTGCTGGCCGCCGGCGGCTCTCGGGAAGATTTTCTGCGACGGGTTCCGGCTTCGCTGCTGGCCTCGGCGGACATGGCGCACGCGACGCATCCCAACTACCCGGAGCGGCATGAGCCTGGCCACCTGATCGAGGTCAACGCGGGGCCGGTGCTGAAGGTGCATCCGAACCTTCGGTATGCGACCGATGGACGCACGGCGGCCGCGTTCGAGTTGGCGTGTCGGCAAGCCGGTGTTCCGTTGCAGCGCTACGAACATCGCGCCGATTTGCCCTGCGGAACGACGATCGGCCCGTTGGCGTCGGCCCGCACCGGCATCCCGACCGTCGACGTCGGCGCTCCCCAGCTGGCCATGCACTCCGCGCGTGAGCTGATGGGCGCACACGATGTGGCCGCCTACTCGGCTGCGATGCGCGCGTTCCTCGCACCCGAAATTGCGTGATTCGTTAGTCCAGGCCGAATAGTGGCCGACATCTGTCGAACCCGTGTACCTGTACATTGGGCGCGGGGTTTCGCTGCCAGTCGTCGCGGGTCAGCCGGAACCGGATTACCTCAGCCATCGTGCCGTCGCGTACCAGCCGTTCGATGCCGTTCTCTTGGTAACCCATGCGACGGGACACCGCGATCGAGGCCGGATTGTCGACGAACGACTCTGAGGTCGCCACTTCCGCACCCAACGCTGTGAACACGAAATAGAGTGCAGCCGAACGCATCTCGTTTCCATACCCATGACCTTGATAGGGCAGTCCCAGCCAGGAGCCGGACTTTACCGCACGGGTGATGGGGAAGTCCTTGGCAATCAGCGCCTGAACTCCTACCGCCATCCCGTCGATGACGACGGCCAGCGGCAAGTTCCAATCGTGCGGCTGGAATCCGGCCAGCGTCCGCCACAGATACGAAAGGGTGTTGAAGGGCAATTCCTCGCGCGGCGCAAGCGTCCATTGCCGCGGGAAAGGGCGCTGGTCCGGCGCATGGACTCCGCCGAGCGCGGTGTCGATCAGCTGATCCATCAGCTCTTCGGTCGGCAGCCGCAATTGCAGACGCGGGGTGGTGATGCGCAGATCGAACAGTGGCCAGTGACGCGACATCGCCCCATTATCGAGACCGTGCACACTCGCGGCCATCGGATTCTGTCGGTGCACTGACCTACCATCCGGTTATGGCACTCAAGGTGGAGATGATCACGTTCGACAGCACTGACCCTGCGAAGCTGGCCGGCTGGTGGGCCGAACAGTTCGACGGCGAGACCCGCGAGTTGATTCCTGGTGAATTCATCGCGGTGATGCGCCCGGAAGGGCCGCGTATCGGATTTCAGAAGGTGGCCGATCCAACACCGGGGAAAAACCGCGTGCACCTGGATTTCGGTGCCGATGATGTGGATGCCGAAGTGTCGCGACTGACCGGGGCTGGCGCCAGCGAGGTCGACCGGCACAGCATCGGTGACAACTTCCGTTGGGTGGTGCTGGCCGACCCGGAAGGCAACCAGTTCTGCGTGGCCGGGCAGTAGCGCGCCCACGTCGAAGGCCCGACTTAGACTGTCGGGCGTGACGAGCGCGTGGCACCTAGGTGCACCCAGGTGATTGACACCGTCGAGCACGCCGCAGCCACTCCGGATCACCCCCAGCCGTTTCACGAGCTGGGCCTCAAGGACGACGAATACCAGCGCATCCGCGAGATCCTGGGCCGTCGGCCCACCGACACGGAGCTGGCCATGTACTCGGTGATGTGGAGTGAACACTGCTCTTACAAGTCGTCGAAGGTTCACCTGCGCTACTTCGGTGAGACCACCACCGACGAGATGCGCGCCGGCATGTTGGCCGGCATCGGTGAGAACGCCGGCGTCGTCGACATCGGCGACGGCTGGGCCGTCACGTTCAAGGTGGAGTCGCACAACCACCCCTCTTACGTCGAGCCCTACCAAGGTGCGGCCACCGGCGTCGGCGGCATCGTCCGCGACATCATGGCCATGGGCGCGCGGCCGGTCGCAGTGATGGACCAGCTTCGGTTCGGCGCCGCCGACGCCCCCGATACCCGTCGGGTGCTCGACGGCGTGGTCCGCGGCATCGGCGGCTACGGCAATTCGTTGGGCTTGCCCAACATCGGCGGCGAGACGGTTTTCGACGCGTGTTATGCGGGCAATCCGTTGGTCAACGCGCTGTGTGTCGGCGTATTGCGCCAGGAGGATCTGCATTTGGCGTTCGCCTCGGGCCCCGGAAACAAGATCATCCTGTTCGGCGCGCGCACCGGACTGGATGGCATAGGCGGGGTGTCGGTGCTGGCGTCGGACACCTTTGACAGCGAGGGGTCCCGTAAGAAGCTGCCCTCGGTGCAAGTCGGCGACCCGTTCATGGAGAAGGTGCTCATCGAGTGCTGCCTGGAGCTCTATGCGGACGGCCTGGTGATCGGCATCCAGGACCTGGGTGGCGCCGGATTATCTTGCGCCACATCCGAATTGGCGTCTGCCGGAGACGGCGGTATGGCCATTCAACTCGACACCGTCCCACTACGGGCCAAGGAGATGACGCCCGCCGAGGTGCTCTGCAGCGAATCGCAGGAACGCATGTGTGCGGTGGTCGCACCCGAGAACGTGGATGCGTTTTTGGCCGTATGCCGCAAATGGGAGGTGCTGGCCACCGTGATCGGTGAGGTCACCGACGGCGACCGGTTACGGATCACCTGGCACGACGAGACGGTTGTCGACGTGCCTCCGCGCACGGTGGCTCACGAAGGCCCGGTGTACCAGCGTCCGGTTGCCCGTCCCGAATCGCAGGACGCGTTGAACTCCGACTCTTCGAAATCGCTGCCCCGGCCGGTCAGCGGCGACGAGCTGCGTGCGACTTTGCTTGCGCTGCTGGGCAGTCCGCATTTGTGCAGCCGCGCGTTCATCACCGAGCAGTACGACCGGTACGTGCGCGGTAACACCGTGCTGGCCGAGCACGCCGACGGCGGCATGCTGCGCGTCGACGAGGCCACCGGGCGGGGGATCACCCTGTCGACCGACGCGTCGGGACGCTACACCTTGCTGGATCCCTACGCCGGTGCACAGCTTGCGCTGGCCGAGGCCTACCGCAACGTCGCCGTCACCGGCGCAACCCCGGTGGCGGTTACCAACTGCCTCAACTTCGGTTCGCCCGAAGACCCCGGCGTGATGTGGCAGTTCGCGCAGGCGGTACGCGGCCTCGCGGATGGTTGTGCGGCCCTTGGGATTCCGGTGACCGGCGGTAACGTCAGCTTCTACAACCAAACCGGGTCAACTGCCATCCAACCCACTCCGGTAGTCGGCGTGCTCGGCGTCATCGACAACGTCGAACGGCGCATCCCGACGGCGTTCGGCAGCGAGCCCGGAGAAACCCTCATGCTGTTGGGCGACACGCGCGACGAATTCGACGGCTCCGTCTGGGCACAGGTCACCGCCGACCACCTCGGTGGTCTGCCCCCCGCCGTCGACCTGCAACGAGAGAAGTTGCTGGCCGATGTGCTGAACTCGGCGTCGCGCGACGGGCTGGTGTCGGCGGCGCACGATCTGTCCGAGGGCGGCCTGGCCCAAGCCATCGTGGAATCGGCGCTGGCAGGTGAAACCGGTTGCCGCATAGTACTTCCCGAGGACGCAGATCCGTTCGTGATGCTCTTTTCCGAATCCGCGGGCCGAGTGCTGGTCGCCGTCCCGCGCACCGAAGAGAGCCGCTTCCGGTCGATGTGCGAGGCGCGCGGGCTGCCTGCCGTCCGCATCGGCGTCGTCGATCAGGCGTCGGACGAGCTTGAGGTCCAAGGACTGTTCACGGTGTCCCTGGCGGAACTGCGTGCGACGTCCGAGGCGGTGTTGCCGCGATTCTTCGGATAAGTCGGGTTCGCGCAATCTCTTTGGCCGCCGCGCTGGTTGGCTGGAGCTTCGTCGGGCCACGGCTTCCGGAGTCGTGGCGGGTGGTGCTGCAGGCCGGGCTCGGTGGACTGCTGGTAGTGGCGACCCGGGCGCCGTTGGGCTTGGCCGGACCGCGGCTGTGGGCGGGGGCGCGCCTCGGGTCAGCGGCCGGTGCGCTCGCGGCGACCGCAATCGCGGCGAGCACCGCGGTGCCCGTCGTTCGGCTGTCGATGACCGCGCGTGACCGGCCCGGATCGGCCCGAATCTGGCTGGGGTGGTCGATTCCCGTCGGCACAGTCTGGGCCGAGGAGGCCGCATTCCGCGCGGCACTTGCGACTGTGGCCGCGAGAGGTTTCGGCGCGTCGACCGGAAGGTCGTTGCAGGCCATCGCTTTTGGTCTGTCCCACATCGCCGACGCCCGCGCAACCGGAGCACCGGTGCTGCCTACCGTCCTGGTCACCGGTACCGCGGGCTGGGTGTTCGGTTGGCTGGCCGAGCGCTCCGGCAGCCTCGCCGCTCCCATGCTGGTGCACTTGGCTATCAACGAAGCCGGCGCGGTGGCCGCTGTGGCGGTGCAGCGGCGGCATGCGCACCAGGTCAAGCCCTAGGCTTCGTCAGCTATGGCTGCCCGAGATCGCGTCGACCCGAGTAAAGCTCGCCAGGCTGTGCTGGCCATAGCGGAGTGGTTACACGACGAGACTCGCCCGGCGCCCGAGCGGGATGCGCTGGCGACCGCGGTTCGGCTCACCGCCCGCACCCTCGCAGCGCTGGCGCCTGGCGCCAGCGTGGAGGTCAGAGTTCCGCCGTTCGTCGCGGTGCAGTGCATACCCGGCCCCCGGCACACTCGGGGGACACCGCCCAACGTCGTCGAAACCGACCCACGGACCTGGCTGCTGCTGGCCACCGGATTGTCATCGCCGGCAACGGCCAAGGCCGCCGGAGCGCTCACCCTTTCCGGCTCACGGGCCGGTGAAATCGAACGCTGGCTGCCGCTGTTCGACGTCGGCGAAACATAACCCTGAACTGCAGGTTTAGGGTGAAAGAGCCAATATTTGGGCGCCCAACACGCGTGCCTGATTCGGCAGTGGGCCGGTGGTGGCCGTAGACTCCGTTACGTCACTAACCGCGCCCCAGGGAGCCGCCAAGCCGTGACCGTCCCGCAACCCGAGCAAGACCTGAACTCGCCTCGCGAAGAATGTGGTGTATTCGGGGTCTGGGCCCCAGGTGAAGAAGTCGCCAAACTCACCTACTACGGCCTGTACGCGTTGCAGCATCGTGGTCAAGAGGCCGCGGGGATCGCCGTCGCCGACGGCTCGCAGGTGCTGGTCTTCAAAGACCTCGGACTGGTCAGCCAGGTGTTCGACGAGCAGACCTTGGCCGCCATGGAAGGCCATGTCGCCATCGGGCACTGCCGCTACTCGACCACCGGCGACACCACCTGGGAAAACGCCCAGCCTGTGTTCCGCAACACCGCGGCCGGAACGGGTGTTGCATTGGGGCACAACGGGAACCTGGTCAACACCGCCGAGCTCGCTGCACGCGCCCGCGACGCGGGGCTGATCGCGAGGCGCTGCCCCGCCCCGGCGACGACGGACTCGGACATCCTGGGCGCATTGCTGGCCCACGGTGCGGCCGACTCCACGCTGGAGCAAGCGGCGCTGGAATTGCTTCCTACCGTGCGCGGCGCGTTCTGTTTGACGTTCATGGATGAAAACACGCTGTACGCCTGCCGGGACCCGCACGGGGTGCGGCCGCTGTCGCTGGGACGGCTGGACCGCGGTTGGGTGGTGGCCTCCGAAACGGCGGCGCTCGACATCGTCGGCGCCTCGTTCGTTCGTGACATCGAGCCGGGCGAGCTGTTGGCGATCGACGCCGACGGTGTGCGGTCCACCCGTTTTGCCAACCCGACACCCAAGGGCTGCATCTTCGAATACGTGTATCTGGCCCGTCCCGACAGCACGCTGGCGGGCCGCTCGGTGCACGCTGCCCGCCTGGAGATCGGCCGCCGACTCGCCCGCGAATGCCCGGTCGACGCCGACCTGGTGATCGGCGTGCCGGAATCGGGCACTCCCGCCGCGGTCGGATATGCGCAAGAAGCCGGCATTCCCTACGGGCAAGGCCTGATGAAGAATGCCTACGTCGGCCGCACTTTCATCCAGCCGTCCCAGACCATCCGCCAACTCGGTATCCGGCTCAAGCTCAACCCGCTGCGTGAGGTGATCCGCGGCAAGCGGCTCATCGTCGTCGACGACTCGATCGTGCGCGGGAACACCCAGCGCGCGCTGGTGCGGATGCTGCGGGAAGCCGGTGCCGTCGAAGTCCATGTACGCATCGCCTCACCGCCGGTGAAGTGGCCTTGCTTCTACGGCATCGACTTCCCGTCGCCGGCTGAGCTGATCGCCAACGCCGTCGAGGACAAGGGCGAGATGCTCGAAGCGGTACGCCATGCCATCAACGCGGACACGTTGGGCTACATCTCCCTGCGTGGCCTGATCGCCGCCAGCGAGCAACCCGCCTCGCGGCTATGCTGCGCCTGCTTCGACGGCACCTATCCCATCGAGCTGCCCAGTGAGACCGCGTTGGGTAAGAACGTCATCGAGCACATGCTGGCCAACGCGGCGCGGGGCGCCGGAATGGACGACCTGGCGCCCGAGGACGTGCCGGTCAGTCGCTGAACTATTGGCGCTGAAACTGGTTTGCTCCCGGCAGATGCGTGCCGCCCGGTAGCCTTTATCGCGATGACGGATCCCGCAAAAAGCTCCGCAAGAGGTCAGGGCATCACCTACGCGTCGGCGGGGGTGGACATCGAGGCCGGTGACCGCGCCGTCGAGTTGTTCAAGCCCCTGGCGGGAAAGGCGACCAGACCCGAAGTGCGCGGCGGGCTGGGCGGATTCGCCGGGCTGTTCGCGCTGCGCGGTGACTACCGCGAACCGGTACTGGCGGCTTCCACCGACGGGGTCGGCACCAAGATCGCCGTGGCGCAGGCGATGGACAAGCACGACACCGTGGGCCTCGACCTGGTCGCGATGGTGGTCGACGACCTGGTGGTCTGCGGCGCCGAGCCGCTGTTCCTGCAGGACTACATCGCAGTTGGCCGAACCGTGCCGGAACGATTGAGCGCGATAGTCAGTGGTATCGCCGAAGGGTGCGTGCGTGCGGGCTGCGCCCTGCTGGGGGGCGAGACGGCCGAGCACCCGGGGCTGATGGAACCCGATCACTACGACATCTCGGCCACCGGGGTGGGCGTGGTCGAGGCCGACGACGTACTAGGGCCCGACCGCGTCAAACCCGGCGACGTGATCATCGCGATGGGCTCTTCGGGATTGCATTCCAACGGATATTCGCTGGCCCGCTCGGTGCTGCTGGAGATCGACCGGATGAACCTGGCCGGTTACGTCGAGGAGTTCGGTCGCACCCTGGGCGAGGAGTTGCTGGAACCCACCCGCATCTATGCCAAAGACTGCCTGGCGTTGGCCGCCGAAACCCATGTCCGCACCTTCTGCCACGTCACCGGCGGTGGAGTGGCCGGCAACCTGCAACGCGTCGTCCCGCACGGACTGGTCGCCGAGATCGACCGCGGCACCTGGACGCCCGCCCCGGTATTCGCGATGATCGCTCAGCGCGGACGGGTCACGCGCGAGGAGATGGAGAAGACGTTCAACATGGGCGTCGGAATGATCGCCGTCGTCGCACCCGACGACACCGACCGCGCGTTGGCGATCCTGACCGCTCGGCACCTGGACTGCTGGGTGCTGGGCACCGTGGCCAAAGGTGGAAAAGAAGGCCCTCGGGCCAAGCTGGTGGGACAGCATCCACGATTCTGAAGGTTAGCGGCGCCAGTCCTGCTCGTCGTCCCAGGCGTCGTCCGGACCGTCGCCATCCAGATCGTTGGAGTCGTCGGCACCCGTTCCGGACAGCTCGCGCTGGAGCCGTTGGAAGTCGGTCTGCGGGGAGCTGTACTTAAGTTCTCGAGCAACCTTGGTCTGCTTTGCCTTAGCCCGGCCGCGGCCCATGGGGGAACCCCCTCGCGCAATAACGGAGCGGCCTAACGAGTAGGCGGCTCCGATCTCTGGTGTCGTTATTGTCCTGCCGACAGTTTACCGTGCCTCGCGGGTGGTCGTCGGTGGCCCCTGTCCGCCGTGTGGCGGAACTCGTGGTCAATCATCGCTTACCACCCCGCAACCGCTCAACAGCCAGTCGGCCCGCGCCGACCGTGTCGGCGGGCGGCAGTGACTCGGTGTCGATCGCCGCCGCAACGCCCGCGTCTGGCCCGGTTCGCAACTCCGTGTCGGCGGGCAGTCCGCGCTTGACCAGGGCTAATGCCACCGGTCCCAGATCCACGTGGTCGACCACGGTGCCGAGCCGCCCGACGGCCCGACCGCCGGCCAGCACCGGATTCCCCGTGGACGGCCGTTCCACCGAGCCGTCGAGGTGGAGCAATACCAGCATCCGAGGAGGTTTGCCCAGGTTATGGACTCGCGCCACGGTCTCTTGCCCTCGGTAGCAGCCCTTGTCCAGGTGGACGGCCGCACCGATCCAACCGACTTCGTGGGGAATGGTGCGTTCGTCGGTGTCGACGCCCAGGCGCGGGCGCAGCGCGGCCACCCGATGCGCTTCGTAGGCCCACACGCCCGCGGGGCGGATGCCCGCCCGTGCCAAGCGTTGCTGCCAGGCGGCGGACTGGCCACGCGCCACGAGCAGATCCAGCTCGATCTGGTCGGCCGGGCTCGCGGGCATCCGGCGCACGAAGCCACCGTCGGGCAACGCAACGGCACCCGCTTCGCTCGGCAGCTCGTCGAGGCCCAGCGCCTCGAGCACGCTCGGGTCGGCCAACCGCGGTCCCAGCAGCGACAGCACCGCCATGTCCGCGGTATCCGGCGTGACCTCAGACCAGAACACCATCTTGCGCAGGTAGGCCAGCAACGGATCGCCCCGCCACGGCTCGGTGTCGAGATAGGTGACGCCGCCCAGCTCGGTCTGGATCCAGTGATCCTCGACTCGCCCTTGGCCGTCCAGGCTGAGGTTTTGCGTGCTGGCGCCGTCGGGCAGGTCGCTGACATGTTGCGTCGAGATGTTGTGTAGCCAAGTCTGCCGGTCACCGCCGGTCAGGGTGAGCACCGCGCGGTGTGAGCGATCCACCAGCACGGCGTCTGTTTCTGCCGCGCGCTGCTCGCCCAACGGATCGCCGTAGTGCCAGATTGCGCCGGCGTCGGGTCCGGAATCGGGTGCTGGGACTGCATTCACACAGCAACTCTACGGTGCTGTGCCCGGCATTGCCGTTCGCGGTTAGGCTGATCCTCTATGGCCGGTAACACGGGCGTTGTTGTCACGCTCGAGGGCGAGATCGTTGCTCCCGGAACGCCGTTGTTGTCTGCCGACGACCTGGCAGTCGTGCGGGGTGACGGTGTGTTCGAGACGCTGCTGGTGCGCGACGGCCGGGCCTGTCTGATCGAACCCCATCTGCAGCGGCTGACCCAATCGGCCAGGTTGATGGATCTGCCGGACCCGGATCTGCCGCAGTGGCGGCGCGCCATCGACACGGCGACCCAGCGATGGACGGCAAGCACCGCAGACGAGGGCGCGTTGCGGCTGATCTACAGCCGTGGCCGGGAGAGTGGCTCAGCGTCGACTGCCTACGTGATGGTCACCGCGCTCCCGGAGCGGGTGGCCGCCGTGCGGCGCAACGGAGTGTCAGCGGTGACGCTGGATCGTGGCCTACCGGCGATCGGCGCCGACGCAATGCCGTGGCTGCTGGCAGGCGCCAAGACGCTGTCCTACGCGGTGAACATGGCCGCCTTGCGGCATGCCGCCCGACGGGGTGCCGGCGACGTCATCTTCGTCAGTTCGGACGGATACGTCCTGGAAGGGCCGCGCTCGACGGTCGTGATCGCCACCACTGAAGGCGATACCCCGTGCCTGTTTACACCGCCCCCGTGGTATCCGATCCTGCGCGGCACCACACAGCAGGCGCTCTTCGAGGTGGCCCGGGCCAAGGGGTACGACTGTGACTACCGTGGCCTCAAGAAAGCGGATCTCCTTGCCGCGCAGGGCATCTGGCTGATATCGAGCATGACCCTGGCCGCCCGTGTGCACACCCTCGACGGCCGGCTTTTGCCGCCCTCCCCGATGGCCGCCGAATTCAGCGAACTGATCGATGCCGCGATCATCAGCGACCGCTGAGGCCGCGAATCCTGTTGAGCCCACGCGAGCGAACAGGTACGGTCGGCCGTACACAAGGAAGGAGGTGGTCCGCGAAATTGTTAGCTTCATGGACATGTGAGGTGGCTGCGCGCTAGCAGCACTGGCTCGGAGAAGCTAGCGGCCAACGCGCGCTGGCGAATTCCCCGCAGCCACCCGGCCCCCGAGCTTCCGGTCTTGTCCAACCAGGAGCTTTGCTCGGGGGTCGCTCCATGTCTGGACGGGCCGCATCATCCGACGAACCGGGACAGCCGCGCCGACAGATGCGGCACCAGTCCGCCGTCGGCGTCGACGCGCTCCTCGACGTAGGCCAGGTCGCCGCCTTCGACGATGCCGTACAGCCGCTTGGCGCCACCCACCAGCACGCCGGACCGACTGCGCGCCAGCGCATCGGTGACCAACTCCCACGACGACTGAGTACGCGGCCGCCCGTAGAACAACTCGACGTAACCGGCGGAATGGGCGAGCAGCAGCTCGATCGCCTGCGACTCGCTCGGGTCATCGGGGTCGACGACAAACCGCCAGAATCCCGTCTCGCGAAGACCCGGTTCCTGATACTCACCGGCGTCATCAAGCCGCCACGACCGGGACTCCCAATTCAGGTAGTCGCCGCCGTCGTGGGACACCACGATCTGCTGGCCAAACCGATAGTCGCCGTCCGGAGCGCGGCCCTCGCCTTCGCCGCGCCATACGCCGACCAACGGCAGCAGCGCCAGCAGCGCGTTACTCAGATTGGCGCCCTCGCGCAGATTGGCGGTGTCGGCCGGTAGTGGCAGATCGTCGAAGGCTGGGATGTTGCGGGCAGCGGTCGCCTTGGCGCGCTCGGCGGCGGCCTGAACCGCATCACTGGTGACCGCGGGACCAACCGGCTCGACGGGGCCCTCGTCGGAGGTCACGACTCGTCGGTGATCAGCCGGTACAGCGTGTACAGCGCGAACCACGTGATGACGAGGGTCGCCACCACCAGCATGATCTCGAAGAAGAGCACCACGGGGACGAGTCTATTCGTCCGCAGTGACTCGCGTGGCAGCCCGTCAGGCGATCTTGACGTCCACCTCGTGGATGCCGGCACCGGAAGGCGACACCACAGCATCGCCGTTGCCGACGGCCGACAACGCCCGCAGGGTCCAGGATCCAGGGGCGGCGAAAAACCGGAAGTCACCGGTCGCCGACGCGACCACCTCGGCGGTGAACTCGTCAGAGGAGTCCAGCAGGCGCACGAACGCCCCGCCCACGGCCTGGCCGTCGCGATCCACGACGCGTCCGGTGATCACGGTTTCCTTCTCCAGGTCGACGCTGGCCGGCAGCGTCAGTCCTTGCTTGGGTCCAGAGCACATATCAGCTTCCCAACTCGATCGGGGCGCCCACCAGGGAGCCGTATTCCGTCCAACTGCCGTCGTAGTTCTTGACATTCCGGTGCCCGAGTAATTCCTGCAGCACGAACCAGGTGTGCGAGGATCGCTCGCCGATTCGGCAATACGCAATCGTCTCTTTGGTGCCGTCCAGGCCGGCGTCGGCGTAGATCTTGGCCAGCTCCTCGTCCGACTTGAAGGTGCCGTCCTCGTTGGCGGCCTTGCTCCACGGCACGTTGATAGCTCCCGGGATGTGTCCTGGCCGCTGGCTCTGTTCCTGCGGCAGGTGAGCGGGCGCCAGTATCTTGCCGGAAAACTCGTCGGGCGACCGTACGTCAACCAGGTTCTTGACGTTGATGGCCGCGATGACCTCGTCGCGGAACGCCCGGATGGAGTTGTCCGGGGCCGCCGCAGTGTAGGAGGTCGCGGGTCTGCTGACCGGGTCGGTGGACAGGGGGCGGCCGTCGAGCTCCCACTTCTTGCGGCCCCCGTCGAGCAGCTTGACCTTCTCGTGCCCGTACAGCTTGAAATACCAGTACGCGTAGGCCGCGAACCAGTTGTTGTTGCCGCCGTAAAGGATCACGGTGTCGTCGTTGGAGATGCCGCGGTCAGACAACAGCTTGGAGAACTGCTCTGCGTCGACGAAGTCGCGCTTGACCGGGTCCTGCAAGTCGGCGCGCCAGTCCAGCTTGACCGCGCCGGCGATGTGGCCGCCGTCGTAGGCGCTGGTGTCTTCGTCCACTTCGACGAAGACGACGTCGGCGGCGTCAAGATTGCTCTCAGCCCAGTCGGCAGAGACCAGGACGTCGGAGCGTGCCATGGTAGATGTTCCTTTCGATTTCTTTCCTAAGCCTGGTGGGGCGGGATGGGCTCGTGCAGCCGTGCGACAGGGGATGGAACTGCCGGCGGGGCGATCAGCGCGGCTGGGGTGTTATTGCTCGATACGGTGCTACTCCTAGGTACTCCTGTGGCACGACGATTCGGGGACGCAAGGGGAGACGGGGCCGCGGGTAGGACTCCGGGGCTGCTCCGAGCGCGACGCTTTGGGGCGCGGCTACTCAGCAGCTACAGCAACAACAACATCCCGCGATGCGGCACAGATCGACTGCGCGACGCCTGGTGAGCAGGGGCTCGATGCGGGATGACACGACGGACAGCTTACCCAATCACATAGTGATGAAGCCAACAGCGGTACCACGGCGGACGGGCGCCGTTATTCAGGACTGCTTGAACCCTTCCAGCGTGACTGTCACACCCCGCGTGATGCCCTCGATGATGACGTCGGAGCCACGCGCCCCCACCGTGGTCGGGGGGACTGCAAACGGCAGCCGTTGGTCGGGCAGCCGGGCGTCGAATGCATGGAGTACGGCGTCTCGCTTGTCGTCCGGAACGGCTTGGTCGGCGGTGTTGGGTCCGGTCAGAACACCGGTTGGGGTGAACACCAATGTGGACGGGTCGTCGGGGGCGATGGACAGATCCACTGAGACGCTGACCCGATGATCGAAGTGGGCGGACTTGGGCGTGCCGCTGAAAACCAGCCCGTGGTTGCCGGAGATCCCCGACTCGGTGGTGCCGCCAGTGGCGTCGTTCGTCTCCTGCGGGGGAGCCTCGACCATCAGGTCACTGATGCCCAGGTAGCGGCCCAGATGCGTCGAGCTGATGATGATGCGGCTCTCCAGCTTGCCGACCGGAAGCCTCGATTCCGGCCTGATCAGCCATGACGAGTCGGTCAGGTCGATCGAGTGCATCGTGGCTTCCAGGGTGGCCTTGCCGACCTGAGCGTGATCGACGGCGTTGGCCTTGATCTCCAGTTCGTTGTAGTGGCGGCGCATCGCCTGGGGGATGAACGGAAACGCCAGGATGGCGACGAACGGGTCAGACCCCAGGTTGGCCGCCTTGCGCACGCTGGATGACAGGCGGTATTCGGCGTAAATGCTCGCCCCGTAGTCGACGGCGATGGCACCCCCGACGACGACCGCCAGGACAACCGCCACCGCAGTCACAGCGACCACTATCCTGCGCATTCGGATATTGTGGCTCA
The DNA here is from genome assembly GCF_059812225.1 of Mycobacterium sp. NGS66. Classification (NCBI taxonomy): domain Bacteria; kingdom Bacillati; phylum Actinomycetota; class Actinomycetes; order Mycobacteriales; family Mycobacteriaceae; genus Mycobacterium; species Mycobacterium sp. NGS66. Next base: position 24,520 of record NZ_JCALCG010000007.1, on the reverse strand, counting down.
CCCGCCCTGCCGCCCGCTGCGCGAGCGCGCGGCCGCATCGTCGTAGGGCGAAACACCAGGTGGCAAGTTATCGTTAGATGACCTGGCCACTACGGCCGCATGACGTGCACCCGGGAGATTCCTTCCCCACAAGCGCTGGAGGGGCTCGTTGGAGTTACTGCTGTTGACTTCGGAGCTGCATCCTGACCCGGTGCTGCCGGCGTTGTCGCTGCTCCCTCACGCGGTGCGGACGGCGCCGCCGGAGCCGTCGTCGTTGCTGGAGGCGGGGAGCGCGGACGCGGTGATCGTCGACGCGCGCCAGGACCTGTCGGCCGGACGTGGCCTGTGCAGGCTGCTGAGCACGGCCGGCCGATCGGTCGCGGTTCTAGCCGTCGTAAGCGAAGGCGGTTTGGTCGCGGTCAGCACCGACTGGGGCCTCGACGACATCCTGCTGCCCAACACCGGCCCGGCCGAGATCGACGCCAGGCTGCGGCTGGTGATCGGCCGGCGTGGGGGGCTTGCCGACCAGGAAAGCGCGGGCAAGGTCACGCTCGGGGAGCTGGTGATCGACGAAGGCACCTACACCGCACGGCTGCGTGGTCGTCCGCTTGACCTCACCTACAAAGAGTTCGAACTGTTGAAGTACCTGGCACAACATGCCGGGCGGGTGTTCACTCGCGCGCAGTTGCTGCATGAGGTCTGGGGGTATGACTTCTTCGGCGGCACCCGGACCGTCGACGTACATGTGCGTCGACTGCGCGCCAAATTGGGCGCCGAACACGAGGCCCTGATCGGCACGGTACGCAACGTCGGGTACAAGGCGGTCCGGCCTGCGCGCGGGCGTGCGCCGATCACGCAGTCCGACGACGACGCTGACGCCGGGCCCGAGCGAGACGGTATCGAAGAGCCGCTGGTCGACCCGTTGCACACTCAGTGACCGAACTTGAGTGGCGCTTCGCACTGACCGCTGACGAGCAACAACGAGTCCGTGAACTCGTCAGCGCGGCAACGGAATTCGATGAGGTTGCGCCGGTGGGCGAACAAGTGCTGCGCGAACTCGGCCAGGACCGCACCGCGCACCTGATCGCCGGAGCGGGCCAGACGATCAGCGGCTACCTCAACCTCAGCCCGGCACGCGACGGCGAGGCCGCGATGGCCGAGATGGTGGTGCACCCGCAGGCCCGTCGCCGCGGCATCGGCATCGCGATGGCACGCGCGGCACTGGCCAGAACCTCCGGGCGCAACCACTTCTGGGCACACGGCACGCTGGAGCCGGCCCGCGCGACCGCCTCGGCGCTGGGTCTGCACAAGGTCCGCGAACTGGTTCAGATGCGCCGCTCGCTGACCGATACGCCCGAACCGGCGATACCGGCCGGACTGCGGGTGCGCACCTATGCCGGAACCGCCGACGATGCCGAGCTGCTGCGGGTCAACAACGCCGCCTTCGCATACCACCCGGAGCAGGGCGGTTGGACCGTTGAGCAGCTCGAGGAACGTCGTCACGAACCATGGTTCGACCCGAAGGGCCTGTTTCTGGCGTTCGACGCAAGCGGCGATCCGCACCGGCTGCTCGGCTTTCACTGGACCAAGATCCACGCCGATCACCCGGGGCTGGGCGAGGTCTACGTGCTGGGTGTCGACCCGTCGGCGCAGAGCCGCGGCCTGGGAAAGGTACTGACCTCGATCGGCCTCGCCTCGCTGGCGCAGCGGTTGTCCGGGTTTCCCGACCCCACCGTCATGCTCTACGTGGAGTCGGACAACGTTGCGGCGCTGCGCACCTACCAGCGCCTGGGCTTCACCACCTACAGCGTCGATACCGCCTATGCGGCCCAAGCCATCCCTGCGACCGCTGGATAAGCCCTCGCCGCACGCATACTTTGGGTCGAGTTGGCAACGTGCTCTCCGGGTCCTCTCCGGCAGACGGCCACCGGCGCATGCCAATAGCGAGACGAAAGCGAGGTTTGGTGAGAGTCGACACGGTCCGCCGGATGCTGGCGCCGGCGGTCATCACCAGCGTCGTCGTTGCAGCATCGTTGACTGGCTGCAGCAGCGACGGCAACCGCCGCAGCGCGTCGACGGCCGCCAACTCGGGACACACCACCTCGGTCGACTGTGGCGGCAAAAGTGCGCTCTCCGCCGAGGGCTCGAGCGCTCAGCTGAAGGCGATCGAGTTGTTCAACCAGGCCTGGGCGCAGCTGTGCCCGGGCAAGAAGGTGTCCTACACGGCAAGTGCGTCGGGTTCGGGCCGTGAGCAGTTCATCGCCGGTCATGTCGATTTCGCGGGGGCGGACTCGCCGTTGGTCTCGGCGCAGATTGCGCCGGCGGCCAAGCGCTGTAACGGGCATCCGGCATGGGATCTGCCGCTGCTGTTCGGTCCGGTCGCCTTGGTCTACAACCTGCCCGGCGTTACGACTCTGGTCGTCAACGGCGACGCGCTGGCCAAGATCTTCAGCGGCATGATCACCAGCTGGAACGATCCGACACTGGTGGCGCTCAACCGCGGCGTTCCCCTGCCCGACGGCAGGATCACGCCGATCTATCGGACGGATCCGTCCGGAACCACTGACAACTTGCAGAGGTATTTGACCGTCGCCGCACCACAGAGCTGGACCCACGGGGTCGGCACCAAATTTCAGGGCGGCGCCGGCCAAGGGGCCGCCGGCCCGGAAGGCGTGATCCAGGCGGTCCGATCCACGCCGGGCGCGATCGGGTATGTGCAGAAGGGCTTTGCCGATCAGGCCGGCCTGCCGTACGCCCAGATCGACAATGGCCGCGGAGCGGTTCCGCTCACCAACGACACGGCCCGCAACGGCGCGAATGCCGCCAAGTTCGTCGCCTCCGGCAATGATCTGGTGCTCGATCTGTACGCGGTCTACGGCATCCACGAGCCGAACGCCTACCCATTTGTCCTCGCCACTTACCAGATTGTCTGCTCGGGCGGATACGACGCGGACACCGCGGTGGCGGTCAAATCCTTCCTCACCGCGGCTGCCAACGACGGTCAGAGCGGCCTTTCCTCGCACGGCTACGTTCCGCTGCCCGATAAGGTCAAGGAGCGTCTGATTACCGCGATCAACGCAATGCAATGAGCAAACGATGCTGCGCGGTGTCGTCAACCGGAGGAGCCGAGGCGTGGGCAGGAGCAGTTAGTGGCTAAGCGACTGGACCTCAAACAGGTCAACATCTATTACGGGTCGTTTCACGCGGTCTCGGATGTGTCGCTGTCGATCCTGCCGCGTAGCGTGACGGCCTTCATCGGCGCCTCGGGCTGCGGCAAGACGACTGTGCTGCGCACGCTCAACCGCATGCACGAGGTCATCCCCGGCGCCCGGGTCGACGGGTCGGTGCTGCTCGACGACGAAGACATCTATGCCCCCGGCATCGACCCGGTGGGCGTCCGCCGGGCGATCGGTATGGTGTTTCAGCGGCCAAATCCGTTCCCGGCCATGTCAATTCGTGACAACGTGGTGGCTGGCTTGAAGCTGCAAGGGATCCGCAACCGCAAGGTGCTCGATGAGACCGCCGAGTACGCCCTGCGGGGTGCAAATTTGTGGGATGAGGTCAAGGACCGGTTGCACAAGCCCGGCGGCGGGTTGTCCGGTGGGCAGCAGCAGCGGTTGTGCATCGCACGGGCCATCGCGGTGCAGCCCGACGTGCTGTTGATGGACGAGCCGTGCTCCGCGCTCGACCCCATCTCGACGATGGCCATCGAAGACCTGATCGGCGATCTCAAGCAGAACTACACCATCGTCATCGTCACGCACAACATGCAGCAGGCCGCTCGGGTCAGCGATTACACGGCGTTCTTCAACCTGGAAGCGGTGGGCAGGCCCGGTCGACTCGTGGAGATCGACGAGACCGAGAAGATCTTTTCCAACCCGAGCCAGAAGGCCACCGAGGACTACATTTCCGGCCGCTTCGGTTAGTGCGGCGAGCAGACGGAAAATCCCCCGACACGCCGTTCGTGCGGGGGATTTTGCGTCTGCTCGCCTTAGCCGCTGCTTTCCTCCGGGAACTTGCCGGTCGCCTGGAAGATGACGCGCCGTGCCACTTCGACGGCGTGGTCGGCGAATCGTTCGTAGAAGCGGCCCAGCAGCGTCACGTCGACGGCTGCCGCCACGCCGTGGCGCCATTCGCGGTCCATCAGCACGGAGAACAAATGCCGGTGCAGGTCGTCCATCGCGTCGTCTTCTTCGCGGATCCGGGCAGCCTTCTCCGGGTCCCGCGACAACAGCACCTCTTGCGCGCTGTTGCCCAATTCGACTGCTACCCTGCCCATTTCGGCGAAATACCCATTAACCTCTTCGGGCAATGCGTGCTGGGGGTGGCGCCGCCGGGCGATCTTGGCGACGTGCAGGGCCAGCGCGCCCATCCGGTCGATATCAGCCACCATCTGGATGGCGCTGACGATGGATCTCAGGTCGCCGGCGACCGGCGCTTGCAAAGCCAGCAGGACGAAGGCGCTCTCCTCGGCGCGCGCGCTGAGCGCAGCGATCTTCTCGTGGTCGCTGATCACCTGCTCGGCCAGCACCAAATCGGCCTGCAGCAAGGCCTGGGTTGCCCGCTCCATGGCGATTCCTGCCAGGCCGCACATTTCGCCCAGCCGCTCGGATAATTCCGAGAGTTGCTCATGGTACGCGGTCCGCATGCGGTAAAGCCTACGTTCTCGGCATCGAAGTGGAGTGTCAGGCCGCGCTGAAACGCCTACTCGCAAGTGGTGTCGGCGGCGTTGGTGACCGCAAGGTCACCGGGCAGCTGGGTCGTCGGGCTGCTGGAATTGCGCTCGATCTGCATGGTCACCGACGAGCCGCTGGGCGGGGGAGCGGTCACCGAGCTGAAGTCCGGACCAAGGACGACCTGGACGACGGGCCCAATGCCGGTGACCCGCTCGACCTTCGATGTGCCGAATGCCGCAGCCACCGTGGCGGCCGCCTGTTCGTTGCCGGGGGAAAAGAACACGGTGGTGGCCCGCAGCGAGCTCGGATAGTCGTCCGGGGCCATCACGTTGAAGCCGTTGCGCGTCAGCTCGTTGCTGGCGATGGCGGCCAGGCCGGCCTGGGCGGTCGAATTGGAGACCTGAACGGTGACCTCATGCGGCGAGGTCGTCAAGACCTGCTCGCGGCGTCCTTCGGGCGTCGCGCTGGGTGCCGGCGCCTTGGTACTGGGTGCGGTGGTGGGCGTTCTGCCCAGACTCTGGGCGTTGTGATCGTTTTCCAGTGGTAGCGGATCGTCGTTGATGATGGCGGCGAACAGCGCCTTCATGTCGGCGGTGCGCGGCGGCTCGTCGCCGTTCTGGTCGGTTACGCCGGTGGGCACGGTGACGAAGGTGACGTGTCCGGCCGCTATATGCTGCAGCGATTGACCCAGCTGGACCAGGTCCTTGGTCCTGACGTTGTCGACGTAGCTGTTGCTGATAAAGATGTTGACGACGTTGTTGAGCTTGTTCAGGTTGAGCAGCGTGTTCGAGGAGATCAGCGTTCGCAACAGGGACGAGACGAACCGCTGCTGGCGTTTGATGCGGCCGTAGTCGCCATTGCTTTCGGTGGTGATCTGGCGGGCTCGCACATAGTTCAATGCGGTCGCCCCGTTGATCACCTGACGGCCGGCGTGGTCGAGCACCGTGCCCAGCTCGTAGTCCTTCAGCGGGGTGGTGCTGCATACCTCCACGCCACCGAGCGCCTCGACCATTCGCGCGAAGCCCACGAAGTCGACGGCGATGAACCGGTTGATGCTCAGCCCCGACAGCTTCTGAATTTCCTTGACCAGACATTTGGGACCGCCGAACGAGAACGTCGAGTTCAGCTTGGTCTCGGTGTAGACCATGCGCGGACCCGTCTTGCCGGTCTTCGGATCGTAGATCGGGCCGTACTTACCGGTTTCGGGATTCCAGGCTTCGCATTGCATCGGAGTGATCGCCAAGTCTCGAGGGAACGAGACCACCACCACCCGTTGACGATTGGCCGGGATATTGACCAGCATCACGGTGTCCGAGCGGGCACCGCCGGCATCGTCCGCGTCACCGGCGCCCATGTTGGCGTTCTCGCCGGCGCGGGAGTCCATTCCGACGATCAAGAAGTTCTCATCGCCGTACTGCCCGTTCGGGTCGATGATGTCCGCCGACTGCGGGTCGAGCGCGCTGACTGCTTTGAGGCGGTCGTTCTTGGAGTTGCTCCAATGCCATGCCGAGCCGGTCATGACCAGGGCCAGCACGGCGAACAGTGCCGCCAGCGAGCGGCCCGCAAGCAGCATCGGACGGCGGCGTTTGCGCTGTTCCCCGGGGTCTGTGGGAGCCGGGGAGGCCTTGGCGTCCGGCGTCGATTCTGCTGTGCGCTCGACGCTCGACGCGGCGTCGTATTCGAAGTCGTTCGGGTAATCGGCGGCACCGACCTCGGGAATTTCCGAGCTGAGGTCTTGCAAATACGCCGGGGTGTCGATGACGCGGGTGTCCAGCAACTCGTCCCGACCGTCGGCTAGGCCATCGGAGTCATCGGACGTATCGGCATCCGCGGCGAGATGACGGCTTCTGGGCCGGTCCGGCGGTGGCGCGCCGATTTTGGCGATCAGGTCCGCGACGCTGAGTGCGCCGTGGGCATGCGCAGCGCCTCTTTCCGTGCCCGGTTGTGGCTCTGCGGATGGCTGCACAGCCTCCGCCGCGGGTGGCTCGAAGGTGGGCGGCTCGGGTTGCCACAGGTGTGCCCCGTTGTCGGGTTCCGATGCGGGAAACCGCTCCCACGGCGCCGGGGCTCGCGTTCGCCGCGGACTAGGAGTAATTGGTTGGCCATTGCTGCCGGCGCCTGGAGTGCGCCGACGGCCAAGAGTGGCGTCGTACTCGCCGTCACCCATGTCCAGCCGGCCTCCGAAACTTTGATGCGGACGTCAGTGGTACCAAGTGCTGCGGTCACGTGTCGTGCCAGCCCCAGACCGGGTCAGCGTCGCCGCTTGCACCACCGCAACCGAAACGCAATGCAAGGCTCACATCGTACTGAGTTATCGGCCCGGACGCGATTTCGAGAGCGTCTCGGTTCAGCCACCCGAGTGCATGACGTCCGCCGCGGTCGGCACCGTGCAGTCGTCGGGATCGGTCAGCCAGCCCTCCGGCAATGCCACCCGCGCCGGTGAACCCTGCCGGCCACGCGGCCCGTTCGCCGCGCTGGGGAACGGGATACTGCGATCCAACCGGTCCAGCAGCGAATCGAGTTCGCCGAACGTCTTGACCAGCGCCAGCGCTTGCCGCAGATCCGATCCGGCAGGGAAGCCGTGCAGATACCAGCCGATGTGCTTGCGGATGTCGCGCATGGCCTTGTCCTCGCCGAAGTGCTCGCAGAGCAACTTCCCGTGCCGACGGATGATGTCGGCGACCTCGCCGAGCGTCGGGGGAGCAGGCGGCGGGCTGCCGGTGAACGCGGCCGACAGCTCGGCGAACAACCACGGCCGGCCCAGGCAGCCCCGGCCGATGACCACGCCGTCGCATCCGGTGGCGGCCATCATCGCCAGTGCATCGCTGGCGTCGTAGATATCCCCGTTGCCGAGCACCGGAATGGTCCGCACCTGCTGCTTGAGCGCGGCGATCTGGTCCCAATCGGCGTGGCCGGAATAACGCTGTGCCGCGGTCCGGGCGTGCAGCGCCACGGCGGCGGCGCCTTCGGCTTCGGCGATGCGCCCGGCGTCCAGGTGGGTGTGGTGGTCGTCGTCGATGCCGATGCGGAACTTCACGGTCACCGGTACCTCGGTGCCTTCGGCGGCGCGCACCGCAGCGGCGACGATCTGACCGAACAATCGCCGCTTATAGGGCAGCGCTGCCCCACCTCCGCGCTTGGTCACCTTGGGCACCGGGCAGCCGAAGTTCATGTCGATGTGGTCGGCCAGGCCTTCCTGAGCGACCATCCGGGCGGCGGCGTATGTGGTGGCCGGGTCGACGGCATAAAGCTGCAGGGAGCGAGGCGACTCGTCCGGGGCGAACGTCGTCATGTGCATGGTGACCGGATGCCGTTCGACGAGCGCTCGGGCGGTGACCATCTCGCAGACGTAGAGCCCGCTGACGGTACCGACCTTCGACAGCTCCAGCTCACGGCACAGCGTCCGGAATGCGACGTTCGTCACTCCGGCCATGGGAGCCAGCACGACCGGGCTGGCCAGCGTGATCGGACCGATGCGCAAGGTTTCTGGGCGCCGGCTACCGGCGGCTCATCGCCAGCTTGCCCGCGGTCTTGTGCAGCTCTTGGGCGGTCATGCGCTTGCCGGTGCGTTCTTCCCGCTCGATGTGGCGCTGCTTGGACACCTCGAACTTGTCGCACGCCATCTCGAGCTCCTTGATCAGCACGGCAAGGTCGTCGCGCAGCTCGGCTGCCTTGCCGGTGAAGTCCTCGCGCTCGAAAATGCGCCATTTCTTGAGGACGGGCATGACGACCTCGTCGAGGTGGATGCGCGGGTCGTACACGCCCCCGACCGCGATGAAGACGGCCTTGCGGCGGAACTCGGGCACCTGGAAACCGGGCATTTGGAAGTGCCGCAGAATCAGGTGCAGTGACTCCATCGCCTGGTTGGGCGCGAGGTCGAACGCGGCCTCGCTGACGTCGCGGTAGAAGATCATGTGCAGGTTCTCGTCGGCCGAGATCTTGGCCATCAGCTGGTCGGCGACGGGATCGTTGCAGGCCCTGCCGGTGTTGCGGTGTGAGATGCGGGTGGCCAGCTCCTGGAAACTGACGTAGAGGATGGAGTCGGTCAACCGGTGGGCGAAGTACTCACCCTGGTGGTTCTGGCCGGGGCTGAAGCCGCGGTTGACCACCTCGATACGCAACTTCTCCAGCTCGACGGGGTCGACGGCGCGGGTGACCACCAGGTAGTCGCGCAACGCGATGCCGTGCCGGTTCTCCTCGGCGGTCCAGCGGTTCACCCACTGCCCCCAAGCGCCGTCCATGCCCATGTTCATCGCGATCTCGCGGTGATAGGACGGCAGGTTGTCCTCGGTGACCAGGTTCTGCACCATCGCCACCTGGGCGACATCGGAAAGCTTGCTCTGCTCCGGGTCCCAGTCCTGCCCGCCGAGCGCGTAGTAGTTCTTGCCGTCCGACCACGGGATGTAGTCATGCGGGTTCCACGGTTTGTGCACGCTCAAATGCCGGTTCAGGTACTTCTCGACGACCGGCTCAAGCTCGTGCAACAGCTGCAGGTCAGTCAGCCGGGCTGACATGGCGCCCTCCAGTTATCTGTGTCTGATGGTTGCAGTCAATATATCTGTGTATCCCAGTAGCATCAAGTTTCCCGGGTCCCGGCGTGGCGCGCCTCAAATGGCTGGCTCGTCCTAGGGGTGGGATGCGTCAGTCGCCGGGCGCGGACTGCGCCGGTTGGTCGGCTTCGCGCAGCTCACGGCGGGGAACGTAGGCAGCCGCCGTGCTTAACAGCATGTCCACGCAATAGTCGATGAACCGTTCGCGGGTGACGTCCAGCTGACCGTTCAGGTATGCGGTGAACAGGCCGGTCAGGCCGCCGATCAGGCTGGTGGCGACCAGTTTTTGCAGCGCCGGGTCACCGATCCGGGACAGCTTGCGTTGCAGCAGCTCGATGAAGTTGGGCATCCATTCCGCGCCGGATCGGGTGAGTATCGGCTCCACTGCCGGTGCCAACAGCAGCACGCGCCCGCGCACCGGGTCGTCGACCATCAGCGCGACGAATTGTTCGACGGCTTCCCGGGGCGTCTTCGCTGAATTCAGCGTTGCCATTGCGCGCGAGCACACGTCGTCGTAGACGGCACGGACGAATTCGTCGCGGTCGGAGAAGCTTTCGTAGAAGTAGCGTTCGGTCAGCGCCGCCTTGCGGCACACCGCGCGAACAGTCAGCGCGGGTCCCCCGTCGCCGCCGAGCAGCTGGACGCCGGCGGCCAGAAGATCGTCCCGGCGAAGGGCGAGGCGACTCTCCAGCGGGACGCCGGACCAACGGCCGCGTCGTTGACCGGATTGCACATCGCTCCTAAGCTAAAAGTGACAACGCATGTAGTCAGAATCTCCGATATCCACAGGGAATTGACCAGTGACTCAAGATACGTCCGCAGCGTGCCCGCTGACCAGCAACAGAGCTGGCCTCAGTGAACTAGCGGGCGGATGTCCCGCATCACCGTCGGGATACGACGCCCCGCCGATGCCGCTCGGGCCGGATTCCCTGACTTGGCGCTACTTCGGCGACTGGCGCGGCATGCTGCAGGGGCCGTGGGCGGGATCCATGCAGAACATGCACCCGCAGTTGGGCGCGGCGGTCATCGATCATTCGACGTTCTTCCGCGAACGCTGGCCGCGGCTGATGCGGTCGCTGTATCCGATCGGCGGAGTGGTGTTCGACGGCGACCGGGCCCCGACTACCGGCGCCGAGGTCCGTGACTATCACACCGCGATCAAGGGCGTCGACGCCCAGGGCCGCCGCTACCACGCGTTGAATCCCGACGTCTTTTACTGGGCACACGCCACCTTCTTTGTCGGCACCATTCATGTGGCCGAGCGGTTCTGCGGCGGACTGACCGAAGCGCAGAAGCGCCAGCTGTTCGACGAACACGTGGAGTGGTATCGCATGTACGGCATGAGCATGCGGCCGGTGCCGGCGTCCTGGGAGGAGTTTCAGGACTATTGGGATCACATGTGCCGCAACGTGTTAGAGGACAACTTTGCCGCGCGCGCGGTGCTCGATCTGACCGAACTGCCCAAACCGCCGTTCGCCCAATGGATTCCGGAGAAGCTCTGGGCCGGGCAGCGTAAACTGCTGGCGCCGTTCTTCGTCTGGCTGACCGTCGGCCTTTACGATCCGCCGGTTCGCGAGTTGATGGGCTACCGGTGGTCGCGCCGCGATGAATGGCTGCATCGGCGCTTCGGCGACGTCGTGCGCTTGATCTTTGCTTGTGTGCCCTTCCGGTACCGGAAGCACCCGCGGGCCCGGGCCGGCTTCGATCGCGCATCGGGCAGGATCCCGGCCGACGCACCGCTGGTCCAGACGCCGGCGCGTAACCTGCCCCCGCTCGACGAGCGCGACAACCCGAAGCACTACTGCCCGGCGGTCTGATCCGCCCGGTTCAGCCGTGGATATGGCTGTGGATGTCTTCCAGCCCGGACTGATGCACGTGTTCGTGCGTGTGCTCGGTTCCGTCGTCGTGTGAGTGTTGGTGCTCATGCGCGACATGGTCGTGGTCATGCGTGGTGTGCGCGTGCGTGTGAACCTCGTCGCCGTGCTGGTGTTCGTGTGCGTGCGGGACGTCGTGGGTGTGCTCGGTCATTTCCTTTTCCCTCCTGTGGCGCGGTGATTTAACCGGCGTCGGTGACGCTTTGAAGTCCGCCTTCGGCGCGGTGATGCCGCGGCACGCCTGGGCCGGCGTGCTCGGCGTTGTGGACGGCATCGATGACGAGCTGACGGACGTGGTCGTTTTCCAGGCTGTAGAAGATGGTGGTTCCCTCCCGACGGGTGCGCACCAGCCGGGCCATCCGCAACTTCGCAAGGTGCTGGGACACCGACGGCGCCGGCTTGCCCACATGCTCGGCAAGTTCGTTGACCGACATCTCGCGACGTGTCAGTGACCAGAGCACCTGCACCCGCGTGGCGTCGGCCAGCATGCGGAACACCTCGACCACCAGGCTGGCCTGGTCGGCCGGCAAGCAACCTGTATCACTATTTGCATGCATACGCAGATAATAGCCAAAGGGCCGGCGGGTGGCCAGCGCCGGTTTCAGCCGGGCGGCACCACCGTGGATCTGCGTTGGCCGCCATTGCGCTCGTTCCACAGTCGGTAGACGTCCACCGCGGCGTCGTTGGGCTCATAGCGCATGGGTAATCGCCGTTGGTCCCAGTTCTTGGCGAATTCCTCGTAGAAGGTGGCGACCTCGAAGTACTTGCGGTCGTCGAGGTAGTACTGCTCGTACGACTCGCGCATCACCAGGAAGATCACCTCCGCCGGCGAGCAGTAGTACAGCGATCCCAGGCACATCGGACACGGGTGCGCCATCACATAGATAGTGGCGTCCACCAGGTGCTCGGTGCCGAGCTTCATGCAGGCCTCCCGGATGGCGAGGATCTCCGCGTGCGCGGTTGGATCGTGGGTTTGGGCGACCTTGTTGGCGCTTTCAGCGAGGACTTCGCCGTCTTTCACGATCACCGTCGCGAACGGCCGACCACCCTCGGCGACGTTCTGGCGAGCAAGGTCAATGGTCCGCTGAGCAAAATCCGTCACGGGTCCTCCGGTGCGAGAAGTCGATAACTCGCCACGGTAGCCCTGCGGTGCGTCACCGTGTGCTATTAACTAGGTTGTCTATCTTTTGTGATGTGGGCGGGAGTAGGGATGGCGCGCACCGATCGGGACCGCTGGGATCTCGCCACGAGTGTCGGGGCGACGGCGACCATGGTTGCCGCCCAGCGGGCATTGGCTTCCGAACGTTCCTTCATCGACGACCCGTACGCCGCGCCGCTGGTGCGTGCCGTTGGCATGGACGTCTACGTCCGCCTGGTGAATGGGGAGATTCCCCGTCCTGAGGGCTCGGAGTTCGATCCGGACCGGATGGCCCGGGGGATGGCCTGCCGGACGCGGTTCTACGACGAACATTTCCTCGGCGCAGCACGCAGCGGCATCGAGCAGGTGGTGATCCTCGCGTCCGGTCTGGACGCCCGCGCCTACCGGCTGCCGTGGCCGACGGGCACCGTGGTCTACGAGGTCGACCTGCCGGAAGTGATCGAGTTCAAGACGCAGACGCTTCAGGATCTCGGTGCCACGCCGACGGCGGAGTGGCGGACCGTCGGCGTCGATCTGCGCGACGACTGGGCCACGGCGTTGCGGTCGGCGGGATTCGATCCGCGGGCCCGTTCGGTGTGGAGCGCGGAAGGCTTGCTGGTCTACCTGCCGGATGACGCCCAAGACGCGTTGTTCGACAACATCACCGAGCTCAGCGCCCCCGGTAGCCGACTTGCCTTCGAATTCGTCCCAGACACAACGGTTTTCACCCAAGACCTGTGGCGCGACCACTACGATCGGATGGCCGAACTCGGGTTCGAAGTCGACTTCAACGATCTGGTCTACCACGGCCATCGGGGCCACATCATCGAGTATCTGAACCAGCGCGGCTGGCGGACGTCGTCGCGCACGACGGCAGAGTTGCACGCCGCCAACGGTTTTATCTACCCCGACGACGGCATAGCGTCGGCGTTCGCCGACCAAACCTTCAGCACTGCGGTGCTAGGCGATACGTGAGATACCTACTGCGGTAACAGATCGTCCTTGATACGACTGCTGATCATCCCGTGAAATGTGTTGCGGGCCGGACCGTGCAGATCTTGCAGGATCGACATCAGCGCATCGCGATTGAATTCCGGAATCACGCCGGGCGGCGTCCAAAAGCTGTCGATATCGATATGAAAGTACGGTCCCGGCTGGACTGGCGTGGCGCGGCGGAGGTGGTAATTCGGGTCGACCGCCTGACCGACACCCGGGCCGTAGCGCACGATGACCGCTTTGTTGGGCTGCGGGTCGCGGAAGACCGCGGCACCCTGCCATTCGGTGAGCGCCATGCCGGCCGGCGCGATGGCCTGCGGTCCGAGCAGCGCCGGGTTGATCCAGTTGCCCCATGCGATGCCGCCGTCTTCGCTTGGCGGAACACGTATTTCGAGCACATACCGCAGTCCGATGCGTTCCATGCCGGCGATCGAGGAGACTTGCGCCCTGGCGTCGACGACCCGCATCACGGTATCGAGGAATGTCGCGAAGCTTTGGTAGGCGGTGGTCTCGACGATAATGGCCTGACTTCTCAACGAGGCGGCGACGGTGTTGTCGCGGTTGACGTAACGGATGAAGCGCTCTGCGGTTGGCTGCGGGGCGGCGCCGGGGGCCACCATGCCCCAACTCACGTCCTGGGCCTGATGTTCGATGGGCAGGTGATCGATCAGTAGACGTTTGATCTCCGAGCGCGACGAGTCGGTCAGCGAATCCGTTACCGGGTGGCGGATTTCCATGGTGACCAGGGCGATGGGCGCGGTTGGGCTTACCTCATCGGGATTCATCTCGGGAAGCTTAGCCAAGCGATCCGACGACCGAACTGTGGCCTGAACGACCGGTTAACCGGCAAGCCGGGTACCGGCCTACGCGGCGTTGACCAAGAGTGCGTACTGCGCCGCCGCACGCTGGCGGACGTCTTTTTCCTCGTTGCTCCACACCACTGCGACGTATCGCCCGTAGGACACCAAACACTCGAAGCGCTCGTTGGCGTCGTCGGACCAGATTGCTTGCTTCTGCTCGTAGCACCGGGCGTTCGGGACTCCGTCGGGCCCTGCCACGTCGTGGTCGATGTATTGCTCTCGATCTGACTCGGCCCACTTGGGCACCAGCGCACTCGCTGCGCTTTCGTCTTTCACCCGCAGCAATCCACTGTCCTTACTGTGGGCGCACCGGTCCACCCCGGCCTGGCCGGGCAGCCCGTCCTTGAGGCTCTGTCCGCTGAAACACAGCGTGGCCGCCCGCGGACCCATGCTCCAGAACTCTGCGGACACCTTGGGCAGCTCTCCCGCGACGAGAATTCTGCTAAGCATGTTGTCCGGATCGAGCGGCAGCGAGGTCAGTGAGTAGTCCTCGGCCGGAATGAGCTTGCCTACCAGCGGCTTTTGCAGGTCGAAGGTGCGCTTCACGCGCTGCACCAGGTAGTTCAAGTCGCCGTTGGTGCTGCTTGCGGTGGCAATCGTGGCGACCACCCGGCCCGAGGCCATGGTCGCCGACATCGAAGCCCAATTGGGGCGGTAGTGCGCCTTGGCTTGTGGATATCCCGGGATGGCAAGGTGCCGGTTTTCCGAGTTGTAGTTGAAGTCGATTTCTTCCATCTCGGTCGCGGCACGTGCCGCCGCGTCATCGTTGGGAAAGCTCGTCAACACGACCATCAACGTGTCTCCGGACTTTTCCCGGGCAAACTCGGGGACGCGCTTTGAAAAGCCTTGGACCAGATAGGCACTGATCATGCCGTATTTTTCCAGCACTGGCTGCACCAGCGGGGTGCCGGTGCCCGCAAGCAACGAGGCGGTTTTGTTTCGGTCCGGCGACGGTAGTCCGACGAGGTAACTCAGCTGGGGGTCGACGTCGAACGGATTTGCAATGCCCTCGGCGAGGCGAAACGCCTCGAGATACGCGCCCTCGTCTTTGGTTGTCGGGCCTGGCAAAGGCCGCGGCTTGGTCCCGTAACGTCCCACGTCGAGTTTGCTGAGATCGGGACTGTGTGCTTGGGAGGTGTGGCTGGTCAGCTTCCAGATGCCGAGGCCAGCGGCCAGGGCGACGACGAGGGCCACGGCCGCGGCGATGAGGATCCAGCGGCCCCGCTTCCCGCGGGCGGGTGCAGGTGGCCATGGCGGTCCGGTCGGCGGGCCGAAAGGACCGGTGCCGGGACCGAATTGGTAAGGGGCCGAGGGTGGCCCGAAGTTGGGCGGCGGCGTGTGCTGCCCAGGCGGGGTGTGCTGTACCGGGGGAGTCTGCTGCACGGGGGCAGTGGGTGCCGGGGCGACGGTCTGCGGCACCTTGAAGCTGGCAGTCGGCGAGCCCAAGGCGGCGACGGCCGCCTCCGCCGTTCGGGCGAACTCGCCGCTGGATGGATAGCGGTCTTCCGGCCGCTTGGCCATCCCGCGCGCGATAACGTCGTCCAGTTGCGGCGGTAGCCCCGTGCGCGCGCTCGCTCGTGGAACCGGCTGGGTCAGGTGCGCGGCCACCAGGCTTGCCCGGTCGCCGGAAAATGGCGGCGATCCGGTGAGAGCTTCGAACAACACGCACGCCAGCGCGTAGGTGTCGACGCTGTGCGTCACCTTGGTTTCGTCGCCGGCAAACCTTTCCGGCGCCATGTATGTCCACGTTCCGAGCGTGTCGCCCACCTGCGTCAGCTTCTGCTCGGTCGCGGCGTTGGCAATCCCGAAGTCCACCAGATAGACGAAGTCATCGGCCGTGATCAAAATGTTTCCCGGCTTCACATCGCGATGCAGCACCCCCGCGGCGTGGGCCGCATCGAGTGCCGAGGCGACCTGGCGTATCACCGATACCGCCTTTGCCGGCGGCAGTGGTCCGGACTGCTTCAGCATGGTGTCCAAGTCGGTGCCGTTGATCAGCCGCATGTCGACGTAGAGCTGTCCGTCGATCTCGCCGGCGGAGTGGACCGGCACCACGTGCGGATCCTGCAGTCGTCCGGCAATTCGCGCTTCGCGCTGCAGTCGCTGTCGGTAATCCCGGTCCTGCGCGTACGTTCCGGAAATCAGCTTCAATGCGACCACTCGGTCCATGACGGTGTCTTGGGCCTCGTACACGGTTCCCATGCCGCCGCTGCCGATCAGCCGCTTGAGTAGGTAGGGCCCGAATTGCGTCCCAATTTGCGGGCCTGTATCGCTCATTGCCGTCTCCTGTGTCCGGACGCCCACTCATCGGCCATCATCCGAACGACAAGTCGACCGCCGTTTGCCGCGCGGACAATGTAGAGGCATCCTAAACCGCTTGCTGCCACCGTGCCGATGTGCTGGCAGGGCTTTTTTGCGGCTGATGGGCGTTTGCCACGGGACTGGTTTCGTGCGCGTTCGCGCGTCTGGGTGCCCCCACTAGGACTCGAACCTAGGACCTACGGATTAAAAGTCCGCAGCTCTACCAACTGAGCTATAGGGGCGCGGAGACTCAAGGATACTGCGTTGCCCAGCGACGCTCGTTTGAGGATTGGGGCTGCGGTAACCTAAGCTGACGTGGCTCCCAACGGTGACCACGTTGCGAGTGCCCCGGAGAGATTCGGTTCTGGCCCCCTTCGTCTAGACGGCCTAGGACGCCGCCCTTTCAAGGCGGTAACGCGGGTTCGAATCCCGTAGGGGGTACCCGCGACGCGGGAACGCCGAGCGGAGCTAGAGCAAGGCCCTGTGGCGCAGTTGGTTAGCGCGCCGCCCTGTCACGGCGGAGGTCGCGGGTTCGAGTCCCGTCAGGGTCGCCAGCACGGCGAGGCACACGCTGCCTTCCGGCCAGGTAGCTCAGTCGGTATGAGCGTCCGCCTGAAAAGCGGAAGGTCGGCGGTTCGATCCCGCCCCTGGCCACCGGGATTTACCGCGTTCGGAGCCGTAAAGCTCGTTACGGCGGCGCGTCGATCGTTGCTGGAAATCGTTGGTATGGGACCAAAATGGGGCCAAACTCGATCAGCCGCCGCACTTATGAAAGTCGTCGAGGGAGCCGAGCGCGGTGGCGATGTCATCCAGTTCGTCGTCAAGTAGGTCCGCATACGTGTGCGCGGTTACGGGGATGGACGCGTGGCCCATCGCCGTCTGGAGGAGTCTGAGGTCGGCGCCGGCCCTCCGCGATAGGGCGGTGCCGCTCCATCTTGGAGACGTTAGTCACCGTGTGTGCGTGGTGAGTTCGTTGTGCAGCATGTCTGGGCCGGACCGAGCTTAGATCGTTGCTGCAGTTCTTGCATGTCGATGAGCCGGCCGGTACCGCTTCATGACCGGGTCTGACAGGGCGGCTCAGAACTCCCAATGGTCTTGTGCAGAAAGCTATCCGGTCCCGCTTGCGCAGGTGTCTTCGACATGTTGTCGGTTTTGTTCGCGTGTCAGCGTGACCGCCTCACAGGCGTTGTGGCGAATCACTGTGTCGGCGACCAATTGATTGCCGAGGTCGAAGGTGCGTTGGCTCCAGACAACGTCGTTGTAGAGCTCTATCAGCTCACGCGCAGTGCATCTGCTTGTCATGCCGACCTGGCGATCAGGGTCCGAAGACTCAGTGCGTCGATGGCCATCGCTCCCAGTCCCTTTGCGAGCATGGCATTTTCGAGTACCGAGCCCATAGTGGTCCTACTGCCTGACGCATGTGGCCGCTGTCTCTGTCCGACGGAATCTCGGGTTGTGGTCTGTCATCGACGGGCGGCATGCCCAGGAGTAGATGTGGCTCGCATTCGCGCCATACGAACCCGAATCGGTTCATCCACCGGAACCGACCCGACCTCCGGTTGATGGAGTGGATTGATAACAACGACAGGGCAGTCGCAGAGACGTCTGCGCCAATGTGACCCTGCGTAATGACAAGGCCCCGGAGGTATCGCACCCTGCCAGGATTGGGGCGTCTGGGTAGGCTTTATGGTGTAGTTTTTAGGTGAATAATTGGCTAGGTCCGTGGTAGTGTCTGCAGCAAGACCAGGCGATGAATTGCGAAGTTGGAGATGTGCGATGCCCGTCTTGACAGTCTCAGCAGCGCAGCGCCTCGACGATGAGGCGGCGACGCGTTCGATTCGCGAGGTCGCCGCGTACTTGCAGGACGCGGTTGGTCAGCGGGTAGCTGCGGCCATTGGGGGGCTGGCCGACGCCAAGCAAATCGGCCGCTACGCCCGGGAGAGCGGTCCTGAGCCGCACGGCGCGACCGAACGCCGGCTGCGCGAAGGCTACAAGGTCGTGAAAATGATCGTCGACGCCTACGACGCCAAGACAGCGCGCGCGTGGCTGTTCGGCACCAACACTCGGCTCGACGACCGCGCTCCGATCGAGGTACTCGGCGCCGCATCCGACACCGCGCAGTTCGCCATGGTTGTACGCGCCGCGCGGCAGGTCGCCAGCTTCCAGTCGTGACCCAAAAGGCCAGCGACCTGCCAG
This sequence comes from Mycobacterium sp. NGS66, assembly GCF_059812225.1. Classification (NCBI taxonomy): domain Bacteria; kingdom Bacillati; phylum Actinomycetota; class Actinomycetes; order Mycobacteriales; family Mycobacteriaceae; genus Mycobacterium; species Mycobacterium sp. NGS66. Next base: position 5,950 of record NZ_JCALCG010000007.1, on the reverse strand, counting down.
CTCGATGGCGGGTGGGCTACTACGCCGATCCGCTCGGCTTCACCCCGCTGGATCTTTACTCGTTCAACCACCGCTTTGACGACATTCACCGCCGCTTCCGCACGCTCTATTGCGCCGATTTGCCAGAAACGTGTCTGCGCGAGGTGCTCGCTGATTTTCGGCCCAACCTCGGCGCGATGCGCCGCCACGTTAAGCGCTATGGGCCCGAGGGCGCCGACGACTTCGCCCCGGCGGCCGTGACCGCTCGGTGGCGCGCACAGCACGTCCTGGTTCCCGTCGACTTGCGGCTCGACGGCGCCTTGATCGATCTCACCGACGTGCCCACCCGCCAGAAGGTCGAGGAACGTCACGTCGAGTTGCTGGTCGAGCACGGATTGGAACACCTCGATCTGCACGAGATCACCACCAGCCGTCGCGTGATCACCCAGACGATCGCCGCAGACCTATTCGACCGAGGCGCCAGTGCCGTGCGCTTTCCATCTCGCCTGGATGGCAATCCATGCGTCGCGCTTTTCGAAAAGCGCGGCACCGTCAACGCGGCGGGCGACCCCATGCCACTCACCGACCCGCCGCCCGAAGCGCTCACAACGGTCGCACAGACGTGGGGGCTCAAGCTCGAGCCCGCATCCGCGGCCAACCGCGACAACTGAGTTCCATGGGTGGCGTAGCTAACGAACATCCAATGTGCTGAGGTTGACCGCTTGCATCCTGCGGAGGGGAGGCGAGCACACGAGCGCGCGAAGTTTGTTGGATGACAAGGGAAGAAGTCGACTCGGCATTGGATCCCGCCTTTGCCGTACGTATCCCACCAACACGCGCAATCGCGTGTCCACGACGGAGTGAATCTTGTTCCGGGTTAGGTTAGTCAATCTCCACCGCTTCCAGCACATGATTTCAGGACGGCCAAAGAGTGACTGAGAACCAATGCGGATCGACGGCTCATGTCTGCTTGCAGCCAACGAACGGCCAAGGCGGCCACAGCAAATGAGAGGCACCGTCCGTGTCGCCGCCGCCATCATCGCCATCGCCGTGGCCGCAGGCTGCCATCCCGGGCGCTCATCCAACACCTCCCCGCCACCGACACCGATGAGGAACGGGCAGTGGGATGTATGCGGCGGTCTTTCGGCCGACGTTGAACATCGAGCCGGCTTTGTCAGTCCTAGCAAGGACGAACTCGAGAGAGGCTACAGTCAAAACGGATCGGGAGACGATCCACGCTCATGTGACCGGGTCACGAAAGACCTCTCTCTCACCTTCGCCACCTGGAGCGGGGCGGCTTACGCAGCGAAACATGGGCTCGGATCAGCCCCCTACCCGAACGCCAGCGTCGTGACCATCGATGGACGGCAGGCCAATCAGTCATACAAGACCGATCACGACTGCCGTCTTGAGTTCCATCTGCAAAACGGCAATGTCATTGTCATTAACGCAAGCACCCGCTCGGAGCAGTCCACGACCCCGGCATGTGATTTGCTGCGGCCGATGGCGGCTGGCGTGTCTCCCGCCATGCCCCGGTAGAGAAGACGACCACGCAGGGCCATGGTGAAGCTACGGTTGGCCGCTCGGATTTTGTTTATAGTCCTGTACTGCCTCGAACTCGTCCACGCTGAAATGCCGCTGGAATGAGCCGAGCGCCACGGCAGCGCTCACTCCTAGGGCGATGGCAGGCAGAAGTAGGAATAGCGGGCCTAAAGCAGGAATGCGAGGACGCCTGCGCGCCGTCTGTCCACGGCGTTATCTATTGCTTCCACGAGCGCGGATCGCCGTTGGTCATCGACAGTCTGTGGTAACTCGCGTTTCTTTGAAGTGCTAACCAGTGTCGCGCCACGGACAGCGCACCAGCTCGTCCAGCTAATGGACACCGCGACCGGAGAGGCACGCCGCCGAAAAGTCCGGCGACGTCGGCTCCTCTGCGGCCAAGGCGGACTCGCCGGGGGCTATGCGCTCGTCAATGACGGACCGGGATTCGCCTCCCAGCTCGCGGCGGCGCTGCAGTTTGCGGCTCCGGCGCGGCACCCCAACAGCGCCTGAACAGTTAAGCCGCAACAAAACGACACAGTTAAAGCAGCTCGTCGTCGTCCATAAGCCGGCGAAGGTGTGCGGCCCATTGGTGTTGCACATGGGAGCGGCAGTAGTCCTCGATCCGTTCTCGTTCTTCTGGTGGAATGCTTCTGCCGTTGGCGGGATGGTCGTCGAGCCAATCGGTGATTCGTTCCTCGACCATGTCGTGATACAGCTGCCGGAATCGCTCTTGCTCGCTGGCACGGGAGGTGTCTGGCTGATCGGCGGATTCATCTTCTGATCGGCGTGCACCGGCAGGGAGTTTGCCGGTTTTGAGTGCGATGAGCACGTCCGGGTGCAAATCAGAGGTGTCGGCCACGGTTAGAGGCTTTCTTGGGAGGGCCATCCCGGTGTTGAGACGGGGCTCTTATCGACCGGCGGCACGCTGGGGAAGCAGGGACTGGGATCGTAGTGGTCGCCGGGATAGCTGTAGAAGGTGGCATACCAATCCCCGAAAACCGACACCACTGGGGCAGGCGCGGGACCTTTCTGATTGGCCGGTGGTGATGTGCCGACCCGGACATACCGAATTTCGTCGAGGCCGCCGCCGGGGGACTCGCTGCCGTCCGGCGTGATGGATTGAGAGCTGCACACATCGGCGATCACGGAATTGTCGGGTTGGACGGTGAAATTGATAACCCAGTGCATGGCGTATCCGTAGACGGCGCCGCCGCCGCCGTTTTCCCCCCGGCCAGTTTGGTTGGCATGGACGAATCCGGGGTAGGAGCCTTTGCTGCTGTCGAGGTTGAAGAGACGGACGAGCATGCCTTCCGCGAAGGCGCGGATGAAGGTGCCGTCCGGGCTCATCAGGTCCAGCGCGGGGGTGGCGACCCAGTGAGTCGAGTAGTGGATGGTGTCGGGCAGGTGATAACCGGCGGCGGCGGAGGGAGTGGTGGATGCCTGTGGTGGGGGTGAATGCCCACATCCGGTCAGCAGGACCAGCGCGACCGCAGATTCGCGGGCAAGCTTAAAACGGTGTGTCATCGGGTCGGGGGGTGGCGGGCGTCTTCGGGCGCGGACAGAGGGAGGGGACCGATGGTGAGATCGGTTAATCCGCTCTGATAGCCGTGTTCCTTACTGTCCCACACCTGACCTAGGTGCACCGAGGGGTCATTAGCCAAAGAAAGCCTCTCGTACAGTCTGTCGAAATCATCTTGATTTCTAACTACGGCGTTCCAGTTGAGTTTTCCGTTCGGGTCGACGAAATTGACGATGCGACCATCGGCGGTGGTGAAGTTTTGGAATTGTGCCAGCGCGCTGGGGTGTCCATCCAGGTAGCCCTGCACGATGTTGAATTGGCGGTAGTGCCCGTCCACGAGTTGGGTGAAGAGGGTGCTGGTGTTGTCGAGGGCTTTGGCCCAGGCGGTGTCGGACAGTTTGGTGGGGTCTGCGGGAAGCCCGAGAATGTCGTCTTTGGCCTCGCCGGCGGCGAGGTTGGCCAGATCTTGGACGAGGGAGACGGCCTTTCCGCCGGGGATGAATCCGGCGGCGTCATTGAGGATTTCTTTGGTGGTGTCCCAGTGTGCCGAGCGGTCGTGGTAAGAGCGGAGGGCATCCCAGTTGCTGTTGGCTCTAAACGCGTCGAGTTCGGCGTTATCGGCGGTATGGACCGCTTGGGTGAGTTGGCCGGCGTGGCGGCCCAGTTCAGGGTCACCGGTGAGTCCGAAGTTATGGGCGAAGTGCTGTTCCCACGCCGCGGCGCCGCGGTTGATCGCCTCGGCGGAGGCGGGGTCGGAGTCGAGCACCTGGATCATGTTGCTCAAGTCGTTGACGTTGGTGAACCCGCGGATCGCGTCGTTTTGGATGCCCGGGATGGGCACTCCGTCCAGGTTGCCCAGGAAGGGGATGAGGTTTTTGGTCGCCGTTTGTACCAGTGCGGGGTTGAGCTGGCCGAGTCCCTCATAGCCGCCGTGGCCGTTGGGGATGTGGGCGGCCAGTAAGTCTTTGTTGTTGGCCAGCAGGTGCGCGCCTCACCCGCCGCGAGCAAGAAGTAGATGGCTGTGCCACTCGGACGCTGATGTCCCCGGCCAGGAACCTCAACGACGACGTCGCTTCGCCAGGTTTCCCGGTACCAGCCGCCCTCCGGGTGAGGGACCAATCCCAGGATCCGAGCAGTATCTGGAATCGACGCGTCGACCACCACCCCATCCTAAAAGGTCAAAGACGACGATTCAGGCGCGCAAGTGCAGGAGCCGGTACTGCCCAAAGGGCGCTACTCCCGGCAGCACGACGCTCCCCGACAACTCAGCGGCGAGGGATAACGCGGGAGTATCCGAAATTCGGTGTACGTGGGTCCAGTTGTTAGCTTCGACGTCCCTTGTGCGCCAGCGCATACGGTCGAATAACGGCTGTGGCGTTCAGGCAGCGCGGCGCAAAGTTCCGATCAGTTGGTCAGCCAGTTCCGCAGGCGGGTCACCAGGATTGCCCTGATTCATCGACACCACGAACAGCACAGTTCCGGGCTGATCTGGCACCGTGGTGGCAACCATCGCATGTAGTGCACTCGGGGCGCTGCACTTGCCCGGGCCGATGTTGGTCACTGCCGCCACGATTTCGACAGCGGGAGTGCCACCCACCGTTAGTGGGCGTGGTGAACTGAGATTCACGGTTGGAACCACCCCGTCCTCAGAGGTGTAAATGTCCTTGACCAGTGCGCCCTCGCTGCGCACCGCCTCGTTGATGTCGGCAGTGCTGGCCCCCGGCACACCGGTCACAGCGAGGTTCTCCTTGCAGGCCGGATTGGCAAGCTCGGCGGAGCCGCTCATCGCGCGAATCGGGCAGTAGCCGAACGGACCGTCCGAGCATTTCTTTTCCCAGCCGACCAGGGAGGTACATTCGTTGACCTTCCACCCGGGCGGCACGTCATAGACCAGGCCACGGGGGCTCAAAACAGTCGACCACCCCGCTGGTGTTTGCGGGCCTGGCCCAGCCGACCGGCCTTTGCAGCTACCAGCGTGCGGCGCGGCCGGGCCCGGGATGCTCGCGGTTGACGGCATCGACGGCGACGAGGAGCTCGGTGCTGGCGCCGCGGACGTGCTAGGCCACGTGGTCGACGTTTGAGCTTCGGTGTCAGCCGGTGAACGCGTGGCCAGCTTCCACACCAACACAGCGACCAGCAACGCAACAACGATGGAAGCGGCAATACCGGCGATCACCCACCGGGTGTATTCCGGCTTGGGCGGCGGGAACCGCGGAGGGGGTGGCGGTGGTGGGTAGCCACTCGGGTAGAAGGGCGGGTGCTGGTAATACGCGAAGCCGTCCTGGCCAGCTTGGCCGTACGGCGGGCCAAACTGGCTATGCCCTCCGAAAGGGGCATTTTCTGGGTAGGGCACCGGACCAAACGGCGACTGCGGGCCACTCATCGTCACTCCTTACAGCGGTGGTAGGCATGCGCCGGCACGCCCAGGGGCAGTAGTCGATCCGGGCTGCCGCCGAACCCTAGCAGCTCGGCCGCTGTGATCGAGACGCCCAGGCCGCGCCGAAGTCTGGCGAGGACGGTTGTCAGGTAGCAGCGATCGGAATGGGTGTGATCGCTGCGCACCACCTTCGCTTCGGGGAGCCTGATATAACATGCCCGCTTATGCTGCGATTGCGTCTCATCGCACCGATCCTGCTCAGCGTGCATGCGCTTTCCGCTGCGGGCTGTGGTGTGCACTCCCCGACAGCCACACCACCCATCCCACGGGCGAGCGGCCCGTCGCCGGACTCCACGAGCATGATTCCTTCTCCCACGGTCACCATGACAGCAGGAGACAGCGGCACCGAACCCACGACGACACCTGCATCTACGCCCACTGCTGCACCAGCCAATGCTCTGACTATGACCTGTACGGAATTCAAAAGCTTGGACCCCCTTACTAAAAAAGCCGTTGTGGGCGCAGTTATCGCG
>NZ_JCALCG010000006.1:0-260786 GCF_059812225.1 Mycobacterium sp. NGS66 | reverse complement strand
GTCGCCACCATCAGGACTAGTCGCCGATACGCTCGTATTTCGCTTGGAAGTCGAAGCTACCGCTGCACGCGTTGCCTGGCGGAACTTCGCTGTGTCCTTGTCCGGTCAGAAGGATAATCGGATTCGGCGCACCTGCCGGCAGCGGATATTCGGCATTGCCTGTGTTGTGGGTGCGTTGCGTGGGTGAGCAGTCGTAGTCGTGGTCGGTGTTCCACGTCCACTTCCCGTCGGCGAAAATCATCACATCCGCGCTGTTTGCGTCGTGGAAGTAGCTCAGGCAGCGATCGCCCGTGCGCAGACAATGCGTCTTGACGTTAGTCTCGCTGACGGTCGGAGCGCGCCTGCCCGGCCAGGTGAATGTCCGGCGGTAATGCCCGCGAAAACCTTCGGCGGGCGTTACGACCCGTCGGGCTTGGCTTCCCGGGTCGGGCACACTGCCGACATCGACGTCTCCGGTTCGGGTGAACGTTACGGTTCGTGTGGCGCCGCAGTCGTGCTGATTGGCAGCGGTGTATTGGCCCGACAGAGTGCCGTCAGGATTTGGCTGTAACGTGATCACTTCCCAGATATCGACGAAGTTGCCCTGTTTACAACTCTTGAGAAATCCGGGCGACAGAGAATTTGGTACTCCGTTTGCGACCCCCACCGAGAGCCAGTTCCCGCCTACGTCGTCGAACACCAGCGTCTTTTGGATCACCGACGGTGCGGAAGTGAGAGCCACCGCCACACAGCCGTTCGATCCGCACGCTGAACGAACGTTGAAGGTACTGCTTGCCGTGCTGCTGTCGAGAGCTTTTCCGAAAAGGGTGTTCTCCGAGCCGAAGTCGACGCGGTATACACCGGTGAAGGGTCCGCTATTGGGTAATGCGGTGCCGGATGGGCTGGGGGCGACCGAGTTGCGGCCATCGCCGCGGCCAATCACTGCTACGGCGACGACGACCACGGCTGCGGCTACCACCACTAGTGCGGCCGCTATTGCGATGCCGCGACCTTTGCGGTTTTTAACCGGGCCAGTCGGGGGAGGGACATCCGGAGCGGGTTGGAACAGCTTGGGGGCGGTGGCCGGGGTGATCTCCGTGGTTGCATCTCGCGAGAGCGAATCGCCCATGGCCGGTTGCAACGGGGCAACGGGCGGGGACGGCGGAGACGGCCGTATGTCCACAGGGTCGAGGCGGGTGGTATCACGGCTCGCGGGCTGCGGAGGTCTAGGTGGCAGCACAGTGGGGGGTCTGGGCGGCAGCACGAGGCGAGGCCGGGGTATCGGGTCGGTGATCGCCTCCCGCGCGGCTTTGGCCAGTTCCCGGGTGGTCGAGTAGCGCTGCTCGGGGTTCTTGGCCATCCCCTTCGCAATGACGGAATCCACGTCGTCGGGAAGTTCATGACGCAGTACCGACGGGCGCGGCGGCGGTTTCGAGAGGTGCGCGGCGATCTGTTGTTCGAGGCTGTTGGAGGGGAACGGTTGGCTGCCGGTCAAACACTCGTGGAGCACGCAGGTCAGCGCGTAGATGTCGGCCTGCGGCTCGACCTGACCGTCGGTCAGCCGTTCCGGTGCCAGGTAGGCCCAGGTGCCGATCACCTTGCCGGTGTCGGTGAGTCCGGAGGTGTTCGCGACGGTGCGGGCAATGCCGAAATCGATTAGATACGCGAAGTCATCCTCGGCGACCAGAATGTTCGACGGCTTCACGTCGCGGTGCACCAACCCGGCTCGGTGTGCGGCGTGCAGCGCCGACGCGACCTGCTCGATGATGGCGACGGCGCGCAGCGGCTCCAGCGGCCCGTCGGCCAGGATCGCTTGCAAGTCATGGCCGTCGATAAGCCGCATGGTCACGTACAGGCGGCCGTCGATCTCACCGAAGTCATAGATGGGGACGACGTGGGGCTCGTCCAGGGTGGCCGCCGCGCGTGCCTCGCGGCGAAAGCGCTCCTGGAAGGTCTCGTCGTCGGCGAGGTTGGCGGGCAACACTTTCAGCGCCACCACCCGGCCGATGGTGGTGTCGTAGGCGCGCCAGACTTCGCCCATACCGCCACGGCCCAGCAACTCGACGAGTCGGTATCGGCCGAACGGCATCCCGTCCACTGTGACCCTCCCGAGCAAATGCATCGTTAGATCAGACGATTACCATAACCGGCTCACCGCATTCGAGGTGCAAATCCGGTACGCGGAATTCTCGAGCTCACGACGACGCGTGCCCCGGGGGCGGCCGGTTCGGCCAAAACAGCGATCCTCGGGACTTTGAAGTCATGCCGCCGGCGGCGGGCTCGTCCATCACTGAATAGTGCGCCCTGTTTGAATAATGCCCTAACGTGTCCATGCAGCTCGTATACTTTGGCAAACCCCGCCTTGGGGGCTATTGACCGAGGAGGCGTGCGCGAAAATGTTCGACAGCTACTCGCGTCCCGATGAGGCAGCCGTAAGGTCACCAGCCAACGAGCTCCGGTGCGCTCGCGCTCCGTGGTACCGGCGCCCTGGCATTCTCATTACGCCTGCGCTTGCAGCGGTAACGGCTGCGGTCGGCGTTATCGTGTCGGCGCCGGGCGAGCCAGGCATGGCTCTTGGCGGCACAACGGGGACGAGCGCCACGTGGTCGACGAGCTTTTCGCTCGTTTCGACCGACGAGTGGACACCGGATCCGACGGCACCCCCGGCGCCGGAAGCCCCACCACCGGCGGCACCTCCCGCAGCGGCACCCCCCGCGGCACAACCACCGACGGCGGCACCGCCGCCTCCTCCGCCTTCGGAGTTGAGGTTATGGTATGGCGAGGGCCGGCCCAGTGGGATACCCGCCTTCGTGTCGATTACCAATAACGCAGGCAAGCCTCCGGTGGGTTGTGTCTATACGGCTGTTGCGGTCGCGGGTCCCGCCACCACGCTGAACTACACGGACACCGTTAATTTCACCGTGACCGGCTCGGCAGAGACGAGGCTCGATCGTCCTGGACCCCAGACAGGAACGACCTGGCACGTCACCGTGACATGCGACAACGGCCTGTCGACCAGTACGGACCAGGTATATTGAGTGACGTCTTCGCTCCTGTTCGACACCAAAGAGCCTCGACACCAAAGTAGAAGGCGGGCAACCTAATCCCGTTGCAGGATCTGCTTCGGCCCCGCTTGACGACCGACCGGCTCAGTGCAGCAACTGGGCGGCCTGGTTGGCCAGGTCGAGCACCGGCTGCGGGAAAATGCCCAAAACCACTGTGACTGCTGCACATACCGCGATGGCGGCCTTACTCAAGATGCCCGGCGCGTAAACGTACGGTGTGTCGTCGGATCCCTCGGTGAAGAACATCAGCACGATCACCCGCACGTAGAAGTACGCGGCCACCCCACTGGCCACCACACCGACAACCACCAGCGGCACGGCGCCGCCCTCGGCGGCGGCCTTGAACACCGCGAACTTGCTGACGAACCCACTGGTCAGCGGGATGCCGGCGAAGGCAAGCAGGAACATCGACATCATCACGCCCACAATGGGTGAGCGCTGCCCGAGCCCGGCCCAGTGGGACAGGTCGGCGTCCTCGACGCCGTCGGCGTTGCGGATCAGGCCGACGATGGCGAACGCGCCGACGGTGCTGAAGCTGTAGGCGACCAAGTAGAACAACGTCGATGACAGCCCTGCCGGGGTGTCGGCGATCACGCCGGTGAGGATGAAACCGACATGAGCGACCGACGAATAGGCCAGCATCCGCTTGACGTCGGTCTGGTTCACCGCGGTGATGGTGCCCACCGTCATGGTCAGGATCGAAATCGCCCACAGCACCGGTCGCCACTGGTCGTGCAGCGGCGGTAAGGCCACATAGACCACCCGCAGCAGCGCGCCGAACGCGGCGGTCTTGGTGGCCGCGGCCATGAACCCGGTGATCGGGGTGGGCGCGCCCTGGTAGACGTCGGGAATCCAGGAGTGGAAGGGCACCGCGCCGACCTTGAACAGCAGCCCGACCGATAGTAACGCGACCCCCGTCAGCGCCAGTGAGGAATCGCCGTGCGCCGCAAGCGCTTTGCGGATCAGCGGCAGGGTCAGGGTGCCCGTGGCGCCGTACAGCAGTGCCACACCGTAGAGGAAGAAGGCAGACGAGAACGCGCCCAGCAGGAAGTACTTCATGGCGGCTTCCTGCGAGAGCAGGCGGCGGTGGCGGGCCAGCCCGCACATCAGGTACAGGGGTAGCGAGAGAACTTCCAGCGCAACGAACATCGTCAACAGGTCGTTGGACGCGAGGAACACCATCATGCCGCCGACCGACAACATCGCCAATGGGAACAGCTCCGTCTGGGCCGCTCCGGCGCGCTCCGCCTCGCGTTCGGTTTCGCTGCCGGGAACTGCGGATGCCTGCGGAGTGAACGAATCCAGGGCGCCCGAATGCCCCACCGCGACAGCCTCTTTGGTGGCGGCGGTTTGCCCCGCTGCACGGACGTTGCGCTCGGCGATGAAGATGATCGCCAGCACCGCAACGAGCAGGACGGTGCCCTGCAGGAACAAGGTCGGGCGATCAATGGCCACGGCGCCCAACACCGCGGAGCGACCGGACGCCGGCAGCGACCTGGCCACCAGGATGACGTCGACGAACGCCGCGATCAGACCGCCGAGAGCAAGTATGACCTGCGCCAGATAGCGCGCCCGCCGCGGCAGGAACGCTTCCACCAGCACCCCGACCACCGCAACCCCGAAGACGATGAGCATCGGGCACAGCAGAAAATATTCGACGCTGGGGCTGGGCAGAGTCATCGGCGCGGTCCTTCGGCTGGGCGGGGTGCGGCCTGACCCGGCGGCACGCGCGGCGCGGGATCTTGCTGGCCGATGGTGCTCATGGTGTTGGCTACCGCGGGGTTGATGATGTCCAGTACCGGTTTGGGGTAGACCCCGAGCACCAGCAGCAGCGCGATAAGCGGTGCCACGACCACCATTTCGCGACCCACCAGATCACGGATCCGTTCGTTGCCGTTGGCCACCGGCCCGGTCATCATCCGCTGATACAGCCACAGCATGTAGATGGCCGACAGCACCAGCGCGGTGACGCCGAAGGCAGCCGCCAGCCAGTAGCGGTTGAAAGTGCCCAGCAGCACCAGGAATTCGCTGATGAACGGGGCAAGGCCGGGCAGCGACAAGGTTGCCATGGCGGAAACCAGGAAGGTGCCGGCCAGAAGCGGGGCCACCTTCTGTACCCCGCCGTAATCGGAGATGGTCCGGCTGCCGTGCCGGGCTATCAGGAAGCCCGCGATCAAGAACACCGCCGCGGTGGACAGGCCGTGGTTGAGCATGTACAGCGTCGAGCCGCTTTGTCCCTGGGTCGTCATCACGAAGATGCCGGCGATGATGAAGCCGAAGTGTGAGATCGAGGTGTAGGCGATCAGCCGCATCATGTCGGTTTGGCCGATCGCGACGACTGCGCCGTAGATCACTCCGATGATCGCCAGCGCGACGATCAGGGGACGGAAATATGTTGAGGCGTCTGGGAATAGCTGCAGACAGTAGCGCAGCATGCCGAACGTGCCGACCTTGTCCATCACCGCCATCATCAGCACCGCGGTGGCCGGTGTGGACTCGACCGCGGCGTCGGGTAGCCAGCGGTGAAGTGGCCACAGCGGGGCCTTGATGGCGAACGCGAACATGAAGCCCAGGAACAGTGCCTTGATCACCGCGGGGTCCGCGCGGTAGTAGCCCATCCGGAACCCGGTGACGATCTGTCGGAAGTCGAAGGTGCCGACGTGCTGCGCGGTCACCACATACAGTCCGATCACCGCCGCCAGCATGATCAAGCCGCCGAACAGGTTGTACAGCAAGAACTTCACCGCGGCGCGCGACCGCCCGGCGCCTTGGCCGAAGCCGCCGATCAGGAAATACATCGGGACCAGCATGGCCTCGAAGAACACGTAGAACAGCAGCACGTCCAGCGCCACGACGGAGATCAGCACCATCGACTCGATGGCCAGCGTCAGGGCGACATAGGCGTGCACCCCGCGGGGGCGCTCGCCGTCTCCGTCGTGCCAGCCGGCCACCAGCAGCAGCGGGACCAGCACCGCGGTCAGGATCACCAGCACCACCGCGATGCCATCCACGCCGAGCGTGTAGCCGGCACCGAATGCCGGTATCCACCTATGGCTTTCGACGAACTGGTACGGGGCGCCGTCGGTGGTGTCGAAGCCGATCGTGATGACGATGGCCACCGCGAGGGTCAGACCACTGACGAACAGGCCGGTCCAGTTGGCGAACTGCCGCAATGCCGGGGGCAGCAGGATGATCAGCACGGAACCGGCCAGCGGCACCAGCCAGAGCACGCTCAGCCACGGGATGTTGCCGCTCACCACAGCTGCACCGCCAGCAGGAGAGCGACCACCAGGGCCGCGCCGGCCAGCATCGACAACGCGTAGTTGCGCGCGAAGCCGGTTTGCATGCGCCGCAGCCGGTTCGAGGTCCGGCTCACCAGCGCCGCCAGCGCGTTGACCGAGCCGTCCACACCCGCGTTGTCGACCGCGACCAGCCCGTTGGTCAGCTGCCCACCAGGGCGCATGAACACCTCCTCGTTGAACGCATCGCCGTACAGGTCGGCGCGTGCGGCGGTGGTCAGCACGGAGACTTGGACCGGGGCCACCCGGGGGATTTCCACCTTGCCGCCGTACATCCGGTAGGCCACCACGATTCCGATGGCGACGACGGCCAGGGCGAGCCCGGTGATGACCAGCCGCGGAACGGCATGAGGCACCTCTTCATGTACACCGACGACCGGTTCGAGCCAGTGCTGCAAACTGCCGCCGGCCATGAACAGCCCGCCGGAGAACACCGAGCCGACGGCCAGCAGGATCATCGGCCAGGTCATGAGACCGGGTGCCTCATGCGGGTGTAGTCCTGGGGCCCAACGCTTTTCGCCGAAGAAGGTCATGAGCATCACGCGCGTCATATAGAACGCGGTGATGCCCGCGCCCAGCAGTGCCGCCCCACCCAGCACGTAGCCGTGGGTGTCGCCGGCGCCCAGGGCGGCCTCGATGATGGCGTCCTTGGACCAGAAGCCGGCGAACGGGGGCACCCCGATGATCGCCAGATAGCCCAGCCCGAACGTGGCGAAGGTGACGGGCAACGCCGCGCGCAGGCCACCGTAACGGCGCATGTCCTGTTCTTCGTGCATGGCGTGGATCACCGCCCCGGACCCGAGGAACAGGCCGGCCTTGAAGAACCCGTGGGTGAGCAGGTGCATGATCGCGAACGCGTAGCCGGCCGGGCCCAGACCGGCAGCCAGCACCATGTAGCCGATCTGGCTGATCGTCGACGCCGCCAGCGCGCGTTTGATGTCGTCCTTGGCGCACCCGATGATGGCACCGAACAGCAAGGTCACGGCGCCGACGGTGACAACCGCCAATTGCGCGTCCGGCGACAGGTTGTAGAGCGGGTTGGACCGCACGATCAGGTAGACACCGGCGGTCACCATGGTTGCGGCGTGGATCAAGGCCGACACCGGGGTGGGGCCCTCCATCGCGTCACCCAGCCAGGCTTGCAGCGGCACCTGCGCGGACTTGGCGCACGCGCCCAGCAGCAACAGCAGCCCCATCGCGGTCAGCGCGCCGTGCGAGGCTCCGTGGGCGGCGGCGAACACCCCCGCGTAGGACAGGGTGCCGAAGGTGCTGAACATCAGGAACATGCCCAGCGCGAGACCGGCGTCCCCGACCCGGTTCATCACGAACGCCTTCTTGGCCGCGGTGGCAGCCGATGGCTTGTGATACCAGAACCCGATCAGCAGATAGGACGCCAGGCCGACGCCCTCCCAGCCGACGTAGAGCAGCACGTAGTTGTCGGCGACGACCAGCAGCAGCATCGAGGCCAGAAACAGGTTGAGGTAGCCGAAAAACCTTCGCCGGTCCGGGTCCTCGGCCATGTAGGCGACCGAATAGATGTGGATCAACGAGCCGACGCCGGTGATCAACAGCACGAAACACATTGACAACTGGTCGATCTGCAGCGCGAAGTCGACCTGCAGCTGACCGACCGGAATCCAGCTGAACACCGTCTGGTGGATGGCGCGGTCCGCCACGTCGCGCCCGAGCATGCCGGCGAGCAGGGTGGCGCCGACCCCGAACGCCGACAGGGCGGCGGCGCAACCCAGCCAATGCCCCCAGGCATCGGTGCGTCTGCCGCCGAACAGCAAGATCGCAGCACCTGCCAGCGGCAACGCCACCAGCAGCCAGGTGTAATGAGTCATGTTGGCGTTTTTAGCCTTTGAGTAGGTTCGCGTCGTCGACGGACGCCGATTTGCGGGCACGGAAAATCGTCATGATGATCGCCAGGCCGACGACGACCTCACAGGCGGCGACCACCATGGTGAAGAACGCGATCATCTGGCCGTCCAGGTGCCCGTGCATCCGGGCGAAGGTGACGAACGCCAAATTGACGGCATTGAGCATCAGCTCGACGCACATGAACATCACGATGGCGTTGCGCCGCAACAGCACACCGGCGGCGCCGATGGTGAATAACAGCGCCGAAAGGTAAAGGTAGTTGGCCGGGTTCATGACGCACCGCCCTGGACGGGTTGCGGTTCTTGTTCGGCGGCGGTGTCTGCTTGAGCCTGCGGCGTCGCCTCCACTTCCAGGCCGTCGGCGCCGCGGGTGCGCAGAATCTTGGAGACCGACAATCCCGAGTACGAGCCGTCGGGCAGCAGGGCGGCCACGTCGACCGCGTTGCGACGCGCGTAGACACCGGGATTGGGGAGCGGGGTGGGCCGCCCGCCGGGACGGAACCGCTCCTGGGCGAGTTCGCGCTGGGTCTTGCGGCGCTCGAAGCGTTCCCGGTGGGCCAGCACCATCGCTCCGACGGCGGCGGCGATCAGCAGGGCGCTGGTCAGCTCGAATGCCCACAGGTAACGCGAAAAGATCAGCAACGCAAGCCCTTCGACGTTGCCATAGGCGTTCGCGGTCGTCATCCCGACGAAGCCCCCGGTGGCCACGTTGCCGATGGCGGCGACCAGTAGGATCCCGAACCCGACCCCGGTCAGCACCCCGGCCACCCGCTGCCCGCGCAGCGTTTCCTTCAGCGACTCCGCCGAATCCACGCCGATCAGCATGAGCACGAACAAAAACAGCATCATGACCGCGCCGGTGTAGACCACCACCTGGACGACGCCCAGGAACAGGGCGTCCTGGATCATGTAGAACACCGCCAACACGATCATCGTCATCGCCAAGAACATCGCCGAGTAGACGGCGTTGACCGACAGCACCACGCCGACCGCGCCGATCAGCGCCACCGCGCCGAGCACCCAGAACGCCACCGCCTCACCGGTGGAGGTGCGGACGATGGTGTCGGTGGCAAGTGTGACGATCACTGGTCTTCTCCGGCTTCGGATCCGGCCTGTAGTCCGGCGCTCTGCGGCTGGCGCAGACCCTGCGCGGTCACGTTGCCCAGGTAGTAGTCCTTGTCGGTGGCGCCGGGCGCTCGCGGATGCGGGGGCGGGGTCATCCCCGGTTGCAGCGGGGCCAGGAGCCGGTCTTTTTCGTAGATCAGGTCGGCGCGGTTGTCGTCGGCCATCTCGTAGTCATTGGTCATGGTCAGCGCCCGGGTGGGGCAGGCTTCGATGCACAGGCCGCAGCCGATGCAGCGCAAATAGTTGATCTGGTAGACCCGCCCATAGCGTTCACCGGGGGAAAACCGTTGCTCTTCGGTGTTATCCGCGCCTTCGACGTAGATCGCGTCGGCCGGGCATGCCCAGGCGCACAATTCGCAGCCGATGCATTTCTCCAAACCGTCGGGGTAGCGGTTGAGCTGGTGACGGCCGTGGTAACGGGGCGCGACCGGGCCCGGCTTCTCCGGATACTCCTCGGTGACGGTCTTTTTGAACATCGATCCGAACGTCACGCCGAAGCCTGCAACGGCGTCCAGGAATTTAGGCACCTATGGTCTCCTTGCTCGCTTGCTGCGCCGGCAGCGGCGGCGTCGGGAATGGCGCTGCGGCGCTGATCCTTTCGGCCCTTTCTCGGTGCTGCTTGGCCAGCGCCCTGGCCCGGGCGCGTGGGCTGGTTACCCCGAACGGGCGGCGCAGCGAGAACACCAGCGCGGCCGCGACGACGACGCTGCTGATCACCAGCAGCAGGGTCCAATGCGGGTAGCCCTGATTGCGCAAGGTGCGGATGACCGCGGCGATCATCACCCAGACCAGCGAGACCGGGATCAGCAGCTTCCAGCCCAGCGCCATGAACTGGTCGTAGCGCAGCCGGGGCAGGGTGGCCCGCAGCCAGAAGTAGATGAACATGAAGGTCCATACCTTGGCGACGAACCAGATCAACGGCCACCAGCCGGAGTTGGCTCCGGCCCACATGTTCAGCGGCCAGGGGGCGTGCCAGCCGCCGAGGAACATGGTCGCGGCCAGCGCCGACACCGTGGTCATGTTGACGTATTCGGCGAGCATGAACATGGCGAACTTCAACGAGGAGTACTCGGTGTGGAAGCCCGCCACCAACTCGCCCTCGGCTTCGGGCAAATCGAAAGGTGCTCGGTTGGTTTCGCCCACCATCGAGATCAGGTACACCACGAACGACGGCAGCAGCAGGAAGACGTACCAGACCCCGGATTGCGCGGCCACGATCTTCGAGGTGGACATGCTGCCCGCGAAAAGGAACACCGTCGCGAACGACAGCCCCATCGCGACCTCATAGGAGATGACCTGTGCGGTGGAACGTACCCCGCCCAACAGCGGATAGGTGGAACCCGACGCCCAGCCGCCCAGCACGATGCCGTACACGCCGATCGCTGACAGCCCCAGGATGAACAGCACCGCCACCGGCAGATCGGTCAGCTGCAACGGGGTGCGGTAGCCGAACACCGACACCTCCGGGCCGAACGGGATGAAGGCGAACGCGGTGAACGCGGGAATCACCGAAATGACCGGCGCCGCAAAATAAACGAACTTGTCGATGCCACCGGGAGTGATGCTTTCCTTGAGCGCCAGCTTGATGCCGTCGGCCAGGCTCTGCAACGCACCTTTGGGACCGACCCGGTTGGGGCCGGGCCGCAACTGCATGCGGCCCAGCAACTTACGCTCGGCCAGAATCGCTACCAGCACCGTCAGCATCAAAAAGGCGAAGATGGCTACCGCCTTGCCCAGCACCAGCCACCAGGGGTCGTGTCCAAAAGCGTTCAGGTTCATGAGCTCACCCCGATTTTCACGATGCTGCCCAGCGTCACGCCCAATTGCCGGTGCATTGCCGAGCCCGGTGAGTTCAGCGGCAGCCACACCACCCGGTCGGGCATATCGGTGATGGCCAGCGGCAGCGTGATCGAGCCGTGCGGCGTGCTGACCGTGACCTCGTCGCCGTCGCCGGCGCCGATCTCGGCGGCGGTGTCGGGGGACAACCGCGCTACCGCCGCTCGTGCGGTACCGGCCAGATATGGCTCGCCATCCTGCAGCCGGCCGGCGTCGAGCAGTTGCCGCCACCCGGTCAACACCGCCTCTCCGGATCCGGGCTGGGGTGGTTCCGGAGCGGTGACCTGTGGGGTCGCGGCGTAGCTGCCGTCCCAGTTGCCGAGCGCGGACAATTCCTGGTGAGCCGTGTCGAAGGTGGAGAAGCCCAGGTAGACGCCCAGTTCGTCGGCCAGCGCGTCAAGCACCCGGTGGTCGGACTGGGCGGCTTGTTGGGTGGTACCCCGCAGGGCGGGCGCGAAGCCGCGGTAGCGGCCCTCCCAGTTGACGAAGGTGCCGGCCTTCTGCGATGTGGAGGCGACCGGGAATACGACGTCGGCGCGTTCGGTGACGGCACCGTGGCGCAGCTCCAGGCTGACCACGAAGCCGGCCGCGTCCAGCGCGGCCAACACCGCGTCGGGGTCGGCGAAGTCGTCCGGCTCGACGCCGCCGACCAGTAACGCGCCCAGGCTTCCGTCGCGCACAGCGGCCAGGATGCCGTCGGCGTCCCGCCCTGCCGCGGAAGGCAATTCGGAGACATGCCACGCGGCGCTGACCTGAGCGCGCGCCGCCTCGTCGGCCACGGGGCGGCCGCCGGGCAGCAGCGTCGGCAGCGCGCCGGCCTCCAGCGCGCCCCGCTCGCCGGCGCGCCGCGGTACCCAGGCCAGCCGAGCACCGGTGGTGTCCGCTAGCCGGGCGGCGGCAGACAATCCGCCCGGCACCGTGGCCAGGCGCTCGCCAACCAGGATGACCGCGCCGGGCTTGGCCAGCAGGTCACCCGTTTCGCCGGTGGCCAGTGAGTCCAGCGTCGCCGGCTCGGCGCCGGGAGCGGTCATGAGCAGCCGCCCGTTCATCTTCGTCAGCGAGCGGGTCGCAAACGGCGCGACCGCGTACACCGGCATCTTGTGTTTGCGGGCCGCCTTGCGCAGCCGCAGGAACACGATCGGCGATTCCTCTTCGGGCTCGAAGCCGACCAGCAGCACCACCGGCGCCGATTCCAGGTCGCTGTAGCTGACTGTGACCGGCCGGCCGGCGATGCGGGCCGCCAAAAAGTCGGCTTCCTCCGCCGAGTGCGGCCGGGCGCGGAAATCAATATCGTTGGTGCCCAATACGATTCGGGCGAACTTGGCGTACGCGTAGGCGTCCTCCCAGGTCGCCCGCCCACCGACCAGCACACCGCTGCGGCCGCGCGCGGCCGCAAGTCCTTGAGCCGCAACGGCCATGGCGTGCGCCCACGACGCGGGTTGCAGGGCACCGTCAGCATCCCGGACCAGGGGAGTGGTGATCACGTCGGGCTGGGTCGCGTACGTGAACGCCCACCGGCCCTTGTCGCAGTTCCACTCTTCGTTGACCTCGGGATCGTCACCGGCCAGGCGGCGCAACACCTTGCCGCGACGATGGTCGGTGCGCTGCGCGCAGCCCGACGCGCAGTGCTCGCACACGCTGGGGCTGGACACCAGGTCGAACGGGCGCGCCCGGAACCGGTACGCCGTCCCGGTCAGCGCACCCACCGGGCAGATCTGCACCGTGTTACCCGAGAAGTAGGACTCGAACGGCTCGTTGGCGTAAATGCCGACCTGCTGCAGCGCGCCCCGCTCCTGCATGTCGATGAACGGATCTCCGGCGATCTGCTCGGAGAACCGGGTGCACCGAGCGCACAGGATGCAGCGCTCGCGGTCCAGCAGCACCTGCGAGGAGATGTTGATCGGCTTGGCGAACGTGCGCTTGACGTCGGTGAAGCGAGACTCGGCGCGCCCGTTGGACATTGCCTGGTTCTGCAACGGGCATTCGCCGCCCTTGTCGCACATCGGGCAGTCCAGCGGATGGTTGATCAACAGCAGCTCCATCACGCCGTGCTGCGCCTTGTCGGCGGCCTGCGAGGTCAGCTGCGTGCGCACCACCATGTCGTCGGTGCAAACGGTGGTGCACGACGCCAGCGGTTTGCGCTGGCCCTCAACTTCCACCAGGCACTGCCGGCACGCTCCGACCGGATCAAGCAGTGGATGGTCGCAGAACCTGGGGATCTGGATGCCCATCAGTTCGGCCGCGCGGATCACCAAAGTGCCTTTGGGAACGCTGATTTCGATGTCGTCGATGGTGAGCGTCACCATCTCCGGCGGACGCGCGTCGCCGTCCTTGGGGTCGCCGGTCTCGGTCTTGGCGGCCTGTGTCATGAGCCCTTTCCGTTCGGCGTCAGCATGGAGTCTCGGGGGTCGAACGGGCATCCGCCGCCTTCGACGTGGGCGACGTACTCGTCGCGGAAATACTGGATCGACGACATCACCGGGCTCGCGGCGCCATCCCCCAAGGCGCAGAACGACTTTCCCAAAATGGTGTCGGAGATGTCCGACAGCTTGTCGATGTCCTCGTGGGTGCCCTTGCCGGTTTCCAGCCGCTCGTAGATCTTGTCCAGCCAGAAGGTGCCCTCCCGGCACGGGGTGCATTTACCGCACGACTCATGCTTGTAGAACTCGGTCCAGCGCCGCACCGCACGGACCACACAGGTGGTTTCGTCGAAGATCTCCAGCGCCTTGGTGCCCAGCATCGAGCCGGCCGCCCCGACCCCCTCGTAGTCCAGGGGGACGTCGAGGTGCTCATCGGTGAGCAGCGGCGTCGACGATCCGCCCGGCGTCCAGAACTTGAGCCGATGCCCGGCGCGCACGCCGCCGGCGTAGTCGAGCAGCTCACGCAACGTGATGCCCAGCGGTGCCTCGTACTGGCCGGGACGGGTGACGTGTCCGGACAGCGAATACAGCGTGAAGCCAGGCGATTTCTCGCTGCCCATGGAGCGGAACCAGTCCACGCCGTAGAGAATGATCGGCGGCACGCTGGCGATCGTCTCGACGTTGTTGATCACCGTCGGGCAGCCGTAGAGGCCGGCCACGGCGGGGAAGGGCGGCCGTAGCCGCGGCTGGCCGCGCCGGCCCTCCAGCGAGTCCAGCAGCGCGGTCTCCTCGCCGCAGATGTAGGCACCGGCACCGGCGTGCACCACCAACTCCAGGTCGAAGCCCGAACCGTTGATATCGCGGCCCAGGAAGCCGGCCTGATACGCCTCGGCCACCGCGTTCTGCAGCCGCCGCAGCACCGGCAGCACCTCGCCGCGCACATAGATGAAGGCGTGGTTGGCGCGGATCGCGTAGGACGCGATGATGACGCCTTCGATGAGCACATGCGGTGTGGTCAGCATCAGCGGAATGTCTTTGCACGTACCGGGTTCCGACTCGTCGGCGTTGACCACCAGGTAGTGCGGCTTGGCGGCGGGGCCGGTGTCGCCCTGCGGGATGAACGACCACTTCGTCCCCGTCGAGAACCCCGCGCCGCCGCGCCCGCGCAGCCCGGAGTCCTTCACGGTGCCCAGCACCTCGTCGGGCTC
This sequence comes from Mycobacterium sp. NGS66, assembly GCF_059812225.1. Classification (NCBI taxonomy): domain Bacteria; kingdom Bacillati; phylum Actinomycetota; class Actinomycetes; order Mycobacteriales; family Mycobacteriaceae; genus Mycobacterium; species Mycobacterium sp. NGS66. The sequence continues at coordinate 246,034 of NZ_JCALCG010000006.1, read as the reverse complement.
CATCTTCAGGGCCTTCGCCAGGGCCTGATAGCCGTCGTGCCGTTGATAGGTCGCCAGGCTCCACGCCTCGGGGTCGTCCCAGTAGCGGGTGATCACCGGGGTCAGCGGGGTGGCCTGGGAGCTCATGACTGCTCCTGCGACTTGTTCTCGGCCGCGGTCGGTGGCTCCGGTGCCTCCATGCCGTGTTCCCGAGCGACCCGCAGTCCGGCCAGCGTGGCCGCGCCGGCACCGCCCTGGCCTTGATCGGGCCGCGGGTCGGGTAAGCCGGCCAGGATGCGCGAGGTCTCCCGGAAGGCGCACAGCGGGGCGCCGCGGGTGGGCTCCTTGGGCTGTCCGGAGCGCAGCGAGTCGACGAGTTCGCGTGCGGATTCCGGGGTTTGGTTGTCGAAGAATTCCCAGTTGACCATTACCACGGGTGCGTAGTCGCAGGCCGCGTTGCATTCGATGTGCTGCAGGGTGACGGTCCCGTCGTCGGTCGTCTCGTCGTTGCCGATGCCGAGATGTTCCTTGAGGCTCTCGAAGATGGCGTCACCGCCCATCACGGCGCACAGCGTGTTGGTGCACACGCCGACCAGGTAGTTGCCAGTGGGGCCGCGACGGTACATGGTGTAGAAGCTGGCCACCGCCGACACCTCGGCCCCGGTCAGTCCCAGCAGCTCGGAGCAGAACTCCAAGCCGGCAGGTGTCAGGTAGGAGTCCTCGGACTGCACCAGATGCAGTAGCGGCAGCAGCGCCGAGCGCTTTTCGGGGTAGCGGCCCATGATCTCTTTGGCGTCAACCTCCAGCCGGGCCCGCACGTCGGGCGGATAGGACTGCGGGGCACCCTCCACCACAAACTGGTTCGGCTCATCCGGCGGCGGGCCCAACCGGATGAACACCGGCTGACCTTGGGGTCCCGTCATCGGTCCACCCCGCCCATCACCGGGTCGATGCTGGCGACCGCCGTGATCAAGTCCGCCACCATCCCGCCTTCGCACATCGCGGCGACCGCCTGCAGGTTGGTGAACGAGGGATCGCGATAGTGCACCCGGTAGGGGCGGGTCCCGCCGTCGCTGACCATGTGCACGCCGAGCTCGCCTCGTGGTGATTCGACCGCCACGTACACCTGGCCCGGCGGCACCCGAATGCCCTCGGTGACCAGCTTGAAGTGGTGGATCAGCGCCTCCATCGAGCTGCCCATGATCTTGGCGATGTGCTCCGGTGAGTTGCCCATGCCGTCGGGGCCCACCTTCAGGTCGGCCGGCCAGGCGATCTTGCGGTCTTCGACCATGGTCGGACCGGGCCGCAACTTGTCCAGGCACTGCTCGACGATCTTGACCGACTCCCACATCTCCTTGACGCGAATGATGTAGCGCCCGTAGGCATCACATCCCTCGTCGGTGATCACATCGAACTCGTAGTTCTCGTAGCCGCAATAGGGTTCGCTCTTGCGCAGGTCGTGTGGCAACCCGGTGGAGCGCAGAATCGGGCCCGTGACACCCAGGGCCATGCATCCAGCGAGGTCCAGATAGCCGATGTCCTGGGTGCGGGCTTTCCAGATGGCGTTCTCGTTGAGCAGCTCACCCAATTCCTTCAGCGGCTGGCGCAATTGGTTGAGGAATTCAGCGATCTTGTCGACGGCGTCGGGCGGCAGGTCCTGAGCCACCCCGCCCGGACGGATATAGCCGTGATTCATCCGCAGACCGGTGATCAATTCGAAGATGTTGAGGATGTACTCGCGCCCCCGGAAGCCGATGAACATCGCGGTCATCGCGCCCAGTTCCATGCCGCCGGTGGCCAACGCGACCAAATGCGACGAGATCCGGTTGAGCTCCATCATCATCACCCGGATGACGTTGACGCGCTCGGGTATCTCATCGGTGATGCCCAGCAGCTTCTCCACTCCCAGGCAGAACGCCGTCTCGTTGAAAAACGGTGACAGATAATCCATTCGGGTCACGAAGGTCACACCCTGGGTCCAATAGCGGTACTCCAGGTTCTTCTCAATTCCGGTGTGCAGGTAGCCGATTCCGCAGCGGACCTCGGTGACGGTCTCACCCTCGATTTCCAGGATCAGCCGCAGCACCCCATGCGTGGACGGGTGCTGGGGACCCATGTTGACCACAATGCGTTCACCGGGATCGGCGTTGCGGGCGGCTTCGACGATCTCGTTCCAGTCCTGCCCGCCGGCGACCACGACGGTTTCGGTCATCAGTTGTATCCCCTGCGCTCGTCGGGCGGAGGGATCTGTGCGCCCTTGTATTCCACCGGAATTCCGCCTAATGGATAGTCCTTGCGCTGTGGGTGCCCATGCCAGTCATCAGGCATCTCGATGCGGGTCAGCGACGGGTGACCGTCGAAGATGATCCCGAAGAAGTCATAGGTTTCGCGCTCGTGCCAGTCGTTGGTCGGATACACCTCGTACAGCGACGGGATGTGCGGATCATTGTCCGGCGCAGCCACTTCCAGCCGCAGCCGACGGTTGTGGGTGATCGACTGCAGGGGATATACCGCGTGCAGCTCGCGATCGGTTTCGTGCGGGTAATGCACGCCGGACACGCCCAGGCACAGCTCGAAGCGCAACTCCGGCTCGTCACGCAACCGCCGCGCGACTTGCACCAGCCGCTCCCGACGCACGTGCAGGGTCAGCTCGTTGCGGTACACCACGACTTTCTCGATGGCGTCGTCGAATTCGAGGTCGTCGCCCTTGAGCGCCTCGGCCAGCCGGTCGGCGATGTCGTCGAAATAGCCGCCATATGGCCGGGGGCTGCCGCCGGGCAGGGCGACCTCGCGCACCAGCCTCCCGTATCCGGACGTGTCGCCGGTGCCTTGCACCCCGAACATGCCGCGGCGCACGTCGACCACCTCCGCGGTCGATCCGGCGCGGGTGGTCGCCTCCTGCGGGTCCTGCCGTGGTGAGCTCATCGCAGCAACCCGTGCATCTCGATGGTGGGTCGCGCCGCGAGCGCTGCCTGCTCGGCCTCGGCGATGGCCTGTTCGCGGTTGACACCCAACGGCATTTCGGCAATCTTCTCGTGCAGCTTGAGAATCGCGTATAGCAACATCTCCGGGCGAGGTGGGCAGCCGGGCAGGTAGATGTCCACCGGCACAACATGGTCTACGCCCTGCACGATCGCGTAGTTGTTGAACATCCCGCCTGACGAGGCGCACACGCCCATCGACAAGACCCACTTAGGCTCGGCCATCTGGTCATAGATCTGACGCAACACCGGCGCCATCTTCTGGCTCACGCGGCCCGCCACGATCATCAGATCGGCCTGCCGGGGGGTGGCCGAGAACCGCTCCATCCCGAACCGGGCCAAATCGAAACGCGGCCCGGCGGTGGCCATCATCTCGATCGCGCAGCACGCCAACCCGAAGGTCGCCGGCCACAACGAGTTCTTGCGGACATAACCCGCCACCTTCTCCACGGTGGACAGCAAAATCCCACCGGGCAGCTGTTCTTCCAGGCCCACGTCCTACCTCAATCCCACGTCAGGCCGCCGCGGCGCCACACATAGGCATACGCCACGAAAACCGTCAGCATGAACACCACCATCTCGACCAGCGCGAACAACCCCAAAGCGTCGAAACTCACCGCCCAGGGATAAAGGAACACGATCTCGATGTCGAACACGATGAACAACATTGCGGTCAGGTAATACTTCACCGGGAATCGCTGCCCACTGGTCGCCTGCCGGCCACTGACCGCGCTGTCGGCCGGCTCGATCCCGCATTCATAGGCCGCCTGCTTCGAGCGGTTATATCGCGACGGGCCGACCAGGCTGGCGATCGCCACCGAAACCACAGCAAACGCCGTCGCGATCGCACCCAACACCAAGATGGGTATGTAGACGTTCAACTCGCTCCATGATCCGTCGTACGGGCCGCGCGCAGCGGCCGGGCGGGTGACCGGGCTGCTGTGACGGACCAGGTGTTTGAGCCGCCACAGTGACCTTCAACATAGCGTCGCGACCGTCGGCGCACGTGGCCGGGGTCGGGGTTTTAACTACCGGCGGCGACCCCGCCGAGTTCCGATTGTTGCGGGCAGATCGCGCCGGAACGTGGCTACCACGCGTGTAGCCCCATCCGTCTCATCAGCCACGGTTGTCCCCGCGAAGGCAACCATGGATTCTTCAACTCGATATAACTCATGCGATATCGAGTTGTGCCCGGCGACGGACGACCTCAGCGACCTGGCCACCGCAGGGGTCCCTGTGACGAACGGCAGACCGCCAATTTCCGCATTGCTCGTCGGCAGGGGGCCGCCGACCGCAAGCAGACTTACCGCGCCGGAGAGCGCAGTAGCCCGAGCACGGTGCGTCCCAACACAATCGGGTCGATGGGGTGCGGCACTGCGGCCTCGGCGCGCGACCACGTCGCCAGCCAGGCATCGTCGGGCCGGCCGGTGAGCACCACGATCGGCGGACACGTCTCGAGTTCGTCTTTGAGCTGTTTGGCGATCCCCATGCCGCCGGCCGGACTGGCCTCGCCGTCGAGAATGACCAGGTCGATACCGCCTTGGTCCATAGTGCGGATCACCATCGGGCCGGTCGCGACCTCGACGTAGCTCAACTCCGGCAGGTCCGGGTGTAGCTGTTTGCCCAGCGCCTGGATCACGCGTTCACGGGTTTGGGCGTTGTTGCTGTAGACGAGGATCCGCAGCGTGTCGGTGGAGGCGGGCACGGTGCAGATGGTACTGGGACGACGCGCGGCCAACTGGGGCGCCCGCCGACTGGCCTATTGGGGCGCGCGAACGAAGAAGACGTCCCCTCGCACGGTCGCCTCCGCACCGATCATGCCGCGCTTGTCCCAGTCGACCCCGAACTGAAACCGATCGATCTTGGTTTCCCCGACGATCCGGATCTCGCCGTCCAGTTCGGTGATCGTGAGCGGCAGCGGCACCTGGGCGGTGACGCCCTTGATGGTGAAGTTGGCCCGGGCATCGGCGCTCTTGCCGGTGGTCGGTTGCAGGCCGGTGACGACGACGCTGATCTCGGGAAAGCGCTCGGCGTCGAAGAAGTCGGCGGAGAGCAGGTGCCGGTCGCGGCGGCCGATGCCGGTACTCAGGGACGCGACGCGGATGTCGATGCGACCGAAGACCGCTCCCTTGGCGGTCAATTGCCCGTCGCCGCTGAACTCGGTGAACCGGCCTTTGACCGGCAGCAGTCCCCACATGTTCTTGATCTTGAAAGCGATGGTCGATTTGTCCGGATCCAGGTTCCAGACGCCGGCCGCGTCGGGATCGTTCAGCAGTGTTTCCAGCGTCGTCATGCTCACCTCACCGCTCGCGTCGAAGCTCGATCGCCACCATCCTCGCGCTTGAGCAGCGGGGCGATCCCCACCGGGTCGAAATACTCGTCGATACGGCTGATGCGGCCGGTTGCGTTCAACTTGATCACAATGCATACCCGCAACGCGATCGACTCACCGGCATGACCCGTGGCGTGCAGGATGTGCTGCTGGACGAAGCCCCGCGTGGATCCGTCGTCGAACACCTGACGGTCGAGGATTTGGTAGCGGCGCCGCGCGGTGGCATCGATAAACCAGCGCAGTACCTTCAACGCCCGTTCTTTGTCGTTGTCTCGAGACGCACCAACCCGCCACACCGCCACGTCGTCGTCCAGTATCTGGTGCAGAGCCGGCACGTCGGATTGTTCGATCGCGGCGAACAACCGATCGGCCACCGCGGCGATGGTGTCGGGTTGGGCTGACATGGCAAAAATTTTCCCAAATTTTCGACCCGACCGGGAATATGTGGCGATTGCCAGAGGTTTCCTATCGCGAAAACAACAGATACCCATCGAGAAGGAGGTGGTAACGATGCTGAGGTTTGATCCACTCTTCCGTGACCTGGACCGGCTCACCCAGCAGCTGTGGGGCAACACGGTCGGTACCGCCGCGCGTCCGGCAGTAATGCCGATGGATGTCTGGCGCGAAGGCGAAAAGTACGTCGTGGAGCTCGATCTGCCGGGTATTCAGCCTGATTCGATCGATGTCACCGTCGAGCACGACGCGCTGACGGTTCGCGCCGAGCGCCCATACGCAGGCGACGAGGGTCACGACTGGGTGACCGCAGAACGCCCGCACGGCGTGTTCAGTCGGCAGCTGTTCCTCGGCGACCAGCTCGACACCGAGAACATCGCCGCCGACTACACCGACGGCGTGTTGCGGCTGACGGTGCCGGTGGCCGAACAGGCCAAGCCGCGCAAGATCGCCATCCAGGCCGGGAACGGTCAGCAAGCGATCAGCGCCTAACCGGTAGCGCCGGCTCATGTTGGCGGGCCGTCCGCGCAAGTCGGCGCGGACGGCCGATTCACTGCGGGAGGTTGGGGAGGCGATCCGTTGTCGTCGGCCGGTACGCCCGACGAAGGCGCCGGCCGACGCTCTCGCTTTGCCTGGTGGTTTGTAACATTCCCCTGATGTGGGCACTCTAGAAAAGTGACCGCGGCCCCTCCTGTTTGGCTTGAATCGCTTCGACCATGGCGACATCCGACGCAACAACCGAGGTAACCGAGCGGTGACCGACATCGACAGCCAGCGGGACAGCCGCGATCAGATCAGCGCCTTGGTCGCCGCGCACGGCGCGTTCACCCAGGCGGCCGTGCACGCCTCACAGCTGATGCGGGCTAATGGCAGAAGCGAATACGCGGCGCACCTCGACTTTCACCGCGCCGAGCTCAACGTCGCCATCGGCGAGCTTGGGCTGTGGGCCGAAAGTTTCGGTGACCGGGCCCGAGTCGACGTCGGCCCGGCGATACATCCGCTATCGACGGGCCGGCCGGATGTGCCGTCCAATGGCCATCGCATCGGGGCGGATTTGTTCACCTCGCGCGAGAACCTGAAACGCAGACGTGCCGCCCTCCTGGGTGAGGTGGGCAAAGCGCGACGTGTGCTCAGCGCCGCCGGGCTACCGGCCGAAGAAATCTGCGCCTACCGTCGCATGGTGCGGCTATGGACCGGCGAGGCAATAGATTTGGTGACCGGAGTTCATCGATTGACATTGGCTGACCAATACATTCGCCGCTTGAGCAGGTTGCCCGCCATCCCGCGACTGTCTCCGGAGGTCCGCGAGGAAGGTGCCCACCTCGTGCGACAGTGGATGGAAGACCTTGAGCAGGCGGACCGGGAAGGCGAATTGGCGTTGGCAGAAACTTGCGGCTACGCTGCCTTCGTCCAGTCATACCGCGTTAACGCGTTACCGCACAGTCGATTTGACCGTAATTAGCGTTGTTCTGGATGGTCGTAGCCGGGGTGGGCCACCGCCAACCGAAGCCTTACCAGCTCACGAAGACACGACCGGACAGCGTCTTCGCGGCCGTCCAGATGACCGGCTCGAATGGCGGCGGCCAGTTTTGATTCGTCGGCGACGCCCAACCCGCCCAGTGCCTCCCGCACTGATGTGTCGTCGGGGTCCTGTAGTTCGCGTTCGACGATGCGAAGCGCGTTGGCGGCCACCCGGGCGTGGAAGTTGACCTGCCCGGTAGTCGCTTCCCGCACACCGGTTTCCAGAAACTCTGCGACTGCCGCGACCAGTTCGGCTGCGGTGGGACGGCCATACCGGCTAGGCTTCGGGTCCGGTCGCGGCCGGGCCGTCAACCGATCGGCATCGTCGCCGGGTCCGTTGCCGTCATCCAGCAGATCGAGCAAGTCCCACTCGGTCTCACATACCCGACGGCCGATGGTAGCCAACTCCACCGATCGGACCTGTCCGCTCAGATGCCGCTCGGCCTGGAAACGGCAGATGACGCCCCAGCGCAGCGTGGCCAGGGCCAGCCACCAGCGAAACGCCGCGCGATCGACGGTGGCGCCGCCGGCCTGTTCGTAGGCGCGAAGGAAGCTCTCGATACTGCCCAGTCCCCCGGCGCCATGGCTGGCCGGAGCGCCGAACCGCCACGCCCTTATGCAGAACCAGGCCAGGTCTTCGTATGCCTCGCCGAGGTGGACCAGCTCCCAATCCAGCACGGCGGCCAGCCGGGATCCGTCCACGATCAGATTGCCCATCCGAAAGTCACCGTGCACCAGCACCACCTCCGACGGCGGCGGCTCATGCGCAGCCAGCCAGCGAAACCCGAACTCGAAGGTGGCCGTCGTATCGCCCATCGCGTCGAGCCGCTCACGCCATTGCCCCAGCTGACCTTCGCGGGTCAGGCCCAGATCCTGTGCGTCGGCCCGGTGAATGGCGGCCAGCGCCTGCGCGCATTGCCGGAGCAGGCTCGCGCGGTCCTGATCGTCGAGCCGGCGCTGGATGCGACGGACTATCGTCTCGCCCTTGATCTCGTCGCAGATGAGAAACGGATTACCCAGTGCAACAGTCGAATTGGAGGCGATCAGGATATGTGGGACGGGTGTCCCGGCCGCCGCGGCCGCGGCCTGGGCACGAGCCTCGAGTTCCATGCTGGCGTGCAGGTCGTCGGGCGGCCCGGTGCGCAGGATCAGCGACTGGCATGTCTCGGCGGTGACGGCGTCGAACGCCCAGGTGGTTCGGCTGGCGCCGCCGGTCAGCCGGCGCAAGTTCTGGATAGCCGGAGACGCGCCGAGCACCGGCGCCAACACCGTGGGCAGTGCGGCAGCCAGCTGCTCGGCTGAACTCACTTAGACTCCCGGCCGAACTTGAACAGCCGCTGGGCCACCCGGCGAATCTGGATTTCCTCTGCGCCCTCGGTGATCCGGTAGCGGCGATGGTGGCGATAGATGTGCTCGAACGGCTCATGGCGGCTATACCCCAGACCGCCACAGATCTGCATCGCCCGGTCGGCGGCGTCGCAGACCAGTCGGTTGGCGCGGTAGTTGGCCATCGACACCTTGTCGGAGACCTCCATGTGGTGGTCCCGGTCCAGGTGCCAGGCCGCGAAATAGACCAACAACCGCACCATCTGGGCCTCGGTCTGCAGTTCGGCCAGCGGCCATTGCACAGCCTGGTTCACCGCCAGCGGCTTGCCGAAAACCCGGCGGTTTCCGGCGTATTCGGCGGCGCGGTCGATACAGTATTGTGCCGCGCCCAGACTGCTGGCCGCCTGCCGAATCCGGTTCTCGTGCAGGAAAGTCTGGGCGACCTCCAGGCCGCGGTCCACCTCACCGAGCACCGCGTCGGCGGGCACCCGGACATCGGTCAATTCGACCTCGCCGTGATCGGTGGGCATGTTGAACGTCCACCAGTAGAACGGGACCGTGAACCCGGGCGCGTCGGTAGGCACCAGGAACGCGGTGATGCCCCGGGCCTGGCCCGGTTCACCGGAGGTGCGGGCGAAGATCAAGTCGTGCGTCGCGCGGTGCACGCCGGTGTTGAATCGCTTGGCGCCATTGATCACCCAGTTTTCGCCGTCGCGTTCGGCGCGCGTTTCCAGCCATGTCGCGTCGGAACCATGCAGTGGCTCGGTCAGGCCGAACGCCATCGACCGCTTCCCGGTGATCAGCGACTCGGACCACTCGCGGCGCTGAGCCTCGGTGCCGAACCGCTCCATCATGATGACCTGGGGGAAGTTCCCGACGATCGACGATTCGTTCTGTAGGTCGTTGTGCAGTCCAAGACCCTTGTGCGCGAGGTGTTCCCGAATCACCGCCATGTCCACATTGGTGCCGTCGCGGCCGCCCAGCGCGGCCGGCAACCCGTAGCGCAGCCAACCGGCCGCATCTGCCCGCCTGCGCATCTCGGCGAGCAAGTCTTCCCACTCCCGCGTCGGTATGCCGTCGTTGTCCACGTCGGTGCGGGCGAATTCGCGACGATGGTCGAAGTACTGCATATGCTCGGCCTGCAGTGGCGCGATCTCCCGTTCGATGAAGGCATCCATTTCGGCAAGCAGCGGTGGAAGGTGTTCTGGGAGTGTGAAATCCATGTTGTGGCCTCTCTGCTTGCCGTTAGCGCCCGTAGAGCGTCTTCTTCCATACCGTCGCCAGCGTGGCGATGGCTTCCTGATCGCTGATCCGAAGGCCTAGTCCCGCCGGATCGGGCCGCAGTACCACACTGGTGAACTGTTCGAACAACAGGGCGATGGCAGCGGCGGTGTGTTGCGGGTTCAGGTCGTGACCGTAGCCCTGTTGCTGGGCGTGCAGCACGGAAGCGGCGACGATGTCCATTCCGAAGCGCCGGAATTCGTTCTGCAGCGCGGCGAAGCGTTGCTGGGTGGCGCCGAGCTGGGCGATGGCCACCATGATGCCGATGTTCTGCTTGAAGATGTTCCAATACCCGGTCACCACCGAGTCGAAGAACTCGCTGTCGTCCGGTGATTGTGGCAGCGCAACCGACAGCCGGGCCGACGAGAGCACGTCATGGAGAAAGGACGTCGCCAGGGCGGCCAGTAGATCTTCCTTGTCGGCGAAGTAGCGGTAGAACACCGCCGAGGACTTGCCCGCTGCCGAGGTGATGTCGGCCAGCGTGGTGCCGTGAAAGCCGCGCTCGGCAAACAGCTTCCGGGCGGCCTGCTCGATCGCCTCCCGGGTTCGCTGGCCCTTCGCCGTCAGCGCCGGCGCTGCTTGCGGAGACACTTAGCCACGGATCCGGTCGCCGGCGCGCAGCAGAGCGCTGGGCAGATCGTGGCCGACAGCGGAGCGCGCGACTTCCGCCGCCTTGATTGCGGCCTGCAGGTCGACGTCGACCCCGATATCGCTGTCGCGCAACAAATACACCAGGTCCTCGGTCGCGATGTTGCCGGTGGCTCCCGGTGCGAACGGGCAACCGCCCAGCCCGCCCACGGACGCGTCCAGCCGGGTGACGCCGGCGGTGACCGCCGCATAGGCGCTGGCCAGCCCGGCTCCGCGGGTGTTGTGGAAATGGCCGCCCAGTGGCATGTCCCCGATCACTGGACGCAGTTGGGAGACAAGCGAAGTCACCCGCTTCGGGGTGGTGGTACCGATGGTGTCGGCGATCGAGAACCGGTCGACGCCGTGGTGGCGGGCGGCCGCGGCGATATCGAGTACCCGCTGCGGTGGGGTGGGGCCCTCGAACGGAGAATCCCACGCGGTGGCGACGATGACCTCGACCGTGACGTCACTGTCGTGCGCGATGGCGACGATCTCAGCGATCTGGGCGGTGGCCTGCGCACTGGTGCGCCCGACGTTGGCCATGCTGAAGGCGTCGTCGGCGGCCACCACGAATTCGATCGAACGCAGTCCGGCGGCGATGGCCCGTCTGGCGCCGTTGGGGCTGGCGACCAGGGCGGAGAATTCGATGTCGGGGTAGTGGCGCAGCTCGGCCGCCAACCCTGCGGCGTCGGCCATCGACGGCACCTTCGACGGGGAGACGAACGCCGTGGCTTCCACCTCGCGCACTCCGGTGGCGGCCACCGCGGCCAGCAATTCCAGCTTGGCCGACAATGGGATTGGCTTCTCGATCTGCAGGCCGTCGCGCAGCGATACCTCGCGAATGTCGACGTGTTGATTCACAGCACCTCCTCGGCGCGTAGCTCTGCGAGCTCCTCGGCCGTCTTACCCAGCAGTCCGACATAGACGTCGTCGTTGTGCTGGCCGGGATGTGCGGGACCGGCGTTGCGGACGGCGCCGGGTGATTTCGAGAGCACCGGCACGATCCCCGGGCCGAGGACGTTTCGCTCGATCCGCTCGTCGAAGTGGTCCACCAGCATGCCGCGGGCCCGCAGCTGAGGGTCGTTGACGACTTCGGCGACGGTGTTGATCGGTCCCGCGATAACGCCTGCAGCGCTGAGCGTTTCGATGATCTCGCCGGGGTGCCGTTCGGCCGCCCACGCGCCGATGATCTCGTCGAGCTCGTCCTGATTGCGGCCGCGTGCGCCGTGGGTGGCGAACCGGTCGTCGGTGGCCAGCTCGGGACGGCCCATCGCCTTGCACAACCGGGCGAAAACGGTGTCCTGGTTGGCCGCGATCACCACCCAGGAGCCGTCGGCGCTGCGGTAGATGTTCGACGGCGCGATGCCTTCCAGCCGGGTGCCCGACGGACCGCGGACCACGCCGCCAACGTCGTAGTCGGGGATGGTGGATTCTTGTACCGCCAAACAGGATTCGGTGAGCGCGACGTCGACCACCTGGCCATGACCGGTGATGCTGCGGCGATACAGGGCGGCGAGCGCACCCTGGGCGCCGAACATGCCCGCCAGGCTGTCGCCCAAGGACAGCGCCAGGCGCGGCGGCGGACCGCCGGGAAACCCGTTGAGGTGCCGCAGCCCGCTGGCTGCCTCGGCCACCGAGGCATAGCCGGCCTTGTGCGCCTCCGGCCCGGTCTGGCCGTAGCCGGAGACCCGGACCAGGATGATGCCCGAATTGCGTTCGCTCAGCGCGTCGTAGCCCAGGTTCCACTTCTCCAGCGTGCCCGGGCGGAAGTTCTCCACCACGATGTCGGACTTCTCGACGAGTTCCAGAAACAGCTCCCGGCCGCGGGGGCGGCGCAGATCCAGCGTGATCGCCCGCTTGTTGCGTGCGTGCACCGTCCAGAACACATGGTGTCCGTCGACTTCGGCTTGCCCCCAGGTGCGCAACGGGTCCGGGGCGCCGGGCGGTTCCACCTTGATGACGTCGGCACCCATGTCGCCGAGCAGTCGTCCGGCGAACGGCCCGGCGATCAAGGTGCCCAACTCGAGCACCCGGACGCCGTCCAAAGGTCCCGCGGGTGCGGTCATCCGGCGCTCGCGAAGTCGTGGCGGACCAGCCAGTCGGTCGCGATGTCGACGGCGCGGCGCAGCTTGTCGCGCTGTTCGGGGCCCGCGTAATAGTGTGTGGCGCCGGGGATTTCGTACATCTCCTTGTCGGGATGACCGATCGCGTCGAACAGCCGCCGGGTATGGCTGGGCGTGCAGGCGTCGTCGGCCAGGTTACCGATCACCAACGCCGGGATCGCGATGTCGCGCCCGCAGGCCACTCCGTCGCCGCGGGCCTCGTCGTAGCTCCATTGGGACAACCACCCGCGCAGCGTGGAGAAGCGGGCCAGCCCGACCGGGCTCATGTTCACCACTCGAGGATCCCCCAGATAGCAGGTGCCCGGCGTGCGTTCGTTGGGATCGACGGCGGGGTCCAGCCAGCGCGGGTCGGCCATGGTGCCGTGTACGACGAAGCAGTATTCGTCGTCGGGGCGCCCGTCGGCCTTCAGCTCCGCCAGTTTTGCGCGGACCCACGCGGTGATCCGGCGGTTGCGGTCGATCTGCGCCTGGCGGTAGCGGGCCAGAAACTCCTCGGAGTAGGGCGGCTGGTTGGGGTTGTCCGGGTTGTACAGGTCGAGCTCCGGATCGCGCTTGGTCGGGTCGGACTCGTCGAGGATCGACGCGTCCAGCCACTCGGTCAGCGTGCCATGCCGGCTGATATGCGCGGCCAGCAACATGATTCCGTCGGCGGGCGGCAGGTCGAGCGCGGTGAGGTCGGGGCCGTCGCCGGACGGACTGGACCTGATCGTCGGGTGCTGGGCCTGCTGTTGGTAGAACACCGACAGCGAGCCGCCGCCGCTCCACCCGGCCAGCACCACCTTCTGGTAGCCCAACCGCTTCTTGGCGTCCTTGATGCATTCGCCGAGATCCTCGACCACCTTCTCCATCAGCAGCGCCGAATCCGTGCCGCGAAATCGGCTGTTGCAGTAGATGACATGGTGGCCGGCGCGGGCCAGCGCGTTGATCATCGGCAGGTAGGCTCCGCCGCCGATGGGGTGCATGAACACCAGCACGGTGTCGGACGGCCGGTCCTTCGGCCTGAGCAGGTAGCTTTCCAGCACGGTGATCTCGGCCAGGCCGCCGTAGACGTCGCGGACGCCCGAATTGTTCTGGAAGGCAACGATATAGGGGATTCTGTCGTACTCGTACTTGACGGCGTGCTGCATCAGTGTTGCCCCAGGTCGTGTGCCAGCACCTCGGGTGACGGTGTCAGGCGCTTGCGGGTGTCGACGGCGATCACCTGCCAGTCGACGGTCGAGTATTCGTCGAACTTGCGGCGAGTGCGTTCGCGTGCCTTTTCCGGTGCGCCGTGGTGAACCCCTTGCGGCGCATGGGATATCAGCCCCGGTGGCATCGGAATGCCGTACAGCGAACCGCCGTGGAAGAACGCGATCTCGTCGTAGTCGACGTTGCGGTGATACCAGGGGGTGCGCTCGGTGCCGGCGACGCCTTCGGCGGGTTTGGGCAAAAAGTTCATCACGTACACACCGGTGGCCTGCATGAACAGATGCACTGTCGGCGGCAGGTGGACGCTGTCGGAGGTGATCACGTTGTAGTCGGCGATGTTGAAGGTGAACGCGAAGTTGTCGCCGCGCCACCCTTCCACATCGATCGGATTGTGTTGGTAGTAAAGGGTTGTCGGGCCGCCCTCGTGCACCAGCCGGACTTCGTATTCGTCTCGGTCGTCGTCGTCCAGCGGGGCCGGTTCGGGGATGGTGGCCTGCGACGGGTCGAACGGGAAGTGCCGGCCGAGCTGTCCGGGCGGCGGTACCCGGAACTCGTCGGTGGCCTCGATCATCAGCAGCGTGGTCTCGCTATCGGGCACCTGACGCCACGTGCACGCTTTCGGAAGGTAAACCCAGTCACCCTGGCGGTAGCGCAGCGGCCCGAATTCGGTCTCCAGCAGACCGGCGCCGGCGTGTACGAAGCACAGCAGGTCGCCGTCGACGTGGCGGCAGTAAAACGGCATTGCGTCATGCCGGCGGCTCAACAGGATCCGGCAGTCGACGTTGCCGAACATCAGCAGGGGCCCACCGTTAGGGTCGGTCGCGTCACTGGGTTTCAGTTCGCCGGCGAGCACGTCGAGCGGACGCAGCGGGCCCACGGCGCGGTAGGCGGTGGGGTCGTGGCGGCGGTAGAGGTTGGCGGTCCGCCCGGTGAAACCGCCGCGGCCCAACTCGTCGTCTTTGAGGCCGTCCAGATCCGCGTGAAGTCGACGCGGCGTCTTCCCTTTTCGCAAGTGAACGAAGGATTCCATGGAGGTGCTTCCTGGGCTGGTGAAACGCGAGGCGCGGAAAAAACTGAAAGTGATATTACTTTCTCTTTTAGCAACGCACAAGGGGCGCGCCGCGCATGCGGAGCGGTTATCCCGTGCCCATCCCGCCACGACCCAACACCGCAATCAACCGGTAACGCCCAAACGGAGTGCCCTCCACCACAAGCCTCCCGGCAAACTGCGATTCAGCCACACCTTAAGCCCGTCGCGTCACCTGGCGTTGGACTTCCGCGCAAACCACCCAGACGCGGGTCTTTCGGGCGTCGAAAGTGGGCGATATGCAGGCGTTTTGGCCGGCGACGTTAGTCGCGGACGCGCAGCACCACTTTGCCTTTGGCGGTGCGATTCTCCAGCGACCCGACGGCCGCGGCGGCTTCGTCGAGCGGATAAACCACCGGCTCGGGCGGAGACAACCGCCCGGAGGTGAGCAGGTCCTCCAGCCCGGCCCACTGCTCGGCGAGTGCCCCTGGATGCGTTGCCGTCCAGGCGCCCCACCCGACGCCCACCACGTCAATGTTGTTGAGCAGCAGGCGGTTTACCTTCACAGTCGGAATGTCACCGCCGGTGAAGCCGATCACCAGCAGCCGGCCGCCCGGGGCCAGCGAGCGCAGCGAGTCGGTCATCCGGTCGCCGCCGACGGGGTCGACGACGACGTCCACGCCCCGTCCGTTCGTCAACTCCTTGACCGCGTCCTTGAAGCCGTCGGCCAACACCACGTCGGTCGCCCCGGCCGCCGTCGCGATCCGTCCCTTTTCCTCGGTGCTGACCACGGCGATGGTGCGCGACGCCTCCAGTGCCGGCGCCAGCCGCAGCGCCGACGTTCCGATCCCGCCCGCGGCCCCATGCACCAGCACCGTCTCGCCCTGCTGTAGCCGGCCGCGCACGGTCAGCGCGAAGTAGACGGTCAGGTCGTTGAACAGCACTCCGGCGCCGGCCTCGAAGGTGATGTTGTCCGGCAACCGAAAGGTCCGGTCGGGCGCCAAGATCGCGACCTCGGCCATGCCGCCGGTGAGCATCGTCAAGCCGACGACGCGGTCGCCCGGCTGCCACTGGCTGCCGTCCGGTGCCGTTCGGACCACGCCGGCGATCTCGGCGCCCAGCACGAACGGCGGGTTCGGCTTGTACTGATACAGGCCCCGGGTGAGCAGTGCGTCGGGGAAGGCCACGCCGGCGGCATGCACATCGACGACTACGCCGTCACCGGCGGGCTCGTCGACCTCCACCACTTCGATCGCTTCCGGACCGTCAAGCCGTGTCACCCGTGCCGCGCGCATGCCGAAAGGGTACTTGCGGCTCAGAAGCCGCCCGCGACCCGCACCACCGCCCGGCCGGCGAACGCCCCTTCCCGAAGCTGCGCGATCACGTCGAGGACGTCCTTGACGTCCACGTCGGAGGTGATCGAGTCCAGCCGACGCGGCCGCAATGCGCCGCCGAGCCGGTCCCAGAGTTCCCGGCGCCGGCCGATGGGCATCTGGACGGAGTCCATCCCCAGCAACGCGACACCGCGCAGGATGAACGGCATCACGGTGGTGTGCAGCGCGGCGCCGCCGGTCAGCCCGCTGGCGGCCACCGCGCCGCCGTAGTCGACGGCGCTGAGCACGTCGGCCAGCGTCGCGCCGCCCACACAGTCCACCGCGGCGGCCCAGCGCGCCTTGGCCAGTGGCCGCGGCTTGGCGTCCGGGTCGGCGGGGAGCCGGCCGATAACCTCAGCGGCGCCAAGGCTTTTCAGTCGGTCTTCGGCTTCGGATTTGCCGGTCGATGCCACCACCTGGTAGCCGGCGGCGGACAACAGGTCCACGCTGACCGACCCGACGCCGCCGGAGGCGCCGGTGACGACCACGGGCCCCGCGTCGGTAGCGACGCCCCAGTCGATGAGCGCCTGCACGCTCATCGCGGCGGTGAATCCGGCGGTGCCGATCGCGGCGCCGTCGCGCGGGCTCAACGACCCGAGTGCCACCACTTGGTCGGCGGGCAGTCTCGCGTACTCGGCATAGCCGCCGTGGTGTCCGGTGCCGATCTGGTAGCCGTGGGCGAGCACCGCGTCGCCCACGTTGAACTCGGGTGAAGTCGACTCGACGACCTCGCCGGTCAGGTCGATGCCCGGAACGACGGGGTAGTTGCGCACCACACCGCCACCGGGGGTGAGTGCCAGCGCGTCCTTGAAGTTGACGCTCGAATACAGCACCCGGATCGTCACGTCACCGGGCGGCAAATCGGCGGCTTTCAGTGTCTCGACCGACGCGGTGATGCGGTCGCCGTCTTGGCGCGCGACCAGCGCTCGAAAGGTGTCCATGATGCGACGCTAACCTCTGCTGATGGATTCCTTCCCCCTTGCCGGATTTTCGGTCAGCCGGATCGGCTTCGGCGCGATGCAGCTGCCGGGCCCGAACGCGTTCGGTCCGCCGCGGGACCGAGACGAGGCGCGGGCGGTGCTGCGGCGGGCCGTCGAACTCGGCGTCGACCACATCGACACCGCCCAGTTCTACGGCCCCGACGTCGCCAACGAGCTGATCCGTGCGGCGCTGCACCCGTATCCGTCGAACCTGGCGCTGGCAAGTAAGGTCGGTGCCCGCCGGGACGACGCTGGGGGATGGCTACCGGCCGCGGAACCCGCCGAATTGCGCCAAGACATCGAAGCCAACTTGCGCACCCTCGGTGTGGACCAACTGGCGGTGGTCAACCTGCGGCTGATGGACGGCGCAGGGGCGGATCAGCATTTTGATGAACAGCTTTCAACGATGATCGCCGCTCGCGACGAAGGGCTGATCGGCGGGATCGGGCTGAGCAACGTGAAGCACGAGCACCTGCTGCATGCCCTGGGCCGCACCGAAATCGCCTGTGTGCAAAACGCTTTCAACCTCGTTCACCGCTCGTCGGCGGACGTGCTGGACGAATGCCGTACGCGGGGAATTGCTTTCGTCCCGTTCTTCCCGCTGGGATCGGCGTTCTCGCCGTCGAATCCGGTTTTGGGCAACGAGGTGATTCAACGGGCCGCCGCGCAACTCGGCCGCACTCCGGCCCAGGTCGCGTTGGCGTGGACGCTCAGCGTTGCCCCCAACATCCTGCTGATCCCGGGCACGTCGTCGGTGGGGCATCTCGAGGAGAACATGGCTGCGGCCGACATCGAATTCGACGACGACACTCGCGCGCAGCTGAACGCAGTCGCCCGCTGAGTGACATCCTCAGTTGGATGCAAGAGCCGCAACCACTTTCGTCACCAACGCGGAGCCAAGACCGTAAGCTCCGCCAACCGCGTAGACGTGCTTACGTCGTGGCATCGATGCGTTTCGTCGGTCAACACCGCGGCGCCAGCCACAGGTCGTCGGTGGAATCAGTCGGCTGACCCGCGGCGCCGCCGGCCCCGGTCTGCAGCACGAGGTCAAACGCCTCGCTGCGAATTCGCCGATCGGTGTAGAGCAGCACCAAGACACCGGAACCAAACGGCGCGGTGATGATTTGGGCGACCATAGCGCCGAGGCTGGTGATCACCATCGTCCCCATTACCAGAACTGTCGAAGGCGACCGATTCATCAGCACCAGCGTCCCAAGAGCGAACGGGACAGCCACCGCATTGGAAACAATGGTGGTCACGAGCCAGGCCAGCACTCGGATGCCGAGCACGCGCCAAAACGAGCCGCGCACCAGCGCAAACGACCGCTTGATCGCCGCCGCGATGGTCTTCCGCTCCAACACAATTGCCACCGGGGCAAAGCTGAGCGTGGTGTACAGGTAGACCAACGCGACGATTAGTCCGGTGGCCAGCAGAAGGCCGATCGCCAAAGAGGCTGCCCAACTGCTTCCGGCGACGAGACCGCCGAGAACTGCCAAGACGACCGTGGCGACAAGCAGCACGACGCCGCCGACAAATTTGACTGCCACCAGACCGATTAGCGGGAGCAGTCGTCCGCGGACCCTCGCCCAAGTCTCACCGATTGTGATGCGGGTGCCGAAGACCGCTCGACCAACGATAACGGTCAGCAAGCCGCTCAGCACCGTTCCGGAAAGCCAGCTGAGTAACGAGGTCCCGCTCCTCAATAGGAAGGACCATCCTGAAGCGTCACCGCCGGCCGCGGGCGCGTCGTGCGGCCGCGGAGCGATGAACTGGGTCCCGAGGTGCTGGATCAGGAAGAGTTGCCCGATCACGGTCATGAGTTGCACGGCGACCACCACGATGGCGGTCAGCCCGAGCGTCGCCTTCAGGTTGCTGCGAATGAAGGCGACTGCGCCGTTGAAGATGTCGCTGAGCGATAGCGGTCGCAGCGGCACGATACCGGGCTTGACCTCCGGCCGCGGCGGCTGTGGGGATGCGGCGTACTGGCCGCCCGGCCGCGGCTCGCCCAACGGGGAATACCAATGCGCCACCGTAGGCGAAGTGCCGGTCGCGGGGGCTATTGCGTGGTCGTCGGTTGTGGACATGGCCTAATCTCTTTTCAGTGTTTGGGGTTGGGGATGGCGCATAGGGCCAGCTAGAACGGGCGCTATGGCGGGCTGGGTGGCCGAAGTCAGAATCTGGCGACGCGCTTGGCGGATACTTGGCGACGGCTTGGCCACCATGGGCACATGTTTGCTGGGGCAATCGCTCGGCCGTCGGCTGGCCGTGGGCGGCCAGGGTGCACCGGGCGCGAAAGAGCGGCGTTGTAGAGGGCTGTGATTTTTAGCTGTGGCACGGTCGCAGCAGGTCTAGTATCTCTGGACAGACCAAGGGTGACGGTGCCGGTGTCAGACGCGCGTGGGCGTGCGGGCGTGTCGGGGAGGCAGCGATGAGCGACGGCGACGCGGACGATTTAGGCGCCGGTTCGCAGTTCGGTCCCTACCGGCTAAAGCGTTTGCTGGGTCGCGGCGGCATGGGTGAGGTGTTCGAGGCCGAGGACACCGGCATGCAGCGCATCGTCGCCTTGAAGGTCATGTCGGGGCCCCATGCGGCAGACGCGGAGTTCAAAAAGCGTCTGCAGCGCGAGGCGCGAGTGGCCGGACGGCTGCAGGAGCCGCATGTGGTGCCCGTGCACACCGCCGGCGAGATCGACGGACGGCTGTATGTCGATATGCGCCTGATCGGTGGCAATGATTTGGCGACCATCTTGGACCGCTCGGGACCCCTGGAGCCGGCGCGGGCGGTGGGCATCGTGCGCCAAATCGCGGCGGCTTTGGATGCCGCCCACGCGGCCGGGATCATCCATCGCGATGTCAAACCGGCCAACATATTGCTCACCGACGACGACTTCGCCTATCTGGTGGATTTCGGCATCGCAAGTGCGCTCACTGAGGAAAAGCTCACCCAGGTCGGCGACGTGTTGGGGACCTGGGCCTACATGGCCCCCGAGCGCTTCCTCGGCGACCCCGCCATGATCACCCACAGCGTCGATATCTACGCGCTGGCCTGCGTGCTGTATGAACTGCTGACCGGGTCGCCGCCCTACGGTGGCGACCGCGTGAGTTTGATGGGCGCGCACCTGACCCAGCCCATCCCAGAGCCAAGCTTGCGGCACCCAAAGATCCCTCGGGCCCTCGACAAGGTGATCGCCCGAGGAATGGCCAAAAACCAAGATGACCGCTACCCGAGCGCGGGGGAGCTGGCACGGGCGGCTGCGGCAGCCATTGCCGTCGGCGCGACCCCCGCCGACCCCCCGGCGCCAACCGTCATCGAGGCATCCGATGCTGCCGATACTGACGTCACGCGAACGACCGCGCCACCCGGCGAAACCGGTAGCCGCGCAGGCGCCCACAGACAGCCGGCGGCGGCGCAGCGACGTTGGCTACCGATCACCGTTGCTGCGGCGGTCCTCGTCATGGCCGCCGTCGGCGTCGGTGCCTGGGGCCTGACCGGCCGCGGATCTACCTCTCACAAAACCGGCACGCAGACCACTACCACCGTGTCGCCGACCCCCCCGCGTTCCAACCTGACCGCCGCCGATGTCGAGCTGCTCAAGGTCGTGCCCACCGGGTACAGCCGCAAAAACTGCCAGCACCAAAACGCTGGTTTCGGCGCTGACGCCTCGCTGGCATGCCTGCAGAATCCGACCACAGGCGATGGGGTGGCGCAGTTTTGGCACTTCCCCAAGATCGATGACCTGACAGATCTTTACCAGAGGTTTATCTCCACCTGGCACACCACCAGCTGCCCGGGCGACCCACCCGGCCCGGACGCATCATGGAGTCGGCCCTCGTATCACGGCGGCAGGCCGGCCGGCCGGGTTGCGTGCTACACCGATCTCTCGGTCAAGGCGCCGGCGGTGATCTTCACCAACACCGACACTGCCGTCATGGCACAGTTCGTCTACACCGATCCCCCTGGCATTGATGCTCGCAACTACACAGCGGCTCATGGCGGTCCAGATCGAGACCGTCCGGTGGACCCTGACTTCTTCACCCCGGCAGATCTCGACCTGTTCAAAAAGACAGGCCACGCTTCCTACACGGAGGCCAACTGCCGCCACGCAGACCCACAGGGCGCCATGAATGCCTACCTGACATGCGCCCCGAACGTGAAAACCGGAGCACCGCCGGCCGCCATATTCTCCCTTCCGGACCAGACAACCGCCCTTATCGCGTGGGACACCGTGGCGAAGGCATTGACACCACACCGCTGCGGCGCACCGCCCGACGCGGGCGGCGACGACGCGTGGCTGAATCACCGAGGAAACACAATCGGCCGATATGCGTGCTACACCGAAGGGCCCGGCGCCCGAAACCTGCCCGCACTGACCGCCATCGACCGCGAATTCGGATTCGCAAGCTTTACATTTATCGCGCAGCCCGGCTGTCCGTATCCGCTCCCGAAAGACGAGCGGACCCTGACGGATTGGTTTATCAACATATTCACTGCGTGATTCGCCGAGTGCCGCTCGAATGCGATGAGGCGATCTCCCATGGACGCCACGAAGCGCAGTTAGCGGTCGCCATATTGCACAGGAGAATAACAGCGGCCACCTTTGCCGATTTCGCGTTCACGTCGAATGCTGCACTGCCATACTTGACGTCGTCAGCCCATCTTGACATCGCCAAACGCTGATCGTGAGGTACCACCATGTACCGAATTCAGGTTCAGACTGCGAGCCGGATTTGGACGTTCGACGAGCGCAAGGTTTTGCGGGTCGGCGGTGCCGAGGACGCCGACGTCAAGCTGGACCGGCCGGGCGTTTCCAGCACGCATGCCGAGCTGCGGCCCACCGATACGGGATGGGAACTGCACGATTGTGGCAGTGATTCGGGAACCTGGGTGGACGACGCGCGAGTCACCGACCTTCCGCTGGGTCCCTCGACAGCCGTGCGGTTCGGCGCGCCAGACGGCGATGGAGTGGATGCCGTCATCAAGGTCGAACAGCCCGCAACCACACCTGTCGACAGGTCGGGCACACCAGGGGAAGCGACGGACGTCGACGCGACGCTGGTCTATACCGATACGTCGGCGAAGCTGCCCGTTGGCGGAATATTGGTTCGTACCAGGGCCGGCGACAAGCGCTTCGTTCCCCCAGGCCCCGTGCGGATCGGTCGGGGATCCGATCTCGAGGTCGTCGTCGATGATCAGGTCGTCTCGCGCAACCACGCCGTGCTTGAACACCGCGCGGACGGATGGTGGTACCAGGACAGCTCCAGGTCCGGCTCTTATGTCGATGGCAAGCGCATCACCAGCAAGCTGATCGCCGAGCCGACTGAGGTGCACCTTGGCCACCCGACGGGGGGGTACACGTTGTCGCTGGTGCCGATGGTGGGGATCTCGGCCGCGCAGCGCGCTATCGCCGCAAAACGCCGGCGCAGCATGGCGATCCGGGCCGCGTCCATCGTAGGTGTGCTCGCAGTAGTCGCTGCGGGAGTCACCGCGGTGGTGCTGCTATCCGGCGGCAACCACCCGCGCGGTTTGAGCGCAGCACACCTGGAGCGGGCCAAGCGCGCAAGCGTGCAAATCGTCGCCACCGAAGCTGACGGTGGGCCCTTGTGGAAGGGATCGGGGACCATCATCAGTGCGGATGGGCTGATCTTGACCAACGCGCACGTCGGCCATCCCAGCGCGCTCCCAAAAGGAGACCCCGGCAACGGTCCCGACGCTGCGGTGTACTTGATCGCCCTGGCCAAAGACGACGCCACCCCGGCCGTGCCGAAATACCGCGCGATCCCGATCGTGTCCGACGGCTATCTCGACATCGCGGTGATGAAAATCAACGCGCTACAGGACGGCGGCGCCCTGCCCAGGGGACCCCTCGGATTACCGGAACCCGTGCCGATCGGTGACAGCAACGCCCTTCATACGGGAGATCACATCACCGCGCTGGGCTATCCCGCATTAACCTCCGGCCCGCGCGAGGTTGCCGGCCCGCTGACGATCACCAGCGGTGATGTGGCGTCCTGGGAGTCCGATCCGGACACGCACACCGACCGGTTCTGGATCGATAGCACAGAGCGACTTGGGTCGGGCAACTCCGGCGGCGCTTCGATCAACGACGCCGGCGAGCTGATCGGAATAAACTCCGCCGTCGTGGCAGCCGAGAAATCGGGGGGTTCAAAAGGCGAATTCACTTCCGGGTCCTCGCTGATCCGACCGGTGGCGCTCGCCGCCGATGTGGTTCGGATCGCGCGCAACGGCGGCGACCCGAAATATATATCGCCGTACTTTGCCAAGCTGCCGCACCTGGATGCGAACGCGACGGCGAAAGCGGCGGGCTGGTCGAAAAAATCCTCGCCGGACTGCAGCGGAAACAGCACAGAACAGCAGCCGCAGATCCTGCCGGGCGTCGCCCCCAACGACGTAATCCATGCAAACTTCCAAGTCGCGGGCATACCCAACGGCACGCCGTTCAAAATTGAGTTCATCGCTGATGACAAACAGACCCTTCTGTTCAAAGCGGAAGGTAAATGGAGATTGGACACTGCCTCACAATGCGTCAACGGGAGCCTCAAGGTTGTGCCGGGAATCGGCGGCGCTTTCGCGGTCCTGATTATTGGCCCCCAAAATGAGATCAAGGCAGTCAATCCAGTGAAATTCGGCCCTTCTTGATGCGATGGCGCGGGCTTGTCGGCGAGACGTCGCAACGGCGCTTACCAAAGCATTGGCGCCGTGCCGGGCTTGACGTTCTACGTCTTACTCGTGGGCAGGCTCGGGTCCTCGATGTGCCCGTCGTCCTCGTGGTGGATCTGGAAGGTGAATTCGTGGTCGCCTATTCGGATTTGGTCGCCGTCGGCAAGGCTGGTCGGATTAACGATTCGTTGTCCCCCAACGTAAACACCGTTGGCTGAGCCCATATCGCTGATCACGAAAATTGCGCCGGTGTCGATGATCACCGCGTGATGGCGGCTGACGTTGGGGTCGCTCAGGACGATGTCATTACTGGCAAGCCGCCCGATGCGGGTGGCTCCGCCGCGCAGAGCGTGGATTTGTCCCGACGCTGCGGTGAGTCGTGCGGTAGGAGAGCCCTGCGTGGCCGTGCCGTGTCGCTCGATGCTGGTGGCGGTGTCGATCGCCGTTTTTTGCGCGGCTTGTTTCAGGTCGATTGGCTCCTGACGAAGGATTCGTTCGTGCAGGGCGCGAAGTGTCGGGGTCGGGTCGATGCCGAGTTCCTCCGCAAGGGTGTTCTTCAGGCGCTGATAAGCCTCGAGGGCGTCGGTTTGCCGATCTGATACGTAGTACGCGGTAATCAGCTGCTCCCACAGCGGCTCCCGATAGGGATGCTCGGCGGTCAGCGCTTCCAGCTCCCTGATCACCGCATAAGCACGGCCGCATGCCATTTCGGATTCCGCCAGGGCGGTATAGACAAGCAGCTTATCCTCGGTCATCGCGGCGTCGAATGGCCCGACGAACGGGAACTCGGCGAGATCTTCCAGCGTCTCTCCGCGCCACTCGGTCAGTGCCGCCGACAGATGGGTGCAGGCTTGCTCGAATTCGCGGGCGGCGGCCGCCCGGACACCAGCAGTCTTTTCGATGATGAACCTGCCTACGTCGCAACTTGTTTCGGCAACGTTGAGCCGGTAGCCCGGTGGCGCGTAGGCGAGGACCTGGCGACCGTCGATGCCGGCTCTGGCCATGAGCCTGCGCAGATTAGACACATACGCCTGCAGGCCGGCACGGGCCTCGGGCGGAGGTTTTTCCTCCCACACCGAATTGATGAGCGAGTCTTCTCGCACGGTGCGATTGCGGTTGACGAGCAACAAGGCAAGCACGGCGCGCTGCTTTGGGGTGCCCAACGGCACGCTGGTGCCATCGATCGTCAACTGCAGCGGGCCCAACACTCCGTATCCGAGACGGTGGTCGGCCATCGCAGATGTCCTTCCCGTAGCAGCCGTCAAGCCTGTCCAAACAATCTTCGCTGGCTGACGATGATTCCCAACGCGCAACGGCGAAACTCGCGCAAGGGAGTGCCCGACAATACTCCCGCATCGGCATCGCGGCGTCCTGGACCGAGGCGGCTTTCGGCTCGGCTTCGTCGGGCCAAGGGTAGGGCCACGGTCAACGCAGATCACCTATCGACTATTTCGTTAACGGACTGAGTCGCTCGCGCGGGATTTATGTTGCGGCGTAGCTCAATTGGTTTGCGCCGCGAATTTCGGTAGAGACGCAGAACCCGAGCAGAGCCTGTCACGGGACTAATCCGCCGTTGGCGGCGCAACTGGGGGCCACGTTTGCTGGAGCAAGGTCCGGGCGGTCGACTACCCGGGTAGCCGCGTATGACGCAAGTGGCGTTGCAGAGGGCCGCGACATTTAGCTGTGGCGCGGTCGCGGCAGGTCTAATATCTCTTGGACAGACCTGGGCGACGAGCCTGTGTCTGGCGCGCATGTAAGTGCGGGCGGGTCGGGGAGGCGGCGATGAGCGACGGCGATACGGACGGTTTAGGCGCGGGTTCGCGGTTCGGTCCCTATCGGCTCACGCGTTTGCTGGGCCGCGGCGGCATGGGTGAGGTGTTCGAGGCCGAGGACACCGTGATGGGCCGCGTGGTGGCGCTCAAACTCATGTCGGAGCGTTACGCGCATGACCCAGAGTTCAAGAAGCGCCTGCAGCGCGAGGCACGTGTGGCGGGGCGGCTGCACGAGCCGCATGTGGTGCCCGTGCACACCGTCGGCGAGATCGATGGGCGGCTGTATGTGGATATGCGCTTGATCCAGGGCACCGATCTGGCGAGCATGCTGGACCGCTCGGGGCCGCTGGAGCCGACGCGGGCCGTGGCGATTTTGCGTCAGATCGCCTCCGCTCTGGACGCGGCTCATGCGGCCGGGATCATCCATCGCGATGTCAAACCGGCCAACATTTTGCTTACCGGCGACGACTTCGCCTATCTAGTGGATTTCGGAATCGCCAGTGCGCTCACCGAGGAAAAGCTCACCCAGGCCGGCGACGTGTTGGGGACCTGGACCTACATGGCGCCCGAACGCTTCGTCGGCGATTCCAACATGATCACCCATAGCGTCGACATCTACGCGCTGGCGTGCGTGCTGTTTGAAATGCTGACCGGCTCGCCACCCTATAGCGGTGACCGCACCAGTCTGATTGGCGCGCACCTGACCCAGCCCATCCCGCAGCCCAGCTCGCGGCGCCCGCAGATCCCAGAGGCGCTCGATCAAGTGGTCGCCCGGGGAATGGCCAAAAACCACGATGACCGCTACCCGAGCGCCGGCGAGCTGGCACGAGGGGCCGCGGCGGCCGTCGCCGTCGCCGCGCCACCGTCTCAGCTCGTGACGGCACCCACTGCCTCGGTTCCAGCCACGCCCACCGACTCAGCAGCACCCACGTGGGTGCCCCACGGTGGCGCTGGCACCGCCGGACCACCGTCTCCGCCTTCGCGCCCACTGCCGCCCCCACCCTCATCTCCCTATTGGGCCCCACCGTTTGGACCCACCCCGGCACCCGCACCCAAGCGCCGCCGTCGATGGATTCCGATCGCGGCGGCCGCCGTGGCCGTCGTCGCGGTGCTGAGCGGACTCGGGATCTGGCGGCTAAATGGCGGCAAACCCACGCAGGCGGCCGACATCAGCAATCTCGACGTGGGTCATTACGAGACGAAGCCGCGCACGCTGACGGGCCCCGCGACCGAATCGGAGGGCCGGTATCTCGCGAGTTATCGCTTGGCTGAGGGTTTCGCCAATCCCTACGACATCGACCCAAAACTGGATCACCTCTACGGAGTGGCCACACCCGATCCGCAAACCGCCGCCAAAAATCTCGGCGGCACCGGGATCCCGCTCGTGCAACCGGTGCTGGAGAAGTACGGCATGATCAGCGCCTACATCCTCGATGGAATATCAAAACGGATGACGGACTACGTCCGCGATAAGAGCGGGGACTTTCTGCGGCTCATGCTGACAAGCTTCCCGAACCCCGACGCGGCCGCTCGGGCCGCTACCGAGATGGACGACACCGATTTCGCGGTCAATCCCGAGAACCGACACCTCACGATTCCGGGATATCCGCAGGCCAAGGCACATTGGCGGCCGGGTTACGCTTCGATGGCGGCGACCATGGCCCATGGCTTTTTCGTCGTATCGATTGAAAACGGCAACTCCAGCGCGCGGGGTCTGAACGATTTGATGCCGCGGGTGCAACGCACTCTCGATCTACAAGTACCGCTGATGGATCGGCTCCTACCGGGCGGAAATGTCGGTTCACTACCCCTCGATCCCGATCACATGCTCAGCCGGCTTTTCGTCGCGGGAGAACAGCCGAAGATATCGGTCGACTACGGCAGCATCGGTCCTCGGGCGGTCGTCATATGCGCCGAGAGCCAAGCCGTCAGAGAGCGGCTGCTAGAGCAAGCCGGGGTCGATCGGTGCGCCTTCACCGTCAGCGGTCAACTGCTACGGGCCCAAGATGACGCTGCGGCGAGTGCGCTGCTGCCCAAGCTCGTGCAAGCCAACTCCGCGGAGTTTGTCGACCACGAGGTGGCACCGCCTGAGCGGGTCACGAGCGCCCGATGCTTCGAACAGAAGAAGATCATCTGGTCAGACAACGCGAATGTTCGCTTTGCTTGTTGGGTTTCGTTTGGGCGGTATGTCGCCGTGGTCTTTAGCAACGAGGAAAAGGATGCGCGGCAGCGCGCGGCTGCTCAGTACGCGATTCTTGTGAACAGCGCTTGACGCAGTATCGAGTCCAGACACTGGTCAGTGCCGCCGCGGTCGCTGGACAAGCGGCCGTCAGGTCGACCACTTCCACGAAGTCATGACGAATTCGTAGTCCGGTAGGGCGTCGTTGAAGTCTGCTGGCGGCGTGACCGTCAATTGGACTAAATACTCGGCGTCGTGGTGCCGGACCATCAGGAGTCTTACCCGCGATTCGGGGCTGGCCGGAGGGGTCTTGTCCGCTGGAATGGTGACTGTGAAGCGTGCCGCGGGCTCGCCGTCGACGCTCGTCGACTCGATACCGCCCGCATCCAGAACCGCTTTGAGCTGCTTGACCAGTCGTTTCTCCTCGAGTTCGGCGGATTCATTAAGCGTGCGGCCGCGGTATTCCGGCTGCACCAGGCCGACTCTGAAGTCGACGTCATGACCGGCGTACGTCAGCTTGATCAGCGCGCTCTGCTGTGATTCGGCCCGCCAACCATTCGGCAGGGCGACGATGAAGCTGCCGTCCGAGGCCGTTGCGGTCTGCCCGGAGGCGCGGCTGGACGTTGTGGTGGTCGGCGTGGTCGTGGTTGTGGTGGTTGGTGAGGCGGTCGTCGTCTGGTGAGGATCAGCACCGGGTGCGCAAGCCACCATTATCAGTGTGGACGTAAGCACCGTCGCGGCCGCGACCGCACGCTCCACGGGCAGCCGCTGACAGCGCGACTGTTGTTGCAGCGGACCGGATATCGGCCGAGACGGCCAAATCCGAAACCGGGCGAACCTCTTGGCTCGCAGGTGACGCACGCCGGGAGGATAACACCGGCAAGCTTTCGCCGGTAGCAATTTCGGCACCTACCTGCAAGGTGACGTCAGAAGCCCTACTGACCTTCTGACCGACCCCCGCATTGCGTGGACGTGCGCGCCGGCCAGCTGCAACCGCGACGACGTCACGTAGAAGTCGCATAAAAGCGTGCGATTGCCGTCTGCCCGTGCTCCCCAGCTTTAGAGCGGCCAATCGGGCTGCGGCGACGGGAACGACACCATCATGGACCTTACCGACGAAGTCAGAGCTTGTGAAAGCGCTCGCATGACGCTTACCGCGTCACCGAAAAGTGCTACGGCACAACCTAAGCCACCTACCGGTGCGACAGCCCGTCCGAGTCCGACGGCGACTCCGATTACTGAACCGAACGTCGTTCTTTGCAGCGCCGGGGACACCGTGTTGCCACGGACTCGACGGTGGATAGCGGCGAGTCGAGCCGCAGCGTCGGCTTTGCATCGGATCCTTGCCACGGCATTGGCCGATTCAGAGCCTAAGCGGTCCAGTTGTCCGTCGCGTTGCGCGTATCTCGAGAACGCGCGCATGGGACGTGAAATGGATCGATTGTGACAGATGCCGACGTGCGCAGGGCTGAGCCGCGCCGATGACCGAATGCGGTTGATACCAGCGAATACCGTGGGTCGCACTCGCGAATGTCGTTGCGCAGCAGGTATTTACCACGCACCCATGGGCCTGCAGGCAGGCCGGTATCACCCGTCGATGGCCGAACCGCCAGCCAGCTTGCCGTGCATCCGTCGGGTCCATGCCGATGCCAAGCACTTGCCAAGTGCAGCCCGAAATTCTGAGCACGCCCACCCACGGTGATCCACCGCAGTCGAACCGATTTGGAAATGCTCAGATGACCGCAGTCACTCACTCGCACATCGTCGACGACGCCGAGCTGGTCCGCGCCGCCCGCCGCGATCGGCACGCCTTTGCCGCGATCTATGAGCGTTACGCCGACCGGCTGTACGCATACTGCCTCGGACAGCTTGCCGACCGCGACGCCGCCGCGGACTGCGTGCAGGAAACGTTTTACGAGGCGGCTCGCGACCTGGCGACGCTGCGTAACCCGGCCAACCTACGGCCGTGGCTGTATGGCATCGCCCGCCATCAGGTGATTCGGTGCGTCCGCCAGAACCGCCGAGAAGAAGTCCGCGACCGGCTGCCCGATCAGATCTCCGGTGAGAGCGGTCCATCCACGGTGATCCGGCGCCGCGAACTGGCTGCATACGGGAGCATCATCATGACCCCAAATAACAGTCCCGCACCAAGGCCATACACGACTGAGGCGACGAGGCTGCGGCCCTCGGAGTAAACGAAGCCCATGCAGATGCCAAACGGCACCCCGGTCTGGAGGAAGATCAACAGGCAGAACTTGCGGAGGCTGATCGATTGTGGTTCGTTGCGCCCGTTCATCTGGTGTTCTCCGTAATCGCGCGTCACCCGTGTTTGTGCGACGTCCTTAGTGTGGGCATTGGCGGCCCGGTGAGGGCACACTTTTGGAAAATCTCGGCCGGTACGGGTGGCGCCATGCCTTTGCCAAGTACTTGCCAAGTGCCGCCGCGGATTCTAAGCATGTGCAATGGGCAACCCGCCGAACCGAACCGATGAGAAGCCCTGCGATGACATCCGCCACGAGAAAGAGGATGTGATGACGTACCCCCGCGATGAGGCACAGTCGCCACCGAGCGGCGCGCTCGCTGTGATCGCAAGTGTGCTTGCCTTGGCGGGCAGCATATTTTGGGCCTTCTACACGGTGGCCGGTTTGCTGTCGCTACTTCACCGCTCGGATCCACCCCAGATCGTGACCCACGCCAATGGCAGCCTGAGCTTCTACCCACCGGGCATATGGATCGGATGGACAGCGCTCGTCGAAGTCGTGGTCGCGACGACCATGTTGTTATCGGGTGGGATACTTCTGCTGATGCGCCGGCTGGTCGGCCGATGGCTGATCCTCATCGGTTGTGTCGCCGCCGTCGCGAACCTATTCCATCCACTTGTCGCGAGCTCGTACTACTACGAGTCTGTCTCTGACCTTGATTATTTCCTTGCCGCATTTCCTTTGTTCACTGCGGCGTTCGCATTCGCACCATCGACAAAACTGTGGTGTGAATCTTCGCGGCGCGGCCCAGCCCTCGGCGGCTCCCAACCCGGCGAACCGGGTTAACCCAGCCGTGACAGCTCTGGCACGGCTCAATAGGGGACCGAATTTCGCGATGCGTGACGACCGGCAGTGTCGCGATCAGTTCACGTTCATCATTCGAGCGACCACCCGCATGGCGCCGCGGCTGACGGTGTGTCGTATCCGCTGCGCGGCCGGCCGTGGAATGGGTTGGGGCGCAGCGCCGAACCTCGGGAACAACGAGAGCGCGTTGGTGCGGTCGATGGCCGAGCGGGTGGCGGTATCGATCCCCGGATAGGTCTCCAGCCCGGCCGCAAATAGCTTCCCCGCGGCGACCGGCGCGAACGGCCAGTCTGATCCGAACGTGATGTGACCCGGCTTGGCGAAGGCCAGCAGCGTCGGCAGCGCTGCGCGCTGGAAGATAGGGCGGTGTCGAAGTAGAAGCTGGAGAATTCGTCGAGCAGATCGGCCGGGCTGCGGCCCGTGTCGGCGGTGATGGCCAAGGCCATCCGGTGGCTGGCATACGGGACGAAACCGCCGGCGTGGCTGAGGATGAACTTGATATGCGGGTAGCGCTGCCGTATCCCGTTGCGCACCAACAAATACGCCGCCCGTGTGGTGTCGAGCAGGAAATCGGCGGCGAACGGCGCGACGCCGGGCACGGTCGGCCCCGGCAATTCGGCGGGATGGATCAAGACCACCGCGCCGCGCTCGTTGAGGACCTCGAACAGCGGGTCCTGCCCGTTCTGTCCCAAGTACACGCCGGCGTTGTTGGCCAGCAGCACAACGCCGTCGGCCTTGAGTTCGTCGAGCGCCCGTGTGCTTTCCGCGACGGATTCGTCGATCCCTGGCATCGGCACCGTGGCGAAGAACCCGAACCGGTCGGGTTGCGCGGCAACCAGTTCGGCGCTGTAATCGTTGAGATCACGCGCCAGCGCTGCGGCATCGGCCATAGGCAGGAATGCGACGCCCGGGGTGGACACCGACAGCACAGCTGCGGCGACGCCGAGTTCGGCCATGGCTCGCAATGACGCCTCAAGGCTCCAGTCGGGCAGCGCGCGTCCGCCGGCTTCGTCGATCCCCGCTTGCTGCAGGGCTTTTCGGTAGTCGGGCGGGATCATGTGGTGATGCGCGTCGATTCGCAGCATATAGGCCTCCCGTCAGTCGTCGCGGATCCCGGCGCCGGCCAGCGCCGGGACGACGTTTTCGCGATGCAGCAATGATTGTCCCGCGGTCTTGAATTGCGCCAGCTTGTCGATGATCCGCTCGCCCTCGCGGGTGTGACCCCAGATGCTGATGCCCTGGTGAGTGGTTGGCTCCCAGGTCTTTTCGTCGACCACGATGGGGTTCCAGCCCACTTCCCATTCGAACCCCGAAGGCGTTATGGCGTAGAAGGACAGTTCGCGGTCGTTGGTGTGTTGGCCGACACCGAGGGCCATGTGGAAACCGAGTTGTTTGACCCGCTGATAGGAAGCGACCATGTCGTCGAGCTCGGCGACCTGAACATTGAGGTGCTGCACCCGGGTGCGGATCGGGTTGATCGGCAGCCGGTTGACCGCGGCGATCGCCACCGAGTGGTGGCGTTCGTTCACCCGAAGGAAGCGAATCTTGAATTTGAGGCCGCTGATGGTCTCGTCGATGTAGTCGGACAGGCGGGCATCGAAGACTGTGTTGTAGTAGCCGCGCAGCTGGTGGGGTTTCTTCGATGTGATGGCGACATGACCCATGCCGCTTTGGCCGGTGACGAAGCCACCGCCGATCCGCATGGCAAGTGGCGCGTTGCCGGTACGGGCGCGGGTGAAGATCTCTTGCGCAAGACCATTGGGTCCGGGAAATCGCACCAGCCGTTCGACGCCGCGCAGTGCTGCCTCTTCGGGAGTACCTTCCGTCACCGGAACCCCGTGGCCGGTGACGCGAGCAAGGATTTCATCGAAGGTGGCGTGGTCGTCGAGCTGCCAGCCCAGCGCAGTGACGTCCTCGGCGGTACCACGCTGCAACAGAAAGCGACATTCGTTGTCGTCGAGGCGGAACCGCATCACGTCGGGCAGCGTTTCGTCATAATGCATGCCGATGGCGTCTTGGCCGAAACGGCGCCAGTCGGCGAACTTGTCGGTCTCGATGACGATGTAGCCGAGGTGAACATTGCCGAACACGGTCATGATGCAAAAGCCGATCTTTGCGAAAGGAAATCGGACACAAGTTGATTGAACAGTTCGGCGCGCTCCCACTGCAGCCAGTGGCCGGTGTATGGGGTCATGACCAACTGTGCGTTGGGCATCAGGTTGAGCAACAGCGGTCCTCCGCTTGGGCGGTTGACCTTATCGTCGCGGCCCCAGAGGATCAGGGTCGGTGTTGCCAACTGCCCAAGCCGTTTGTCGCGGGTTAGGTCCATGCGCCACAGGGTGCGCAGGGCCAGCGGTCCCGACGGCCGGCGCAATGGCGGATTGGCCACCACGTCCGGTTCGTTCGACGCCTGGTATCGCAGGTCGATCAGCTCAGCGGGCACTGAGGCGCCGTCGTAAACCAGATATGTGCGGATGAAGGTCTCCAGCATGGCGCGGCTGGGCCGGTCCCCGCCGTAATAGGAAAGCAGGCTTCTCAGACCGGCAGTCGGCGCGCTTCGGGTGGTCCCGATACCACCGGGACCCATCAGCACCAGCCTGCCCACCCGGTGCGGTGTGTCGAGTGCTAACCGCAGTGCCGCCGCGCCGCCGTAGGAGTTGCCGACCAAATGCGCGGAGCCGATGTCTAATTCGTCGAGCAGTCCACGGATACTGTCGGCCAAGTAGCCGAACGGGTCCGACTGGTCAATTCCCTTGTGGGAGCGACCGTAGCCGGGCATGTCGGGAACGATAACGCGGAACCGCTGGGCAAGTGCGTCGATGTTGCGTGAGTAGTTCGACACTCCGGAGGCGCCGGGGCCGCCGCCGTGCAGCATGACCACTGCCGGGCCAGTGCCGGTTTCGGCGTAAAAGATCGGTTTACCCGCGACCGTTACGGTGCGTTCGTCCAGTGCGGTAGTCATGCGATGGCTCCTGTGCGGGTGGCCGGGCGTGCGGCGCCAGCGGTGTAGCCGGCCGGGGGCGGCGGCAGGGGCTTCCCGGATTCCGCTGCGGCGTAGATGAATCCGTCGGGACGTACCACCACCGCGGCTGCCTTCTTTTGCTTTAGCCAGGGCAGCAGAGTGCCGTCTTTGTCGCGAATTGCGTCGAGCGGGGCGGGCCCGGTTCCGCATAACCGCAGCGCCGGCACACCAAGTTCCGTCCACGCCCGGCTCCCCGATGGAGCGTCGCCGGTGTAGAGCAGTGCCCACTGGCCGCCGATGACGTCGTCGAGTCGGACGGTGGCGCCCTTGGTGTCCACGACCCACGGTTGCGGAATCTGCCAGCCGGCCGCGCGGTGACCGGCTGCCAGGAAGCCGGTTTTGTAACGCGCCTCGGGGACCCACATCGATTTTTGCAGCCAGTTCGTCACCGCCGATAATGGCATGATGGCCCGGAGGGCGCGATTGCGAAGCGCGGCAATGATTTTGTTGCGTTCGGTGATGATCCGGCCGACGAACACCGCCCGTCTGGTCACTTCGGTGACGTGGGGCTTGCGTTCGGCCTGATATGAGTCCAGCAGTACGTCCGGCGCCTGTCCGCGCAGCACGGCGGCGAGCTTCCAGCACAGGTTGGCCGCGTCGCGCACACCCGCCGACATGCCTTGACCGATCCATGGCGGCATGGCGTGGGCGGCATCGCCGGCCAGGAAGACCCGTCCCACCCGCCAGCGGTCCGCGACGCGAACGTGATGGCAATAGACCACCGCGCGCAATATCTCGACCTGGTCCTCGGTGATGCCCTGGGCGTTGAGAACCTTCCACACCTCTGCGTCAGAAACCAACTTCGAGGCGTCCTCACCCTCGCGGGCTGGATATTCCCAACGGTGGTGACCAAGCGGGGTCGGGCAGTCGACGGTGGGACGGGCCGGATTGCAGTGGAACCGTAATCGGTCGTGTGCGTCCCATTGCCGGATCACCTTGGTGTCGATGACGACCCAGCGTTCCGCGTAGGTGCGTCCGGAATAGCCGACGCCCAACTGCCCACGGGTCGGTGACGAGCCGCCATCGGCGGCGATGACGTACGACGCCCGCAGCCGCTTGAAAGTGTCGGTCCGCAGGTCGGCCAGCATCAGCTCGACCGCGTCGTCCTGCGTGACCACCCGCAGACATTCGTGCTCCACCAACACTTCGACATTCGGGAACCGGGCAACCCCGTCGCGCAACACCTGATCCACGGCGGGCTGATAGAGGAATTGCTGCGGCGGATGCCCCATCCCGTGGGAGTTGATCTTCAGGTCGATGAAGGGCGCCCCGGCGTGGTCGACGAACGCGATCGGCCGGTCCGGCAACATATCCTGCTGCAACCGGTCCGCCAGACCGACGGACTGCCAGATCCGCATGACTTCTTCGTCGGTCGAAATCGCGCGCGCCCGGCCATAGACGTCCGGATCACGTTCGATGACAACGACTTTCAGGCCGAGTTGGCCCAGGAGGTTGGCCGCGGTGGCGCCGGTGGGGCCATACCCGATCACGGCCACGTCATATGTTGTGGGGTCGGTCATTGCCGCTCATCTCCTAAGGCTTGTTCTGTAGTGATCATTACGGTAATGTAGTGATCGCTACAGAGTCAAGACCTGATTGCGGCGGAGGTTCGATGGCCGAAAAGCAGGCTCCAAAACGCCGGCGGGGCCGGGCCGATGGTGAATTGTCGCGCGCCCGAATCCTGGACGCGGCAACCGAGATCGCGGCCGAACGCGGGTACGAGGGAACCAGCATCGCGTTGGTGAGCGCCAAGTGCGGGTTGCCGGCCAGCTCCATCTACTGGCACTTCAAGGACAAGGACGACCTGATTGCGGCGGTCATCGAGCGCAGCTTCGGCGCCTGGGAGGCGGCATGGGTGGTCCCGGAGAGTGGCCCCGTCGAGGAGCGCTTCCTTGTACTGGCGACTCAGATCGCCAAGGCGCTGCTTGATGCCCCGGACTTCATCCGGTTGGGGTTGATGCTGGCGCTGGAACGTCGGCCCACCGAACCGCGTGCCCGCACGATGTTTCTTCAGGTCCGCGCTCAGGCATTCGAAGAACTGATTGCGAACTTTCGAAAATTCGCTCCCGGCTTGACCGACGCCGATGCCCACCAACTGGCGATCTATGCGATGGCGGGTGCCGACGGCCTGTTCATCGCCAAGGAGGTCGGTGGCGACGCGGTCGATCTGGTCGCGTTGTTCGAGCTGCACGGCCGCGCGATCTACGATATGGCCCGCCGGCTCATCGATGGACAGGCGGCGCGGTGATGCTGAGCGCGGTGCAGGTCGCTGAGGCAGCCGACTTCTTGCACGCCGCCCAAATCGACCGGGCGCCAATCGATCCACTCACTGTGCGTTATCCGAGCCTCGACGTCGCCGACGCCTACGCGATCCAGCAGGCCAACCTGTCGCGGCGGTTAAGCGCCGGACACACGCTGGTCGGCCACAAGATCGGGCTGACCTCCCAACCGATGCAGGAACTGCTCGGCGTCGACGAACCCGACTTCGGCTACATCCTCGACGACATGGTGGTGGAGGGGGCAGCTGTCCCGGCGGCGCGGTTCTGCGCGCCGCGGGTCGAACCCGAGGTCGCCTTCCTGTTATCTCGGGCACTGCGGGGACCCGGGGTCACGGTCGATGACGTGCGTGCAGCAACCGAAGCCGTCGCCGTCGCGCTGGAGATCGTCGACAGCCGCATCGCCGACTGGCGACTGACCCTGCCCGACACCGTCGCTGACAACGCCAGCTCAGGAGCCGTAGTGTTGGGTGACTGGGTTACCGATACCGACCGGGCTGACTTGGCGAACGCGCGGGCATCATTGTCGCTCAATGGAATTGACGTCGACTCTGGCCTTGGCTCGGCCGTGTTGGGTGACCCGGCTGCGGCGGTGGCATGGCTGGCCAACGCGCTGGCTCCGTTCGGCACCGAGTTACTGCCCGGCCAGTTCGTCATGTCCGGCTCGTTCACCACGGCCGCTTTCGTCCGCGGCGGCGATCACGCCACCGCCACCATCAGTGGCCTCGGTACCGTGTCGCTGAGCTTCAGCTAGGTAAACTCATGACGACACAACATCATTGGCCGGTCGCGATCATCGGGTCGGGCAACATCGGCACCGATCTCATGATCAAGATCCTCCGCGGCGGTGGCCCCTGCGGGTGGCCGCGATGGTGGGCATCGAAGCTGACTCCGACGGACTTGCCTGCGCCGCCCGGCTGGGCGTGCCGACCACCGCTGACGGCGTCGAGGGCCTGCTGGCCATGCCTGAATTCGCCCAGATCCAACTCGTTTTCGACGCCAGCTCTGCTGACGCGCACCGCGCCAACTGGACTCGATTGGCAGACACCGGAATACGGATGCTGGACCTGACGCCAGCCTCGATCGGGCCGTTGTGTGTGCCGGTGGTCAATCTCGATGACCACCTCGACGCGCCGAACCTGAACATGGTCACCTGCGGCGGGCAGGCGACCGTACCGATCGTCGCCGCAGTGGCCCGGAGCGGAATCGTTTCCTACGCAGAAATCGTGTCGTCGATCGCGTCGAAGTCCGCCGGCCCGGGCATCCGTGCCAACATCGACGAGTTCATCGAAACCACCGCGGTCGCACTGCAAGTCGTCGGCGGAGCGCAGCGCGGCAAGGCAGTCATGATCCTCAACCCCGCCGACCCGCCGGTGCTGATGCGCAACACGGTCTACTGCTTGGTCGACGGTGATTGTGACCATCAGCAGATCGAGAAGGACATCGTAGACATGGTCGACAAGGTCAGGACATACGTGCCCGGCTACCGGCTCAAGCAACGGGTGCAATTCGAAACCTGCACCGCCGACGATCCGCTCTACATCCCGGAGACGGGAAAGTTCATCGGCACCCGGGTGACGGTGATGCTCGAAGTCGCGGGCGCCGCCCACTACTTACCGGCATACGCGGGCAATCTCGACATCATGACCTCGGCGGCGAAAGCCACGGCTGAACGCATCGCGGCGCACGACACCGAAATCGCCGGAGCCACACCATGAATCTGTACATCAGCGACGTCACGCTGCGCGACGGCATGCACGCTGTCCGGCACCAGTACAGCATCGAGCAGGCGATCGCGATCGCCAAGGCGTTGGACAACGCCGGCGTGGATTCCGTGGAGGTCGCGCATGGCGACGGGCTGGGTGGGTCCAGCTGTATCTACGGCTTTGGCGCGCACACCGACCTGGAATGGATCGAAGCCGTCGCCGATGTTGTCACCCGCGCCAAGATAGCCACTCTGCTACTGCCCGGCATCGGCAGCGTCCGCAACCTGGTGGATGCGCACCGGGCGGGTGCCGGCGTCGTGCGCGTCGGCACTCACTGCACCGAAGCGGATATCTCGGCGCCATACCTGGCCGCTGCCGGTGAGCTCGGGATGGACGCCGTGGGCTTCTTGATGATGAGCCATCTGAATACTCCATGGGGCTTGGCAGAGCAAGCCAAACTCATGGAAGGCTACGGGGCGACATGCGTCTACGTCGTCGACTCCGGCGGAGCCCTGACCATGCGCGATGTCGCCGACCGCGTCGATGCGTTGCGTCAAACCCTCTTGCCTACAACGGAAATCGGCATACACGCGCACCACAACCTATCGCTGGGAGTGGCCAACTCGATCGTCGCTGTCGAACACGGCGCCAATCGAGTCGACGCGTCGCTGACCGGGATGGGTGCCGGTGCCGGCAACGCGCCGTTGGAGGTGTTCGTCGCCGCCGCCGAGAAGCTGGGCTGGGATCATGGTTGCGACTTACACGCACTCGAGGACGCCGCCGACGACATCGTCCGTCCGTTGCAGCACCGACCGGTTCGCGTCGACAGGGAAACGCTGACGCTGGGTTATGCGGGGGTGTACTCCAGCTTCCTGCGGCACGCCGAGGCCGCCGCCGAACGCTACGGCATCGACGCGCGCACCCTGCTGGAGGAGGCCGGCCGCCGCGGGATGATCGGGGGGCAAGAAGACATGCTCGTCGATATCGCATTGGATCTCGTCGCCGCCGAGGACGCAACGTCATGACTGGCTCACGGATGTCTGACGAGCAAACGGGCTCGACGTGAAGCTCGCGGCATGTGAACTGATTTACCCAGACGCAGCCACCGAGGCGCTTAGTCACACCAGCCACATCCATCCCTGCGAAGCTGGGTCGGTGATTCTGCAACTCGATATCGCGGGCGCTATCGAATTACAACCCCTCACATGGCCCGGAATCTTGATACGAGAGTTGCTGCAGTGACGATATCCGCTAAGCGATTTGTGCGTCCCTTCGCGGCCGCTACTGCTGATGGTTGCGGCCGGCTACTTCAGTTCCGACGACGACAGGCCGAGCAGCCGGCGCGCGACCACCAACTGCTGGATCTGCTGGGTGCCCTCGAAGATATCCAGGATCTTGGAGTCGCGGGCCCACTTCTCCAGCAGCGACTGCTCGGAATAGCCTGTGGTGCCGGCCAATTCGACCGACTTACAGGTGACGTCGCTGGCCATCCGGCCGGCCTTGGCCTTACTCATCGAGGCTTCTTTGGAGTTGGGAATGTTGTTGTCTGCCTGCCAGGCCGCCCGCAGCGACAGCAAATAGCTGGCCTCCCAATCGGCTTCCATGCGCAGGAATTCGGCCGCCGCGGCGCTCTGCACATGGGCGGGCCGGTCGTAGTCGATCTCCACTCCGGCGTTGGTGAGGATCTTGCGGATTTCCTCCAAGGCGGCGCGACCGATCCCGACGGCCATCGCGGCGACAATGGGCCGGGTATTGTCGAAGGTCTCCATCACCCCGGAAAAGCCTTTGCCCTCTTCGATTTCCGGGTTACCCAGCAAGTTGTCCTTGGGAATGCGGGCGTTGTCGAAACGAATCACCGCCGTGTCGGATCCCTTGATACCAAGCTTGTGCTCGAGGCGCTCCACCGTGACACCGGGGTGCTCACGCGGCACGATGAACGACTTGATCGCCGCACGGCCTTTTGACTTGTCCAGCGTGGCCCACACCACGATGTGGGTGGCCCGCGAACCGGCGGTGACGAAGATCTTCTCGCCGTTGATGACGTACTCGTCGCCGTCCAGCGTCGCCGTCGTCGTGACCGCCGCCGAATCCGACCCGAACCCGGGCTCCGTGATAGCCATCGCGGCCCACACCTTGCCCAGCCGTTCCAGTTGCTCGTCGGTGGCCACCGCGGAGATGGCGGCGTTGCCCAGCCCCTGATAGGGGATGGACAGCATCATTGCCACATCGCCCCAGCTGGCTTCCATCGTCTGAACCAACGCGGCCATGTTGGCGCCGTTGTGATTGTCCTCTTTGTCCTCACTGTCGCGTAGTGAATCGGCTCCGGCGAAGCTGAATGACTCCGACGCTCCCTCGAACAGACTGATCAGCGTGTCCAGTTCGACGGGGTACTCGTGTTCCTTCAGGTCGTACTTGCGGGCGATGGGCCGCACCATCTCTGCGACACCCTGATGCGTTTTGGTGATCACCGCTTGCAGTTTGCGCGGTAGCTCCAGATTGATTGCCATGATTGGTCTTTCGCTTGGCTTGGACTAGATGAGGACGACGCCCTCGGCGACGCCGATGGCCCGCAAATCGCGGTACCAGCGTTCGACCGGGTGCTCTTTGGTGTAGCCGTGGCCGCCGAGCAGCTGCACGCCGTCCAGACCGATCTGCATGCCCTTGTCGGAGCCGAGCCGTTTGGCCAGCGCCGCTTCGCGGGCAAACGGCAGGCCCTGCTCGGCGCGCGATGCGCCGCGCCAGGTGATCAGCCGCAGCCCGTCAAGCTCGATAGCAATGTTGGCGCACATGAACGCCACGGCCTGACGATGAGCGATCGGCTCGCCGAATGCCTGGCGTTCTTTGACATAGGGCACGACGTAATCGAGCACCGCGTGCGACGTGCCGACCGCGAGGGCGGCCCAGCCGAGCCGGGACAGCGCGACCGCCTCGGAGTAGTCGGCGTCGGTGGCCTCGTCCTCGCCGAGCCTGGCGTTCAAAGGCAGCGAAACCCCGGACAGCTCAACCTGACCCAACGCCGCGGCGCGCACACCCATGCTGGGATCTGCCCTGACCGTCAGGCCCTCGCTGGACGACTCGACGATGAACAGCGCCGGCTTGCCATTCAGCTGTGCCGCGACGATGAACAGTTCGGCGTTGGCCGCCGCGGGAACCAGCGACTTCACCCCGTCGAGTCGGTATCCGCTCGGGGTGCGCGTTGCGGTGGTCTTGAGCCGGGTCGGGTCGAACAACGCGTGTGGTTCGGCGATGGCCACGCAGGCTTGCGGAACATTGTCGCCCGCAAACTCTTTCAGGTATGTGGCCTGCTGGTCGGCGCTGCCCCAGTGGGTTAGCGCGGACGCCACGCCGCCGGGCGCCAGGATCGGCAGGGCCAGACCCATATCGCCGTAGGCCAGCGCCTCGGCCACCAAGACGTTGGTCACGCTGGAGCGATGTGCGGCGATGCCGTCGAAGTCCTCGGGGATGTTGATCGCCGTGATGCCCAGTTCGGCTGCTTTGGCGATCAGATCGGACGGGTACGTCGCGGCGTTGTCGGCGTCGTGGGCGGCGGGCCGCAATACCTCTGCGGCGAATTCGTTGACGGTCTCGACGATCAGCTTCTGGTCGTCATCGGGCGTCAGGTCGAAGTAGTTCTTGTCGCTGGACTTCAGCCGGGTTGGCGTACCGCGCAGGTTCTGCACTCGCTTGAACTGACGGCTGGTGGCGCCCAGGGTGGAGAACATCTTGTTCACGCCGTAGCGCAGCGATCGGTTGAGTGGATCGCGCAGGTGGTACTTGTCCAGGAACTCCTGACCGACAATCGGCGTCAGCAGGGCCAGCGAGATGTCGATCCCGGTCCGCTTGTGCGGCTGCAGCCCGACACCGGTCTTGCGGCCGCGTCGCCTGCGGCGAGGACGTGAGTTCGCCGAAGGATTCGACGCGGAGTTCGAAGCAGAAAGGGTTTTGGTCATGTGTGCAGCCTCGGTTGTGGGGGCGATGCCAATAACCGTATCTTACTCCGGAGTAAGATAGCTAGTCGCGTGTTAATTAATTCACACGCCGGGCGCGTTAAGCCTGTTCAGCACCTGCTCGTGTAGTAGGCCATTGGTCGCCACGGCACTTCCCCCATGCGGGCCGGCGGTGCCGTCCAGGGCGGTAAATCGTCCGCCGGCCTCCCGCACCAGGACGTCGAGGGCCGCCAGGTCCCACAGCGACACCTCGGGTTCGGCGGCGATGTCGACGGCGCCTTCGGCCACCAGGCAGTAGGACAGGAAGTCGCCGTAGCCGCGTACCCGCCACACGGCATCGGTGAGCTCGACGAAGCGTTCGCGCAATCCCAGCTGCGCCCAGCCCGACAAGCTGGAGAACGACAGGCTCGCCGAACTCAGCTCGGACACCGACGACACCGACAGCCGCCTGGGCCGTGCGCCCTGCAGAGCTGCAAACGCTCCCAGGCCGCGCGCCGCCCACCACCGCCGCTGCAGGGCCGGTGCGCTCACCACGCCCACCGACGGAACGCCGTCGTCCAGCAACGCGATCAAGCTGGCCCACACCGGCACCCCGCGCACGAAGTTCTTGGTACCGTCGATCGGATCGATCACCCATTGCCGACCGCTGAAAGTGCTTGTGCCGCCGAATTCTTCGCCCAGGACGCTGTCCTCGGGCCGGTCGCGGGCGAGCACCTCGCGCAGGGCGGCTTCGACGGCCCGATCGGCGTCGGTCACCGGCGTCAGATCCGGCTTGGTGTCGACATGCAGGTCGAGTGCGCCGAACCGGGTTGTGGTCAACGCGTCAGCACGGTCGGCCAGCGTCAGCGCCAGCGTCAGATCGGGGTGGGTCATGTCAGCAGTCCTACCATTGCCTGATGTGGGAATTCCTCCTTCTGATCCTGTTGGTCGCCATTCTGGTGACTTACCTTGCGCCCTGGCTCCGCCGCCCGCGGGGTGACCAGGTGGCCGGCACGCTGCTGGTCACCGGAGTAAGCCCCCGGCCGGACGCCGACGGTGAGCAGTTCGTCACCATCGCCGGTGTCATCAACGGTCCCACCGTCAACGAGTACGCGGTATATCAGCGCATGGCCGTCGACGTCGAAAACTGGCCGACCATCGGCCAGTTGATGCCGGTCGTGTATTCGCCCAAGAATCCCGACAAGTGGTGGTTGGCACCGTCCGAGCCGCCCACCTAGCCGACTCAGCGGCTTTGGAAGCTCTCGGCGACGCTGCGCAGCAGTTCCGGGTGCCGTAGGAACGGGGTGATGATGTCGACCGGGAGCGGGAAGACCACTGTCGAATTTTGGTCCGCCCCCAGCTCCAATAACGTTTGCAGATAACGTAACTGCAGTGAGGCCGGGCTCTTGGAAAGAGTTTCCGCGGCTTCTCGCAGCTCCTCCGAGGCCTGCAGCTCGCCACGGGCATTGATGACCTTGGCGCGCCGTTCGCGTTCGGCTTCTGCTTCGCGGGCCATCGCGCGCTGCATCGACTCGGGAATCTCGACATCCTTGATTTCCACCACCCGAACCTGCACGCCCCATGGTTCGGTCATTTTCTCGATGATGGTGCGCAGATCGCTGTTGAGGTCTTCGCGATGGGCTAGCAGGGTGTCCAGGTCGGCCCGGCCCAGTAGCGATCGCAGGGTTGTCTGCGCGATCTGCGAAGTCGCCACCGCATAGTTCTCCACCGCCAGAATCGCTTTCAGCGGATCTACCACGGCGAACATGACGACCGCGTTGACGCGGGCCGGCACATTGTCGCGGGTGATCAGCTCCTGGGGTGGGATGGTCAAGGTCACCAGTCGCTGATCTACCCGAATAAGCCTGTCCACCAACGGAATAAGGAATCGAAGGCCGGGTTGGTACAGACGCCGGACATGACCCATCCGGAATACCACCCCGCGCTCGTACTCGCGAAGTACGGTCGCTGAGAAAAATGCGACCACTGTCAGCACTGCGATTGCCGCGGCGACAACGCCGATCACTGCTCCGGTACCGATGTCTTGTCCTCCTTACCTTCCCGGCCGCCCCATCGCGTGGAGTATCGGTTGATGGCGGCGGCCACCTGATCCTCCAGCGCGGTTCGATGCGGGAGGTGGTCCGGTGCATTGGAGGGAGTGTTCCACAGATGGCGCGCCAGCGGCAGTGAAAGCAGCAGGACGACGACCACGGTGCCCGTCAGCACCAGCACGTCGCTGACCGAATGGCTGGAAATCAAGGTCGCCAAGGGCATCACGATACCCAATGCCGCCACGCAGCAGGCGATCCCGCGATGGAAACGCCCGGCATCCGAATGCGGCCACGGGTCGATCTCGCGACTGATCTCGCGGCCGTGATCCGATGTGGTGCAACGCGATTTGACCGGGCAGCTGTTGCAGACCACCGGCAGCGCCCGGTACCGCATTACCCGGTGCTTGGGGTCGAACGAACTCGGCCACAGCCAGTGATCCTGCGGACACACCCATGCGTCGTGGTCCGGCCGGTACACGAATTGGCCTGTGCGCCAACGCGCTGCATGCACCGAAGCGCGCCGCGCCATCGCGTCGAAGCTCCATCCGAAGATCAGCAGGACCAGCGAGTAGCCGGCGACCAGCCAAACCGACGTGCCCGGCGCGGACATCCGTCAGTCCCTCGCTTCGATCGGAGCCTCGTCGGCCTCCGCGGCGGGCTCGGTGTAGAGCGGATGTTCCGGCATCTCTTCCAAAATGGTGCCCGAGCGGAAATGACGCAGTGCCGTCCACGCGATCCAGACGAACGGCAGGACGCCACCGACGATGAGGATCACATCTCCGGGCATCCGCAGCCATTCGATGACGGCGTTGCCCGGCTTGGTGATGTAACCCAGCGATCGCGCCTCGAAGTAGCCGTCGTTGACCGAGTGGAACAGCTGCAGCACCCCCAGCGGCAGCAAGGTGGCGAACACCATCCATGCCAGGCCGATGTTCATGCACCAGA
The DNA here is from genome assembly GCF_059812225.1 of Mycobacterium sp. NGS66. Lineage (NCBI taxonomy): Bacteria > Bacillati > Actinomycetota > Actinomycetes > Mycobacteriales > Mycobacteriaceae > Mycobacterium > Mycobacterium sp. NGS66. The sequence continues at coordinate 201,223 of NZ_JCALCG010000006.1, read as the reverse complement.
ACGAGATTCGCGCCAGCCTGTCCGGCCATTTTTCCGCCGGAATCACATAGCGGAAGGCGAACATGGCCAAACCGACGGCGAGCATGCCGTACACGCCCATCATCGCGGCGTGTCCGTGATTTGCCGTCAGCGCGGTCCCGATCTGGTAGTAGGACACCACCGGCAGGTTGATCAGGAACCCAAAGATGCCTGCTCCCAAGAAGTTCCAGAAGCCCACCGCGACCAAGAACATGACTGCCCAGCGATGCGGGAACGGCTTGGCGTCACCGGACTGCTGACGCGCACCCAGCTGCAGGAACGCCCACGCCTCGACCGTCAGGAACGTCAGCGGGATCACCTCGGCCGCCGAGAAGAACGCGCCCAGCGCCATGTGCTCGACCGGAGTGCCGGAGAAGTAGAGGTGGTGCATGGTGCCGATGACACCGCCGGCGGAATACAGGATGATGTCAAGGAAGATGACGCCCAATGCAATTCGTTCGCGCACCACACCGAGCAGCACGAACATGTAGGCCACCATCACGGTGGTGAACAGTTCGAGGAAGTCCTCGACCCACAGGTGCACCACCCAGAACCGCCAGAAGTCGGCCACGGTGTAGTGGCTGTCGCTGGGGGCCAGCATCCCCACCGTGTAGAACACCGGAATCGCCAGGCCGGAGAAGAAGAACAGCCACGGCATGTTCATCTTCGACTCGCCTTTGAGCCGGGCACGCATGCCGCGCCAGATGATCGCGATCCACACGAACATCCCGACGATCAGCAGGATCTGCCACAGCCGCGGCAGGTCGAGATACTCCCACTGCTGAGAAAGCAACCCGCCCGGGGGGATTACGCCGTAGATGGAGAGCGCTTCGCAGATCAGCGAACCGAACACCACTACTGCGACCGCGCCAAGCAGCACGTAAGCCAGTACCCCTTGACGTTTCGGCTCCCGACGGGCGATGAACGGCACCAGGAAGATGCCGCCGGCCAGAAACGCTGCCGCGGTCCAGAACAGCGCGAGCTGCAAATGCCAGGTGCGGGCCAGGTTGTACGGCAGCAGACGGGCCAGGTCTATGCCGAAGAAGGTCGACAAATCAGCCCGATAGTGTTCGGCCGCAGCGCCCAGCAGCGTCTGAGCCAGGAACAGCAGCGACACAATCGCGAAGAACCAGATGCAGGCCCGCTGCGCCGGTGTCAGGCCCACCTCGCCCGGCTGGCGAAACGACAGCGTGGATGTCTCGGCACTGTGCCAGCCCACCTTCTGACTCCAGCGTCCGTAGACGGCGAACATGATTCCGATGCCGCCCAGCAGTGCGATCAGCGAGAGTGCCGACCACACGACCACCGAGGCGGTCGGGCCGTTGTCGACTCGCGGTTCTGCGGGCCAATTGTTGGTGTAGCTGTACTTGTGACCGGGACGGTCGGCAGCGGCGGCCCATGCCGTCCAGGCGAAGAACGCGGTCAGTTGGCGAATTTGTGCTTTATCGGTGATCAGTTGCGGCAGTAAACCGTATTTGGTGGAGTTTTCACCGAAATATGCTGCGTAGTGGCGTTGGATTCGGTCGAACGCCGCGGCCTGCCGGTCGGTGAACACCAACGTCTTGGTGTCGGGGTGGTACCGATTTGTCCGGAATTCGTTGACCACGCGGTCGTGTGGCTCGGTCACGCCCTGCGCGCGGAATTGACCGGCGACGTCGTCGGTGGCCATGCGCAGATATTCGGCGGTGTAGTCGGGCCCGAGGTAGGCCCCATGGCCCAGGACCGAGCCGTACTGCATCAGTCCGCGGGCCTGGTACAGCTCTTGGCCTTTGGTGATGTCGTCGCCGGTGAACAGCTGCTGGCCCGACTCGCTGACTACCTTGTCGGGCATGGGCATCGACGCCGTATAGGTGCGATACGCCAGGATGCCCATCACCAGAAAGCCGAAGATCATGACCAGGGCGACGCCCTGGATCCAGCCTTTACTGACCAGTGGTTGGGATGACGGCTGCTGCTCGGTTTGCCGAATGGACACTGCGACGACCTCTCGTGACGAGGGGCGACTGCCGGGCGATATTCACGCGACAACGCCGAACCTGGGTACTGCCGTGGCGACAACCCTAGTTTTCGATGCATACCTGTCAAAGGGACCAATGGCCCTTAATTGAGGACTAATGCCCACTACGGAATACGGCTCTCGCTCAATAGCGTGAATTTCGAACCAAACGCTCGGCAAAGGAGTCCGCGATGAGCACCATTCAATCAGCCCCGGCAGTCGTGGTGGGCGTGGACGGGTCCCGCGCGGCGATTCATGCGGCGCTATGGGCCGTCGACGAGGCGGTGAGCCGCGACATCCCGCTGCGCCTGGTCTATGTCATCGACCCGCTGCAGGTCTCGGGTGGCGGCAGTTACGACGGCCGGCAGACCATCGCCCGGGCGGCGCTGTACGAGGCATACCGGGCGGTCGACGCCACCGGCAAGCCGGTGAAGATGGAAACCGAAATCCTTTGGGGCAGGCCGCTGACCAAGCTGATGCAGGAGTCGAGGTCGGCGGCGATGATCTGTGTCGGCTCGATCGGGCTCAACCACGCTTGCCGCGGCGAAGGCACCGTTGCGGCGACCCTGGCCGGATCGGCCCTGTGCTCCGTTGCTGTGATCCACCGACCGCTCGATGCTTCCGGTGGCCCCCAAATCGGTGCCGTTGTCGCAGGAGTGGACAATGGTGTGGTGCTGCGACACGCGTTCGAGGAGGCCAGGCTGCGGGGAGTTCCGCTGCACGTGATCTCCGCGCACGTTGGCGACGCCCATGAGTCGGAGTGCGAAAACCGATCAGCGCGAACGCAACTGGACCACCGGCTGGCCCGCTGGACACGCTTGTACCCGGACGTGCGGGTCGAGCCGACCGTCATAACCGAGAGTGTCGCGCACTACCTGGAGCGCAACGCGGATTGCGGCCGGGTGTTCGTCACTGACGCACACGCAGCCAGGCACCTGTGTGGTGCCTACACCGCGGGATGTTCGATGCTGACCGTACGCTGCGGCAATTTGTAAGGGACCGTGAGGAGCAGGCGCCTTGGTAAAGGTCTTCTTGGTCGACGATCACGAGGTGGTGCGGCGTGGGTTGATCGACTTGCTGGGCGCCGATCCCGAACTCGATGTCGTGGGAGAAGCAGGGTCGGTCGCCGAGGCGATGGCCAGGATTCCCGCGGCGTGCCCGGACGTTGCGGTGCTCGATGTGCGACTGCCCGACGGGAACGGCATCGAGTTGTGCCGAGATCTGTTGTCGCGCATGCCGGATCTGCGCTGCCTGATCCTGACGTCGTACACGTCCGACGAGGCGATGCTGGACGCGATCCTGGCCGGCGCCAGCGGGTACGTCGTCAAAGACATCAAAGGGATGGAATTGGCGCGTGCCGTCAAAGACGTCGGTGCCGGTCGGTCCCTGTTGGACAATCGCGCCGCGGCCGCGCTGATGGCGAAACTGCGCGGAGAGAACGAAAAGCACGACCCGCTGTCGGGTCTGACCGATCAGGAGCGGACGCTGCTGAGTTTGCTCAGCGAAGGGCTGACCAACAAGCAGATTGCCGACCGGATGTTTTTGGCCGAGAAGACGGTGAAGAACTACGTATCCCGGTTGCTGGCCAAGCTGGGCATGGAACGCCGAACGCAGGCTGCGGTATTCGCAACGGAATTGAAGCGCTCACGTCCGGGCGACGGATGAATTGCCCGGCATGACCGATACCGACGATGCGAGTGTGCGCCGCCTGCGCGAGACGTTGTCGCAGTTACGCTTGCGCGAGCTCTTGGTGGAAGTCCAAGACCGCGTGGGGCAAATCGTCGAAGGCCGGGACCGGCTGGACGGTCTGGTGGAGGCCATGCTGGTGGTCACCTCGGGGCTGGAGCTCAACGCGACGCTGCGCTCGATCGTGCACTCGGCAACCGATCTGGTCGATGCCCGCTACGGCGCCCTGGAGGTGCACGGGCGGGACAACAAAGTGCTGCACTTTGTCTACGAGGGGGTCGACGAGGAAACCGTCCGGCGGATCGGCCACCTGCCCGAAGGTCTCGGCATCATCGGCCTGCTCATCGACGAGCCCAAACCCCTACGGCTGGACGATATCTCGCTGCACCCCGCCTCGGTCGGTTTTCCGCCGAACCACCCGCCGATGCGGACCTTCCTGGGGGTGCCGGTTCGGGTACGCGACGAATCGCTCGGCACGCTCTACCTCACCGACAAGACCACCGGCCAGCCGTTCAGCGACGACGACGAGGTACTGGTCCAGGCGCTGGCCTCGGCCGCTGGTATCGCGATCGCCAACGCCCGGCTCTACGAGAAGGCCAGGGCACGGCAGTCCTGGATCGAGGCCACCCGTGATATCGCGACGGAGTTGTTGTCCGGCACCGAACCCGCGACGGTCTTCCGCCTCGTCGCCGAGGAGGCGCTGAAGCTCACCGGGGCGGACGCGGCGTTGGTGGCCGTCCCGGACGAGGACGCGCCGGCAGCGCGCGAGCTGCTGGTGATCGAAGCTACGGGTGTGGCCGCCAATGCCGCTGCCGGGCAGGTGATTCCGGTGACTGGTACCCCGGTCGGGGAAGTTTTCGTCAATGGCACTCCGCGGCGGGTGGACCGGATAGATCTGGACGGTCTGGTTGACCCGGGTCCGGCGCTGTTGCTACCGCTGCGCGCAACCGGCACCGTCGCCGGTGTGGTCGTCGTGTTGCGGCAAGGCCGGCAGAGTTCATTCAGCGATGAACAACTCGAGATGATGGCCGCATTCGCCGATCAGGCCGCGATGGCTTGGCAGCTGGCCACCTCACAGCGGCGGATGCGCGAACTCGACGTGCTCACCGACCGCGACCGCATCGCTCGCGACCTGCACGACCACGTCATCCAGCGGCTCTTCGCCGTCGGCCTCTCCTTGCAGGGCGCCGTTCCCCGGACGCGTGAACCCCTAGTGCAGCAACGACTCTCGGCAGCCATCGACGATCTTCAGGCCGTCATCCAGGAAATCCGGACCACAATCTTCGACTTGCATGGGGCGTCGCAAGGCATCACCCGGCTGCGGCAGCGCATCGACGAGGCGGTGGCACAATTCGCCGGATCGGGTTTGCGCACCACCGTCCAGTACGTCGGGCCGTTGTCGGTGGTCGGCGGCGCGCTGGCCGACCACGCCGAGGCAGTGGTCCGCGAGGCGGTGAGCAACGCAGCACGGCATGCGCAGGCCACCACGTTGACCGTTCGGGTCAGCGTCGAAGACGACCTGAGCATCGAGGTGAGCGACGACGGACGGGGGATGCCTGACGAGTTCACCGGCAGCGGTCTGACGAATCTGCAGCGGCGCGCGCAGCAGGTGGGCGGTGAATTCACCGTCGAGACCCTGCCCGCCGGCCACGGAACATTCTTGCGCTGGTCAGCGCCGCTCGTCCAGTAACCCCTCAGGCCACTCGACCACGCGGGAGAGCGTGCGCCGTGGCGTGGCAGGCAACGGATCGGCATTGATCGGTGCCCAGCCCACGCGCAGCAGCATCTGCGGGTAGCCGCTTTCGCCGAAGACGTCGGCGCGGATCGCCTCGCGGGTTTCGCGGACTTCCAGCGGTTCGGTGATGGGACAGCTCGCCAGTCCTATCGCCGTGGCTGTCAGCAACACGACGCTGGTGGCCTCGCCGGCGCGCAACCGGGCCAATCGGTCGTCTCTCTCGGTGCCCAGCGCCAGCAGCGCGGCGTTGTCGTCGGCGGGGGAGGCGCCGGACGGTTGGGCCAGTCCCGGTCCGGCGAACACGCGGCCGGGAATGGGTGCGCCGGGGTCGGTGGGCGGTATGTTCCGGGCCGGGACGCCCGCCACCGAGCCATACCGGCCGCTCCACATGGTGAGCTCACGCAGATAGTCGTCACTGGACATGTGGTTCCAGACAGCTTGCGTCACAATATTTTTCATCCGGTCCAGGGCGTCAACCTGCCGAAGCATGACCCCGCTTCGAGCCGCCCGGGCGGCCATCAGGGCGATGTCTCCGCCGGCCACCGGCCAGGAGCTGTAGGTCCGACGGTCGGTTCGCCGCCGCGGTATGGCCGCCGCCAGCGCGATGTCGGCTTGATCCGGGGTGTGCGGCCGGACCTCGATCGTGGCGAGGTGCCGCGGGTCGTCGGGCTGGGGCAGGCGGTGCACCTTGGCTTGCCAGCCCATCGACGCCAACGCGACAACGCAGTGATGCAACGCGATGCCGCAGCTCACAATCAGATCACGCCCGTCCGGGTCGGTGCCTAGCAACTGCATTTCCGGCTCGGAGTACAAGTCCAGACTCGCGGTGCCAACGCGCCACCGCCACGGTTGTGTGTTGTAGATCGACGGGGCACGAGTGGCCAGCGTGAGGACTGTCCGAAGCGTCTCGGCGTCGGGGAATTCAGCGTCCATGGCTGCCTTTCTGCTCAGACAAGCCCTGATGTCGACACCTGTAGCCATGACATCAAGGATCGTCCGGTCCGGCCGATCGCGGCAGGGCAGGAAGCCTTCGGCAGTGAAGGACTTTCGGCCCTGCCCGAGCCGCCGCCATCAGACGAAAGTGGTACTGAGAGTTGCAGTAAGCCCGCAGGGAGGTCGTCAATCATGAACCAGCTGACCACACTCGATGCGGGGTTCCTCAAGGCGGAAGACGCCGATCGGCGGGTGAGTCTGGCAATCGGCGGCCTCGCGGTCATCGAAGGACCGGCACCCGAGCAGGACGCGCTGGTGGCGGAGGTCGGTCAACGGATGCGGGCCTGCCCCCGGTTCGGTCAGCGGTTGCGACTGCGTCCGTTCGATCTCGGCGCTCCGGAATGGATTGACGATCCGAACTTCGACATCGAGCGCCACGTGCGGCGCATCGCCCTGGCGCATCCCGGCGACGAACGTGAGCTGCACCGAGTGATCGCCGATGTGATGGCGCGGCGCCTGGACCGCGATCGACCACTGTGGGAGCTCTGGGTCATCGAGGGACTCACCGACGATCGGTGGGCGATGCTGACCAAGGTGCACCACTGCATGGCCGACGGAATCGCGGCCGCTCACATGCTCGCCGGCATGTGCGATAACGGCATCAGCGAGAGCTATGCGCATCGCTTGCGCACGGCCGCGGGCGTCCAGGAGCCTGAGAAGGCGTGGTCGGATCCGATCACTGTGCTGGGTCGCGTGTGGAAGGCGCCGGGTGCGCTCATGGCGGGTATGGTGCGGGCCGCGCAGGGCGCTGGCGAGATAGCCGCCGGATTGCTGAGCCCCGCACCGTCGCCCCTGAACGGACCGCTGAGCACCATGCGTCGCTACAGCGCGGCACGCGTTGCGCTGAGCGACATCGAGGAGGTGCGCCAGACATTCGGTGTGACGATCAATGATGTTGCGCTGGCGGCGATTACCGAAAGCTACCGCAACATTCTGCTCGAACGTGGCGAGCAGCCGACGCCTGAATCCCTGCGAACATTGGTGCCGGTTTCGATGCGGGCCGCCGACGCATTCGACAAGACCGACAACCGGGTGTCGGTGATGCTGCCGAACCTGCCGGTCGACGAAGACAATGCGGTGCAGCGGCTGCGGACCGTACATGCGCGAATGGATCGGACCAAGGCCGGCGGCCAGCGGCAGGCCGGGAACGTGTTTGTGTCCCTGGCGAATCGCATGCCCTTCGCGCTGACCGCGTGGACTGCCGGGCTGCTGATGCGGCTGCCGCAGCGCGGTGTGGTGACCGTGGCGACCAATGTGCCGGGACCGCGCCGTCCACTCCGGATGATGGGCAAGCGGGTGCTCGGGGTGTTTCCCGTTTCGCCGCTGGCGATGCACCTGCGGACCGGCGTCGCGATGCTCAGCTACGCCGACCACTTGTTCTTCGGGATTCTCACCGACTACGACGTGGCTGCCGACGCCGACCAATTGGCTCGCGGGATCGAAGCCGCGGTAGCTCGTCTGGTAGGGATCAGTAAGCGGCGCAATGCTTCTCGCACCCGCGGACCACTGTCCCTCGTCGTGTGACCATGACTGTGCCGGTTATCGATATCGTCGACCGCTCGGACGTGGAAGCGCTGCTGCGACGCTTCTACGGCCGGGTCTTCGGCGACGATGTGCTGGCGGCCCCGTTCGCCGACCTGCGGACGAGGGGACTGGACGCACACCTCCCGACAATGTGCGACTTCTGGGAGACCGTGCTGTTCCGCGCCGGGCGCTACCGGGGCAGCGCACTCGTCGCGCATCGTGACGTGCACCAGCGGACCCCACTGTCCGCAAGCCATTTTGTGCGCTGGCTCAGGATCTGGCACGACACCGTCGACGAGATGTATCAGGGCACGACGGCCGAGCGGGCAAAAGTCCAGGCGACCCGGATCGCGTGGGCGATGCAGCGCCGGCTTACCGGTGTTGCCGCGACCGAGCTCGATGCCTTGCTCGCACGCTCATGACGCGAAGCTGGCGTGCGGGTCTGGTTCGGGACCGAACCTGAACTGACGGCCGGTGATTTCGGACGGTGTCACCCGTACGAAGTGAACCTTGGGCATCGCGGTCCACGGCATCAATTGCGCGCGTTCGGCTTCCGCGATCTCGGCATCGGTACGCAACAGCTTTGCGCGACCCCTGACGATCACGCTCCAGCCCTCGGCGACGTCGTGGTCGTCGGCCTCGAACAGCACGGTGTTGCTGGCCACGGCCGAGAACAATTTGGTGCCCTCGGCCGTCCGAAACAACACGGTCCGGCCCTGGACGGCATAGTTGACCGGAAAGATCTCGGGCTCGCCGGCAAACGTGGTAACCAGTCGGCCCAGCGCGACACCGCCCAACCGGCGCCAGCTTTCGTCTTCGGACAGGATGGTGACGGGCTCCTCGGCCATGGACTCAACCTTTCTCGAACGCTTAACGAATCTCTAGCACACACTCCAACGGCCGCCGCGGTGTCGGGGCCGGGAGATCTTCCATCGGTGGTGCAATGCCGGTGCGGATCACAACCTGTGGCTCGCCACGTCCGCCGATGAGCCCGCGCACGATGTCGCGGCTTTCGCTCGTTTCGATCAGATGGGTCAACGGGCAGGTCGCCATGCCGGCCATGGTGCATTCCAGCAATACTGTCGACAGCACCTCGCCGCACCGCAACACGTCGAGCCGGGTGTCCTCAGGCGTAGACAGCACAAGCATTTTCGACTCGTCGGCCCCGATTTGGGGGCGACGGTCTTGCCGGCTGCGGACGGGAAAATCCCGGCCCACGTCGACCCGCAGACGTTCCTGATCGGACACCAACGCGTCCGGGGGCACACCCTGCGCCAGCACGAACGGCGAAGTCCACCATTGCAGTTCAGCGTGGTACGACGCGTCGTCGCGTCGCAGTGCCGCGCTGAGTTGTGATGCCCTTGCGAGTCGTGGCCGTTGATCGTCGGCGAGGACGTCGAGCATCACCTCGGCCTCATCGAGACCGCTTCGCAGCACAGGTTCGAACACATCCCAGAAGTCGGGGGACCGAAACGGAAGCCGATCCGTTCGCCGGTGCAGAATCGCCTCGGCGCGGTTTCGCTGTGAAGTGGTGACGTGATCGATAGGGCGGAATTCGGCGGTGGCCAAATGTCCCCGGTTGTTCGGGTTGGGAAACCGAGTGATGTCGGCTGTCCAATGCGCAGCCGTCATCGCGATGCGCAGGTGATCGAGCGCAGCACCACAACTCAGCAGCGCTTGCCGACCGGAATGGTCTGTGGCAGGCACGGTTTGGTGATGATCGACGAACAAGTGGAGCGCTTTAGCGTCGGCCACCCAGTGCCACGGCTGGCTATTGTGGACCGACGGCGCGCGGCAAGCCAGCAGAACTGCGTTTTCGAGAACCTCGATGTCCACATGCTTTACGTTATGGACGCTTGGTGCGCGTCGATAGGGCCATTGGTCCTCTCAGTCGAGTCAAGTGGATTGCACAGCAGGGAATTTCACGGCTGACCGGGGCCGAATCCACTGCCGCTGCAGCTTGATATCGCCCGCGCTATCGAATTCGAGCACGCGATGCCACCCTCTTTCTGGTAGCCGAGTGACAATTGTGAAGAGCTCCGCCGCTCCAGCGGGCATCCGCAAACAAAATGCGGCAAAAGCCGAATTCTCTGGCATTCTGAATCTCATGGGCAAGGAAATCGATCGGGTCCGGGCAACGAGTGCGCTCGAAGTGATCAGGCAGCACCCCGGACTGACCCTCTTCGCGCTGTCGCCACTGATCGGAGTGGTAGCCGTCACCTGGATCCTGGCCGGCGCGGGCTGGGGTATTGCGCTGGCGCTGGTGCTGCTCGTCGCCGGCGGGGCATTCGTCGTCGTCAAACGCTGACGCCACCGCATGCGCTCGTGGTGGGGTTGGGGCACGGTCGAGGACGCGTTGTCCGAGCAGGAGACGCGGACCTTGGAGTCACGGGTCGCCGAGTTACTTCCCGGCCATGACCTGACCGACCACCCACCCCCGAAACCCGACGAACTGGGGTTGCCGCCCCCGCGAATCACCCCACCGCCGTCGCTGGCCAGCCTGTGCTCGACAGACGCCGCGGATCGCGCTGGGCATGCGCGCGGCAAGGCGTTTCGTGACGTCGCACGCAACCTGCACGGCCACCTCGACCACGTCCCCGACGTGATCATCCGGCCGCGCCGCGAACAAGACGTGATCGACGTGCTCGATTGGTGTTCGCGCGCAGGCATTCCCGCGATTCCGTACGGTGGTGGCAGCTCGGTGGTCGGCGGGGTCGAGCCGCGCTTCGACGGGCCGGCGGTCACGGTCGACGTTTCCGTCATGAGTTCGGTGCTGGAGGTGGACCGGGTCAGCCGGGCCGCGCGCATTCAGGCCGGCGCGCTCGGTCCGTGGATCGAGCAGCAGCTGCGGCCGCATGACCTGACGCTGCGGCACTTTCCGCAGTCCTTCGGTTTCTCCAGCCTCGGCGGTTGGCTGGCCACCCGCGCCGGCGGGCACTTCGCCACGCTGTACACCCACATCGACGACCTGACCGAATCGTTGCGGGTGGTCACGCCGGCCGGGGTAAGCGAGTCACGGCGGCTGCCGGGATCCGGTGCGGGGCCGTCCTCTGATCGCTTGTTCCTGGGCTCCGAAGGCGCGCTCGGCATCATCACCGAGGCGTGGATGCGACTGCAGGACCGCCCGCGATGGCAAGTCACGGCTTCGGTGGCCTTCGAGGACTGGACCGCGGCGGTGGCGGCGACCCGGACGATCGCGCAGGCCGGCCTCTACCCGGCGAACTGTCGACTGCTGGATCCGGCCGAAGCGTTTCTGAATGCGGGCACGACGGTCAGCGGCGGGCTGCTGGTGCTGGCCTTCGAATCGGCCGATCACCCGATCGACCCCTGGCTCGACCGGGCGATCGAGATCGCCGCTGGGCACCGCGGCACTGTTATCGCCCGGCGCAGCCGCGAAACACCAAGTGACACACCGGCAAACGATGCATCAGCCACCTGGCGCTCGGTGTTCCTGCGGATGCCGTATCAGCGTGACGCCCTGGCGCGGCGCGCCGTGATCGCCGAGACCTTCGAAACCGCTTGCACCTGGTCCGGATTCGACGGCCTGCATGCCGCGGTGACCGAAGCCGCACGCACGGCGATAGAAAAGGTCTGCGGCGCCGGTGCGGTGACGTGCCGGTTCACCCATGTCTACCCCGACGGTCCGGCCCCCTATTACGGCGTCTACGCCGGGGGACGTTGGGGCTCACTCGAAGCACAGTGGGACGAGATCAAAGCCGCAGTGTCCGAAGCGATCAGCGCCAACGGCGGCACCATCACCCATCATCACGCGGTCGGTCGCGACCACCGGCCGTGGTATGACCGGCAGCGCCCCGACCCATTCGCGGCCGCCTTACGCGCGGCCAAGTCCGCGCTGGATCCGGCCGGGATCCTCAACCCCGGTGTGCTCGTCGACCCGTAAGTGGATGATCAGCCGTGGCCGATACGCAGCAGCTCGTCCAGATTCGGCAGCTTGACCCGCGGGCGCCCCTGCGGTTCTCCGGCGGCTCGCTCGAAGCGGTCGATCACGTCCCAATGAGCCGACGTGACGAGCTTCGGTTGGCGTGCGGCCAACCACTCGGCCAGCTTGTCGGCATGGTCTGGCGGGAAGTCCGCCAGCTCGGCTCCGGCTAAATCGGCCAGCAAGGTGTCGACGGTGTCCTGCGAGTCCTTCTTGTTGGTGCCGATCACCCCGGTCGGCCCGCGCTTGATCCACCCGACGACGTATTCGTTGCGACTGCCCTCTACCCGCCCGGCGGTGTTGGGAATAGTCGCGTTCTTGTCGTCGAACGGCAGTCCCGGGGTCGGCACGCCGCGATAACCCACCGAGCGCACCACCAGCTGAACGGCCAGCTCTTCGCGCTCGCCGGTGTCCTTGGCCGTCACCCGCCCGCTCTCGTCGGTGACAAGCTCGTTGCGGCCCAACACAATCCGCTCCACCTTGCCGTCGCCTTTGATCTCGATCGGAGAGGTCCGGAACCGGAACACCATCCGTCGATGCCCGGGGCGTGGTTCGCGACCGGCATAGCTGCGCAGCACCGCGATGTTCTGCTTGCAGACCTTGCCCACCGCCGCGGCGTCCTCGTCGGTAATGCCTTCCAGCTCCGCCGGATCCACCACGACGTCGACCCCTTCGAGGTCGGCGAGCTCGCGCAACTCCAGCGTGGTGAACGCGGTTTGCAGCGGCCCGCGCCGGCCGATGATCACCACTTCCTGTACCCCGCACGGCCGCAGCGATTCCAGCGCGTGGTCAGCAATGTCGGTGGTGGCCAACACATTAGGGTCGGTGATCAAAATGCGCGCCACATCGAGTGCGACGTTGCCGTTGCCGATGACAACGGCGCGACTGCCGGACAGGTCGGGCATCATGTCGTAAAAGTTCGGGTGGGCGTTGTACCAGCCCACGAAGTCGACGGCGGCGATGCTGCCGGGCAGATCCTCGCCGGGGATGTTCAGCGCGCGATCGGACTGCGCGCCCACGGCGTAGACGACGGCGTCGTACTGTTCGGCGAGTTCGGCGGACTCGACGTGCTCGCCCACGACCACGTTGCCGAAGAATCGGAAACGGGGGTCGGCGGCGGTTTTCTCGAATTGTTTGCTGATCGACTTGATCTTCGGGTGGTCGGGCGCGACGCCGGAGCGTACCAGGCCCCAGGGCGTCGGCAGCATCTCCAGCATGTCTACGGCGACGTCAATGTCGTCGGACGCGTCGGCCGCCTTCAACAGCGATGCCGCAGCAAAGAATCCCGATGGCCCCGACCCGACGATCGCCACATGATATGGACGCATAGTCCTCTGATGCTAGACGGTCGTGCCGGTAACGTGGGCGGCTGTGGAACCCGACCGTCAAGCCGACATTGCCGCCCTCGACGCCACCCTGACCACGGTGGAGAGGGTGCTCGATGTGGACGGTCTGCGCCGGCGCATCGAGAAGCTCGAAGTGGAGGCTTCCGATCCCAAATTGTGGGACGACCAAGCGCGGGCACAAAAAGTCACCAGTGAGTTATCCCACACGCAAGGCGAGCTGCGCCGCGTCGAAGAGTTGCGGCAACGCCTCGACGACCTGCCGGTGCTCTACGAGCTCGCGACTGAGGAGGGCGAAACCGAGGCGCTGGCCGAGGCGGACGCCGAGCTCAAGGCGCTGCGCGAGGAGATCGAAGCCGCCGAGGTGCGGACCCTGCTCTCGGGGGAGTACGACGAGCGTGAGGCGCTGATCACCATCCGTTCGGGTGCCGGCGGCGTGGACGCCGCGGACTGGGCCGAGATGCTGATGCGGATGTACATCCGCTGGGCCGAGCAGCACAAGTATCCGGTCGAGGTGTTCGACACTTCCTATGCCGAAGAAGCGGGCATCAAAAGCGCCACCTTCGCGGTGCACGCGCCGTTCGCCTACGGCACGTTGTCCGTCGAACAAGGCACCCACCGGTTGGTGCGCATCAGCCCGTTCGACAACCAGAGCCGGCGACAGACGTCGTTCGCAGAAGTCGAGGTGCTGCCGGTGGTCGAAACCACCGATCACATCGACATTCCGGAAGGTGATGTGCGGGTGGACGTGTACCGCTCGAGCGGGCCGGGTGGCCAGTCGGTGAACACCACCGACTCCGCGGTGCGTTTGACTCACATCCCAACGGGTATCGTCGTGACTTGTCAGAACGAAAAGTCGCAGCTGCAGAACAAGGTTTCTGCGATGCGAGTGCTCCAAGCAAAGTTGTTGGAGCGCAAGCGTTTAGAAGAACGTGCAGAGCTGGATGCGTTGAAAGGGGAGGGCGGCAGCTCCTGGGGAAACCAGATGCGCTCCTATGTACTTCACCCCTACCAGATGGTCAAGGATCTGCGGACCGAGTACGAGGTCGGTAATCCGGCGGCCGTCCTGGACGGAGACCTCGACGGATTCCTGGAAGCGGGAATCCGGTGGCGCAACCGAAAAGATGACGACTAATACCACTGTTTCCGCGATGTCGGTGGTTCAAGGCTGGCACCAGTTCTTGGGCAGCGATCTGGGCAAATGGATCATCAACCGCGGACTGAAAATCACCTTGCTCCTGATTGGTGCGGTCCTGGCGGTCCGCTGCGTCACCTGGGTGGCCCAACAGATCACCCGACAACTCGACGAAGGCTTTGAAGAAAGCGACGCGCTGGTGCGCTCGGAGGCAACCAAGCACCGTCAGGCAGTGGCCTCGGTGATCTCCTGGGTGTCGATCGTGCTGATCGCCATCGTGGTCCTGCTTCAAATCGCCGGTATCTTGGGGATTCACGTAAGTGGGTTGGTCGCCCCGGCGACGGTGATCGGCGCGGCGCTGGGCTTCGGTGCTCAGCAGCTGGTGAGGGACCTACTGGCCGGCTTCTTCATCATCGTCGAACGGCAATACGGCTTTGGTGATCTGGTCAAGCTCACCATCGTGGGATCGGCAACCGACGCCACCGGCACCGTCGAGAACGTGACATTGCGGGTAACTAGATTGCGTTCTCCCGACGGCGAAGTGTTCACCGTCCCCAACGGCCAGATCGTCAAATCGATCAACCTGTCCAAGGACTGGGCGCGCGCGGTAGTGGACATCCCGGTCTCGACCAACGCCGACCTCAACCGGGTCAACGAGGTGCTGCACCAGGAATGCGAGCATGCTCTCGACGACCCGGTGCTGGGTGAATTGCTGCTCGATGCGCCCACCGTGATGGGGGTGGAGCAGATTGAACTCGACACGGTCACTCTGCGTCTGGTCGCTCGCACATTGCCAGGCAAGCAATTCGAGGCGGGCCGGCAATTGCGGGTTCTCGTCCTACGTGCACTCGCCCGCGCCGGCATCGTGACCGCTGCCGACGCGACGGTCGGCATTGTCGATCAGGCCGGCGTGCCCGAGGGTGAGGTTGCCGAGGGAAAGCCCTCCGACACGACCCAGGTGAAGTCGCGGTGAAGTTCACGCTGAACATTCTCGAAAAGAGTAGTGAGGCCTCGGAGCGGCACTGGCCCGGTCACATGTTCGGCGGCCGGGTCCGTACTTCCACGGTGGTGCTGATCCTGCTGTTTGTTGGGGTGGCGTCGATCTACTTCAATTACCGCGATGTCAACTACGAGGACTCAGGCAATAACCCCGCCAAAACCGTGTATGTCCCGGTGCCGCAGCAGCCGGCGCCGCCCCGCACCGTGACCTACACACCTACGCCGACCACGACGGAGACCCCGACACCGGAAACCACACCGAGCTCGCCGCCCACCACCACGACGACCACGGCGCCGTTCCAGCTGCCTTGCCTGCTGCCCCAACTGTGTCCCTCGAGCCGCAGTCCGGCACCGACCACATCACCGGCTCAGCAACCCCCGCCGGGGCCCGGCCCGGCGCCGACGTCGTCGCCACCGGCCAGCTGAGCGTCGCGACCCCACGAAAATCACCGCTACACTGGCGACCCGTGATGATCACGCTGGACCATGTCAGCAAGCAGTACAAATCTTCGGCGCGGCCGGCGTTGGATGACGTCAACGTCAAGATCGACAAGGGTGAGTTCGTCTTTCTGATCGGTCCGTCGGGCTCGGGCAAGTCGACGTTCATGCGGCTCCTGCTGGGTGCGGAGGTGCCCACCACCGGTGATGTCCGGGTGTCGAAGTTCCACGTGAACAAGCTGCGTGGCCGTCACATACCGAAACTGCGCCAGGTGATCGGCTGCGTCTTCCAGGATTTCCGGTTGCTCCAGCAAAAGAGCGTGTTCGACAACGTCGCGTTCGCACTCGAGGTGATCGGCAAGCGCACCGACACGATCAACCGGGTGGTGCCGGACGTGCTGGAGACGGTCGGCCTGTCCGGCAAAGCCAACCGGTTACCGCACGAGTTGTCCGGAGGTGAACAGCAGCGGGTCGCGATCGCGCGAGCATTCGTCAATCGGCCGCTGGTACTGCTGGCCGACGAGCCCACCGGCAACCTCGACCCCGACACCAGTAAGGACATCATGGATTTGCTAGAGCGGATCAACCGCACGGGCACGACGGTGGTGATGGCGACCCACGACCACCACATCGTCGACTCGATGCGCCAGCGCGTGGTCGAGCTGTCGCTGGGCAGGCTGGTCCGTGACGAACAGCGCGGCATATACGGGATGGATCGTTAAGTGCGCTTCGGGTTCCTGCTCAACGAGGTCCTGACCGGCCTTCGTCGCAACGTCACGATGACCGTCGCGATGATCCTGACCACCGCGATCTCGGTCGGCTTGTTCGGCGGCGGCCTGCTGGTGGTCCAGTTGGCCGAGCATTCGCGAGCCATCTATCTGGACCGCGTCGAATCCCAGGTGTTCTTGAACGAGGACATCTCCGCCAACGACCCGGACTGCTCCAGCGCCCCCTGCAAGGCGGTTCGCGACAAGATCGAAGCCCGCAAAAACGACGTCAAGTCGGTGCGTTTCATCAACCAGCAGGAAACCTACGAAGACGCCATGCGCAAGGCGCCGGCATTCAAGGGGGTCGCCACCAAGGACGAGTTCCCGGCGTCGTTCGTCGTCAAGCTGTATAACCCCGAACAACATTCGGATTTCGACGCGGCCATGCGGGGCCAACCCGGAGTTCGCGGCATTCTCAACCAGAAAGACCTGATCGACCGGCTGTTCGCGGTGCTGAACGGCCTGAGCAATGTCGCGTTCGCCGTCGCCCTGGTTCAGGCGATCGGGGCGATCCTGCTGATCGCCAACATGGTCCAGGTCGCGGCCTACACTCGCCGCACCGAGATCGGGATCATGCGCCTGGTGGGCGCCACCCGCTGGTATACTCAGCTGCCCTTCCTGTTGGAGGCCATGCTGGCGGCGACGATCGGGGTTGGCATCGCGATCCTGGGCCTGGTCGTGGTGCGGGCGTTATTCCTGGACAACGCGCTGAGCCAGTTCTATCACGCCAACCTGATCGCGAAAATTGACTACATCAATATCCTCGACATCACCCCTTGGCTGTTCCTATTGGGCGTAGCCATGTCCGGATTGACGGCGTACGTGACATTGCGCATCTACCTGCGACGGTAGAGCGGTGGCCGCCAAGCCTTCCGGCAAGCGCGCCGGCAAACAGATCATCGCCACCAATCGCAAGGCCCGGCACAACTATGCGATCGTCGAGTTATTCGAGGCCGGGGTGGCGTTGCAGGGCACCGAGGTCAAGAGCCTGCGCGAGGGCCAAGCGTCACTGGCCGACGCGTTCGCGACGGTCGACGACGGCGAAGTATGGCTGCGTAACTTGCACATCCCGGAGTACCAGCACGGCAGCTGGACCAACCACGACCCGCGCCGCACTCGGAAACTGCTGCTGCATCGTCGCCAGATCGACACGCTGATCGGCAAGATCCGCGACGGCAACCTCGCCCTGGTGCCGTTGTCGCTGTATTTCTCGGAGGGGAAAGTCAAGGTCGAGCTGGCGTTGGCGCGAGGCAAGCGCGCCTACGACAAACGCCAGGACATGGCCCGCCGCGATGCCCAGCGCGAAGTGGTCCGAGAACTCGGTCGCCGAGCCAAGGGGATGCACTGAATCGGCGTGTTTCGACGCTTCGCGGCCTACGATCCGACCATGGCCGACCGACCCCTCACCAAACTCGACAAGTCCGACGTGCTGTCCGGCCTGTTCGAAGTCTGGGATTCCATCGACGCGCTGCTGGACGGGCTGCCCGAGTCGGGTTGGCAAACACCGACGCCGCTGCCGGCGTGGAACGTGCAGTCGGTGGTGTCGCACATCATCGGGACCGAGTCATTTTTGGCCGGCATTTCCCCGCCGGAGCCGGACGTCGACGTCAAGGAACTCGACCACGTGCGCAACGACATCGGCGCGTTGAACGAGTGCTGGGTGCGCTATCTCAGCGGGGAGCCCGGTGTCAGCGTCCTCGAGCGGTTCCGTTCGGTGACCCAGGGCCGCCGTGAGGTTCTGCCGGCCATGGCCGACGACGAATGGAACGCACTGACCGTGACGCCGGTAGGCCCGGAGACCTATGGGCGGTTCATGCGGGTACGAGTGTTCGACTGCTGGATGCACGAGCAGGACATCCGCATGGCGCTGCAGCGGCCGTCGTCCGACGACGAGCTCGGCGGGCGCGCGCCGCAACTGTCGCTCGACGAGATTGCCGACACCATGGGGTTTGTGGTCGGCAAGCGGGGCAAAGCTCCCGACGGTTCCCGGATCTTGTTCGAGCTGACCGGCCCGCTGACCCGCAGCATCCGGGTCAGCGTCGCCGGCCGGGCCCAGGTGGTCGACGACTTCGCTGGGCAGGAGCCCACGGCCACCATTCGGCTGGACGGGCTGCAATTCACCCGACTTGCCGGCGGGCGGCCGATGTGTCCCGCGCGCAGCCAGGAGGTCGAACTCGGTGGTGACAGGGAAGTCGCGGCCCAGATCGTCGAGCGCCTGAATTTCGTGATCTGAGCGCATCTTTCGCGACGCCCGGTCGCAGTCTGGTCAGTGCGACTTATCTCACAACTGGCAGTCAAATGTTGGGGCCGCCGCCCGCATGGGTAGCCGAAAAGTTACGGGCGCAATTCAGCGCCGACACAAGTCGTCAACCCAGGAGGTCTATTCATGACTGCACCCGACACCTCGAGATTGCTGGCACAACTGCGCACGCTTCTCGACCTGACCAACACCGAGATCCAAATCGCCGAAACGCGCGTCGCCCAGGCCCGCACTGAGGCCGTGCGTCGCGAACTCTCGCAGAACGCCGCCCATGGCCGAGAGCGCGCCGAAGCGATCGAGCGCGCGATCCGGGACCTCGGTGGCTACCCCGACGTGATCGGCCCGTTCTTGGGTCGCGCCGCCGCAGCGGTCAAGGCGCTCACCGAACAGGCCCAACCATTTGACGAGGCGCTGTTAGGTGACCTTGCGCTGGAGGACCAGTTGCTCGACCGGGCCCGTTACGCCAAGGCATTGGCCGTCGCTGCCGACCGCAAGGACATCGTGCAGCTGACCGACCGCTTGATCGACGCGCATGCAGCGACGGTGGATTGGCTGACCACGGTGTTGGCCGAAGATGCGCTCGGTGGACCGGCGGCGCTGCGTCGCACCCCGCTGCAGGCGGCAGCGGGCACGGCGGTGAAGTTGTTCAACCTGCCGGCTGCTTGGTCGGCCCGCGGGTTGGACCGGGCCGTGGATGCGGTGCGTTCCACCGGGCCGGCGGTCAACGACCTGATCAAGCGGGGCGGCAACGCCGGCGAGATCGCGGCCAAGGCACTTTCCGCTTCGCAGAACGCCGCTCTGAAGGCCGCCGAGCGGGTCACTCGCTCCGAAGGGGCCAACCGGGTCGCCGACGCGCTGCACTCCGGGCGCGCGGCCGTCGGCGTTCTCGACGCTCGTGAGTTGCCGATCAAGAACTACGACGACCTGAACGTCAACGAAGCTGTGTCCGCGATCAAGGAACTGACCGCCGCGAACGACGTTCGCGCGATCATCGCCTACGAGGAGGCACACAAGAACCGGCAGCGCATCGTCTCGGCTGCGCAGACGCGCGTCGCCGCCATCGCCCAAGACGTGGTCGGCATCAGTTAGCGGGTAGTCGAACGGCTCCCGGGGCTGACCGGGGGCCGTTCTCCGTGGGCGCGCCGGCCGGGAAGTTTATTGCGTTGCCGCTCGTTGGCAACGGCGTACCATTGATGGTCCTGCCGAAAATCGGCGGGGATGCATGGGGCTGAAAGGTTTCGACTTCGCGCATCGAATCAAGGGAAGCGTGCCGGTGCAGGCAAGAGACCACCGTAAGCGTCGTTGCAACTAGATAAGCGCCGATTCACATCAGCGCGACTACGCTCTCGCTGCCTAAGCGACAGCTAGTCTGTCGGACCGGGAACGCCCTCGACCCGGACCCCGGCATCAGCTAGAGGGATCCACCGATGAGTTCGGTCGCGGGACTCATCGGGACAATCACAGCGACTGGGATCGTCATCCTGGCTAGTTCGCGAGACCAGGAGATCCGAGCAGAGGCATAGCGAACTGCGCACGGAGAAGCCTTGAGGGAATGCCGTAGGACCCGGGTTCGATTCCCGGCAGCTCCACCGGGTGATAGCCGGTCACGGCATCAAAATATGAATACGCCGACCACGATGACTAGCTGCAGTTTGGCCGGAAGCGCCCTAGACAGCTCAGCCACGCTAGTCCGTACGATGCTGGGCAAGTCATTTTGCAACGTGATTCCACCTGCGATATCGAATTCGAGACCGCAACATGGCCACGTTTCTGGCGCGCAAGTGACATGAGTGACCAGAGTGCCAGTATTCCGTCGGGCAGGTTCGTCGCCGGAGTCGGCCGCCCGGTAGGCCGCACAGGAACAAAACACGCTAATCTCGCGTGCGCGGCGTCGTGCCGCAGTTCGCTGGGAGGGGATGGACATGCGAATCGTGAAAGTGGCCGTGCTGGTTGCGGCAGCCGCGATCGTCGGCTCAACTGGTGTCGCCGCGGCGGCACCGAAGGATTACTGTGCCGACCTCAAGGGTGGCAACACGGGTAAGACGTGTGAGATCCAGCTCTCCGACCCTGGGTACCGGGTCGATATCAGCATGCCGCTGGACTACCCCGATCCGAAGTCGGTCGCTGACTACATCGCCCAAACGCGCGACGGGTTCTTGAATGTCGCCAAGTCGGGCGCGCCGCGCGATACGCCATATGAGCTGACCATGAAGCCGACGGAGTACAGCTCGGCGATTCCCCCGCGCGGCACGCAGACCGTGGTGTTCAAGGTTTACCAAAACGTCGGCGCGCATCCGCAGACGACGTGGAAGGCGTTCAACTGGGACCAGACCTATCGCAAGGAGATCACCTATACGGCCGCGTCGGACGACAAGGAACACACGCCGTTGTGGCGGGTGGATGATCCCCTGAAGACCGTCGCGCCGATCGTGCAGGCTGAGCTGCAAAAGCAGCTGGCCCCACCACCGCCTCCCGCCCAACCGGGACAACCGGCTGCGGCCACGCCGACTCCTGCGCCGCCGTTGCCGATCGCACAACCGGCGTTGTACAACGCCGCCAACTACCAGAATTTCGCGGTGGTCAACGACGGGGTGATCTTCTTCTTCGACCAAGGCGTGCTGCTGCCCGACTCATTCGGGGCGTTGCAGGTCCTGGTTCCGCGGTCGGCAATCGACCCGATGATCGCGTAAAGTCCCAGATTTGGGGTCTACCTGAGCAGGTCAAGGATCGCAGGTGCGCTGACTGGTGGACTGTAAAAGAAGCCTTGGGCGACGTCGCAGCCGTACTCACGTAGCGCGGCCGCGGTCTCTTGGCTTTCAACCCCCTCGGCGACCGTTGTCACGCAGAGCTCGTGCGCCAGGTCGATGACGGCGCGGACGATCGCGGCCGCACGGGGGTCGGTCAGGATGGGCGCGATGAAGTCCTTGTCGAGCTTGACCTCATCGATGGGCAGGTCACGCAGGTAGCTCAGGGTCGAGTAGCCACTGCCGAAGTCGTCGAGCGCGATGCCGACGCCGTGGCCGCGCAATGTGGTGAGCATGGCGTGGGCGCGTTGGATGTCCTCCACCAGGAGGTCTTCGGTGATCTCGATGATCAATGAACCCGGGGGCAGATCACGCTGGGCCAGCGCATCCAAGATGTGCGCGGCCACCGTCACGTCTGCGAGCGACGCAGCAAAAAGGTTGACGCACACCGGTATACGCGCTCGTCCGGAGCGCCATGCGACGGCGGTATCGAGAGCCTGCTGAAGGACTCGCTCGGTGACGGCCCGCATCAGCCCATGCTGGCGCACCAACGGCAGGAACTGCTCCGGGGCGAGCAAGCCACGCTCGGGATGAGGCCAACGCACCAGTGCTTCGACACCGACGATCTCCTCGCTGCGCAAGTCGATCTTCGGCTGATACACCGTGACCAAATCCAGTTCGTCAATCGCCTCCCGCAGCTCACCCAGCAGTTGCACGGCGAGGGCGCCATCACGGGCCGACTTCCGGTCGGAGTCATGGAGAAAGTCGCGCCCGTCGGCGGCGACCAACTCCATCCCCGCGCTGAAGGTCTGCAGACCGCCGCTGCGCAACCGCTTGGCGGCGTACATGGCGGCGTCGGCTTGTCTGAACAACAGCTCGGCCGTGAGTTCGGGGTCGTCAGGCGAGGCGATGGCTAGGCCGACGCTAGGCCGCGCGATCAGCTGCTGACCAGACAGCTCAAACGGTGATTTGAAGGCCTCGGCGATCCGACGGGCAACGATGTGCGCGTCCTCGTCCCCTCCCTCTATCACGACGGCGAACTCGTCACCGCCTATCCGGGCCACGGTGTCGCCCGGTCGGACACACTCGACGAGCCGTTGCGACGCTGCTTTGAGCAGTGCGTCGCCCACCGAATGCCCCATGTTGTCGTTGATGAGTTTGAAATCGTCGAGGTCCAGCGACAGCACCGCGACAGGGCGCTGATCCCGGCGATTCAACTCGATGGCGTGTGACAGACGATCATCGAACAGCGCCCGGTTCGCCAAGCGGGTGAGCGGGTCGTGGAGGGCCTCGTCGGCGACCATGCCGAGCAACCGGCGATTGTCGGCGACCACGATGAATTGGCGCGCCAAGATCGCCATCACTACCAGCACCCCGACGCCCAGCACCGGGCCCGTTTGCAGGCTGGAACGGTAGAAGACGCTGATGGTCACGGCGGCGGCAAGAAACGGCACGTAAGGCAACCACAGCGATATCGGCGCCGGCAGCGGCATCACCGGCGCGGCCGGTGGCGGTGGTGTTCGCAGCGTAAGCAGTGCCGCCAGGCCCAGCGTCACCATCGCCAGTGCCCACCCGGCGGCCGGTAAGGCGCCACTGCTCCGGTGGGCGACTGTGGCTACCAAGGCGGTGTTCGAAACGGCCATCACCGCGAGCCCAGCGGTCAGCAGCGTGAGCGTCAACCGCTGGCGCGTGCGCGCCCGAGCCAGCACCAAGACCGCCACCGTAAAGGTGACCGAGTCGGCGGCCGCATGCGACAGCGACAGCGTCAACACGAGGTGGTTGGCGCGGTTCTCTGCGTACACGCGGCTCATCGCAAAGACCCAGCCCACCAGGAAAAGCGATCCTTCGACAATCAGCCCGTCGAGCACCAGACGCACTTGCGACTGACCTTCGTATCCGACGGGAAACGACACTAGGGCAACGCAACTCGCGATCGGCAAGAGCAATCCCAAAGCCCACGACGCGAGTGGTGCCTCCGCCACGCCGCGACCCAGGTCGGAGTAGGTCCACCAGGCCAGAGCGAATAGCCAGCCGACCAATCCAATGGCCAGGAAGAGCCACGCCTGACGTTGCCGGCCCCGGGCCTTGCGTGCGGCCAACCCGGCGCAGATTGTGGCGAACGATGCAAAACCCAACAAGCCGAGATCATGGACAGCGTGGATCACCCGCGGTCCGCCCCACCCACCGCTACGCCACGTCGTGAAGGCGGCCAACGCGGCGACGGCTGCTCCGCCGACAAGCGACAACATTGACACCGTCGTCTTGGGAGTCGGCACCGCTGCAACCACGTTCTCACTTCGCAAGCTATGAGCGACGGTACGGCGCTATGCCGAACCCCGATAAGGCTAGCAACGCGAAGACTTCGAGACAGCCGGTATTACATCACCTCCGATGACGTTTGCCGGGTCGGGGGTTCGAGCAGTATGTCGGATTGGGCGCCGCCGGCAACTGGCTGTGGGCCTGCGCTATTAGGCACGTGAATCACAGCCGACGGCAGCCAGACGGTGAGGCAGAGCCCAGGGTCCGGCGAGGTATTTGCCAGGAACGACGTCAGATCACGGCCCGCATTTCGCATTCGGTAGTGGAGCAAACGCGGTCGGCCGCGGTGGTAGGAATTAGCCATGACAAGTGCCTTCGGCGTCAGGCGTGATACGGACCAGACTGGCGAGAGCCCGGAACGGGACGTGTCCGCGCCAGTCACCGAGCAGCACCCCGAGGGCCCGAAAGTGCGCCGCTTCCGCCTTGGCGATCCGCTGTCGATCGTCCTGATCGTCGTCATCGTGGTGTCCTTCGCCACCGCCGGCCTGATCGCCGCGGAGCTCTATGCGCGACACCGGGCCGAGAGCGTGGTCGCGGCCGCCACCGAATGCGCGGTGCAAGACAAGGCCGACGTGTCGTTGGGGGCCAGCCCGTTTCTGCTGCAACACCTGACCGGCCATTACGGCAACATCTCGATCACGACCGCGGGAAACCGAATCCGCCAGGCGAAGTTGATGAAGGCTCAGGTGAAGATTGACGACGTGCGGCTGCAGGGCAGCGCTGATTCAAAGGGCACGATCGGGGCGTTGGACGCCACCGTCACTTGGTCGTCGGACGGCATCAAGCAAACGGTCCAGGACTCGATCCCGATATTCGGCAGCTTCCTCAGCAGTGTCACGACCAATCCGTCCGACGGAACGATCCAGCTACACGGCGTCCTGGGCAGCATCACCGCCAAACCGCACGTCGCGGACGACAGGGTTGGGCTGCAGGTCGTCAGCCTGACCGGACTGGGGTTCACGCTGCCCCGCGAGTCGGTGCAGCCCGCGTTGGACGCGTTTGCCAACGAGCTGACCGACAACTACCCGCTCGGCATCCACCCCGACAGCGTGCGGGTCACGGACAGCGGTGTGGTGGGCCACTATTCGGCGCGCAACGCGGCCATCCCGCGGGATGACCGCTGCTTCGCGAATCTGTAGGACGGCCCGGCTACCCGGCCGCCTGCAGGGTGATCTCGGAGATCGACGTCCGGCTTTCGCCGTTGGTGGTACCCAGGGTGGCGACCCACACCAGCACATTGGATGTCTTGGTCGGGTCGTTGACCGCGATGCGGTTGTGGCCCGGCTGCAGTGGCGTCGCGGGAGTCAGGGCCTTGGTATCGGCTAGTTTGGCCGGGTTTTCGGTGGGTGACGAACGGATCTGCACCCGGGTGCCGGTGCTGGACAGGTCGATGGTCACGGCGCTCAGCGCGGTCGGTTCGGACAGGTGTAGCAGCAGGCCCATTCCTTCGATGAATTTCGGGAAAGGAACCGCGTCCTGATAGGTAACGGTGGACCACGCCGTGTTTGGGTTGCCGTCGATGGCCAGGTTGGCGTTCTGCGGATTGTCGGGATCGCCGTCGGGTGAAAACACCTTGGCGCTCACCGGCTTGACGATGGGTCCGGGCCGTGTCTGGGTGCCAAACCCCTGGGTGAAGTACAAGACCACAGCCACAGTCGCAACGATCGCCCCGAGCGCGGCAGCCGCGACAAGAAGCCGGGTCCTGCGGCGTTTCGGTGTCTGCTCTTGCGGCGATGCGGTCCGGACGCGGGGCGGGCGGCGCTTCGCAGGAGGTTCGAACGAGAAGTTGATGATCTTGTCTGCATCGAGGATGTCGCCGTCCCAGGCGCCGCTCACCTCGATCTCATCCCCGTCTGCGAGCTGACCCGCAACAAGATCTGTCGGCATTTCGACCCGAACGTGCGTGCGCCCGTTGTCGAGTGGTTCGTAGGGGACCACCTGAAAATGCAAGATACCGACACCGTCTTGAGCATCGACGGCGCTTTGCCGTACGCCGCGCGCGATCCCGTTGACCACGAGGCGCTCGAGACGCTGCGTGGCCGGACGTTCGCCTGAACCGGGGTTCTCGGCCGGGACCGGACTCGGCGTCGACGGGCGGGCTTGCGGGTGCGGTGTCGCCGCCTCGCGGGCCGGACCCTGCGTGAGGGCCCGGGCAAAGTCGGCGCAATTCGGGTACCGGTCGTTCGGGTCTTTGGCCAGCGCCCGGGCCAGCACGGTATCCAAGTGCGCGAGCTCGGGTCGACGCTCCGATATCCGCGGTGGTGGCGTATTGAGATGGTGGCTGAGCACCACGGCACGATTCGAGTCGGCAAAAGGTGGGGCGCCGGTAAGCAGATAAAAGGTCGTGGCGGCCAGCGCATATTGGTCGGCTCGGCCGTCGAGCGGCTTGCCCAGGAGTTGCTCGGGTGCCACGTAACTGATGGTCCCGACAGCCACATTGACCTCGGTGAGGTTGCTGACGTCGTCGATTCTGCGGGCGATGCCGAAGTCGGTCAGCAATATCCTGCGCCGGTGGCCATCGGCGGCGGTCACCAGGATGTTCTCCGGCTTGACGTCACGATGCAGCAGTCGGCGGTCATGCCCGAAGTCGAGCGCATCGGCCACCGCCGTCACGATTTCCACGGCTTCTGGTTCAGACATGCCGCGCGGGTGGCGTTCCCTGACCAACCGGCCCGCGTCGGTACCGTCCACGTAGTCCATCGAGATCCAGAGCCGGCCGTTGAACTCGCCGCGATCGAGCACGCCGACGATATGTGGGTGCCACAACGTCGCTGCCAACTCGGCTTCGCGATTGAATCTGGCGCGAAACTCCGCGTCGGCTGTTGCGGCCAGCGACAAGATCTTCAGCGCGTCCTGACGAGGCAGACGAGGATGCTGGGCGAGGTAAACCTCACCGGTACCACCAGTGCCGAGTAAGCGCTGAATTACATAGCCAGCGAAGACCTCACCGTTGTTGAACGGCATGTCCGAAAGCCTACAAACCGGTTCGGCCAGGGAGCGAATTCGGCCGACAGGTATCAGCACCGCCACGTCGGTCACGTGACGCCGTCAGAAGCTGGGCGCAGCGAACGGCCGATTCGCTCGGCCGCCGTCGCTGACTTGGTGTCGCCCACCCAGGCGGAAGAGTAGAGTTCCGTTAAGGAACCCAATTCGTATCGAGCAGCCCCGCGAGGGCGAGAACGGGGGAGATGCGCAGAGCTGGCCGAAGCGGCCCGGGTGCGGAAGAGGTGAACAATGACACAAAAACGGATCGAAACACAACAATGGATCGAAGGATGCGCCGTCGTACGGGTCATGTTCCGCGACGGCCTGGTGGTCAATTTCGACGACGACAACGAGTTGGTTATCAGGGTGCCACTGCGTCTGACGGTGCCGCCGGTCGGTGACTATCCCGCCGAGGTGGTGCCCGTCGACCCGGTGGCCACCCCCGACGAGGAGCGGCCGCTGTTCGACATCCCGGGGACCGTGTGCACCCGTGCGGAGTGGACTGACGAAGGCGACCTGCATGTCGAATTCTCCGACGGCCACGCGCTCGACGTGCCCCACGACGAACACGTCACCGCCTGGGAGTTGTACGGCAAGTACCACGGGTATGTGGCGAGTCTGCCCCATGGAAAGGTTCGGGTGCTCCGCCACGATCTGCTCGACGAGAAATGACGCCGGGGTCTTCGACAGTCCGTTCCCTAAAGCAACTAAGCTGTGACGACCATGCAGCGAACTTCGTTTTCGGGGATGGCCTGTTCCATCGCCCGCAGCCTCGACGTCGTCGGTGAGCCGTGGACGCCGCTGATCATTCGTGACATGTGGCTCGGGCGACACAGGTTCGACGACATCCAACGCAACCTCAACATCTCGCGCAAGGTGCTGACCGACCGCTTGAAGACCCTTGTCGAGGTGGGAGTGGTTGAGCGCAGGCGATACCAGCGCGAGCCCGATCGATACGAGTATGTGCTCACCGCCAAGGGTCAGGAGCTCATGGACGTGCTGCTCGCATTGATGGCGTGGGGAGACCGCTGGGTTTCCAGCGATGGCGAGCCAATGCTCATCCGACACAACTCATGCGGCGAGCGCACCCAGGCGGCGATCAGCTGCTCGGTTTGCGGTCAGCCGCTTCGCGCCCACGACACCGGGATTGCCCCCGGACCGGGGGCGCGGCAAGGATGGGGAACGCCCTGGGCCTCCGTGCCGGATATGGCACCGCAGAGCCAATAGCCCTTGCGCTCAATACGATTTGGGCAGGCCGAGGCTGTGCTGGGCGACGTAGTTCAACACCATGGCGCGGGTGATCGGCACGGTCTTGAACAGCCGCACGAACTCGTACATGTTGGCGAGCGCGACTTCTCTGGTGAAGCCGCTGCCGCCGTGCACCTCGATGGCCTGGTCGACGCAGCGAGTTGCCGCGTCCGCCGCCAAGAACTTGGCCATATTGCTCGCCTCGCCGGCGTCTGCGCCGCGGTCGACTCCGGCGGCGGCGTGCCTGGTCATCAACCGCGCCGCTTCGAGCGCTATTTTGGCCTCCGCCAACGGATGTGCCACACCTTGGTGAGCGCCTATCGGCACGTTCCAGACTCGGCGCTCTCGCGCGTATTCGACCGCCTTTTCCATGGCGTAGCGGCCCACACCGTTGCAGATCGATGCGATGATCACCCGTTCGGGATTCATTCCGTCGAATGCGACACGCAGACCGTTGCCTTCGCCGCCGACAAGGCAATCGGCGCCGACCGCCACGTCGTCGAAGAAGACCGAGAATGACTTGTCGGTGATCTCGAAAGTCATGGGAATGCGGTGCATTTCGAGTCCTGGCGCGTCAGCGTCGACCATGAAGAGCGAAAGTTGGCCGCGGCCTGCGGAATCCATGCCGGTGCGGGCGACGACCAAGACCGCATCGGCCTGGTCGATGGCGGTGATGAACGTCTTCTGCCCGGTGATGTAGTACTTGTCGCCCGCCCGACGCGCGGTGGTGCTGATGTGGTGGGAATTGGAGCCCGCGTCCGGCTCGGTGATCGCGAATGCGAATTTGGCGGTGCCTGCTGCCATCGGCGCCAACCAGCGCTGCTTCTGTTGGGGCGTCGCATGCCTGGACAGCAGGCTGCCGACGATGCCCGGCGAGATCATCAGCATGATCTCCGGGCACCCCGCGGCGGCAGCCTCCTCGGCGACAATGCTCAAAGCGGTCAATCCCATTCCGCCGCCGCCATATTGCTCCGGGAGATTGACCCCGACGAACCCGCCCGCCGCGAGCGCGTCCCATAGCTCGGTGGGGTGCTGCAACGTCTCGCTGCACCGGGTGAAATAGTCGTTGCCGAACTTCGCGACGATGCCGTGCACCGACGTGCGCAGTTCGGCCTCTTCGGCCGCGCTCAGCGCGGCCGTCATCGGAAATCCATCCAATGGCCGTGTGGTGTGAAGCCCAGCAGGAACGGGATCTCGATGCGGCACACCGGACCGCTCGTGATGTCGGAAGTGTCGAAAATGACGTACTCGCCCAGGTTTTCGGTCCACCTCGACACCGGCACTATCAGAAAACCGTCGCCCTCTGGAGCATCAGGCTCGCGCGGCGCGAACGTCGGCTCCATCACCAGCGACGGCCGCTCGTGGCGCAACCGGTACTCCTGCTCGTTCCCCGTTTCGATATCTCGCACGACGAGACTGTGCATCCGCATTCCGTCGCCCTTCGCGTCGCCCCCGATGAGGTAGCCCCACCGATGGCCACGCCCGTAGTATCGTTCGTCGACCTTCGGCAGCTCGGCGGGTCGGTCGTTGAGCATCTCGGATTTGACAGTGCCGGCCCGCAAGTCGACGCTCCAGCGGCCCAGCGTGCTGCGGGCCAGGTTGAAGAACAGCGCGACATCGTCACCTTCGAAACCATCGATGTCGAGCGGGAAAGGCGGCCGCTCGAAGATGGGCGCGTCCAGCGTGATGGTGTCGTCGACGACGTTGGCCGACAGCGTATGCATCACGTACTGCGGCTCGACTTCTGCGGTAATCCAACGAATGTCGCCGTGTGCAACGTCGTTGCGCGGCACCAACGCCAGGACGATCGGTAGCTCCGGATTCCATGCCTGGACCGAGAGCCCGCGGCGCACCCGGTCAGGTTCGAACGCAAACCCCTGGAACGGCAACACCATCCACTCGGGCGTCAACCACATGTCGTGAACTTCCGAGCAGTACGGTGCCTCCCAGAGCTCGCGTGAAGTCACGGTGCCGTCCGGCCGAACCACGTGAACGGTCACATACGGGCGCCGGTCGCTGTACGACCAGCCGTACAGGGTGCCGGTGGCATGGTCCCACTTCGGGTGCGCGGTGAATGCGGCATCGCCGAAACCCGCTTGGTCGAAGATGCCGCGCGACAGCTGCGGTGACCAGCCGACAATCCCTCGGGTTTCCAATGTCAGGGGATCCAGCGCGACGGGTGGACCGCCCTGCTCGCCGGAGGCAAGGATCTCGCCGGCGAACGGGAAGCAATTGATGTTGCTGGTGCCCTGCGGGATTCCGCGGGTGAGCTCGTCACGGATGGCCGGGCCGAACCCGATGTTGCGCCAATCGACCCAGTCGCCGTCGGCCCAGCAGAATACGCTGCGCCCGTGGCGCTCCTCGAGCAGGTATTTGGGCGTGCGGACCCAGCGGTTGCGGAAATCGGCCCGGCCGTTCTCGAACACCAGGCCTTGCACCATGCCGTCCATGGCCAGCAGTCCGTTGCCGCCTTGCTTGGTCGGCCGCTTGAACGTCGGGCCCACGCGATAGAACCCGCCGGACAGTCCTCGGGGGATCTCGCCGAACGTCGTGACGCAGTCCTCGACGGTTGCCTCGAACCTCATCGGGCGAAACGCCCCGGTGAGTACTGCCGCGTTGGGGATCGCCACCATGGCTGCTTAGTATACTAAGTCGCATGACCGTTGCGAAACCCGCCCGCGCCCCCGATATCGTCGCCGGTGCGCTGCGGCGTCGCATCCTCAGCGGTGAGCTTTCCCCGGGGGACTCGCTACCCACCGAAACCGAGCTGGTGAACCAGCTTGGCGTCAGCCGCGAAACGGTCCGCGTTGCGCTGCGATTGCTCGACGCCGAAGGCCTTACCGAGACAACCCAGGGCCGCGGCGGTGTGCGGATCCGTCACCCCGAACCCCAGCGGGCCGCTCGCTCGTTGGTGCAATTGCTCACGCTGACCGGGGCGACGTGGGGTGACCTCCTTTCATTCCGCAAGATGCTCGAACCGTCGGCGACAGCGTTGGTCGCCGAACACGCCTCGCCGGAGGAGCGAGCGGCAATCGTCGAAGTTGCCGAGCGCGGCATCGCGCCCGACGGCCGCGGATACCACGAATTCCACGAACTCGTGGTGCGTTCGAGCGGAAACGCTCTGCTCACAACCGTGCTGGCCGCGGTGGAGCAAGCGGTCCGCTGGGCTGCCGCCGAACAGGACATCACTCAGTACGACCGCGCCGAAGCCGCCAGATCACACCGCGCGATCGCCGACGCTATCGCTGCGGCAGACCCGCGGAAAGCCGAGCGCCGGATGCGCCAACACCTCGACGCGGCCCTCCGACACGTCGAAGCCTCCGGGTTGGCCGGCGCACCGATGATTCCCCCGTCACGCTGGGGCACTGACCACACCGACCTCCCGTGGCGGTGATCCCTCGGCCGTGTTAGCCGGTGCACCAAATGCGGTCCGTAAGCCGCCGCAGTAAATTGCCTGTGGCGGTCAGCAGACATGCCGGTCTCAGCTCATGGAGGGTTCGCGGTGCGCGCATTCGTTCGGGCGGTGGCTCTGTCCCTGGCCACCGGGTTGGTGCTCGTCGGATGTGACCGACCGGCGCCGCAGCCGCCCAAGGCCAAAATCGGCAGCTGGGGCGTCGACCTGGCCGACATGGACAGGTCGGTGCGGCCCGGCAACGATTTTTTCGACTATGTCGTCGGCAGTTGGGTGAAGAACGCCAAGATCCCTGCGGACCGGGTCTGCGCGGGCGTCAATCTCGACATCCAAAACCAGCTGGACGCGGACCTCAAGGCGATCGTCCAGAGCGCTGCCGCGAAACACGCTGCGGCGGGTGATATCTCGCAGCAGATCGGCGATCTCTACGCCTCGTACATGAACGAGGAGCTGCTGAACAAGAAGGGCGTCGAGCCCGTGCGGTCCCTGCTCACGTCGATCGATGCCATCACCGACAGGCCGGGGCTCAACGCGGTTCTGGTTTCCTTCAACGGCAAGACCCGGGTGGACGACCCGTTCCCGGTGTCGGTGGATATCGACCCGAAGACGCCGACCCGCTACCTACCCAAGATCTGGCAGGGCG
Source organism: Mycobacterium sp. NGS66 (assembly GCF_059812225.1). Taxonomy (NCBI): domain Bacteria; kingdom Bacillati; phylum Actinomycetota; class Actinomycetes; order Mycobacteriales; family Mycobacteriaceae; genus Mycobacterium; species Mycobacterium sp. NGS66. The sequence goes on along the minus strand of NZ_JCALCG010000006.1, from coordinate 169,038 downwards.
GGCTTTCGCTCGGTGACCGCGGCTATTACGTCAACACCGATCCTGAATCGGTGGAGCTGCGAAACAAGTTCGTCGCGCACGTCGCCAAGCTGCTGGGTCTGGCCGGTTACGCCGATGCGCAGCAACAGGCCGAACAGTTGCTTGCCTTGGAAACCAAGCTGGCCGAGGTGCAACTGCCGCGGGAGCTTGCGCGCAACGTCGAGCAGACCACCAACATCATGCCGCGTGCAGAGGTGGAGCAGATTGGGCAGGGCGCGCCGCTGCACGAGATGTTCGACGCGCTGAAGTTGCCGCCGACCACCGACCTGCAGGTCGGCATGCCCGACGTATTGCGCAGCACCGCAAGGCTTTTCGCTACCGAGCCGTTGGACGCGTGGAAGGCGTACCAGCGCTACCACGTCCTGCATTCATACGGCAGTGAGCTTTCGACGCCGTTCGCCGATGAACTGTTCGACTTCTACGGACGCACGATGGCGGGCGCCCAGGAGCGCGCACCGCGGGAAAAGCGCGGTGTTTCGCGGGTGAGCAATGAACTCGGCGACCCGGTCGGCGAGCTTTACGTGCACGCGCACTTCAGTCAGCAGACCCGCGACAGCGCGCGAGCGCTGGTCGAGAATCTCCGCAAGGCGTACAGCAAGCGCATCGACGGCGCGTCGTGGATGGCACCGGAGACCAAAAAAGAAGCGCAGGCGAAACTGGCAGCACTGGTTGCCAAGATCGGCTATCCGGACAAGTGGAAGTCCTACGCGACGGTCAAGATCGACGCGCGCGACCTCGTCGGCAACGAGAACAATCTGGCCGTGTGGTCCTGGAACGACGACGTCAGCAAGTTGGGAAAGCCCATCGACCGCGGCGAATGGGACATGACGCCGCAGACCAACAACGCCTACTACTCTCCGCGGCTCAACGACATCGTGTTTCCCGCCGCGATCCTGCAGCCGCCGAACTTTGATCCCGCGGCCGATCCCGCGGCGAACTATGGCGCCATCGGGGCCACAATCGGCCACGAGATGAGCCACGCCTTCGACGACCAAGGCCGCAAGAGCGACGGCACCGGCGTGCAGCGCGATTGGTGGACGCCCGCCGACGCCGAGCGCTATGTGCGCGAGTCGGACAAGCTCGTCGAGCAGTTCAACGGGTATGAGCCGCTACCGGGCAATCGCATCAACGGGAAGCTGACACTCGGCGAGAACATCGCCGATCTCGCCGGACTGCGCATCGCGTACGACGCCTACCGGCTGTCCCTCGGCGGAAAAGAGGCGCCGATAATCGACGGCCTCACCGGAGACCAGCGGTTCTTCATCGCCTTCGCGGCGAGCTGGAAGGAGATCTGCCGTCCCCAAACTGTGCGCAGCCGGTTGATGTCGGACGTCCACAGCCCCGCGAAGTTCCGGGTCAACGGGATCGTCCGCAACATGGACGAGTGGTATGCCGCGTTCAACGTCCAGCCCGGCGACTCGCTGTTTCTCAAGCCCGAGGACCGCGTCCGGGTCTGGTGACCCGGCTGCTAGTCCTCCCCGGTTTCCAGCAGCCGCAGGGGGTGCAGCCCGTCGACCGCGCCGACGAAGGGCGGATGGATGCTGTAGCCCAGCATGCGGCGGATGTCGTCGGAGACCGCTCGGGCGATATCGCGCGAGATCGACAAGGTGAAGGCCTCCATCGGCCGCAGCCACGGTTGGCAGTACTGGGCGGTGACGGCGAGCCGGTCAGCGGCGGTGGTGTTGGCACCTCCGCCGTGCCAGAGGGTGCCGACGAAGAAGACGCAGGAGCCGGCGGGCATCACCACCGGTATCGCGGGATCCTCCGGGGTGGGGCGACGTTTGCCCCAGCGGTGGCTGCCGGGGATGAGGACGGTGGCGCCGTTGTCGGCGGTGAAGTCGTCGATCGCCCAGATCGTCGCCGCCGCCAACGGTGGCCGCGGACGCGGAACCGGATAGAAGCCGTCGTCATGATGCGGCAACTGCGCGGTCTCGCCGGGCTGAATGTTGATGGCCTGCAACGCCGAAAGCAGATAGTTGGGCATCAGCAACCGATCCAGCACCGCCAGCACCCGCGGATGGTCGACCAGCCGGTCGCAGACTCGCGTCCGGCTCAGCACGCTGTAGATGCGCTGGGTACGGCGGCCCTCGAAGGAGTTGCGTCCGGTGGGTCCGAGCCACGGGCGCACGGTCGCACGGATTTGTCCGCACTCCGCTGGGCTCAGCAGGTTCGGCCAGACGACGTAGCCGTCGCGGTCGATTGCCGCCAAGTCGGCCTCCACGATCGCGCTGTCGACGGAGCTTCCGCCGGTCGGTGCCCATTTGTACCGCTGCGCCAGATCACCCCGAAGGTCCTCCAGGGTGGTGACGGACTCGTCGTCGATGTCCATTGGGCCGTCCTTATGCCGCTGACTAAGCCGAGTTCGGTTGAGCCGCTTGCGAATCCCGACGGGATCTGCTGGCCACCACGATCTGCGGTCGGAGCGGCCCGCCGCGCAGGTCGAGGGTGATGTCCGGCCCGGCGTACCGGGCCAACGCGCGCAGCGCCGACGGGCTGTAGGCGCGCAGCGAGCTGATCAGCCCGTCATGCGCCGTCGGCCACAGCGCTGCGAATGGTAGCCGCAGCGCCAATCCGAACAGGTGGGGCCATGCGGGTGGGCGACGGAAATCGATGATCAGGAATTTGTCGGCGACCCGGGTGCCTTCGGCTAATGCTCGGGCGGCCAGCGACGGTCGCAGGTGGTGGAAGGACAGCGCCAACACGGCAAGGTCGTACTTTCCGTCGGGCGCGTCAATGGCGGTGGCATCCATCTCGCGGACCACCGCGCGGGGGTGGCGGCCCAACTCGCTTGCGGCGATGGCGGCCACCGACGCGGGCTCGATGTCGGTGACCGTGACATGGGCGGTGGGATGCATCGTCAGCATCGCCCGCGACAGCCCGCCGTGGCCGGAGCCGAGTTCGAGGATCGTCGGCTCGGGTATGTCAGCCACTTGCTCGACTGCCAGTTCAGCGAACTTCTTGTGCATTCCCAAATATCGGCCCAGGCGGTCCAGCGACCGCACAACCTTGCGTTTCAGGTGTTCGGAGTCGTCGCGGTCCAGGTATTCCAGCCGATCGGTCTGCAACCATCGGTCCAGAAGCGATGCATCCGGTCCGCCGCGAGGCATGCTGTCGACGTCGAAAGTCTCTGGGACCATGACGTCCATCATGGATGATGCTTCGCCTGCGAGCGGCGACATTCGTTGCCTGCGGTTGCCGAATGCTTGACAAGCCGCTCTGCCGGACACAGCATCGCGAGAAGACCACCGCTGGAATGCGGTGAACGCGGCGGCGGGAATCAGATGCGAAAGGCCATTGCCATTGGAACGGTCTTCGTTGCGCTCACGGCCTGCTCCCGTGGCCAAGCGGCGCACACCGCGGTGAACGACTCCGGGCATGGGTCGCCGCCGGCGGCTGCGGCGCCACTTCCTCCTGCGCTTCCGGCGCCCACCACGACGACGCCGTCTGCACCGCCCGATCCGGCAGCCGCACTCGAGTTCGCCAAGGTGTCCAAGCTGATCACCGATGCCATTGCGGCCAACAGGATGCCGGGGGCTGTGGTGCTGATCGGACACGGTGGTCGGATCGCCTTCCACCAGGCCTATGGTTCCCGCAAGCTCGCCGGCGAACCGGGGTTGAGCGGGTTGCCTGAACCGGCGGAGCCGATGACCGAGGACACGATCTTCGACTTGGCGTCGTTGACCAAGATCCTGGCCACGGCGACCGCCGTCATGCAGCTCTACGAACAAGGCAGCGTCGCATTCGACGATCCCGTGCAGCAGTATTTGCCCGACTTCAACCCGGCGAACGACCCGGTGCGCGCCAAGGTGACGGTTCGCATGCTGCTCACCCACACCTCGGGCGAACCGGGAGACGTTGAACTAAAAGACCCGTGGGGACTGGACAGAACCGATAAAGCGGAGGGCATTTTTCGGGCTCTGACGACGCCGCTGCAGGCGGGTCCCGGGGAGGTTTTCCACTACTCCGATATCAACTTCATCCTGCTCGGCGCATTGCTCGAGAAGCTCACCGGCGAGGCCGAAGACGTCTACGTACGACAACACGTATTCGCGCCCCTTGGTATGCAAGACACTCGCTACCTGCCCGCCGCCAAGGCATGCGGTCCGCACACGGTGCGCGGGGCTGCGGTTGCTTCCGCGCCGGTAAGCGCCGGCCCCGCCGGTTGCGGCGCGGGCACCTGGAACGTCGGGCTGTTGTCGCGCATCGCACCGACCGCGCGTGACGAGGAGAGCAGGGCCGAGCCGGCCAGGAATCCCAATCTCGATCAGCTGCTCCGGGGCACCGTGCATGACACGACGGCGCGGCGCATGGGAGGGGTGGCCGGGCACGCCGGTGTGTTCTCGACGGCGCAGGACGTCGGCATCTTCGCGCAGGCGCTGCTCGATCGGCTTGCCGGTCGGCCGAGCGAATTCCCGTTGAGCCAAGCAACTTTGGAGTTGATGACGACCCCGCAGCAGCCCGGACATACGGCACGGCAACTGGAAGCGGCAAACGATGCCGCCCGGCAGGCCATCGCAAAGCGGCCCAATAAGGCGGATTCGCTGTTCGCCCAACACTATCCGGCAATTGCGGGGCAGAATCTGCGTGGCTTCGGCTGGGACATCGACACGCCGCTCTCCATGCCGCGCGGGGTGATCTTTCCCATCGGCAGCTTCGGCCATACCGGCTTCACCGGTACCTCGATGTGGCTGGACCCGGGCTCCGACAGCTACGTGGTGCTGCTCACCAATGCGATTCATACCCGGGGCAGTTCACCGATCTCGGACATCCGAGGTCAGGTGGCGACGGCAGCCGCGCAGGCCCTGGGTCTTTAACGGCTCACGGCCGCTCGAAGTGCTGGTAATCGGGCGTCGTCCAATAGCCGCCCCATTGCCAACCGTGATCGGTGAAAACGCGCACGGCTAGGTCGCCGTCGTGCAGCAGCCCCGGATCGGTGCGGCTGCGGTCGAGGTACGCCGCTGCGTTCTGCGGTTCGAAATATCCGTTGGCATATAGGCACGGGTTGACCCGCGTATTGATATCGATTGCCCGACCGTAGGCGTGTGGCGACCAGTCGTTGGTTCCCGGGATGAGCCGGCAGTTGAATGCCGAAGTGTTGTTGTCCTCCATGGACAATTCGTCGTCGGCGCCTGGGTAGTGGTCGACCGTGCGGATCTTTTCGACGGGATAACCCATTCGGTACAGCTGCTCGAAGACCGCGACGGTGTCCGCCGCCAATTCTTCGTGGACGATCAGCGTGCCGCGGTGGGTCTGGCCGTCGAAACCGATGTAGTCCACGTCGACCCGGCGCAGCTGCTCGGGCTCGACCGGGCACCCCGGATGCCAGGTGGTGCCCAGATCCGCGGCGGTGACCGGCTGCACCGTCGCACCGGCAGGTGCGGGTGGCGTGCTGGCGGACGGGGGAATGGCCGACGACGACGCGGGGGTCGGCGACGGCGACGGCGGCGCAGACGATGCCGGGGTCGCCGCATGCGGTGGGGGCGCGGCGCTGCACTGCACCAGCACCAGCGCGGCGGTCACGAGTACGGCCGCAACCGCGATCCGGCGCCTGTCCAGGGTGCTCACAGCTGCGCCAGGAGTTCGCACACCGCGGCGTTGAATGCCTCAGGCTGGTCCATATTCGCCGCATGCCCCGCGCCCTCGATGACCACCTTGCGGGCGTTGGGGATCTTTCGGTGCAGGTAATCGGCACCCGCCAAGAAGTCGGTGTCATTAGCACCGACGATCACCAACGTGGGCACCGCGATGCCGTCGAGCGAGTTGATCACCCGAGCATCCTTTTGGGCCATCACACCGCGGGCGGCGCGAGGCAATCCCTCGGGATGCTCATGGACCGCCTGCGCCAGTTCCGCCGACATGTCGACGGGCGCTTCGCCGCGCTCGAGCTTTTGGGCGCGCCGTTCCACCCATGCGTTCCACTTCGCGCGGGCTTCGTCGTTGCGATACCCCGGTCCGGTGTCGACCAGCACCAGCGCGGCCACCCGGTGCGGATGCACGAGGTGGAACGCCAGCGATAGGTAGCCGCCCAGGGACATTCCGCCGAGCACCGCCCGGTCGGCGCCTGCGGCGTCGAGAACGGCCGCCATGTCGGCCACGCTGATCTGCTCGCTGTAGCAGGCCATGTCCTCGGGCGCGTCACTGCTGCCGTGGCCGCGCTGATCCCAGACGATCACCGGCCGGTCAATGCTCAAGGCATCGATATTGGACGCCCACATGCCCGCGGTGGCGCCGAAACCGTGAGTGAGCAATAGCGGCACACCCGACGCCTGCGGGTTGTGCACCTGGTAGGCGAGCGTGACCCCGTCGTCGCGCTGCAGCCGGTTCACAGGTCCACAATGGTGCCGACGGACGGGTCGACCTTCCCGTCGAGCAACTCGAGATAGGCCCGCTGAATGTCGTCGGTGCTCGAGATCCGTTCGACCCGAAGCCAATTCGACGCCCACTCGGCGAACGGCGTCCAGGCCTCGGCCACGTTGAGGTCCAGTTTCGCTGTGCCCCAATCGGATCCGCGCTTCTTGATCCGGTCTGGCGCGAAGAAGAACACCGGCTTGGGCCCCGCGAGCTCTCCGCTGCCCTGCGCCATCTGGGTCCAGTGGGTCATCCCGACCGCGGCGCTGTGGGCCAGCCGTGCGCCGTAGTGGGAGTGGACGCCGGCGCGGATGGCGGCATCGCCGGAGATGTCGATGTAGACCGCACGGTCGCCCGGCAATCCGGCGATGTCGTCGTATCCGTACACCGAGTCGTAGACGTCCAATCCCTTGACGAACTCGCTGTTACCCGCCGAGGTCAGGCCCACGATGTCGATGCCTTCGCGCTTGGCCAGCAGGTAGGCCGCGATGATCGCCGTTTTCGACGACGCGCTGGAGATCACGATGGTGTCCGCGCCGAAAAAGCCCTCGTCGGCGACGAAGTCGTCGATGAGGAAAGAGGTGAAGAAGAGCGGGAAGAAGAGAATATGTTCGGCCTCGCGACTGGCCGAGTAGACCGGATCGGAGTGGACGTCGCGGTAGCCCTGGTAGGCCGAGGGCAGCGTCGCGCGGTGCGGGGCGGCGTCGATGAAGCCTTTCTCGTTGATGCGGTCGGGGATGACCAGGAGGTGGCTGGCGCACGGCAGGTAGCCGTAGACGCGCTTGCCCTCCGCCAGGTCGGGATGTCGCGATTCCTCGACGTGGGCGTAGCCCCAGACGTTGAGCTTTCCCCAGTCGGGGTCGGAGGCGGGGAAGAAATCCCAGTACTTCATCGCCTCGCCGAACACCGCGTAGGTGATGTTGTTCGACGTCAGGCCGAAGGATTCGACGCGCAGCAGCGCCTGCCCGCCAATCGGCGTCGGTGCATCGCCGAACAGGAAACGGGTCTGGTGTAGGTCGTCGCGACGCAACTCGAAATCCATGGAGGCGAGCCTATGGGCGTGGGCGGTAATCGGAAAGATCGGACTGGCCACCGAGGCAACGATTGATGTACCATCTGGTACATGATTACTGAGAGCGGCGTGGAGATCGCTGCACCGGCGTCCCTGGTGTGGGAGGTCTTCAGCGATGTCGAGCGATGGCCCGAATGGACCGCCTCGGTGACCAGCCTGGTCGCCCTGGACGGGCCGTCCCTGGCCGTCGGTAAGCGGTACCAGATCAAACAGCCCAAACTGCCGACCCTCGTGTGGGAGGTGACCGACGTGTCCCCTGGGGTGTCGTGGACCTGGGCGCAAAGTTCCCCCGGCGGCACCACCCTGGCCACTCACACCGTGACGGCAGTCGCCGATGACCGGACGCTCGTCGAGCAGAAGCTCGACCAGCAGGGGCCGATAGGCGCGATCGTCGGCCGGCTCATGCTCCGCACGACGCGCCGCTATCTCGAGATGGAAGCCCAGGGCCTCAAGGGCCGCAGCGAGCAACTGCGGCAATCCCTTGGCCCGCACTCCTGACGTCGCTCGTCGCCAGCAGCTTCTCGATGCTCTAGTCGACGAATTCGCCGCCGGGGGCATCGGGGACCGTTCGCTGCGCGAGGTGGCCGCCGCCGTCGGTACCAGCCATCGAATGTTGCTGCACCACTTCGCCTCCCGTGGTGACCTGCTGCTGGCAATCGTCGAGGAAGTGGAACGCCGCCAGATGGCGGTCCTCGCGGAGCTGCCGGACTCGCCTGCCGACAGCTTCGCGGCGATGTGGGCCATCCTGTGCCGGCCTGAGCTACGGCCGTTCGAGCGGCTCTTCTTCGAGTGCTACTCCCGCGGTGTCCAGGGCGAGGAGCCTTTTGTCCGCATGGTGCCGGGCGCTGTGGACACCTGGCTGGCCGAGGTGGACAAGGCGGCCGGCGGGGCCAGCGACCCGGCGCTGGTGCGCCTGGGCCTGGCTGTCACCCGCGGGCTGCTGCTCGACCTAGTGGCTACCAACGACGAGGCCGGTGTGACCGCGGCGGCGCAGGCATTTGCGCAACTTCTCCGGCGCTGAACTGGAATTGCATACACAGATCCATGCATGTATACATGCATTATGGCGACCAAGACGATATCGATCGATATGGAGGCATACGAGCGCCTACGGGCCGCTCGGCAGTCGCCCAACGAGTCATTCTCGCGCGTCATAAAGCGTGCGCACTGGCGCAACGAACTCCACACGGCAGCAGCGCTTCTCGATGTACTCGCTGAGCTACCGACAGTGGCCGACGACGTTCTCGTCCGCCTCGATGAGGCACAGCGCGCCGACACACCGCCGGAAGACCAGTGGCGCTCCGGGTGAGCGTCGACACGACGTTTCTCATCGACCTGCAGCGGGAACGATCCGCGGGTAACGACGACGGCGCCGCGCATCGTTTCCTCAAGCGCTCACCCGAGGCCGAGCTGTTCCTTTCGACGATTGCGCTGGGCGAGTTCGCGGAAGGATTCGACCGTGTCGAGCACCCGATCGTCGAAGCCATGCGCGAGCGACACACCCTGGTCCCGGTGGACGACCAGACCGCAATGGTCTACGCAAAGGTCGTACGGGAGCTGCGTCGCCGCGGCGAACTCATCGGTGCCAACGATCTGTGGATCGGCTGCACGAGCCTTCGATTGGGCATTCCGATAGTCACCGCGAACGTGGCGGACTTCCGTCGTATCGATGGCCTCGGCATCGTGCAATACCGTTGATCAGCGGGCGGCGGCTGACCTAGCTGACCGGCAGCCTGAATACGAAACCCTCGGCGTCGTCCTTCGAATGCCAGAGGCCGAAAAATGACGATGCCGGCGCCCGGGATCCCAGGTGATCGGTGACGTAGACGTACTTGCCGCTGGGGTCCACCGCCAACCCCATGGGGTCGATGAAGCGGTACCCTCCCGGCACCTCGATCCAGTTCTTCGACCCGTGCGCCAACTTTTGCACGCCCGCTGCGCTGACCACGTACACGTTGCCGTCGCCATCGACCGCAACGTACTGCGCGTCGTTGGGGGCAGACGGCAACTTGACCCACCCGTCCGACCCGGCCGCAAGCCACATCAGGCAACTGTGGCTATAGCGTCCGCTGCTGCACGAGGCGTTGACGTAGACGTTGCCGGTGTTGTCCACCGCCACGTCATTGGGACTGGCCCCGCGCAGCGACGGCAGCACCGTTTGGTCGCTGGACCCGGCCGCCAACTTCACCACCCGGGACCGGTGGGTGTCGGCGACATACACGGTGCCGGCACGGTCTACCGCCACACCCTCGGGGAAATTCAACGCGTGAATCGGCAGCATGGTTTGGGTGTTCGCCCCGGCCGCCAGCTTGAGCACCCGGTTGTGGCCGGCGTCGGTGACGTAGACGTTGCCGGCGCCGTCGACGGCCACGCCGCCGGTGGAAGTATTGATGACCCCGCCGGCGGAGAGATCGAGGCCGGTGAACGGCAGCACGGTTGGCGTGTTCGATCCAGCCGCCAGTTTGAGCACCTGGTTGGTGCGGGTGTCGGCGACGTAGATGTTGCCGGCGGAATCCACCGCCACGCCGTGCGGAAGGCGCAGGCCGGCGAACGGCAACGCGTACTGGCGTAGCTGCTCCGCCTTCAGCCGATCTTCGTTGCCCTGACGGCTGTTCTGAATGCTGCCGGTGGCAAAAATCATCGCGGGGATTCCCGCAAATATGACCGCGGCGATGATGACGGCATAAACCCAGAGCTTGCGTTTGGGCCGGGCCAGAGGCGTCCCGCTCGCTGGCGATGCCGCGACCTCGTCGGCTCGCGCCCTGTCTTCCAGTTGTGCTGCCAGACCGAACTTTTCGACGAGCGTCAGCCAGTCCGCGGCTGACACGACATATTCCGGTTCACTTTCCTTTGGCACCTCGTCGCGCCAGGCAAAGCGGTAGGTGAGCTTGGTTCTGCCGCTGGCCGTGGTCTGTGGCGGTCCGGCGAAATCGGGACATCCGATGGACAGTGGTTGCGTACCGGGGATGCGCACCACCAGCACGGCCGCCGTCAGCACTCCGCTGCGAGGAACCGAGCGGGTGCTTGCCGCCGCTGTCGCGCTGGCCTGCTCCAGGGAAGCCGAGGCCCGCCGCGCACCGCTCTTCAGGTCGATCACCGAAATAGCATCGTCGCCGACATCAAGGGCGATACCGGCTTTCGGCGGGTTGGCGTTCAACTTGGTCGCCGTGGCGGTGTTTTTGAACATCCCGACAAACGAAGACGAGTATTTCCTGGCCGGATTGGGGGTCAGCAGACAGCGAATGGGTTGCCCCGGCGTGGTCGCGCGCACATCCAGTGCACCCGCACCGCCGACCACGGTGAGCAGCTCATCGAACTCCGATGCCGACATCACCGCGTCCACGCTGTCCACCGGCGGTGCTTCCAAGGGTGTTTCGGCAGCGATGCGATGATCTTCTCCGCCGAGAACAAAGCGATGCTCGCCGCTGCGCAGGTGCAGCGCCGTTCCTTTGCCTGTTTCGCCGTACCCGGCGAGAGTCCAACGGCCCAGCTGCGCATCGCCGAATGAAAAAACATCTCCCGGCATCGTGCTGGTGGTCAGGCCGCTGCTGCCGACGTCGATGAGGACCTGCTTTTGCGATTCATCCTCCGCTGGAAAAAAGCGAACGCCGGCATACCCCCGAGCATGAACGCGAAGAGCAACACGGTGCCGACGACCTTGATGACGGTATCCGAGCCCACGAGCGCGCCAATCATGAAGAGCGCGATGTTAACCGCGCCGAGCGCTGCCATGCCCCCGAAGATGAGCAGGTTGGTGTACTTCATCATCTGCTTGGTGCTCGGCGGGGCGGCGGATGCCACGAAACGACGCGATGCAGCCGCATTGCCCCCGCTTGCCGGCGGCACGTCTGCGTGGCGCTGCTGCCCGGCAAGCTGTTGCTCCAGTTCGGCGATGTGTTTCTCGGGGTCACCGTGATCGGTCAGCAACTCGTCCATTGCGGTTCCTCCTACCTGCTGCCGGGCCGTAAGCTACCGCGGACCACTTGCCGAATCCTTGCGTCTGACGGGGCTGCCGATCCAGCTTGACAGGCCATTGCGATTTCAACCCAGCAACTGGGTTTGCGACGGTGACTCAAAACACGCGGTTGTGGGTACAGGATCGGCAAGCCGACCCGACTGCGCCGCCCAGCCCTTGGAGTTTGTAATGCAACGTCCCGACACGATCATCGAAATTCATCGTGAGCGCGTCCAGGACCAGACGGCCGACATGTTCAGCGGCGACAGGTACACGGAATCCGTCGACGGCACCGGCTACTCCGCGACGGCCACACTCGATCTGACCCTGGATCGAGTGTGGTTCATCCTCGATTCGCATCAGCGACTGTGGCAGGAGGAAGCCGACGGCGAATCCCGGGATCCCTTAAGGCATTTCGCGATCGATCTGGTGATCTTCGACTCGAAAATCGTCATCGACTCGGTTACCTGCATACCACTGGTCGAGCTGCCGCCGGCGACGATCACGGTCCCGGACGGTCCCCGCGCCGGGGAGTCCCGCGACATCCCGTACAACGAGATACCGTTGTTCGGCCGGTTGACGATTCACGACCAGCTCGAGCCGCACGAAACAGAGCCGGGGAAGCAGACGATTGCCCTGAACTTCGGTGTGCAAGACGCTCCGGTGCTGGTCGCCACCGCTTTGCGCGACGAGTACGCACCGCGCCTGTTCGGTGCGCACATCGAGCGCCGTGCCGTCGGCGAAACCGCCTTCGCCGGACAGGACCCGCGGATCACCTGGGAACTGGACTACGCCGAGGCATATTGGATAACCCACAGCATCGCGGGCGAGCTGATGGTGAACCTGGAAAAGCTGCAGCACCCCGGCCTGTCCGACGACGAGGCCCGAAACAGGGTGCTCGACTCGTTGGCCGCCCAGATCGCCGACGCCGTCCGCCCGAAGCTTTCGGAGATGGGCGAGGACGGGATAGTCGGTCTGCTGCCGTCGCCGTTGGAGGTGGACCCGGACGCGCAGGACGACAGCACGTTCAAGGCTCTTGACGCCGTCGTGCAGCGGTTCTATGTCGGCACGTCATCGGAGAACGCCATCCACGAGTCCATGGTGGTCCAGCTGCAGACGCTGCGCGAACTTCCGGCCGGCGAGGACCTGCCGGCCTCGATACTGGCCGAAAACCCAAGGGAGAAAGCCGGATTGGCGGTCACCGGGTGGAGCATCCTGCGGCAGGTCCGGGACACCGTGATGAACAGCTTCGGTCTCGACGAGAGTGACTTCGACGACGAAGCGCCCTGCCTGCTGATGGGCCCTAAGACCATCAACATCGGCGGCCAAGACCGCAGCCTGGACGCTCTCGACGCCGATATCGTGCCCCGAACCGAGGACGGCCGGTTGGTCGTCGACGGCACGGTGAGCGCCGAAACCAAGCTCTACGACTTCAAAGCCAACTTCAAGGTGACCTACGAGATGGGCCTCGACGACATACCGCGTGACCCGAAGAGCCAGGAGACCCAGCGGGTCAACGAAACCGTGGAGAGCCTCGAACAGGAACTGCGCGCGGCCTCCGACAAAAAGCGCGCCGGTGAGCTCAGCCATCAGGACTACGAGGCCGAGGTCAAGCGTGTCACCGAACGGTTCGATGAGCTACCCAGGACGGTCGGGGTCCGACCGGCGCAGAATCCCCCGGAGCCAGACGTGGATGCCGACTTCAACCTTTCGATGGCAGGCAAGGCCGCCACTGCCGCCGGGGCGGCCGCTGTTGTCGGCCTGCTTGCGCTGCCGGTCACTTGGGCGGTGGGGGCCGCGGGCGTAGGCGCGGCCGGTGCGGGGGGATTACTGACGCTGGCGATCGCGCAATACCTCACCACCGTGCTCACCATCGACTGGTTCGGCACCGGGGTGGGGTCCCGCCAAGTCAAGAAATCGCTGAACGACCATCCCGAGGGCACGCTGCTGCCGCCGATCGGAATACCGGTCGACGTGAACCTCAACCGTCAGCGCCTGGCGGTGTACTTTCGTGCGCTGCCCGGCAAACTGTGGGTCAGTTGTGCCACGGCCGCGGCAGCCGACGGTCAGGAAGACAACGGCCGCAACGAGATTCGGCTGGTCGGCGGCAGGTGGCCCACCGACGGCCAACCCTGGAAGCTGTCCAACGATGACGCCATCTTGTTCGTGGACTCCGGAGAATTGGAGCTTTTCCTGGATCCCGACGGCACCGGCAGCGAGGAGACACTGATCTGCGTCGCAACGACAGAGGACGGGCGACGCCACCTTCGGGTGCAGGGTAAGGATCCCGACGAACTGCACCGGCTGCCGCAGTGCCTGGGCAGTTCCGAGGCCGAAGCCGCAGGCGGGAAGACGTAAGATTTCGTGTGCCCGACGATCGACTGCTGACACCCGGGCGGACCTGCTGGCGCATCGAGCGGGCCGACCAGTTCGCTTGCATCATCGACGCCGCCGATTACTTCAAGCATGTCAAGGCGGCGATGCTGCGCGCCCGGCACCGGATCATGCTCATCGGTTGGGATTTGGACGCCAGGACGACGTTCGAACGAGGCGCCAAGACCCTGCCGGGCCCCAACCAGCTGGGGGCCTTTCTTTATTGGATGGTGTGGAAACGGCCGGCCCTCGACGTTTATCTGCTCAAGTCCAATCTGCGCCTGCTTCCTGCCCTCGATGGCATCTGGTACGGGCTCACGCCGGTGGCGCTGGTCAATCAAATCACCAGTAAGCGAATGCATTTCGCCATCGACGGCGAGCGCCCGACCGGTGCCGTTCATCACCAGAAGATCGTGGTCGTCGACGATGCGGTTGCGTTCTGCGGCGGCATCGACCTCACCATCGGCCGATGGGATACCCCTGCGCATGAGCAGCGCAGCCGCCATCGCCGCGCGTTGGGCCGCAGTTACGGCCCTCGCCATGACGTCGCAGTGGCGGTCGACGGTGCCGCAGCACGCGCACTCGGTGAGCAAGCCCGCGCACGTTGGCGCTCCGCGACGGACCGATCGTTGGAGCCGGTCGAGGCCAAGCACACCGCTTGGCCCAGCGGTTTGGAACCGACGCTGGGCAACGTCGACGTCGGAATCGCCCGAACGTTGCCAAAACTCGCCGGCCGCATCGAGGTTCGAGAAGTCGAAGCGCTCAATCTGGCGGCCATAGCGGCGGCCCGCCACACCATCTATCTGGAGAACCAGTATTTGGCGGCTCGGCGCATCGCGGAGGCGCTGGCCGCGCGGCTCCGGGAAGACGACGGTCCGGAGATCGTCATCGTCCTTCCTCGCAAAGGCAACAATCCGCTCGAGCGGGGAACCATGGACGGCGCACGTCACCGGCTCATTCAAGTGCTTTGGGCCGCAGACGAACACCACCGATTGGGCGTCTATTGGCCGGCGACCGGCGACGGTACGCCGATCTACATTCACTCGAAGGTCATGGTGGTCGACGATCGCCTGTTGCGCATCGGATCGTCGAACCTCAACAACCGGTCGATGGGTTTCGACAGCGAGTGCGATCTCGCCATCGAGGCGAATGCAGATGCGCCACAACATGATGACGTCCGCCGCCAGGTCACGTCGACGCGCAATCGGCTGGTGTCCGAACACCTTGGCGTTTCCGTCGGCGAGTTCGAAAGGGCGATGGCCGAATGCGGGTCTTTCCTGAAAACCGTCGAGGCGCTGCGCGGAGAGGGCAGGACGCTGCGGCCGGTCACCGAGCGGACGGTGGCGAAAGAGGCGAGCCCACTGGCGGAGATTGAGCTGATGGATCCCGACCACGTACCGCAATCTCTGACCCGACGCATGCGGCGGCTCATCGCGGGACTGCGGCGATCAGCTAACCCGCCTGCGTAGCGCCGCGCACCACGGCGACGCAGAGGTCAGCGCAGATGCCGGCCAGCTCGTGAATGGTTTCCTTGGGATCCTCGAGCCAGGCTTCGATGAGCTGGTTCACCCCGCCGACCATGAACACCGCGCCGCGACGCAGGTCCGCAGGATTTGGTGTGTCGCCGCCGAGGACGTCCGGACTGTGCTCGACGACCAGATCGGTGATCATGTCGAGGATGTGGGTGCGGTGTTGGCTCAGGCCGGCCACGCTGCTCACGTCGCCGGTGGCGATCCGATGGACATGGGGATCGGCGGCAATGATGTCCAGGAAAGCCGTCAGGGCCGAGCGGAGTTTGTCTCGCAGCGTGCCGGGGTCGCCAACCCCGGCGACCACCATCGCGTCGAGCAACTGGTCGCGAACGTCGTCAGAGACCGCGAACAGCAGCGCATCCCGGTTCGGGAACTGCTCGTAGAAGTAGCGCGGGATCAGCCCGGCCGCGTTGCACACACCGCGGACGGTCACCTCGCTGATACCGCGTTCACCCCAGAGCTGCCGCCCCGCGGCGAGCAGTTTGCGACGGCGTTCGGCGCGCCGGTCGGGCGCGCTGATGCCGCCGTAATCCCGCACCACTTCCGCGCGTTTCATTGACAGCAACCCTACCCGGCGCTTAGATTCGGAACACGACCGTTATCCAAAATAACTGGGCTCAAGGAGCGGTGATGACTATTCCGGGGCGCCATCCCGACCAGCCTTTGCCTGTTCCGGCTCCGCTCTGGTTGTTCGCGCGGCTATTGCGCCTGCGCGAGCCCACGCCGGAGCAGTGGCGTCGGCTCGGCGAGCGGCTGACCGTCGGTGACGAGCCGATGGACCGCCTCGTCGAGTGGATGTCGTCGGCCGGGATGAAGCAGACGCGGCCACTGTTCGATCGGGCCCTCGCCGACGGCATCGAGAATGTCCCCGAAGCACCGGACCCGTTGCGCGAGTTCTTTGACGGGATTGAGTCGCTGCCGGCGTGGGTGGACCCGGACACGATACGCAGAGGGCAACGAGCCCTGCGCCGGGGCGGCGCCGACGGCATGTACGTCGCTCGCGACGTGTCACTTCTGGGCGGTTACCAATTCTCCGGATTCAACAAGACCCTGTTGCGGACCGGTGCGCTGGAGAAGGGTTCCAACCAACGCTTCGCGGAGACAATGCAGTGGGCGATGGACGTCATCTCCGACGGCGGCCTTGCGCCGTTCGGCGTCGGTTACCGCGCGACCCTACGGGTGCGGCTGATTCATGCGCTGGTACGCCGGCACGTGGCGGCGATGCCGGACTGGCGCGCCGACGAATGGGGCCTGCCGGTGAACCAGACCGACATGGCCGCGACGCTGGTGGGCGCGCTCATCGCCCCGCCGGTCGGCGGCTTCGGAATGGGAATCATCACTACGCCCGCCGACCTGGACGCGATCGCACATCTGACCCGCTACGTCGGCTGGCTGATCGGCGTGCAGGACGAATGGCTGCCGCACAGCTTCCGCGACGGCATGCGGGTGCTCTATCACACCGCGACGGCACTGTCCCGGTCCGACGAGTCCACCAAGCAGCTGGCGGTCCCGATGGCCGACGACCCGCTGGTGTGGCACTACCGCCGGCTGCCGGGCTTACGCCGCCGCCTCGCTCGGACCCAGCACCTGTCGGTGACCAGCGGCTTCCTCGGCCCGCGCGCCATGCGCGCGCTCGGGCTGCCGGCCTACATCCCGCCGTGGTATCCGCTGTTGCGGATCCCAGTCAACGTGACCCGCAGCATCGCAGACCTGACCTTGCCCGGCGGTATGGACCGCGCGGCGGACCGCGGTCAGCGAGAGCAAAAAGCGTTGCTGCACACCATCATTGGCCACGGCACGGCGAACATCGGCGACTCGGCCGCGCACCTGGTCAGGGTCGCGTGACGACCTGAGGCCGGCATTGACTCTGCGCCAGCGGTGGCCGCCACTCGCACTTTGTCGCCAAGGATGCAGAGTCAATACCCGCGCCAGGGGCCTATGTGGAGCGGAGTCCCGGCCCCGCTTCCGGTGTCACATTCCGCGCGGTGATCTCGTCGCCGCAGTGCGCGCAGATCAGCCGGGGATCGGCGAGTTCGCCGCAATTCTGGTGGCGCAGCACGATCGGCGGTCCGTCCGGGGTCGGCAGGTGCTCGTCTCCCCACCGCATGAGCACGACGATCGCCGCGAAAAGGTCGCGGCCGGCTTCGGTGAGCCGGTACTCGTGACGCTCGGGATCCCGCGAATAGGGCACCCGGGCGAGCAATCCGACGTCGACGAGCATGCGCAGCCGCGATGACAGCGTGGGGCGTGGGATGTTCAGGTTGCGGGCGAGCTGGCCGAAGCGCTGCACTCCGAAAAACGCCTCGCGCAGGATCAGCAGCGTCCAGCGCTCGCCCACCAGCTCGAGAGCCCGACTGACGGACTCGCCCTGGAAGCGGTGGGACAGATCGGCGGCCGTCATAGTTCAATGACTGTACCCGGTTCAATTGCTGAACCATAGGTGGTAACGTAATTGAACCGCCACGTCATCAGGAGCCGCGATGAGTCACCCGGACATCGAGACCGTCGCCGAGAAGATCGCGCTTTCGGCCGGCGAAATGTCGGCGCAGATCGAGCGCGAGCGCCGGCTTCCGGACGAGCTGGTGGCGCAGCTGAACGAGGCCGGGCTGTTGCGGGCCACCATGCCGCGCGAGGTGGCCGCGCCCGAGCTGCCGCCCGGACTGACCCTGCGATGCGCCGAAGCGGTGGCACGCGGCGACGCGGCGGCCGGTTGGTGTGTGTCGATTGCCATTACCAGCGCCCTGCTGGTCGCGTACCTGCCGGGGTCCAGCCGCGACGAAATGTTCGGCGGCGGAAAGGGTGTCGCGGCCGGAGTGTGGGCGCCGCGCGGTAGGGCGAAATCCGTCAGCGGCGGCGTTGTGGTGTCCGGACGCTGGCCGTTCTGCAGCGGCATCAACCATGCCGACATGTTGTTCGCCGGGTGCTTCGTCGACGATCGCCGGGTGCCGTCGGTGGTTGCGATCCCCAAAGGCGACCTGCGGGTCCTCGACACCTGGCACACGCTGGGTCTGCGTGGCACCGGCAGCCACGACAGCGTTGCCGACGATGTCTTCGTGCCGGCCGATCGCGTGTTCTCGGTGTTCGACGGGCCGGTACTGGACCGGCCGCTGTATCGGTTCCCGGTGTTCGGGTTCTTCGCGTTGTCGATCGGGGCCGCCGCGTTGGGCAACGCCCGCGCCGCCATCGACGACCTGGTCGAGTTGGCCGGCGGCAAGAAGGGCCTGGGCTCGACGCGCACCTTGGCAGAACGCCCGGCCACCCAAGGCGCGGTGGCGACGGCCGAAGCATCGCTAAGTGCCGCTCGCGCACTGTATTACGAGTCGATCGAGGCGGCCTGGCAGGCCAGCCAGGGCAGCGATGAGGTTTCGGTAGTGCTGCGCAACCGGCTCCGACTGGCCGCCACACATGCCGTGCGGGCCTCGGCTGACGTGGTGCGCAACATGTATGACCTGGCGGGCGGGAGCGCCATCTACGACGGCGCACCGCTGCAGCGCCGGTTCCGCGACGCGTTCACGGCTACCGCGCACTTCCAGGTCAACGAGGCCTCGCGCGAACTGCCGGGCCGTGTCCTGCTCGACCAGCCGGCCGACGTGTCGATGTTGTGACGAATTTAGAAGTCGCCCTGCCCTTTTGGCTGGACCGTCCCGACGACGAGGCGTTGGACGTCGCGCTGGCGGCGTTCGACACCGGCTTCGAGGCAGTGTGGGTCGGCGAAATGGCCACTTACGACGCCTTTGCGCTGGCGACCGCGATCGGCCTGCGCGCGCCGCGAATGCCGCTGAAGATCGGGCCGCTGGCCGTGGGTGTTCGTGGGCCGGTGACACTGGCCCTCGGGGTGAGCTCCGTCGCGTCGCTCACCGGCAGCCGGGTGGACATCGCCCTGGGCGCCTCGAGTCCCACGATCGTGACCGAGTGGCATGACCGTCCATGGGCGCACCATGTGCCGGTCATGCGCGAAACCATCGAGAGCCTGCGTTCGATCTTGGCCGGTGACCGCGTCGACTACGTCGGCCGCTACGTCAGCAGCCGTGGTTTCCGGCTGCGTCAAGCGTGCCCCGATACGCGAATCGCCCTGGGCGCCTACGGTCCTGGCATGATCCGGCTGGCCGCCCAGCACGCCGACGAAGTCGTGCTCAACCTTGCCTCGCCGGCCCGCGTCGCGGAAGTGCGGGCGGCAATCCAGGCGGCCGCGATCAACCGGCCCGCGCCCCGCCTCACGGTGTGGGTGCCGGTCGCACTGGACCCCGGTGCGGCCGCGCGTGCTCAACTGGCCGCCCAACTGGCTGTTTACCTGGCCCCGCCCGGTTACGGAGAAATGTTCAGCGCATTGGGTTTTGACGAACTTGTCCGGCAGGCCCGCACCGGCGCGTCCCGCCGTGAGCTGGCCGCGGCGATACCCGTCGAACTGCTCGGGGAAGTCGGCGCGCTGGGGTCTGCGGAACGAGTCGCGGCTCGGCTGAACGCCTACCGGCAGGCCGGGGCGGACTGCGTCGCGATCGTGCCAGCCACCGCCGAAGACCCCGGAGCGCGGCTGACTTTGACCGCACTCAGCGCTGCGAATCCTTGGCTTTGATTGTGAATCAACGACTTTCAGTGTAAGGCCTTGGACGGGAAATCGCGCCGAACCGCACCCAGGGTTCACGCCGAAAGCCGTCAGTTCACGCTCTACGTCGCCAGCGAGGCAGCCCCGCTGCCCCGCCCATGGCTCAAGGCTTCAATCCCCCGACGGCCCAACCAATTTGTCGCTCCGAGGTGGGCAAAAGACACATGCTTCCCGCGCCGCGCCCTACTGCAGCGCGACGCCCAGTTCGTCGGCGAACACTTTGATCATGTGTTGCACGCCAATCTCGTTGCGGCCGATAACCATGTGATCGTGCTGCCCATGTCGCACGCCCTGGCCGCACTGTGGCAACATCGCGAAATCCTCGTCCCGCACGGCGGCATGGACGCCCGCGTAGATTGCATCGTAGGTGTCCCGCATCTCGTCGGTGGTGGCGGGGATTCGGCCCATCCAGCTGTGCCGCACCGTGCAGCGAGTCGGATCCCCGGCCGGCAGGATGTCGATGATCTCCACTCCCACTGGACTGTTGGCCAAGATCAGATTCGGGTAGACCCAGAAGATCACCCCCATGTTCGACTGCGGATCACGCGCGGCGCCGGTGTCGTTGTGTACGTCGACAATCCAGTTGAACGGAAAGCCGAGCCGGTGGTGCTTGCCGAACTCGTCATAGATAGACGTGTTGGCCAACGTGTTCTGCCCGATCAGGCTGTCGCCGTGCACGAACGGGAAGTGATATCCCTCGGCGAAAGCCTCCAGCGCCCCCTTCCACGACACGTCCGAGACGAACTCGCGCTCGGTATGGTATCCGAACGAGGTGTAGTTCATCGACTCCAGTTCGCGCCCGAGCGGGCCGAGATGCGCTGCGACGTCGATGCTTTCGCCCGCGGTGAGGACCGCCCAGATGAAACCGTGGCTTTCCTGCGACGGTAGCTCGACCAACCCGTAGTCGGCGGTGTCGATCGAATCGAATCCACTTCGGCCCGGCACCATGAACAGCTCACCGGTGTTCTTGTAGGTCCAGGCGTGGTACGGGCAGACGAACCGGGATGCGTTGCCCGACCCGCAGGCCGGCATGGCGCCGCGATGCCGGCAATAGTTCAAGAAGACGTGGCTCGTCCCGGTACGGTCACGGGTCACCAACAACGAATCCCCGAGCACCGAACGGACCACAAAGTCGTTCTTTGTCGGCAGCTGGGCGGACGGGACAATCGCCAGCGGCACCCGCCGCAGGATCTGCGACTCTTCGATCTCGGTCAGTTTTGGGTCGCGGTAGTAGTGCAGCGGGACGCGTAACTCCCGCTCGGCCATATCGGTGGTCCCGTTCAGCGCATGTTGCAGCGCGCGGCGGGTCAGCGCTTCGTCCTGACTGCCGACAGGCGGATTGCGAGTCGAGTTCATCGCGCCTCCTCAGCGAACCGACTCTGACCATACATTGGTGAGCGATTGTATTGTCAAGCTCACAACTGTGCCACTATCGACGCATGCGTAGGCATGGCTGGTCGGGCGACATACCGGTGGATGACGACGAGGCCAGGCGCCGCATCATCGCGGCGGCCCGGAACGCCATCGACGAATCCGGCGGCGTGAGCGTGTCGGCGGTCTCTCAATCACTTGGGATTACCCGTCAGACGGTGTACCGGTATTTTCCGACGCAGGAGGCGCTGCTGGCCGGCACCGCGATGTCGGCGGTCAACGGATTCCTCGATCGCCTGGCTGCCGAACTGGGGTCGATCGACGACCCAACCGTCGCCGTGGTCGAGGGCATCGCCTACACCTTTGAGCAACTTCCGCATGACAAGTACCTGAGCCTGGTCATGCAGCCAGGCAAGGCGAGCGCCTTCGCCGCGGGTGTCACCTCCGACGTCGCGATCGGCTTCGGCCGCTCGATCCTCCAACGTTTTGATATCGATTGGGCGACAGCGGGTTTCACCGATCAAAAGCTCGATGAGCTGGTCGAGTTCATGCTGCGGATCCTGCAGTCGTTGATCGTTGACCCTGGCCGGCCGCAGCGAACGGGCCAACAGCTGAGGCGGTATCTGGGCGAATGGGTCGCTCCCGCCGTTAGGGCCCATTCGGCTTACTCACGCTAACGGCGCCCCCGGTCAAGCCGCCGGTCAGCGACGGGTCTCGACCCTATCGGCGCTCTGGGGCCGCTGCCCGAGAGTCCCAGATCCGTTGTGTCTCTTGGCTTACCGATGGGTGATGGGTTTGCTGGAAGTTACGTCCGCCCCGGCCGAAGGTGGCGACCACTGCGTCTGGCACTTGCGGTTCCAGTAGCGGCTGGGACAGCCAGTCACACGGCCGCACGTGCACCAGATCGACAGCCGCGGCGGCCACATCAGCGTCATAGCGGTACTCGCCGCAGATCCGGCCGAGCCAGAACAGCCCGTCGGTATCGCGGGTCCACACGAACGAACCGTCCGCGACCGCGGCGAACCGCGCGACCCGTCGGGCCAGCCGGTCCTGCTCGCCCGGCCCGCGCACCATGCGACCGAATCCGCACAGGCCAAGCCGACGCGCGCGCTCGATGGTCGCGCGGGTATCGACGGCGTCGCTGCGGGATCGCGTCGGCGCTCGGTAAACCGCGGTCATGCGGAATATGATGCGCCCACCGTTGTATGGGTTCGCACCCAGTCACCCCGTATAGTCGAGCTATTCAGCGTCCGGCGTGAGCCGGGCGTCGTTCCCGACCTTGGAGCAAGGATGCACACGGCTCCCGCATACCGAGCAGGCGTAATCCGTTGCAGCGCAGCACTTCTCGTTGCCGCAATCATGTTGGTCCTGGGTGGGTGCTCGCCGGCACGGACAACCTCGACGGGCGTGCCGTCGCCGATCGCGACCACGGTGCCGGCCCAGCCCGCGCTGGCTGCGGACCCCGCGCTGCTCGGCGCCGATCTGGCCGCCGACGAGCAGACCCTGCGAAATCCGTCGGCGCCCGAAAGTGCGCTGGTATCAGCGGCACTGCGCCAGCAAGCGGCCTACCGCGAAATCGGCCGCCACCCCGAGTGGGAGCCGATCGCGCGAGCGAAAATGCCGTCGTCGCTCGTCGGGGCCTACGACCGCAATGTCTCGGCGCGCCACCATCTCGTCGCGCTCAACGGGGGAGAAGCGAAAGACACGCTGCCCGCCTGGCGCATCGAACAGCCGGCGCCCGCCGACGCGTTGCTCGGCTTCTACCGCGAAGCGGAGGCGGCCAGCGGCGTCGGCTGGAACTACCTGGCAGCGATCAACTTGGTGGAAACCGGCTTCGGCCGCATCGTCGGGGTGAGCACCGCCGGCGCGCAGGGGCCCATGCAGTTCCTGCCCTCGACCTTCGCCAGCTACGGCAACGGCGGTGACATCGCTTCACCGCACGACAGCATCATGGCGGCCGGTCGCATGCTCGCCGCCAACGGCTTCGCCAACGATCGCGATCGGGCCATCTTTGCGTACAACCACTCCGGCAATTACGTCGGCGCGATCGATGACTACGCCGCGGTGCTGGGCGGTGATCCGGCCGCCTTCGCCGGCTATTACCGGTGGGATATCTACTACCACACGACCTCTGGTGACGTGCTCTTGCCCGTCGGTTACGCTCAGGCGCAACGCATTCCGGTCGCCGATTACTTGGCGAGTCACCCGCAGTAAGAATCCGTTACGGCCAGGTGGCCGGCAGCAAGCGATGCACCCCGGTTACCGGCAGCAGGTAGCCTGCAACGCAATGGTGGGGACGCGATGAGTGCCGGTCTGTTTGGACTGCTCGACGATGTAGCGCTGCTTGCGCGACTGGCCGCCGCCAGCGGCCGCGCGACCGCTAAGGCCGCGGGGGTGGTCATCGACGACACGGCGGTGACGCCGCAATACGTCCACGGGATCGCGGCCGACCGCGAGGTGCCCATCATCAAGCGCATCGCGAAGGGATCGCTGCGCAACAAACTCGTGGTGATCCTGCCCGTCGCGATGCTGCTGAGCCAGGTCGCGCCGGTCTTGCTGAGTCCGATCCTGATGCTCGGCGCCACTTACCTGTGCTATGAGGCAGCGGAAAAGGTGTGGAGCAGCATCCGCGGCCATGAAGGCGAGGCGACGCCCGCCGATGAGGACGACGTGGTAGCCGGGGCGATTCGCACCGACTTGATCCTGTCCGCCGAGATCATGGTGATCGCTCTGGACGAGGTGGCCGCTCAGGCGTTCCTGCCGCGGCTCATCATTCTCGTCGTCGTCGCCCTGGTTCTCACCGCCGTCGTTTACGGGGTCGTCGCCATCGTCGTCAAGATGGACGACGTCGGTCTGAGCCTCGCCCAGACCACCTCGCGGATCGGGCGGAAGGTCGGTCATGCCCTCGTTGCCGGGATGCCGATGGTTCTCGCAACACTTTCGGTGGTCGGAACGATGGCGATGCTGTGGGTGGGCGGACACATCCTGCTGACCGGGGCCAATCGGCTCGGCTGGCACACCCCGTACGGCCTGCTGCACCACCTCGACGATCAAATCCGCCACGCCGTGCCGGTGGTTGGTGGCGTGCTGTCCTGGCTAGCCGACACCGCGGTCTCCGCGGTGGTCGGATTGGTCGTCGGAACCGTGGCCCTCGCAGTCGTGCGCTTGTTGTCGCTGCTGCTGCGGCGACTGGCTACTTGACCAGAGTGAACTGGCAGACGTCGGTGTAATGGTCGCGGAACAGGTCCGAGCATCCCCGTAGGTAGCGCAGGTAGATGTCGTAGACCTCTTGACCCTGCAAGGCGATGGCTTGCTCTTTGTGTGCTTCCAGCGCCGCGGCCCAGGCGTTCAGCGTGGGGACGTAGTTCGAGCCGATCCGATGGTGGCGCTCTATTTTGAAACCGGCCTCCGACGCGTAGTGGTCAACCTGGGGAATTTGGGGCAGCCTGCCGCCGGGGAAGATCTCGGTCAGGATGAACTTGATGAAGCGCAGCAGGCTCATCGGCGCCGTCAACCCCAGCTCCTTGGCCTCGTTGGCGTCGGGCACGATGATCGTGTGCAGCAGCATCCGTCCGTCGTCGGGCATGACGTTGTAGCACATCTTGAAAAAGCTTGCGTAGCGCTCGATTCCGGCATCGCCCGCGCCGTCGGCGAAGTGTTCGAATGCCCCGATCGACACGATGCGGTCGACAGGCTCGTCGAACTGCTCCCAACCCTGTAGCCGTACCTCCTTGCGGCGCGGGCTGTCCATCTCGGCGAACTTCTGTTTGTTGTGGGCCACCTGGTTTTCGCTGAGGGTCAGGCCGATGACGTTGACGTCGTACTTCTCGATCGCGTGGCGCATGGTCGAGCCCCAGCCGCAACCGATGTCGAGCAGCGTCATCCCCGGTTCGAGTCCGAGCTTGCCCAGCGCCAGATCACGTTTGGCGCGTTGGGCTTCTTCCAGCGTCATGTCGGGACGCTCGAAGTAGGCGCAGCTGTAGGTCATCGATGGATCGAGCCAGAGCTTGAAGAATTCGTTCGACCGGTCATAGTGCGACTGCACAGCTTCGATCGGCGGTGAAAGCTGAGGCCGTTCTTCTGCACGCTGTGATGTCATGGCGCCGACGGTACTTTTCCGCCCGGGACGGCGCAACGATGCGCTGGGGCGGCGTCTACTGAGGTGGTCCGTACAAGGTGCCCGGAGTACCCGGTGGCGGTGGTTCTCTCATGATCCAGTTGCACGGCGTCCAGGTCCGAAAAGCGATCCAGGCGCATTGTTGTTCAGGCGTAATGCCTGGGACGTCGGGGGCAGGGGCCGGGGGTGGTTCAGGGTCCGCGTGTGCTACCGCCGAGCCGATCACTCCACCGGTGGCCGCCGCTGCGGCGAATGCTGACAGCGCAAACATGCGTCGGACGTGAATCATTGCCAACTCGATTCGATATTGACGATCCGGTCATTATATTCGCGGTGTCACGAAATTGGCAGTGCACAGGACGGAACACTTGCGACGTCGCAGTCTTGGAGTTTGGCTGTGAATCCTCGGTCTTCGGTGTGAATAGTGGGATTCGCGTGTGCAGCCAGGGCGAAAATTCGCGCTGAATCCCGCCCCTGCGCTCACACCGAAAGCCGTTGGTACACACCGAAAGCCATCAGTACACCCAAATGCCCGGGTATGGAGTGACGCACTGATACCGCCGGCGGTATCGCATCACAGATCGCAACATGGCTCGCTTTCCCGGTACGCAAGTGGCTCCTGTGACGACACAGCGCGAACGTCCTCAGATGAAGTCGGAGCCGCCGTCGACGTTCACCGATGCACCCGTGACATAGCCGTTGCGCCGCGACACCAGGTAGGCGGTGATGGAGGCGACCTCTTCGGGCAGCCCGGCCCGGCCGAGATCGCAGGGTTGGTGGAAGTACTTGTCGATCCAGGTCATGACGTCAACCGGGTTGCTGGCATCGAGTCCGTCGGCGGCGAGGACGTCTTTGAGCTGT
Organism: Mycobacterium sp. NGS66; assembly: GCF_059812225.1. NCBI lineage: Bacteria > Bacillati > Actinomycetota > Actinomycetes > Mycobacteriales > Mycobacteriaceae > Mycobacterium > Mycobacterium sp. NGS66. The sequence goes on along the minus strand of NZ_JCALCG010000006.1, from coordinate 142,767 downwards.
TCGGTGAAGCTGGCCGTGACGATGGTGCCGGGACAGACGCAATTCACCAGAATGCCGTCCGCGGCAAGGCTTTTCGACAAGTTCTTGGTGACGCTGGACAGCGCCGCCTTGGATGCCGTGTAGGCCACGATGCGCGGGTTCTGTCGCTGAATCGAGTGCGCCGACAGCGTCACGATGCGAGCCCAGTCGGCTGCGCGCAGCAAGGGCAACGCCGCGCGAATCGCGCGCACGCCCGACATGGTGCCAAGCGTGAACGCGTTGTCCCAACCCGCGTCATCCAGCTCCTCGAAATACCCGTCGCCCGGGCCGATGGTGTGCACCAGGCTGTTGAGTTGTCCCCAGCGCTCGGCTACCGCGGCGAAGCCGGCGGTGATGGACGCGGCATCGGCCATGTCCACGCTGATTCCCACCGCCTCCGGAGCGCCGGCCGCCCGGAGCTTTTCCACTGCCGCGTCGAGTCCCGGACGGTTTCGGGCCATCACCGCGACGCTGGCCCCTTCGGCGGCCAAGGTTTCCGCGATGGCCAGCCCCATCCCCTTGCTGCCGCCGGTGACAACGGCCGTCGATCCGGCAAATCCCAGGTCCATCGCGTCTCCTTATTTTCAGTGAGCTGATAATCTGGCGATGTCTTCCGGCGCCACGCCCAGTCCGCGCAGACAGAAATGCAGCACCTGCCGACGGACATGGGCGCGCTCGCAATCCCCTGTCGCCCAATGCCGTTCAGTGCTGGCCCAGACCACACCCTGAATAGACTGCGCCGCAGTGACGGGATCGATGTCACCAAACACGCCGCACTGCACCCCGCGCCGCAACTCTTCGATCAGCGGCTCCAGCATCTGGGCATAGGCGGGTTGAATGAGTTCAGGCGCGGCGAACATCTGCGACTGGGCCTCCAGGGAAAGCTGGCGCAAATCGGATTTCATGTTGTCGTCGAACGCCAGATCCAGGCGTCCGTCGATCCACGCCGCAACCGACTCGACCGGAGACGGAGCGTCCGCCATTTTTCTTCGCAGCCTTCGCATCTCGACCCGTGCCATCTCCAGGAATATCGCCGCGACCAACTCGTCCTTGGATTCGAAGTGGCGATAAAACGCGCGGGTACTCAGTTGCGCGTGGTCCAGGACCGTAGCGATGCTGAGCCCTCGAACTCCTTGCTCGCGAATGGATTTCGCTGCTGCGGTCAGTATGGCGGTACGGACGTCGGGGTCGGGTGGAAGTTTGTTCCGCCGCCGCGTTGCTGGCGGTGTCATGCGGTCGCGTCGTAGGTGCGCAGATACTCGGCAAACCGTTCCCGCACACCCTCTGGCGTCAGACCGTAGTCCGCGAGATCGTAATCGTGTGCCCCGCGCGAACCGGGCCGGTGCTCGTGGGCCCATTGCTCGACGGAACGCAGGGTGGCGTCGGTGAACTCCAGCCCCAGGGATTCGTATGCCGCCGCAAGCGTTTTCACCGGGTCACTCTGCAGGTCAGCGAAGGCCACGTCGGCGAACCGGTCGTCACCGACACGCGTGCGGAAGTCCATTGCTCGTCGTACACCCTCGGCCCAGCTGGCCAGTTGCTCGGCCCCGAGTTCTTCCGGGTCGTCCCGGTCGCTGCTCCAGCTGCGGACGTACCGGATGAGGCTGCAGACCGAACCCATGACTTTGGCCGGATCACGGTGGCTCCACATGAATTTGGCTTCTGGGTAGGCCGCCACAAGAGCGTCCAGGGCAAACATGTGCACCGGGGTCTTGAGATGCCACAGAGTCGGTGGACAGTGCCACTGCAGGAGTTTGAGCACCCGGCGATGGAACGTGTAGGTTTCGCGCATATCGGAATGCATCAGCCACGCGACATAGCCCGGAACCCGTACGACTCCGTCGAAATGGTAGGTACGGAAACTCATCCCCATCAAGTCCTGGCATTCGGTTGGGGCCGTCGCCTCGGAGTTGTACAGCGTCTTCATCAACGGGAACATGTCGTGCAGCATCTTCAGCCCCGCCTCGGCCTGGGCGATGCGGGGATCGGTGTGCTGAGTGGCAGCCTCGGGTGGCGGGGTCGGAGCTTGCGATTCCCACATCCGCAAGGATCGGAACTGCGGGTCGGCCGCGACCAGTTGGCTCAAAGCTGTTGTCCCGGTGCGGGGTAGCCCGATCACGAAGACCGGCCCGCCCACAACCTCGTCGTCGATTTCGGGGTGCCGGGCGTACGTGTCCTCGATCTTGAGGCGCTGGATCAGGGCGTTACTGATGGTGGCGTGCTGGATGATCTCGCCCATTTCGGACAGCCCCGCCTCGGTGTTCAGCGCTTCGACGGTGCGCTCCAAGCCCTCCCGGTAATAGGGCGAGCCGAAGTCGTCGAGGCCCGTCGCGGCGCGGGCACCGTCCTCCAGCTGGTCGGCCGAGAACGTCACGAGGCCGAAAACCTCATCGTGCGAACCTTTCTGCCACGGCGCGGCGGCGCCGCGCCAGCACGGACGCCCGTTCGTCGGGGGTGATCCGCATGGTCTGCGCGGGCAAAGCCGCGGCGATGTCATCGAACGAGACCAGCCGAGCGCTCGGGGTCGGGGCCGTTGAAGTCCGCACGCATCGCAGGATCATCGGGCCATTGCTGAAGCCGGCGGTGTCCAGCCAGTTCGCAACCCCGGGGTCGCGTCCGCACAGCACTACCCGCACCAGCCCGTCGGAGTCCACGACGGCCTGATGCCCGTTCAGGCTGGACTGGTGGCGGCCGTAATGGATCGTCTCCCACCACGGGTTGCCGAGTGAGTAACTCCAATACACGCCCTCGGGTGGTTCGACTTCGAGGATCAACGCCTCGTCAGGACCAAGTTCCCAGCGACCGATCACCGGCTTGTTCTCCGCGGCGGCTCCTATCGCGGTGCGGTCGATCGGCGGCAGGAACCCGTTGGCCGGTGGCGCGCTGCCGAATTGCAAGAAGAACTGCAGGTTGTCATGAACGAAGTCGCCTAGCGCGACCAGTTGCCGGGAAAGCGCCACGTCTGAATCGACCGATGGCGTCGCGGCTTCGACTGAGCCGCCAAGGTTTTCGATGTACAGCGACGACGGCACCTCGGTGTCCCAGTCGTAGAAGAAATGCCGGACGGTCAGGGTGGGATGATCTCCCTCGATGCGCATCCAGTTTCCGTCGCGCTCGTCGGCGGACAGCACGACCTCGAAGTTGCCGTCGGCGTCCACCTCGAGTTCGTCGACCAATTCGTTTGCGGTAGAGACGATTCCGTTCATGGTCTGCAGCCCGACATAGCGAGCGGAGCCGCGGTTGCCGAAGAGCCGGTAGCTCGCGCCGCCGCGCAGAATGGCGCGGGTGTAGATGCAGTCCGGGCACTCCATGCCCCACGTCAAGATGTCGTCGGTGCTGGTGCGCCGGACTGTCAGAGGTGGATCCGGATCGAAACGCAACGCTTCGTCGATTCCCGCAGCAAGCAGCACCAGCAAATGGCGCATGCCGGCGGCGAAATCGCGCCGGTTCCGATTCACCGGATCGGATTCGACAGCCTGTGCTGCCTCGGCAAGCCCGCGGGTCAGATGCGACCACGCCTGCGGCAGCTCGATGTCGCCCTCCGGTCTGGCCGACAACGACGCCTCGGCGATGGACAGCGGTAACCACGCCAGCGGTCTGTCCGCCACGGCTCCTCCGGATGCTTATCTGAAAATAGCATTTTCACTTAACGCTGAATCACTATCGCTGCCAACCGGCAGAATTGTCAATGGGTTTAGTGGATTCAGCGAGCGCGTTGCGGACAGTACGCCTGAATCGAGACGTCTATGTAGTCGTCGGCCTTGCTGGCAAGGTCGGGATTACTCTGGCGAAACGCGTCGGCCTCAGCTTGTCTGGTCACACCCCGCGCAAGGTCGCTGCAGACCAGCTTGCCGTTGGCGATAGCGGTGTCGGGATTGCTGAAAGTGATGCCCTTGTTGTTGAGCGCCTGGATATACCTTCTGTCCTGATCTGGACTCGAGGTGACTGACGTCGACGGTGCCCCGGCGGTCGCCGAGTTCGCGGGTTCGGCGGAGGTAAGGGTGGTCGTCGCCGGCGAGGGTGCGGCCTTGGTCGGAGAGTTGTCCGTGGCCAGAATCCAACGCCCCAACACGATGGCACCGGCCAGCACCACCCCGGCCACCACCAGCAGGCCGGCGATCCGCAGCGTCGCCGACCACGACTGGCCGGTTGCTTCCTCGCGCGGTTCTTCCTCGCGGACCTCGCTGAAGTCGCCCAAGTCGTCGCCCACGTCGTTGCCGGTCGACCAAGCCAGCTCAACCTTGTCGGTGGGTCTGGTGTTCGGCAGCGCACTGGTTTGACCCCCGCCGAGCGGGGAGGCGACGGTCTGGCCGCCATCTAGTGAGGCGGCGACGGTGGGGTCGGAAGGCCGCCGGACACGCTTGGCCATGAGGGCCATGGTAGCCACCCGAATCCCCGACCCGCGGCAACTGCGTCAAGTCAGGTAACGGTTGCGCCACCGAGCCAGACGACCCGCGGGCAAGGGAATCGCGGCCATCACCGAGCTCATCGACGAGGCCACCGATTTCGCGTGTGCTCTGGGCTCACCGGGGGCCGGCGGGCCGGAGCCCTCCCACCAGGTCGGCTCTAGCAGCGCCGACGTCACCGGAATCGCCTTCTCGACGCTGTTGCGCCCCCACTCGCACGCGCGGTCGATGGCCGCGACCGAGGGAGCCAGGTTGATCGGTGACAGCGTCGGCGCAAACCGCACGAGGTGGTCGGCGTAGGGCGCATTGCGCAGCATCTGCAACTGGATCGCCTGCAGGATCGGTGCCAGCCACAGGTGCCGCGAGTCCCATTGCGGGTGGAAGCAGTCGAAGGCCAGATAGCAGGCGTTGCGGGTGCCGAGCTTGCCGTCGCGCACTCGCTTCCACGCCAGCTCGACGGGCACGTTGCTGGCCGCGCCGCCGTCGACGAGGGCGGCGACGTCTTTTTCCTCGCACAGCTCGTCGAGGATCGGGATCATGTCAGGGTCGCTGGTCTCGTGGTGCAAAACGCCGGGGATGGCCGACGAAAACGACGCCGCATCAATGACATTCAGGTCGCGGGCCGGGTCGTCACCGCTGATGACTATCGGCTTGACCACCCGCACGTCGATGAACGCCGACACCTGCCACATGCGGGCACCCACCCGCGGTCCGATGCCGATCGGAATGAAAGGCAGCGAGCGCCCCTGCAGCGCGGCCAGCTCAGGACGCCGGAATTTTGACGGCAGCGCCCGGTAGGGCTGCTTGCGCACACCGGCGACGACGACGTCCAGCGGGATCGCCAGCTCCGACATCCGCAGCAGCTCGCCATCCTCACGGCTGAGCAACGCTCGTGCGAACTGGTCGAAGCGCAGTGCGAACAGGCCGGCCAGACCATGGCGGCGGCGCGTCCGCTCGGGTCCGAGGATGGCGCGGTAGGAGACCGTCTTCGCCCAGTCGACGTACTCCTCGATCGGCACCGGCAAGGTCCGCGCCACCAGGCTGCCGATGATCGACCCGAACGACGACCCGATCAGGTAGTCCGGCACCCGGCAGGCCTCCAGCAGGCGCTGCATGCCGCCGATGTAGACGAAACCCGCACCGCCGCCGCCGCCGAGCACCGTGACGAGTTTCTTGTAGCCGACTTCGGCGTCCAGTTCGGCGGGGGAGAAGTCATTCCCGTGGCGCTCGATGAGCACCTGACGCTGGTCGTCCTGATCGGCGGCCAGGACCGTCAGCGCGTCTCGTGCCGTGGTCAGTGCCGTGACCGGGTCCTGCTCCTCGCGCAGCGGTCCGTACAGCGCGTCGGTAACCCTGGACCGCCACGGGGCCACTTCAGCGCCGACGGCGATGTCCCCACGTCCGCGGCTGCCGCCCGGACCGGCCGCCCCTGGCTCGAAGTCGTCGAGTCTGGCGAAGTTGAGGATGTAGCGCAGCTTGCGCAGTTCCTCGCTGCCCAGCACGTCCGGCGTCGCCAAGTGCAGCCGGATGAGCCGGTTTTCCATCCGCTGCAGCAATAGCGCGGGGTCGGCTTCGGGCAGATCGACCGTGTCTTCGGCCGCATCGGTGTCGGTCGCCTCGTCCTCGGCTTCCTCGATGAGCTCGAGCTGATGGCCGCCCCGCCTCAATCGGCCGCGCAGCCGCATCTGGTTAAAGGCGAACGGGATCCGCATGAGGACCAACCCTCTCATGGTGACGTAGCGTCGATACATGGTCCAAGGCACCAGGGCCCGGCTTCAGCGCGTGGTGAACTACCAGATCAGCATCGGGGCCCTGCTGGAGCTGGCGTTGTGGCTGGCGATTCCGTACCTGTGTCTGGGCTCGGCCTGGACGGTTTTACACCCGGTGCAGACTCAGCAGATTCAGCGGCGGCTGGAACAGATTTCCCCGGTGGGAGCCGACGTGGGGGCATTCCTGTTGACGACGGCGCTCTGGCCGGCTTCGCTGCAGATCGCCGATGCCTGCCCGGCGCGCTGATGGGGCAGGTTACTCTGCGGCAATGTCGATAGATCGTGCCGCAGTGATCGCGGGCAGCATCCGGCTGGCCTCGGGCGTCCAATTCCTCGTCGATCCGCTGCGCGCCAACCGGCTCTGGGGCGACCCCGACCAGCCGTCGCCGACGGCGCGACTGCTGCTGCGGTCGATGGGTTACCGCGATGCCTTGATCGGTGGGCTGCTGTCGGCCTCGGGCCTGCGCGGCAAGAACACCCGCGGCTGGTTTTTGGCGTCCGCCGGCGCTGACGCGTCTGATCTGCTTGGCGGGATGAGCGTGCGCGACGAGCTGAAACGTTCACATCTCATCGGCCTGGGCGGTGCTGTCGTCGGCATCGGCGTCGGGCTTTGGGGCGCGGCGCGCCCGACGACGAGAGCCGACCAACCGCCAGCCGTGGCTACCAGCGACCAATAACGGCGTTCGCAGGGTTCGAGCGCCAACGAACGTGGGCTCACTGGGCGAGCGCTGCGTCGATCAGCGTCTCGGCCGCCGTGCGAGCCTGCTCCCACGTCGATGGGTCGTTCAACGACGTGGCCAGTGCGGCCGCACCCTCATACAGCACGGCGAGCTGGTTGGCCAATAGTCGCGGGTCGACAGCGCCCGCCTGCTCGGCCAGCTCGGTAACCGCGTCGATGAATTTGCGCTTGTTGGCACGGACGATCTCTTCAACCCTCGGCATGGATCCCGCGGCCTCGACAGCCGCGTTGTGGAAGGGGCAGCCCCGCAGTAGCGCTCCGCGTCCGACCGGAGCCTGGAAAAGGGCCAGGAGTCGCTCACGGGGCGTTTGGTCAGCGGCCAGCGTCCCGATGGGATTCGCGACGCGCGGCTCGATGCTGCGGAGGTACGCCTCGACCACCGCTGTCTTGCTCGGAAAGTGTTGGTAGAGCGTACGTTTGGACACCGACGATTCGGTTGCCAGCCGTTCGACGCCGGTGGCGTTGATGCCGTCTCGATAGAACAACTCGGCAGCAGTGTCCAGGATGCGCTGGCGCGCGCCACGGCCGTTCCTGCTCTTCGTGCGCTGCGCCATGGCAGAAGTATACCGAACGGTTTACTTCAGCGGTCAAGTGGTGTAGCGTCACGAATAGGAGTACACCGTTCGGTTTACTAAGAGTGGAAATGAATCGTCGATCGCCCGTGGTGTTGGTTACCGGTGTCTCGTCGGGAATTGGCCGAGCCGTTGCGAACGCGTTCGCGGCGAAGGGTTTTGAGGTCTTCGGCACCAGCCGCAATCCCGCCAGCACCGAACCCGTCCCCGGGGTGGAGTTGGTCCGGCTCGATGTCACCGACGCCGCCTCGGTCACCGCGGCGGTTTCGACGGTCGTCCAGCGCGCGGGCCGCATCGACATCTTGGTCAACAACGCCGGGGTGGGGGTCATCGGCGCCGCGGAGGAGAGTTCGGTCGCCCAGGCCCAACAGCTCTTCGACACCAACTTCTTCGGGCTGGTGCGCGTGACCCGTGAGGTGCTGCCGTACCTGCGTGCACAGCGCAGCGGCCGCATCGTCAACATCGGCTCGGTGCTGGGGATCTTGCCGGCGCCATACGGTGCGTTGTACGCGGCCACAAAGCACGCGGTGGAGGGATACTCCGAATCCCTCGACCACGAAGTCCGCGAATTCGGCATCCGGGTCTCCGTCGTCGAACCCGCGTATACCAACACCTCCTTCGAGGCCAACGCAACCGAGGCCGATTCGCCGATCGACAGTTACGCGACCACCCGCGAGCAGGTGCGGCAGGCCCTTAGCCAGGCGGTGCGCGGCGGTGACGATCCTGCGGTGGTCGCCCAGGTCGTGCTGAAGGCGGCGACCAGTCGCACGCCCAAGTTGAGGTATCCGGCCGGACCCATGGCCCATCGGCTGGCGCTGCTGCGCAGGTTTGCCCCGGCTTCCTTGCTGGACAAGGGAATTCGCAAGGCCAACAAGTTGGCTGCGACGCCTAAACCGAACCTGGTTGCCGCACGCTGAGCCAACGGCCGGGAATCGTCGCGCCGGCCTAGGTACGCTCAGCTTCTGCGCGGTCGGGTCGTTAGCAGGGAGGTGCAAGCATGCGTTTCGGTGTTCTGACGTTTCTCACCGACGAGGGCATTGGTCCGGTCGACCTGGGCGTGGCGCTGCAGGAGCGCGGGTTCGAGTCGCTGTTCGTCGCCGAGCACACGCACGTCCCCGTCGACCGGAAGACGCCGTACCCCAGCGGCGGCCGGCTCCCACGGAAGTATTACCGCCCGCTCGACCCGTTCGTGGCGCTGACGGCGGCCGCGGTGGCCGCCGAGCAGTTGGTGGTGGGTACCGGCATCGCCCTGGTCCCACAACGCGACCCGATCGTGACCGCCAAAGAGGTGGCATCACTGGATCTGGTGTCGCAGGGGCGATTTCGCTTCGGTGTCGGGGTGGGGTGGCTGCGCGAAGAGATCGCCAACCACGGTGTCGATCCCGCGGTACGCGGACGGCTGACCGACGAGCGGCTGGACGCGATGATCGCGATCTGGACGCAGGAGGAGGCGGAATTCCACGGCCAGTTTGTGGACTTCGACCCGATCTTTTGCTGGCCCAAGCCGGTGACGAAGCCGTTCCCTCCGCTGTATGTGGGTGGCGGGCCGGCGAACTTCAGGCGCATCGCCCGGATCGGTGCGGGGTGGATCGCGATAAGCCCGCTGCCGGAGCTTCTTTCGGGTCCGCTGAAAGAGCTGCGGTCCGTGGCCGGTGACGATGTGCCGGTCACGGTGTGTCAGTGGGGCGAGGACCAAACCGCGAAAACCGTTGCGGGTTATCGAGATCTAGGCGTGGAGCGAGTTCTGTTGGACCTGCCGACCGAGCCGCGCGACCAGACGCTGCGACGGCTGGACGAATTGGCGGCCGACCTCGCCCAATTGGGCTGAGGCCGTGCGGGGCTCAGGTGCCGCAGAAGGTCCGGTAGGCGCCGAAATCCTCGGGCGCCGGCTTGGTGTACCGCTCGAGACCCGGTCGCTCGTCAAAGGGAGCACGGACCGCGTCAAGGAGCCGCTCGAGTGGATCGAGATCACCGGCCGTCGCGGCGGTCAGGGCCTCCTCGACCAGATGGTTGCGTGGAATGTAGATCGGGTTGCTGCGATCCATCAGTTCGGCATCCGGACCCAGCGCCCGCCAACGTGACAACCACTCGTCGAAGCCGGCGAGATTGATGAACATGCCACGTGCGGCTTCGGCTTCGCCGCGCGCGGCTCGACCAAGATGCCGGAAGAACGAGGTGTAGTCGATATGGCTCTCCTTGAGCAGGGCGAGCAACTCGTCGACCAACGGCATGCCGACGCCGGGCGAAACATCAACGGACAAGCCGAGTTTGGCGCGCATCCCAGACCACCACACCGCGTCATACTGCATGCCGAACACTCCAAAGGACTGCTCTGCCAGCTTGATTGCCTCCTCGGTGTCGTCGGACAACAAAGGAAGAAGTGTCTCGGCGAACCGGGCGAGGTTCCATTGGGCGATCACCGGCTGATTGCCGTAGGCGTAGCGGCCCCAGTAATCGATTGAACTGAACACCGTTTCGGGGTCATAGGCTTCCATGAAGGCGCAGGGCCCGTAGTCGATGGTTTCGCCGGAGATGGTCATGTTGTCGGTGTTCATCACCCCGTGGACGAACCCGATCAGCATCCACCGGGCCACCAGCGACGCCTGGACCGCCACCACCGCCTGGAACAGCGCAAGATAAGGGTTCTCGGCCTGGGCCGCGCTGGGATAGTGACGGGCGATCGCATGGTCGGCCAGGCGCCGCAACAGCTCGACGTCGCCGGTGGATACGGCGTACTGGAAGGTCCCAACCCGCAGGTGACTGCTGGCGATCCGGACGAGCACGGCGCCGGGAAGCTCCGTTTCCCGCTGCACCGGGCGCCCGGTGGCCACGACGGCCAAGGACCTCGTCGTCGGGACGCCCAAAGCGTGCATCGCCTCGCTGACGATGTATTCGCGCAGCATCGGTCCCACCGCGGCCAGGCCGTCACCGCCGCGGGCAAACGGCGTAGGTCCGGAGCCTTTGAGATGGATGTCCACCACTCGCTCGTCGGCGCCGAGGAGCTCGCCCAGCAGCAGTGCGCGTCCGTCCCCCAACCGCGGGACCCACCCGCCGAATTGATGCCCGGCGTAGGCCTGCGCTACCGGAACGGCGCCGCTGGGGACCAGGTTGCCGACCAGGAAACGCACTCCATCGGGACTGCGCAGCCAGGCGGCGTCGAGGCCGAGTTGGCTGGCCAGCGGCTCGTTGAGGGCGAGCAGCCGCGGTGCCGGAGTCGACTCGGCTTGCCAGCGGACGGCCAATTCCGGCAACTCACGGGAAAAGCGGTCGTCCAGGGCGACGGCCATGTCCGAAGTGACGCTCACGTGACCCAGCCTACGGGCGAGCCGCCGGACTCAGCCGTCCTCGGCCGTATGCAACCCCTAGCCGATCGCTTGTTTGATCAGGTCACGGGCGCGGTCGAGCATCGAGGCGAACGGTCCGACGGCGAAGTTCAATTTGGCCGATTCCACACCGGGATGTGGGCGGGTCGGCGAGATGGCCTCGGCGGCCCGCACCGCTGTTCCCATCCGCTTGAGCTCATCGACGTCGAGTGTGCGCTCTAGGTGCGGGAATTCGTCGCTTTCCTCCCGTTCGGCGTGCTCGAGCACCGCGTCGCGCAGCTTGCCGAATTCGTCGATGAATTCCTTCGAGGTGATGTCGAGCTTCTCGATTTTCGACAGCTGCTCCTTGGCGCCGTGCTCTTCTGCTAATCGGGCGTCGACGATTCCGTCACCACCATCGACCTCCCGGCGCACTCGTGGATGCACCACCATTTCCTCGGCCGTCTCGTGCACAGCAAGCAATTGGCGTAACTCGATGAAAGGCTTTTCCCGTGCTTCGGGGTCGGATGCGTGCAATACCTCGTCGAACATGTCCTCGATGAGATTGTGTTGCGCTTTCAGAAACGCGACGACTTCGTCGGGCGATTCGATCATCATCTCGGCCACGGCGGTACCTCCGGTGATTGGGGATGCGGGCTGGGCTGTGCGCCGCTCGGGCGATAGATACCCGGCGAACGGACAGCTAAACGCCTCTGCGGCGTTGTTCGATTCGGTGCCGAGAGGATTTGCCCGTCCTGTACCGATGGATTTGGGCGTCGGCAAGAATGTCGTCATGCGATAGCCATGCGGCTACCGTTTACGCAACATCAACTCGGCATCGACAGCACCAAGAAAGACAGCGGCTCAATCAATGTATGAACAGGTCAACAGCCAAGCCCCGGGTCCCACCAACGCGGGTTCACGGATCGATCCGGTGCTAGCCCGGAGCTGGTTACTGGTCAACGGCGCGCACGCCGACCGGTTCGAGGCGGCGACGCACTCGCCTGCCGACATCGTCGTTCTGGACATCGAGGATGCGGTGGCACCGAAGGACAAGATCGCCGCTCGGAGCAACGTAGTGCAGTGGCTTGGAGCCGGAAACACCGACTGGGTTCGCATCAACGGCTTCGGCACGTCATGGTGGGCAGACGACCTCGCTGCGCTGGCCGGCAGCTCGGTCGGCGGGGTGATGCTAGCCATGGTCGAATCGGTGGACCACGTCACCGAGACCGCCTTACGGTTGCCTAACGTGCCGATCGTGGCGCTGGTCGAGACGGCCAGGGGCCTGGAGCGCATCACCGAAATCGCCGCTGCCAAAGGCACCTTCCGGCTGGCGTTCGGCATCGGCGATTTTCGCCGTGACACCGGGTTCGGCGAGGAACCGGCCACGCTGGCTTACGCGCGATCGCGGTTCACCATCGCCGCCAAAGCGGCCAACCTGCCCAGCGCCATCGATGGGCCGACCATCGGTTCCAACGCGCTGAAGCTCATCGAGGCCACCGCCGTCTCCGCCGAATTCGGCATGACGGGCAAGATCTGCCTCACCCCCGACCAATGTGCGGTGGTGAACGAGGGCCTATCGCCGTCGCAAGACGAAATCTCCTGGGCCAAGGAATTTTTCGCTGAATTCGAACGCGACGGCCGGGAGATTCGTAACGGCTCCGACCTGCCGCGCATCGCTCGGGCCACCAAGATCCTCAACCTGGCCCGCTCCTACGGCATCGAAGTGTCCGACTTCGACGACGAACGCGTGCACAGCCCGGCCCCGACGGACACTTATCACTACTGAGTCAGGAGGCGTGATGGACACTTCGGCGGCTGCTGACTTCGACGTCGACTTCCACTTCGATCCGATGTGCCCGTTCGCGTATCAGACTTCGTTGTGGATCCGCGACGTCCGCGAGCAACTCGGCATCACGGTCAATTGGCGGTTCTTCAGTCTCGAGGAGATCAATCGCGTCGAAGGCAAGATGCATCCTTGGGAGAGAGGGTGGTCCTACGGTTGGTCCTTGATGCGGATCGGGGCGCTGCTGCGCCGTACTGACATGTCATTGCTGGACAAGTGGTATGCCGCGATCGGACATGAACTGCACGCGCTCGGCGGCAAACCGCACGACCCGATGGTGGCGCGCCGTCTGCTGGGTGACATCGGTGTCGACGAGGCGATTGTCGATGTGGCACTTGGCGATCCGACGACGCACGACGAGATTCGCGCCGAGCACCAGCGCGTCGTCGACGCGGGCGGATATGGCGTCCCGACGCTGTTTATCTCGGACCAATGCCTGTTCGGGCCGGTACTGGTCGACCCGCCGACCGGTCCGGCCGCGCTGAGGCTCTGGGACGTCGTCACCGGCATGGCCGAGTTGCCGCACGTCTACGAACTGCAGCGGCCGAAATCGCAGGCCGACGCGGAACTCATAGGGACGCATCTGCGTCCCTACCTCGACGGGCGCGATTGGGTCAGCATCAACCGTGGTGAGATCGTCGACGTCGAAAAGCTCACCGGCGGAAGCGGTTCCGGGTAGCGGCGTGCGCAGCGGCCGCGGCTCGGACTTCCCGGCCTGTTAAGGAGTTTGAGCGACTTGGATCAAGCTGATCGTCTGGTCGGCTTCCATCGAGGGAAGTCCACAGGCTGGTCCGACGCTGACAGCGTGGATTGTCCCGTTCAACGTGATCGCGTCTAATGAATACGATTGATTCGCCGGCTGCGACGTTCCGTCGCCGCACTTGATGCCTTTCGGATCCCTGCTATTCCAGACCCACTTGCCATTCTGCAAATGTACGTCCTGGTTGATGAAACCAGTTGACGAGACGATATGGACGCATCCTGAACCGCACGGAGTCACCGACCACGTTGTGACGGTGCGGTCAGACGATGTGACGTCGTATTTACCCTCGAAATAGTTCGCCTGCGCCGGCGCCGCGAGAACGACCGAGATGCCGGCAAACATTGCGATGTTCCGGATAAGCGTTCTGATCTTCATTTCGCCACCTCCCTGAGGCCTTTAGAGATTAGCGTCCAGCGCCCCGGGCCGTTGGTCTTTTTGCGATGGTTCGCATCCGAAAGGCCCGCGTAGTCCCGCGCAGTGACTATCGTTATCCTGTGCCAGCCAAGCGTCGGATCCGAATAGCCCGGATCTACCAGGACGTCGATCCCGATGACGGTCAGCGCGTTCTCGTCGACCGCATTTGGCCGCGCGGCATACGCAAAGACGACCCGCGGGTGGGTATCTGGCTCAAAGACGTGGCGCCGTCGAAAGAGCTTCGCGAGTGGTACCACCACCGACCCGAACGGTTCGACGAGTTCGCCGCACGCTACAAAGCCGAGCTGACCGACAATCCCGCTTTGGACGAACTGCGAAAGCTGGCCAAGAGCGGCGTCGTCACCCTGGTCACCGCCGTCCGCGACCTGGACGGCAGCCACGCGGCCGTTCTGGCAAAGGCACTGAAAGGCCGCTGAGGCTGAGTGGCGAGCAGACGCAAAATCCCCCGAAAAGCGTGCTTTCCGGGGGATTTTGCGTCTGCTCGCCGTGCTAATAGTCGTACTGCGCCAGCGCGGTATCACCGGGGCGCCGTGTCTCGTCGATCGAAACCGCGGCCGGAACCATCTCACTGGTCACCAGCCCGTGACGAGTCGTGAGCCCGTCGACTATGTCGAAGCTGCGCGCGATGGACTCGGGCGTGTCGACGACGATCGTGGTCACCGGCACCGTGCGTGCCAGTTGAAATAGCTTGTCGCCGTGTGGTTTATGGTCACCGTGGAATCCCCACATGCCGCGTAGCACCGTCGCGCCCCGGGCGGTCCCGGATCTCAGCAATTGCTCGACGATGGCGCGGTGGATCGGCAGGCCGTCGTGCCGGGTTGCTTCGGTGGTATAGACCATCAGCTTCTGCCAGAGGGGGCGTCCCTGGTCGTCGGTCGCCGGCAGCTCCTGTGGGCGCGCGTAGAGTTCGCCGTCGCGCTTGCACATCCGCACCCGTTCGACGGTCAGCAGCGGGTTTGGTGTCAGTGCGGTGAGTTCGGTTGCAGCGGAAGCGACTTGGGCGGTGGACCCGATCCCGATGATCATCAGCGGAACATCGACGTTGCGGCCGAAGAAGCGGGCCCGACGACGCTCGCCGCGCGCGGTTCCGTCGACGCCGAGAAGCGTGATCGCGCCGGCGAATCCGTGTCGATGCAGCACCTCGCATATTGCGTAGTAGGTCGGTTTCCCGCCGATCCGCTCCTGACGACCCACATACACGGTGAGCTTGGCCCCGTCGTCGCTTTGGCCGTTGTTGTAACCGTCGAACCTCAAGCCGTCCAACTGCGTGACCAGTCGGGCACGTTCCAGCGTCACCAGTCCGCTGGCGGTCATCGCGGTCACGTCGCGCACCAACGAGCGGATCTTGGACTCGACGTCGACCGCGGCGACGGCCACCGCGGGATCCTCGGACAGGCTCAACGATACGTCGCTACGCAGTTCGTGTTTGGCGCCGAAACTGGCTATGCCACGCAGCATTACGCTCGTCGCGACCCCGCTGGCGCCGAACAGGTCCAGCATCGCATCGGCCAAGAACCTGCGTCCCGGACCGAGCGCCCGTTGCCGCTCGGCGAAGTACGTCGTCAACTTCAAACACGGCTGGTTCACAGCTGCTCCGCCAACCATTGGCCGAGTAGCGCCGCGCCCATCCCAAGGCCGACGCTGACGACCACGTTGGCCAGCGCCGGGCGAACCTGGCGCTCCTCGGCAAGCCGCTGGGTCTCCAGCATCCAGGTGGAGAACGTGGTGTAGGCGCCCACGAACGCGGTGCCGGCCAGCAGGGCCGCCTCCCGGCTCAGCGCAAGACCGCCCAGAAAACCCAACAGCGCAGCGCCGCTGATGTTCACCGCCAGCGTGCCGAACGGAAACGTCCGGGCCGTTCGACGCGCGACGGCGCGGTCCACCAGGAAACGCGCCACCGACCCGAACCCGCCGAGGGCCATCACACCGGTCCAGACCAAAGCTGTCATGAGCGAACGCGCACCCGCCGAGTCAACGCCGTGGCCAGGTGTACCGCCAACAAGCCGACCACAATGCTGACGATCGTGTAGCTCGCGGCCAGGGCCCAATGGTGGTGTTCGATCATCCTCAACGTCTCGACCTGCATGGTGGAAAACGTGGTCAGTCCACCGCAGAGTCCGGTGCCGAGCAGCGGACGTCGATAGCTCGACAACGGCAACCGCTCGAGCAGCCGGGTGGTGAAGTAGCCGACCAGAACGGCGCCGACGATGTTGACGGTGAACGTCGGCCAGGGCCAGCTCGCCGGATCGGGGACCGCCAGCGTGGCAAGCGCGGCTCGGGCCAGCGCACCCAACGCTCCACCGGCGAAAATCGCGGACAGCTCCCGAAAGTCGTGCTTTGCCACTGGTCGAATCCCTTCGATGTGCCGGTGGTGCGCTTCGCAGCGTAACGGGACGCACGAGTGGCGCACGGGCAGAATGGTCGTCATGGTGGCCAACCCGCGTGCCGGTCAGCCGGCCCAGCCCGAGGACCTCGTCGATCTGCCCCATCTGGTGACCGCGTACTACACCATCCAGCCCGATCCCGACGACGTCGCCCAGCAGGTGTCGTTCGGCACGTCGGGCCATCGCGGGTCGTCGCTGGCCGGAGCGTTCAACGAGGCCCATATCGTGGCGATCACCCAGGCCATCGTCGAGCATCGCACCGCCCACGGCATCACCGGACCGCTGTTCATTGGCCGTGACACACATGGCCTTTCGGAGCCGGCCTGGGTGTCGGCCCTCGAGGTGCTGGCCGCCGACGACGTCGAGGTCGTGATCGACTCGAGAGACCGTTACACGCCCACGCCGGCAATCAGCCACGCCATCCTCACCTACAACCGCGACCACGCCGACTCGCTGGCCGACGGGATCGTCGTGACGCCGTCGCACAACCCTCCCGCAGACGGCGGTTTCAAATACAACCCGCCCAACGGCGGTCCGGCGGACACCGACGTCACCGATGCAATTGCCAAGCGCGCCAACGAGATTCTGCGTAGCGGCTCGGCGGTGAAGCGCGTGCCGTTTGCTCGCGCGCGGCAGGCCGCGCGCCGGCACGACTATCTCGCAAGCTATGTCGACGACCTGCCCAATGTCGTCGATGTCGCTGCGATCCGCGCAGCCGGCGTTCGGATCGGCGCGGATCCGCTGGGCGGGGCCAGCGTTGACTACTGGGGGGAGATCGCTGAAAGGCACGAACTTGATCTGACCGTCGTCAATCCGCTGGTGGATGCGACGTGGCGGTTCATGACGCTGGACACCGACGGCAAGATCCGGATGGACTGCAGTTCGCCGGACGCGATGGCCTCGCTGATCGCAAACCGCGAGCACTACCAGATCGCCACCGGCAACGACGCCGACGCCGACCGGCACGGCATCGTCACGCCCGACGGGGGCTTGTTGAATCCGAACCACTATCTAGCGGTGGCCATCGACTATCTCTATACGCACCGGCCTGCGTGGCCCGCGGGCATAGCGGTGGGCAAGACGGTGGTCAGTTCGTCGATCATCGACCGGGTGGTGGGCGGTCTCGATCGCCGGCTGGTCGAGGTGCCGGTGGGGTTCAAGTGGTTCGTCGACGGCCTGATTGGTGGCACCATCGGTTTCGGCGGCGAGGAGTCGGCGGGGGCATCGTTTTTGCGGCGCGACGGTTCGGTGTGGACCACCGATAAGGACGGCATCATCATGGCGTTGCTGGCCGCCGAGATCCTGGCCGTCACCGGTGAGACGCCGTCGCAGCGGTACCAGGCGTTGGCCGGCCAGTACGGCACCCCGTCGTACGCGCGGGTCAATGCGCCCGCTGACCGCGAGCAGAAGGCGCGGCTGGCCAAGCTGTCGGCCGATCAGGTGAGCGCCACCGAACTGGCGGGGGAGCCGATTTTGGCGAAGCTGACCTGCGCGCCCGGCAACGGCGCTCCGCTGGGCGGGCTCAAGGTGACCACCGCCAACGCGTGGTTTGCCGCCCGGCCGTCGGGCACCGAGGACGTCTACAAGATCTACGCCGAGTCCTTCAATGGGCCGGAACACCTGGCCGAGGTGCAGAAGTCCGCTCAGCAGGTCGTCGATCAAGTGATTGGGTAGGGCCGTGGCTGGTTCGCCACACCCGTCACTTCCGTCCCTGCAGGGAGGTCGTATCCGATCTCGGAATACGGTATCGCATGCGATACCACTGTGCCCTCACCAGCGACTTTGAAGGCACCCTGACAGTGGTGTAGCTTCGATTGGCACAACTTCTCGGGGCTATGGCGCAGCTGGTAGCGCACCACACTGGCAGTGTGGGGGTCAGGGGTTCGAGTCCCCTTAGCTCCACTCACTCCTCGTCCTCGTCCACGGGCACCGCTTCGCGATCGCGCTGATTGAGCTGGTTGCTCAGCAAGGCCATGGCAATCAGACCGAGCGACAAGTTGATCAGCGCTGCGAAACCCTCTGTGGCGAAATGGACCAACGCGCTCAGCAACGTAAATAACAGTGCGGTGTCTCGTAGCCAACGCAGCGGCCAGATGTGTTGGGTGCGTCGTAGCGCGATCGTCGCCGGCAGTGCCATGGCCAACGTCAGCGCAGCGCCACCCATCAGAATCGCGGTTCCGACGTTCATCCCGGCCAGGTGAAACTTCACCAGCGTGTCGCGGTGGAGATACCCGTCCAGCGCTACGCCCAGGGTGTGGAAGAACAGGCTGCCCAGCGCGGCCGCCACAATCAGCCAGCCGATAACCGGAACCAGCCGGCTGCTTTTGACGAAGGCCGGAGTCAGACGCTGGATCCACAGCTGGGCGGTGTAGAGCCGATCCGAAGCCGTGGGAGCCGAGTGCAACAGCGCATGTACGTGGTCGGCGTCGTCGGCATCGACCCCGCCGAGGCGGGCGCGTTCGACCAGCCTCAACCCCACCTCGCGCCGGTGCTCGCCCAGGCCGCGTGCGACCCCGTCCGCGGCGATCATGCTCGCGGAAGCCAAGCATTCGTGTGCGCTCAGTGGGCGGATTGCGCGCATCGCGCGGGTACCGACCAACACCACGGTGACAAGCACGTACATGATTTCGGCGGCAGGGCCATAGAAGTAGTCGTTGTTCTTGGTCACGAATTTCCCGACCTCATCCAGGACGAGTCCAAACCCGATTCCACCCAGCACGACAGCAACATTGCGGGCGTCTCGCCCCAGCAGCAGCCAGCCCGTCAGCAGGGCGGCCATCATCAGCAACTCCCCGTACAGAGTGTGCGCAATGTGCAGATTGCCGCCGCCGACTTGCGGATAGCCGGTCAGCTTCAAGTACGAGCGGGTGACCAGGATCGTCGCGATCGCGATGAAGATGAACGACTCCGCATAGCCCTGGCCGGTGAAGTTGCGGCATACCGGACCGCGACGTGTGGCTTGTTGCTTTGTCACTGATGCACCGCCTCGCTGACAAAAGGTTGCGGCTCCCGCGCGTCCCCGGGTGGACTAGTTTCGCCGAAACTGTAATTTTGCAGCAAAAGCTCGAGAAGAAGCCTGCAAAATTACCGGCTCGGTGCGCCAAGACCTGCCGTGTAGTGCGGACCGAGAGGCGGCCAGCTGATGTGGCCCAACACCGCCGAATTCGCTGCGCTGAACACCGCCGTGCGCGAGTTCAGCCCGTACCACTCGTCGCATTGGGCGGTGCTTGCAGTGTTCGCGATCGGGTCGGCTGCGCTGGTCTGGATCGGACGTCGGCAGAGCGAATCGCAGGCACGAATCCTGCGCCGGGTGTTAGCGGCTCTGACTGCGGCGATCTACGCTGCGCAGCTGGTGTATCTGCTGCTCCCGCCGACCATCGCCGATTCGGTGCCGCTGCGCCTGACCGATCTCGCGACCGTTACGGCGGCCTATGCCCTGTGGTCGCAACGACATTGGGCTTTCGCCCTCACCTACTACTGGGGCCTGGTATTGAGCACACAGGCATTGATTTCTCCGGTTCTGTATGCCCCGGACTTTCCCCACTACGAATTCCTTGCGTTCTGGGCCATCCATCTGCTTGTCGTCTGGGCTGCCATCTATCTCACCTGGGGCCGTGGAAGGCGGCCGCGGTGGCGCAGCTATCGCATCGCGGTCGCCGCAACGCTGCTATGGGCGGCGGTGACATTCACGTTCAACACACTCGCTGGAACCAACTACGGCTTCCTCAACCGAAAACCCGCCACCGCGACGCTGCTGGATGTACTGGGTCCATGGCCGCTGTACATACTGACCGCGGGCGTGCTGATCGTCATCGTCTGGGCCCTGATGACCTGGCCTTGGGAGCGAACACCACGAGACGGCCCGGGCCGCGAGTAGCGTGCTGCCCATGACTCGACAGCTGGATGCGGCGGCCATCGCGCAATCACCGCAGACGCGCGTGCAGGCGTGGCTGGACGAATTCGAGTCCGCGCTGGCGGCGCGCGACATCGACCGGGTGGTAGCGAAGTTCGTCCCGGACGGCCTCTGGCGCGACCTGGTGGCGTTCACCTGGAACATCAAAACCGTCGAGGGACGCGACGGCATCGCCGATATGTTGCGCGCGCGACTCGAAGACACCGAGCCGTCCGGATTCCGTACCCGCGAAACACCGACCGACGACGGCGGTGGCGTGACGTCGGCGTTCATCGAATTCGAGACGGCGGTCGGGCGGGGTGTCGGTCATCTGCGGCTCAAGGACGGCCTCGGCTGGACACTGTTGACCGCGCTCGACGAGTTGAAGGGCCATGAGCAGCCGATCAATTCCCGTCGCGCACTGGGCGCAGTACACGGCCCCGATCCGGACGGCCGGTCGTGGGCGGAAAAGCGTGCGGAAGAGGAAGCGTCGCTGGGCTATTCGCAGCAGCCCTACGTGGTGGTCGTCGGCGGAGGGCAAGGCGGAATCGCACTCGGTGCGCGGTTGCGCCAGCTCGGGGTCCCGGCCATCGTCGTCGATAAGCATGCGCGCCCGGGCGACAACTGGCGCGAGCGGTACAAGACGCTGTGCCTTCATGATCCGGTGTGGTACGACCACTTTCCGTATCTGCCGTTCCCGGCGAACTGGCCGGTCTTCTCGCCCAAGGACAAAATCGCGGACTGGCTGGAGTTCTACGCGAGGGTGATGGAGATCCCGTACTGGACCTCGACGACGTGCCTGTCGGCGTCGTTCGACGCCCAGGCAAAGCGGTGGGAAGTCGAGGTCGACCGCGGCGCCGAACGGCTCACGCTGCGGCCCACCCACCTGGTGCTGGCGACGGGAATGGCCGGCAAGCCAAACCTGCCAAAGTTACCTGGCCAGAACGTCTTTCGCGGAGAGCAGCATCATTCGAGCCAGCACCCCGGCCCGGACGGGTATGCCGGCAAGCGCGCCGTGGTGATCGGCTCCGGCACATCCGCGCACGACATCTGCAAAGCGCTGTACGAGAACGGCGCTGACGTCACGATGGTGCAGCGCGCGTCCACCCTCGTCGTCACGTCGGAGGCGGTGCTCGAGATCGGGCTCGGCGGCCTCTACTCGGAGCAGGCGGCGGCCGCCGGTATCACCACCGAGAAAGCCGACCTGACGGTCGCATCGCTGCCATACCGAATCATCGCGGACTTTCAAAAACCGATATCCGACGCAATGCGGCTGCGGGACAAGGACTTATACGAGCGGTTGGACAAGGCTGGCTTCCGCCTGGATTTCGGCGACGACGATTCCGGCCAATTCATGAAGTACCTGCGCCGCGGTGGCGGCTTCTATATCGATGTCGGCGCGTCCGACCTGATCTGCGACGGCAGCATCAAGTTGTGCCACGGCGGGATCCAGCGGCTGACCGAGAAGGCGGTGATTCTCGACGACGGCACCGAACTGCCCGCCGACCTGATCGTCTACGCCACCGGATTCAGATCGATGAACAGCTTCGTGGCGGACCTCATCGGCCAGGACGTCGCCGACAAAGTCGGCAAGGTGTGGGGCCTGGGGTCGGGCACCACCCAAGATCCCGGCCCGTGGGAAGGCGAGTTGCGCAACATGTGGAAGCCGACCCAGCAGGAGAACCTGTGGTTCCACGGCGGCAACCTGCACCAATCCCGGCACTATTCGCTATTTCTCGCGCTGCAACTCAAGGCCCGCTATGAAGGCATCCCCACACCGGTATACGGGTTGCAGGAAGTGCACCATTTGAGTTAAGTGCTTGTGCAGCAACGCCTTTCACACACCAACAGCGCGTTCGAGATCCTTGAGAGACGTTTCCAGGTGCGCCAGCAGTCGCTGCAGGTGCGGCACACTTTGGCGGCATGCCAGCAGGCCGAAATCGAGGCTATCCGCATTGTTGATGAAGGTGATATTCAGGGCCTGCCCATTTGTGAGATGGGATAGCGGGTAGCTGGCATCCATCCGGGCACCGCCGGAATACATCCGCTCGGCCGGTCCGGGCACGTTTGAGATGACGAGGTTGAAGGGCGGCGGCGTCGTCGACACAAAACCGGGCAGATCACCCAGCCCGAGCGGAACGATGCTCATCGCCGACAATGCGACCACCTGCGCCCGCGGCAGCTCGGCGAGAACCTTCTTGTTGCCCCGCATTGCCGTGGCGATGATCTCGATCCGCTGCGCGGGGTCGTCGACGTCGGTGGCCAGGTTGCACAGGATGGCGCCGACCTTGTTGCCGCTGCTGCCGTCGTCTGCCGTCGGCCGCAGGCTCACTGGCACCAACGCGATCAGCGGCGTGTCCGGCAGCGCCTCCTGCTCGAGTAGGTAGTAGCGCAAGGCGCCGGCGCACATCGCCAGGACTGCGTCGTTGAAGCTCACCCCGGCGGCTTTCTTCACCCGCATCACCCGGTCCAGCGACCACGACTGAGCAGCGAACCGGCGGGCTTCCCGGATCTTGACGTTGAACATGGTGCGCGGTGCGGCGAAAGGCAACGTCAACTGCTGCTCCACCAGCGCTCCACGAGCCAGCTTCAACGTCGAAGAGGGAAGCCCCGCAACGGATCCCGCGGCCTTGGTCAAAGAACCCAATATGGACTGCCCTGCTGCCGGTGGACGCTCGAGTTGAGGCACGGTCCACATCGCGCGCACCTCCGTCTCGAACGGATCGACAGAGAGTGAGCGTTCCAATAGCTTGGCCGCCGCGGCGCCGTCGATCAGCGAGTGGTGCACCCTGATGTACAAGCCGAATCGGCCGTCGTTCAGCCCTTCCACCACATACGCCTCCCAGAGCGGGCGACGACGATCGAGCAGGCTGGTATGCAGCTTGGCGGTCAGCTCGAGCAGGTCACGAACTCGTCCCGGGGACGGCAGTGCCACTCGCTGCACGTGGTAATTGGCGTCAATCTCGTCGTCGTAGGTCCATGCCAGGATGTCGACCCCAGGCACTATCCGGGCGGGGCGCTTACGGAAGGTGGGCTGAATCGGTTCGTTGGCAACCAGCGCGCCGGTGAAATTCCGGACGAACTCGGGACCTGCCCCTTCTGGTGGTGTGAACAACGACAAGCCGCCCACGTGCAGAGGGTGCTCACGTGATTCGGCGAGTAGATACAGCGAGTCGGTGGGCACCATCAAGTCCATCCACCCATTAGACCGCGCCAGCAAATTGGCTGCCCTGGTTTTGGCTGAGCCTGACGTCGCCAGAGACCGCATATGTACGCGATACACCGATAATTCCTGGCAATATGAGGACTCTCGCGAAGCCGTCGCCCATATGAGGTCGCTTAGAGCCGGACGGTGCCGCTTCTTTCTCAGCGGGGTCTCAGCCGCGCGCTAATACACTGGCGCTCCCACGCCCGGGGCGGTTTACCCGTCTTGCGGGCACACACCGTTGGGGGGTCAAGCGATGCGGCAAATGGTCCCGGTATGTAGTCGCGATGACGTCGAGGAACCTTGCGCGCTACCGGCGAACGGGCGGCACCGGGCTCGGTCGCTGCCACCCCACGAATTGGCGCAGGCATCGGTGATGGGCGCGTTGTGCGCGGCAATCGCGATTATTGCCGTCGTCCTTCCGCACGCCGGGGGCCTGGGACTGCTGGGCACCGTGCCGATGGGGCTGCTGGCCTACCGCTACCGAATGCGCGTTCTGATCACCGCGACCGTCGCCGCCAGCGTGATCGGCTTCCTGGTCGTCGGCGTGAGCGGCTTGGGTGCGATCGCGCTGTGCGCCTATGTCGGCGGCCTGGCCGGAGCCGTGAAACGACGCCGTCGCGGCACACCAACCGTGCTCGCGGTTGCGGTCGGCGCCGGCTTCCTCGCCGGCGCCGCTGGTGTCGGCGCGTTGACCGTCCTGACGAAGCTGCGGCAGCTGGTATTCCACGCGATCACCGCGACCGTGGACGGCGTCGCGACGCTCGTGGCGCGGGTGCCCCACCTGCAGACCGTCGCACCGGAACTCAAGCGGTTCTTCGCGGACGCACTGGACTACTGGCAGTGGCTGGTGCTCGGATACGCCGTCGTCGCGATCGTCGGCGCGTCCCTGATCGGTTGGTGGGCACTGTCGCGGGTGCTGGAGCGGCTGCGCGTGGTACCGGACGTGCACAAACTGGACATCCCGGCGGGCGCCGGGCCAATTCAGCCGCTGCCGGTGCGGCTGGACCAGGTCCGCCTCCGCTACCCGCGCGCCGACCACGACGCGCTGCGGGCGGTCAGTCTGGACCTGAGCGCGGGCGAGCATGTCGCGATCACCGGTGCCAACGGGTCGGGGAAGACCACGCTGATGCTGGTTATGGCCGGCCGCGAACCGACATCGGGCACCGTGGAACGGCCCGGCACCGTGGGTCTCGGCGAGATCGGCGGCACCGCGGTCATCATGCAGCACCCGGAAACCCAGGTGCTGGGCACGCGAGTTGCCGACGACGTGGTCTGGGGGCTGCCTCCGGGCCGGACCACTGATGTCGACCGGTTACTGCGCGAGGTGGGGCTGGACGGCCTCGCCGACCGCGACACCGGCGGCCTGTCCGGCGGCGAACTGCAGCGCCTGGCCGTCGCCGCGGCGCTGGCGCGCGAACCCGCGCTGCTCATCGCCGATGAGGTCACCAGTATGGTCGACCCCCAGGGCCGCGAGGCTCTGCTCGACGTGCTGTCCACGCTGACCGACCGTCACCAGACCGCGCTGGTGCACATCACCCATTATCGTGATGAGGCCGATTTCGCCGACCGCACAATCGATCTCAGCGACTCGCTGGACAACGCCGCCATGGTCCAGACCGCAGCCCCGCCGCCGCCGACGGTTGCGTTGGGCCACCAGCCCCACGCGCCCGTGCTCGAACTCACCGGCGTCGCACACGAATACGGCAGCGGCACCCCGTGGGAGCAGACCGCGCTGCGCGGTATCAGCTTCACGGTGTACGAAGGCGACGGGCTGCTGATCCACGGCGGCAACGGATCCGGTAAGTCGACGCTGGCGTGGATCATGGCGGGGTTGACCGTACCCACCTCGGGCACTTGCCTTCTCGACGGGCGTGCCGCCGCTGAGCAGGTCGGCGCCGTCTCGCTGCAGTTTCAGTCCGCCCGGCTGCAGTTGATGCGCAGCCGGGTCGATCTGGAAGTTGCCTCGGCGGCGGGCTTTTCGCCTGACGATCACGCCCGGGTGACCGCGGCGCTGGCCGCCGTCGGCCTGGACGGGGCGCTGGCGAAGCGGCGCATCGACCAGCTCAGCGGCGGCCAGATGCGCCGCGTGGTACTCGCCGGGTTGCTGGCCCGCGCGCCGCGGGTACTGATTCTCGACGAGCCGCTGGCCGGGCTGGACGCCGTCAGCCAGCGCGGGCTGGTCCGGCTACTCGCCGAGCGGCGCCGCGCCACCGGGCTGACCGTGGTGGTCATCTCGCATGACTTCGCCGGGCTCGAGGAGCTGTGCCCGCGTACCCTGCACCTGCGTGACGGGCGGCTGGCGTCGGCGCCGGCGGTGACCTCGGTCGATGACCAGCCAGCCGCCCTGCCGCCCAAGCGCCCTCGTCGCTCGCCGCGTCCGGTGGTGTTGCTACGTCCGGTGCCCGGCCGATCGCGCATCCACGAACTGTGGGCAGGTACTAAACTGCTTGTCGCACTGGGCATTTCCGCGTTCTTGGCAGTAAACCCGGGATGGCTGGCCATCGGGCTGATGGCGGCGCTGGTATTGGGCGGGGTCTGGATTGCCGGCATTCCCCGGGGTGTGCTGCCGTCGGTCCCACGCTGGCTGTGGGTCCTGCTGGCCATCGTCGGCGCCACTGCCGCCGCGGCCGGCGGCAGTCCGCATCTCCACCTGGGTTACTTCTCGCTCGGTCTCGGCGGCCTGCTGGACTTCCTGCGCATCGGGGCGCTGTCGATCGTGCTACTCGGCTTGGGCGGGCTGGTGTCGTGGACCACCAACGTCGCCGAAATCGCCCCGGCGGTGGCCACTTTGGGTCGCCGGCTACGGCCACTGCGAATCCCGATCGACGACTGGTCGGTCGCATTGGCGCTCGCACTGCGCACCTTCCCAATGCTGATCGACGAATTCCGGGTACTTTTCGCCGCGCGCCGGTTGCGGCCCAAGCAGACACCGCCAACCCACAGGGCCCGCCTGCGGCAACTGGTGGCAGACGTGATCGACCTGGTCGTCGCCGTCATCACCGTGACGCTGCGGCGGGCAGACGAGATGGGCGATGCGATCACCGCGCGCGGCGGCGCCGGTCAACTCTCAGCGGCCCCGTCGCGGCCGAAACGAGCTGACTGGCTAGCACTTTCGATCGTGCTGGCGGTGTGCGCCGCCGCCGTGCTCGCCCAGCTGGCGCTGGGAATATAGCCCCCCGCCGAGCGTGGGCGCTACGGACGCAAACCAAAATATATGGATAAGCCCCACGTTCGGCGTGCCGCTACCCGGCTCAGAACCGCACCAGCGCCGGCACGTCGGCGAGCCCGCAGTCCGGAATGCGTTCGGCCGCTCGCAATAGGAAATTGAGCTTCTCGATGCGCTCACCGGACCGCGGCGCCCCGTTTTTCTGGAATGGTGCCGCTAGCCCCACCGCCAGATCCATCACGACGTCGTCGATGACGCCGCCCGAGCGTCCGGACGGGATCGCCAGAATTGCGTTCTGGCAGGCGTATTCGTAGCAGTCCAGGGCCTCGGCGACGGTGCCCACCTGATTGGGCTTCAGGATGAACCCGTCGACCGCGGAGAGCTGCACCGCCCGCCGCAGTCGTTCAGGGTTGGTGACGATCAGGTCGTCACCGAGAATCATTGCGCGGTCGATCGTTTCGGCCGCCTTGATGAAGCCGTCCCAGTCGTCGGCGTCGAGCAAATCCTCGATGAACACCATCGGGAAGTCCTCCGTCAGCGTCCGCGCGTAGTCGATCAACGCCTCCGCCGTCACCCGCTCCCCGTTGAGCGGATAGGTGTGGGTGCGCTTGTCGTACACCTCGCCGGACGCACAGTCCAGCGCGAACGCCATGACGTCGGCACAGCCGGCGCGCTCGACAGCCTCGGTCAGCACTTCCATGACGACCCGGGGGTCGCCAGAGGGGGCGACATAGCCGTACGACGATGCCAGCTGCGGTGGGCGGCCGAACCGCTCGGTGAGCACGTCGCCGAGCACAGCGAACAAGCGCACTCCCCGCTCGACCGCCGCCTGGATCGAGTCGGCGCGGTACGGCATGACGAGGAACTCAGAGAACGCCTGGAACGTATCCCCGTAGCGGCCGCCGTTGATCATGTTGAACGTCGGCACCGGCACGGTGGTGGGCGATTTCAGCCCCAACAGCGCACCGACGTAGGAGTAGGCGGGCATGCCCGCCACCGCGGACGCCGCTCGCAGCAGCGCGACCGAGGTGGAGTAGATCGCGTTCCCGCCGAGCCGGTGTTTATCGCGGGTGCCGTCGAGCTCGATCATGAGCCGATCGAGAACTCGCGGGTCGTCGAGCTCGGTGCCCACGAGTGCGCGGGCGATTTCGTCACGCACGGCGGAGACGGCGCGGTGCACGCTCAGCCCGGCGTATTCGGCCGGGTTGCCGTCGCGCAGCACGAATGCCTCGTGTACGCCTACCGAAGTGCCCGTCGGCGACGCGCCTCGACCGACATGACCGGTGTCCGTGGTGATTTCAACTTCGACCAATGGACGCGCCTTGCAGTCCAGCAGCTGCCGGGCAACGACAGATGCGATCCGTGGGCGGGCCGTGCTGAACATGGCAGCGCCAGCGTAGGCGGGGATCGCTGAGACCTCGCTGAGAACGCGGGTAGCGGTGTTCTTCGCCGCTCAGCGCGCATCCGTGACAGGATCAGGCCTAAACATCGGGAGGACCTGATGCGTCATAAAGTGGACCTCGCCTTCGCCGTGCTCTTCGTTCTGTTCTTTGTACTTTGGATCAACCAAGACCTGCTCATACCGCTCGGCATGTCGAGCAAGTCGAGCGAGTATTACTCCACGAGGGTGGACCCAATCACTCACGATCCGCCTTCATGGGTGAAGACCATTCAATGGTTCGCTTTCGCGACGGGACCATTCTTTCTCGTCACGGCGTTTGCCTTCTTCCGCAATAAGCGGTGGCTTCCTTACGTCGTGCTGCCCCTCGCGGGCGCGATGGTCGCCATCACCGGGATCTACATGATCGCTGATGTGACGAGCGAGGTCAGCCTCTCAACCTGACGGTGTTCTACGCCGCGAACCTGCCATACATCGTCGTCCATGTCCTGGCCGCGATTTGGGTGATCGTCCGGACCGTTGAACCGCGGCGCACTGCCACATCGGCAGACGCGTAAGGAAGGACTGGTCGAGGGAAGTGTGGTCGGTACCTGCTGAAGTGCTCAGCGGCCAATTGGCTCGAGGCGCTGCACAATCGGATCATGCGTCGAAGTAGGTACGGGTTAGCGAATCGAGGGGTAGCTCGGTGAAGGTCTTGCTCGTCGAAGACGAGGAACGGCTGTCGTCGACGATGGCCAAGGGCCTGCGCGCCGAAGGCTTTGTCGTGGTCACCGCCGCAACTGGCGACGACGGCCTGCACGAAGCATTGGAAAACGAGTTCGACGTCATCGTTCTGGACATCATGCTGCCCGGCCGAAGCGGATACGAAGTGCTGCGCAGGTTGCGCCGCGCAAAGGTGTGGACACCGGTCATCATGCTGACCGCCAAGGACGGGGAATACGACCAGACCGACGCATTCGACTTGGGCGCCGACGATTACCTGACCAAGCCGTTCTCCTTCAAGATCTTGGTCGCTCGGCTACGGGCGCTGGTGCGCCGCGGCGCCCCGGAACGCCCGACGGTTCTCACCGCCGGCACCTTGTCACTGGATCCCTCCCGCCGCCTGGTCACCCGCGGCGACACTGAGATCTCTTTGACAGCACGTGAATTCGGTGTCCTACAGTATTTGATGCGCAACAAGGACAGGGTGCTCACCAAATCCGACATCCTGGCCAACGTGTGGGACGTGAACTACAGTGGGCCGGCCAATGTGGTGGAGGTCTACGTCGGCTATTTACGGCGAAAGATCGATAACCCGTTCGACACCAACAGTATTGAGACCATCCGGGGAGTCGGATACCGGCTATTGCCGTGACGGCAGGGTAACGGCGATGCGGGCGCCCCCGCCTGTCCGCTCGGTGATGGTGATGCCGCCGTGGTGTGCGCGGACAATCTCGGCGACGATCGCCAATCCGAGGCCGCTGCCTCCGCTTTGGCGTGACCGATCGGTGTCGAGTCGCACGAAGCGGTCGAACACCCGACCGCGATCGGCTTCCGGTATGCCGGGGCCGTCGTCGGCGATGACGAATACGCTGTTGCCGTCGGCATGCTGCACCGAGAGCTCGATCTGAGACACCGCGTGGCGGGCCGCGTTGTCGGCGAGATTGCGCACCATGCGGGCGAGTGCGGCCTCGTCACCGGTCACCTCGGCGTGTTGGTCAATGTCGGTGTCGATCGTCAGCGTGGTGTCGCGGCGGAGTCGTGCGGCCGCAGACTCGACGATGTCAGCCAAGCTCACCTCATGGGCGGGCGATGCCAAGCCTTTCTCGTCGGCGCGAGCCAACAGCAGCAAATCCTCCACCAGTGCCTTCATCCGCTGCGCCTCGGGTAGCAAAGTGCTTGTGGCCATGTCGATGTCGAGTAGCTCGGGATGTGCTTCGACGAGCTCGAGTGCGTAGATGATGGTGGTCAGTGGACTGCGCAACTCATGGGAGGCATCGCCGACGAATTGGCGCTGCGCCAGATGGCCTGCCTCGACACGTTGCAGCATCGCGTTCATCGTCCCGGCCAACGCGGCGATCTCGTCGGCACTGGCGGGCACCGGAACCCGCTCGGACAGGTCCGACACCGAGATTTCGGCCACCCGGCTGCGGATCGCATCGACCGAACGCAGCGAGCGTTTCACGAGCGTATAGCTGACATAGGCCGCCACCGCGATCATGAGTGGGGCAACCGCCGCCAGCAGGATCGCCACCGTGCGCACGGTTGCTTCGACGGCCTCACTGGCACCGCCGACCACGACGGTGTATGTGCCGGCCGGGGTGGCAGTGGTCTGACCGGCCAGCCGCATGTCGTCGTCGGGCGAAACATCGTCGGGCAGGCCGGATTTCAGTGTGGGGCCGAATGATCCCGCGGGCGCCAAAGCCGACGTCGGCGCCCCCGAGGACCGGCGCACTACGTGCCCGTCGGCGTCGAGGATCTGTACCGCCGCCACCCGCTGGTTCGTCGCCATCAAACTCTCGTCGAGCTGAGCAGGAGCTTTAACCCGTAATGCGGCGACGATATCGCTGACTCGGGCGCCGGTGGCGTCGTCGACACCGGACAGCAGCAGGACATAAAGCAAGGTCAGTAAGCCTGCGGTGGCCAGGGCGAGCGCGGCGAGGACGACGGCCGCGGACACCGCCGCTGCGCGGGTGGCGATCCCCCAGTGGCGTGGCCGTAGACGTGCCGACAATTTCACCCGCTTCACCCGCGAGGGCCTCCTTGAGCAGTTGTGCCCTCAGTGTGCCGCGGGGCGGCTGAGAAGACCCTGAAGAACTGTTGCGGTGAGGGTCAGTCTGTCTATGGAATCTGGTAAGCGCACCGTCCCGGCGAGTGCTCGCTGAGCGGGACGGGCTTGCCGTCAACGGTGATCACGCAGTCGTGGGTGCCGTTGTGGTCGGTCCAGTTCAACGCCAGGTACGGACTTCCAGCGACTTTCACCGTCTGCGACCAAGGCAGCGGCACCCAGGTGTTGGTGTTGGCCGGATACACCGGGGTTCCAGGGTCGGGAATGATCGAGAAAGCGTCACCGGCGCCGGTGATTTGGTAGGTCACCGTGTGGTGCGGCTCGGCGGCCGCCGGGGGCAACATGCCCGGCGTTGCGACGGCCACGGCCATTGCAGCTGCTGTCAGCAAACCCGCGAATATCGTGGGCCGGGGGACCAGCGACGGTATCCGAAACGCGCCTGCGGTGGGTGCGGCCGAGCTGTTCATCGTTAACTCCTATTCCGTGCGGCGCGAGCCGCTGACGAGCGGGTATGTTGTCGCGCTGACCGAGTCTGACGATACACAGCAAACCCATACTTGAGAACAGTTCGGCGATGATGGGGTGCCGCTGAGCCCGATATGACGGCGGCTTAGTCGGTGATCGTCATTTGGTCGCCGCTGCTGGCCCATGAT
The DNA here is from genome assembly GCF_059812225.1 of Mycobacterium sp. NGS66. Lineage (NCBI taxonomy): Bacteria > Bacillati > Actinomycetota > Actinomycetes > Mycobacteriales > Mycobacteriaceae > Mycobacterium > Mycobacterium sp. NGS66. The sequence continues at coordinate 111,448 of NZ_JCALCG010000006.1, read as the reverse complement.
CGGGCAAAGACGTCGATGGGTATCTGCTCGTCGCGGCCGGTAACACTGCCGGTGTCGTTGACGTGCACCTTGCCCGCCCCGATGTCGATGCCGGTCACCACCACGGCATGGTTGGCGTCGGGCTCGCCGGTGCGGGTCTTGGTCGTGACGGGCCTGCCCCAGATGAGTTCGGCATTGACGGCGACGATCACCTTGCGGCCCTCGGCCAGGGCCAGCTCGAGCACATCCATTCCGGTGGGAGCGTCGCCTTTCGGGCCGTCGGCGAGGTAGGAATTCACGGCGTGGATGCCGTAGTGGGCGAGCAGCGCCGGTTCATCGGCGAAGGAAGTGCCTTGCGCCGGACGGTTTTTCGCGGGCTTGGTGTACATCGGGCCGTTGTGCACTGTACTACGTGACAAGTGGGCGACGGCGATGATCTCCTCCTCGGTCGGCTGGTCACCGGTCAGTTGACCGACCACGTCAGCGACTGCCATCGGCACACAGTCGTCGTCGTACTCCTGGTGCCGCCAGAACCGGGCGGCGGCTACGGGATCGCCGTAGAGCACGCGCCGGGCTTCCGGCAGGTTGGGCACGGGGGGACCGGCTTGGGCTATGCACGGCGCCAGCGCCAGTCCGAGCATGACAGCGATCGCGACGCCCGCAGTCCTGACGCAGGTGCCAATCATGATGTGTCCTCGTCCCTGTGGCGGAGTGGCTGGTCGGGAAGGGCTTTACGGCGGTGAAAGTTGGCAAGAGTGTACGGAATCCCCGCGCCGGATCCGGGGATTTCACACCGCCTAAAGTTGTGTGGTGCTGAAAAATCTCAACCCGCGCCTTGCGCGCTACACACCGGCCGTAATCAGCTTGTTCCGATTCGTCTACGGCATGCTGTTCGCCGGATACGGCTCGAACATCATCTTCGGCTGGCCGGTTCCACCCCCATCCGCCACCGAGGTCGGCGCCTGGCCAGGATGGTATGCAGGCCTCATCGAGTTGATCACCGGACTGTTGATCGCGAGTGGCTTGTTCACCCGGGCCGCCGCATTCATCGCCTCGGGAGAAATGGCGGTCGCCTACTTCTGGATTCACCAACCGAAGGCGCTATGGCCCATCGGTGACCCACCGGGCGGCAACGGCGGGGCATTGGCGATACTCTTCTGCTTCGCCTTCTTCCTGCTGGTCTTCGTGGGACCCGGCGCCTATTCGATCGATGCGATACGCACTCGGAAGGCGTTGCGGGCCTAGGGACTCTCCTCTGCCAAACAGAGTCAACGACGCCCTTCCGTTGACAGGTTGTCCGTTGTTACCTTTTCGTGATGCGCCGGTTCGAGTATGTCTTCGGGATCTTGCTGGCGATCGCCGTAGTGCTGGCGGGCATCGGAAATGCGAAGGCCGACAGCGGTGACGAACCGCAATACGCGGAGTTCTACACACCACCAGATCCGTTGCCGCCCGGGAAACCGGGTGACTTGATCCGCACCGAGCCGTCGCGGCTGGTCCTGGAGCCGTCCGGTCAGCTAGGCGCGATCGTGGCCAGCGGCACCCGAATCATGTACCGCAGCACCGACACTCGTGGCAATCCAATCGCCGTGACCGGCACCTATTTCGAGCCCGACAACCCCTGGCCAGGTAACGGGCCACGGCCGTTGATCAGTTATGCACCCGGTACTCAGGGCCAGGGCAACCAGTGCGCACCGTCGCGAATGTTCAACCAGGGCATCCACTATTCGGGTGGCTGGGACATCATGTTCAACTACGAAGAGCTGTTCGTCGCCACGATGGTTGCGCGTGGTTTCGCCATCGTGATGACCGACTACCAGGGCCTGGGTACCCCGCCGATGCACACCTATGTGGGACGCTTGGCCGAAGGGCAGGCCGTGCTGGATGCCGCCCGCGCGGCGATGCAGCTACCGAACACCTCCTTGAATCCGCATGGGCCCGTTGCGCTCTGGGGATATTCGCAGGGCGGTGGTGCGACCGCGTCCGCGGCCGAGCTGGCCCCCTCGTATGCCCCCGAGCTCCATATCGTGGGCACCTACGCCGGGGCGCCGCCGGCCGACCTGAAGGAACTGTTCCCCTACGCCGACGGCAGCGCCCTGGTCGGCGCCGTCGGGTACGCGCTCAACAGCGTCATGGCCGCCTATCCCGAGTTCGCCGATCTCATCCGCTCCAAGATGACACCGCGCGGGCTGGCGATGCTGGAATCGGTGTCGCGCCAATGCGTCGGCCAGACCCTTCTCGACTTCATGTTCCGTCATCTGCAGCCCTACTTCACCGAAGACATCTATAAGTTGGTCAACGAGGAACCGTTCAGCACCCTGTTCGACGCGCAGCGAATCGGACGTTACAAACCCAACGCGCCGGTCCTGATCGACATCAACCGTTACGACCCGCTGGTGCCGTGGACAGCGGCCAATCAACTCGGCCGCGACTGGTGCGCCCAGGGCGCCAACGTGGAATTCCGCACCAACGAGGAGCCGCCGTTCCTCAACAAGCTGATCATCAACCACGCGCTGACGATGTTGGTGGACGGTGAGTCCGCCATGCAATGGATCGCCGCGCGCTTCAACGGCGAACCCAGCACACCGAACTGCGGCCAGTTCTAGGATCGTGAAACTTCCCGGCGGCTGATGCGTTTGGGCGACAAGGAGGTCCGATCATGAATGACCATCGGTGTGACGGGAAGGTGGCGCTGGTCACCGGAAGCAGTCGTGGACTCGGCAAGGCGATCGCGGCACGACTGGCGGCGCAGGGCGCCACGGTGGCACTGACGGCACGCACCCTGGACCCCGATCCCAAATATCAAGGGTCGCTGAACCAAACCGTCGACCAGATCACTGCCGCCGGAGGCCGGGCCATCGCGATCCAGGCGGATATTTCCAAGGCCGAAGAGCGCGAACGGCTTTTCGGTGCGGTGGTCAGCTCCGTCGGCGCTCCCGACATTCTGGTCAACAACGCGGCGGTGACATTCCTGCGTCCCCTCGACCAATTCCCGGACCGGCGCGTTCGACTGATGATGGAGATGCATCTTTTCGGCCCGCTGCACTTGATCCAGTTGGCGATTCCGGCGATGCGCCACCGCGGACGGGGCTGGATTTTGAATGTGACGTCCGTGGCCGGCGACCTGCCGCCCGGGCCGCCGTTCTCCGATTTCGACCGCACCGCCGGATTCGGCATTTACGGGACGGCCAAAGCCGCACTCAACCGCCTGACGAAAAGCCTTGCCGCCGAACTCTACGACGAGGGCATCGCCGTCAACGCCGCCGCGCCGTCAAAACCGGTAGCCACTCCCGGAGCGGGCACTCTCGATCTGGCCAAGACCGACACCGAGGACATCGAACTGATCACCGAGACCGCGCTGCGGTTGTGTACGGGCGATCCGAAGACCATGACCGGACGCATCGTGCATACCCAGTCGTTCCTCGCAGAAGAGGATTGGGTGAAACCAAACGGTTGAGATCAGCGCGTGGTGCGTTAACTGCAGTGAGCGAACAGGTTTTCGCAATACATTCCGACCCCACCCCACTCGGCGGCGGGCCCGCCTTCATCCGTCGGATTCACGAAGGTGCTGGGATCCTGGACCAGCCATTCGTCGACATCCGGTTGCACCCCCGGCCCACCTGGGTCCGGCGACGCTTGCGCTATACCCATACCGCTCGCCAGAGCTACAACCGTTAGCGTGCCGATCAGCAACTGACGGGCGTACCTGCGAAGTACCATCTTTGGCCCCTCTGTTGTCTGTCCGGATCAGTGGCTATCCCAGAGGTTAGTCGCCAACGCCAATTCTACATCGCATGAGCATTACGAACGCGCAACAACTTTGCTCAGCGGGCCAGCAAACTTCGCGACTCGAAACCGGCGCTGCGTAGCGTGGCGCCCGTGAGGCCGATAGCCGTCGTCATTCGTCGCGCCATGGCTGTCGCCGTTTGCCTGGCCATGTCTGTGGCCGCGGCGCCCTCGACGGCTGCCGATCCTCCAGACGCGGCGCCCCCGGCCGAGGGATCGGTGCCCTCGAGCCCTCCGTCGACGATCAAGACGCCCGACGGCTGGACCCTGGCCCTTGGCGCCAAGGACGAGATGCAAGTTCCGGTGTCGGCAATGAACGCCGCCATATCGTCGCGCGAATACATGTCCAGCGGCACATTCGTCGGCTCGGTAAACGGCCCGGAAGAGCCCCGCGGAACGCTGGAGGTGGGCTACCAAATCGGCTGCGGAATCGATATGAGCACGTCCAACGGCGTCATCATGGAAGGTGGTGCCGGGGTGATCCCCGGCGTCACGCCAACGTTCGATACCACGGGTACGTTGCCGCCTTTGCTGCCGTACGTTTCGACGCCGGTCAACGGCCTGATGAGCGTGGGCCTCAAACCGGGTCTGGTGATCGTGGTGCCGGTGGTCAAGAAACAGTTCAAGGGTCCAAACCCCTGGGTCATGATCTCGGGCTTCCACGTCAAGATCGACGGGTGCGTGGGCCAGTCGTTCATCCGCTCCTACGCGACGCTCACTCGAGCGACCGATCAATCCGACGTTGTGCTGTCCTACGTCGGAGTCACCAAGGCGGTCTGAGTTCACCCGCGATGGATGCCGGCGAGTTTGTCGGCAAACTTCGCTTCGGCGGCCGCGCGCAACCGCAACAGGTGTTCGGAGGGAAACAGATCCGGCGAAGCGGGGCGGTCTTTGAGCAACAGGCGCGCCAGCGTCACCTTGTGCACTTCGGTTGGGCCGTCGGCCAGGCCCAGTACGAAGGACTCCACCAGGTACTGCACGAACGGCATTTCGTGGGTGGTGCCCAACGAGCCGTGCAGCTGCAGCGCCCGCGACGAGACGTCGTGCAGTACCTTCTGCATCATCGCCTTCACCGCCGAGATATCAGTCCGCACCGCCTTGTAATCGTTGAATTGGTCTATCTTCCAAGCGGTTTGCAGGGTCAGCAGCCGGAAGGCCTCGATCTCCATCCAGGAGTCGGCCACCATCTCTTGCACCAGCTGCTTGCTGGCCAGCACCTCGCCCTGGGTGTAGCGCGACACCGCCCGCTCGCAGAGCATGTCGAAGATGCGCCGCACCAGCCCCACCGTGCGCATGGCGTGGTGGATGCGCCCGCCGCCCAGCCGCGTTTGCGCCACGACGAAGGCACCACCGCGCGGGCCGAGCATGTGATCGGCCGGCACCCGCACGTTCTCGTAGCGGACATAACCCTCACGTCCACCGCCGAGTGGTTGATACCCGAGTCCGACGTTGCGCAACACGTTGATGCCCGGCGTGTCACCGGGCACCACGAACATCGAGTAGCGCTGATACGGTGGCGCTTCCGGGTCGGTCATGGCCATCACGATGATGAAGGAGGCCATCGAGGCGAACGACGAAAACCACTTCTCTCCGTTGATGATCCAGTGGTCGCCGTCCTGAACGGCGTTGGTGCGGAACACTTTCGGGTCGGCACCGCCCTGTGGCTCGGTCATCGAGAAGCAGGACACAATGCGGTTGTCCAACAGCGGCTCGAGGTAGCGCTGCTTGAGTTCAGGTGTGCCGTAGTGGGCCAGGATCTCGCTGTTACCGGAATCGGGGGCCTGCGAGCCGAACACGATGGGCGCGCACTCCGAACGGCCCAGGATCTCGTTGAGCAGCGCCAGCTTCACCTGCCCGTAGCCCGGACCGCCCAGCTTCGGCCCGAGGTGGGTGGCCCACAGGCCACGCTCTTTGACGATCTGCTGCAGCGGTGGGATCAAGGCCTGGCGTACCGGGTCGTTGAGGTCGTGAGATTCCTTGACAATCAGGTCGATCGGCTCGCATTCGGTGCGCACGAAGTCGTCCACCCACTCGAGCTGTTGCGCCCATTGCGGGTCGGTGGAGAAATCCCAGGACATCGGTCGTCCTCTCTGATCATGAAGACCACTTCTTGCGAAGTTCGGCAGCGTCGTCGGTGGCGTGGGAGATCACCTGGTTACGGTTCTCCAGTTCCAGCGCCGACGACAGGCTGGTCGCGTCGGTGTTGACCTGCAGGGCACGTTTGGTCAGCTGCACACCCAGCGGAGCCAGACCCGCGATCAGCGTCGCCAACTCCACCGCACGCTGGGTCAGCCGATCGGGTTCGACGATTTCGCTGACCAGCCCGCGGCGATCGGCCTCCTGCGCGGACACCGTCCGGCCGGTGAGCATCCAGTCGGCGGCCACGCTGGTGCCGACGACGCGGGGCAGGTGATAGCTCATTCCCATCTCGGCGCCCGAGAGGCCGAGCAGGATGGCTGCGTTGCCGAAAGATGCTGTTGTCGAACAGATCCGGATGTCGGATGCCAGGCACAGCGCGAATCCCGCGCCGACGCACGGACCGTTGACCGCCGCGATCACCGGCTGCGGCACCGCACGGATCGCCTCGGTGAGGGCCGCCATGCCCTCCTGGAAGCGCATTCGGTCCAGCGCGGGCGCGGCGGCTTCCGGGGCGTTGGGTCCAAAGTCGCGCAGGTCGATGCCGGCACAGAAGCCGCGGCCGGCGCCGGTAAGTACGACGGCACGCACGGAGCGATCGGCGGCCAAACCGCCTAGGGCTGACCGTAATTCGGACTGCATTGTTTCGTTGATGGCGTTGAGCCGCTCGGGCCGGTTGAGCCGCACCACCGCGACCCCGTCGTGCGGTCGGTCGAATTCCAGCGTCTGCGCCGAAGTCACCGTCCGATCGTAATGCGTCTCTCGATTTAGGAGAACTACCTTCTCCTAAGGGGCCAAAGATTCCCGGGACTCCCTTTCAAAGGTGGCGCTGTGAGGCGGCTATTTCGGACCGTGGCCGGTCCGCGCCGCAGCACGTCGCGCGGACTCGGTGTGCTCGGCCGCGGTCACGACCACCGCGTCAGAGCCGGGGTACACCGTCGCCTCGTGGCCGGTCACCAACCATCGCACGACGTACGGCGGCGAACCGTCTTCCGAACGCACTTCGATGATTTCCGCGTGCTGATCATGCCTTTCGGTGGTGGTGCCTTTGACCACGAGGAAGTCACCGACTTGGGCCTTCATCACCTGCTCCTTCTCGCTCCTGTGTGACCCGCGGACCCTTCCATGGTGCGCGCGTTGGCGACGCAAGGAAAGGTCAGGAGTCGAAGTCGGTGGCGGTGGTGATCGTCTCCCATTTGGCGATCTCTTTGGCACGCCGATCGGCCATATAGCGGTAGGCGACCAGTGCGTCGGGACCGAGCAGCAGGAATGACGGCGGCTCGCTTGTCTCGACCGCGCCGATGATCGCGGCGGCGGCCTTGGCGGGGTCGCCCGCCTGAGTGCCGTGCATGGTGTCGTTCGACTTGCGACGCTTGCCGGCGGTGGCGTCGTAGTCGTCGATTCTCGTCGGCGATTCCATGAGGGAGCGTCCGGCGAAGTCGGTCCGGAATGCGCCTGGCTCAACGACTGTCACCGAGATGCCCAGCGGTGCCAGCTCGCCGCACAAAGCTCCACTGAGGCCTTCGATGGCGGCTTTGGCCGCCGCATAGTAGCCGGAACCCACCGGGGTCAGCTGCACGCCGATGGACGAGATGTTGACGATGGCGCCGCTGCGGCGGGCCCGCATGCCGGGCAGGACGGCCTTGATCATCGCGACGGTGCCGAAAAAGTGCGTCTCGAACAACTCGCGGACCTGAGCATCGTCACCCTCTTCGACCGCGGCGCGGTAGCCGTACCCGGCATTGTTGACCAGAACGTCGACGCCACCGAACCGGTCTTCGGCCTGCTGCACGGCAGCCGTGATCTGGTCGGGTTTGGTGACGTCCAGCGCGACGGCGAGCACCCGCTCGGGTGCGCTGTCCGCGAGGTCCGACACTTTGGCCGCATCGCGTGCGGTGACGACGGTGTTATGCCCGTCGCGAATCACGGCTTCGGCGAGGGCGCGGCCGAGTCCGGTCGAGCAGCCGGTGATGAGCCAGGTGGACATGAGAGTTAAGTCCTTCCAGTCGGGAGCGTCCGTGGTCATTGTGCCCGCAGCACAACCAGACGCTTGAGCACTAGTCGGCCAACGCGCGGCCGACAAGCTGCGGATCCGGCTCTCCTACGACCTCGTCGTCCTTGTCGGCGTACTCGGATTTGGCGAGAACGTAGCGCATGGCGTTGATCCGGGCTCGCTTCTTGTCGTTGCTTTTGACCACGATCCACGGTGCGACGTCGGTGTCGGTCGCTTCGAACATGGCCTCCTTCGCCGCCGTGTAGTCGTCCCACCTGTGCACGGACTCGATATCCATTTCCGAGAACTTCCATTGCCGAATCGGGTCGACCAGTCGGACGGCGAACCGCGTGCGTTGCTCGGCGGGGGAGATCGAGAACCAGAACTTGGTGAGGTTGATGCCGTTGTCGACCAGCATCCGCTCGAATTGCGGTGCCTGCTGCATGAATTCGCGGTATTGATCGTCGGAGCAGAAGCCCATCACCTTCTCGACGCCCGCGCGGTTGTACCACGACCGGTCGAACAGCACGATCTCGCCGCCGGCGGGTAGATGGGTGATGTAGCGCTGGAAATACCATTGCGTTCGTTCCCGCTCGCTGGGTTTCTCCAACGCGACCACCCGGGCGTGGCGTGGGTTGAGATGTTCCATGAACCGCTGGATGGTGCCGCCCTTGCCCGCCGCGTCACGACCCTCGAACACGATCACATGCCGGGTGCCGGTGGCCTTGCTGTGCTTCTGCAGCTTGAGCAACTCGATTTGCAGCCGCCGCTTCACGTGTTCGTATTCCTCGCGCGGCATTCTGTGGTCGTAGGGATATCCCTCTCGCCACGTGTCGATGTCGTTGCCATCCTGATCGCACAAGACCGGGTCGTCTTCGTCCTCGTCGATGACGGTGTAGCCGTGTTCCGGTGTCGAAAGGGCTTCCAGATCTATCTCTTTCATGCCCTGAAGCTATCAAGCACCGGGGGCGGCATCACCCGTCGAATGCGGGGCCGTCGAACCGATCCCGGGTGACGAACTGGCCGACCGGCTGGCGGCGCAACTTGGTCAGCTGGCGGGCGGGCTTGCCAAGCGGCAGCAGGGCGGCGACCGCATGCGTGTCGGGGATTCCCAATAGTTGACGGACATGCGCCTCCTCGGCGATGGCCATCGTGGTGATGGTGCCGCCATAGCCCTCGTTTCGAGCGGCCAGCAAGACGTTCCACACCAGTGGATACACCGAGGCGCCACCGGCCAGGCCGACGCGGTCCAAGTCCTGATCGATAGCAGCCACCACGCCCAGGTCAACGGAGACGACCAGCACCACCGGCGCTTGCAGGAACGGCGCTACGAAAGCTTCGGGGACTTCCGTCGCGTCGATGACGTCTTGCGAAACAGCGCTGGGATGTATGGAATTCCAAGGGTTTTCGCCCGCGGTCAGCTGGGCGAAGTAGCGGCGGGCGGCGCCGGTGCCCAACTCGGCAAGGCGGCTTCGGGCGTCGGCGTCGCGCACCACGGTGATATGTGCGCCCTGACGGTTGCCACCACTTGGGGCGAACCGGGCGTTGTCCAAAATCCGCCATAGGACGTCGTCGGACAGGTCATCGTCGGTGAACTCACGCGCCGCGAACGTGGTTCGCATGACGTCGTAGAGTTCCATCCTTGATGGCTCACCGTGTTGCCGCGGCGCGCCGCTCCAGCCGGAAGGTGCGCTCGAAACCGGCCGGCTGGGTCGTGAGGGTTACCTCGACCGCGCCGCTGGGTGCGACCACGTAACGCTCTTCGACGTCGGGGCCGTCGTTCCACCGGCCGATCGGCTGACGTCCGAGATCCTCCCGGTCGTGCAGCGCGGGGTCGAACGGGAAGAGGACGGGATCGTAGGGCGTAACGTCGCCGTCGGGCCGGCCGTTGACCAGTCGGCTGCACTCCACGAACCGGAAATGCCCGATGTTGTGCGCGGCGCGGTATTTCCGTCGGACCACCAGGGGGCCACGCCCGTCCGCGGGCAGCGACGCGTCCTTGGGCACGATCGGGTCGAAGACGACGTCGGCCCCGGCTTGTGCTTCACGGAACACCCCGAGGTGACGCGAAAAGCGTTCGGACAACTCGAAACCGGCCTCATTGTCCAGGAAGACCGCCAGGCCGATGGCCGTCGCAGCGAACGGGTACGGCGAGCGCTTGACGCGCTTGTCGCCAAACGTTGTGCGCAGCATCCGGGAAACCAAGGGGAACCCGCCGGCCCCGCCCACCACGTAGATGCCGGCCACTTCGGACATCGGCACGGATCCTGCCACGTCCCGGCCACTTTTTGTCGGGTCGTGCAGGACGCGCTCGAGAAGTTCGATCGTCTGATCGACGAGCGGCGCGCACACCGAGTACACGTCGTCAATGCCACACGCGAACGGTGGCCGGTCCACGGCAGTCAGATCGACGAGGAAGCGGCGAGTCTGCGGTCCGACGGCCTCCTTGCGGACCGCGCACTCCTCCTTGAGCAGGTCTTGCGTAGCCGCGTCGGTGTCCAGCTTCGACCGGGCCAGGACGAGGCGCAGGATCGCGTCGTCGAAATCGTCACCGCCGAGGCGCTGGATGCCCTCGCTGACGACGACCTCGTTCAGCGGCCCGGTCATTCTCAGCAGCGACGCGTCGAAGGTACCCCCGCCCAGGTCGTACACCAGTACGTGTTCGCGCTTCGCGGTGATCGTGGAGCGGTACCGATGGGCGTATTCGAGGCCCGCGGCGGAGGGCTCGTTCAGCATCGCCACCACGTGAAAACCCGCCGCCAGGAACGCATCCAGCGTCAACAGGCGCTGCGCGCTAGAGGCATTTGCCGGCACTCCGATGGCGGCCTCGATGGTTTCGCCCGGCTCCGGGCCGGCGTTCGACCGGTGATAGAGGTCGCTTCGGAGCGCAGCCAAAAATCCGGTGAGCAGTTCGGCCAACCGGTAGTTGCGGCCGGCCAGGCTCACCTCGGTCTGCGGCCCGGCGTCGTTGAGAAGACGTTTGAACGATCGCAGCACCGACCAGCCCGGCTCGTGTCGAACCGCCGCGGCGTCCACACCGAAGCGCAGCTCCCCGGCGGCATTGGCGGCGATGAGCGAAGGCCAGGCATGAGCGCTTTCGAAGGCGCCGTCGAATGAGACGACCGGGTAATTGCCGCGGTCGACGGAGGCAACGACGGTGTGGGTGGTGCCGAAGTCGATACCGACTCTCATCCCGCACAATCTTAGGGCCGCGCGAGGGATTCGGTACCACCCTTTGCCCGGCGCGCCGGGATTCCGCCCTGCTCGCGGGCCTGCGGTCAATCCTCGAAGTGGCGTCGATAGTCGATCCGCTCCAGCCAGCCCTGCAGGCGGTAGATGGCGGCTGCGGCCATCAGCATCAGCACGGCGGAACCGACGGCGACGACTACGTTCACAACCTGTCCATTTCCCGTGACATCAGGGCGTTCTCGAGGAACGCGTAACGCCTCGCCTCGTGGCGCTGCCGTGGACCATCGGTGGAGGTCGCGAAGAATCGCCGCGTGAAGCCGATCCGCCCGACGCTGCGGTCGGGGCGCACGCCGCGAGCGGCTGCGGTGCTGAAAAGCACCTCTTGGGTGGTGATCAGGACTTGCGCGGTTTCAACTCCGGCCGGTTGGGGCGTGTGCTCCTCGACTGGGTCAATGGTGCTGGCGAATATCTCCGATGAAATGGACATTTCGGTGATCTCCTGATCGGCCTTCGCGGCCCGAGTCGGCCGTTGGTGCACTCAACGTACGGTCGGCGGCCACCTCTTGGGATGCGTAGTCGACTACCTGTATTCGCACGCCGGCTCACCGTGGTTTCCTGGCGCGGACGCCGTCACGGTGACCCGGCTGCGACCCGTCTGTCGTGCGCTTCCCACTGCTTTTGCAATTGCCGTTCGGGCGCGGTGGCGATCAGACCGGAGGGGGCGAACCGCGTCGAAGACACCGGTTCGTCCTCGGTCAACGGCCGTCCGCGACCGCGAATTGCCTTGCCTGCAGCGATGATTCCGGCGACGAACACAATGACGACGACCAGGGCGAAAACCACCGAGAGGCTGCCCTGAATGAACGTGTTCCGGATGACCTCATCGAGCTGATGGGCGTTCTTCGCCGAACCGAACGACGTCTTGCCGGCGTTCCGGGCGGCCAGATACTGGAAATGCGCAGACCAGTAGCCAATGGCCGGATCACCGGAGAAGACCTTCTGCCACGACGCGGTCAGGGTTACGGCCAGATCCCACAGCAGCGGAGCGCCCGGTATCCACGCCCACCGCGTCAGGCCCTTCTTGATCACCACCACGGTGATCACCGTCAGCGCGATGCCCGCGAGGAGCTGGTTGGCGATGCCGAACAGCGGAAACAGCGTATTGATGCCGCCCAGCGGATCGGTGACGCCCATCAGCAGGATGCTGCCCCAGGCTCCGACCACGACCAGGCTGCAGATCCAAACGCCCGGCCGCCAGCTCGGATTTCGCAGTTTGCGCAGCGGGCCGCCGAAGTTGCCCAGCGCGTCGGAAAGCATAAAGCGATTGACCCGGGTGCCCGCGTCCAGCGTCGTGAGGATGAACAGCGCCTCGAACATGATCGCGAAGTGATACCAGAAGGCCTTGAGAGCGGCGCCGCCGAATACCCGCTGCAGCACCTCGGACATGCCCCACGCCAGTGTCGGCGCGCCACCGGTGCGCGACACGATCGACTGCTCGCCGACGCTGCTGGCGGCTTGACCGATTTGCGTGGCGGTTGCCGGAGCGCCCGGCAACCCGAGTTTGTTGACGTAGTCCGCCGCGGTGGCCGCGGTGCTGCCGGTCTGCGCCGCGGGTGCGTTGAGAGTGAAATACAGGTGCTGGTCGATGATCGCCGCCGTGATCAGCGCCATGACCGCGACGAACGATTCGGTGAGCATGCCGCCGTAACCGATCAGCCGCATCTGGCCTTCCTTTTCCAGCAGCTTCGGAGTCGTTCCCGACGAGATCAGCGCGTGAAAACCGGAGAGGGCGCCGCAGGCGATGGTGATGAACAGGAACGGAAACAGCGATCCGGCGAACACCGGGCCGTGGCCGTTCGCTGCGAACCGTGAGATGGCCGGCGCCTGCATCGCCGGATGGGCAATGCAGATACCGATTGCCAGCAAGGCGATGGCCCCGACCTTCATGAAGGTCGACAGGTAGTCACGCGGGGCGAGCAGCAACCACACCGGCAGCACCGAAGCGGCGAAACCGTAGCCGATCAGGCACCAGCACAAGGTGACCGGAGACAGGCTGAACCACGATGCGCCCCAAGATGTTTCGGCCACCCAATTGCCGGAGGCGACGGCGACCAGCAGCAGCACGAAGCCGATCACCGAGACTTCGCCCACCCGCCCCGGGCGCAGGAATCGCAAGTAGCAGCCCATGAACAGGGCGATCGGAATGGTCATCGCGATGGAGAACACGCCCCACGGGCTTTGTGCCAGCGCCCGGACCACGATCAGCGCGAGCACCGCTATCAGGATCACCATGATGACCAGGACCCCGACCAGGGCGGCGGCCCCGCCCGTGGCGCCGAGCTCGTCGCGGGCCATCTGACCCAGCGAGCGGCCGCGGCGCCGGGTGGATATCCACAACACCAGGTAGTCCTGCACACACCCGGCGAGCACCGCGCCGATCACGATCCAGATGCTGCCCGGCAGGTACCCCATCTGGGTGGCCAGCACCGGGCCGACGAGTGGCCCGGCTCCGGCGATGGCCGCGAAGTGATGCCCGAACAGCACGCGCCGGTCGGTCGGCACGTAGTCGGTCCCGTCGTCGAGAACTTCGGCCGGGGTGGCGTGGTCGTCGCGCGGGCGAACGATCTTCGATTCGATCAGCCGGGCATAGAAGCGGTAACCGATGACGTACGTGCAGATCGCCGCGACGACGAACCACACCGCGTTGACCGGCTCGCCGCGGACGAAAGCGATGATGGCCCAGGCGATCGCACCGATCACCGCGACGGTGCCGAAGACGGCCTTGTGCACCACGCTGATGGGGGAGCGGTCGACGATTGCCACCGGGGGCAGCGCATGGTCGGTGTGGATGAAGTCGATGTCTCCGTCCACCCGAGCTCCCTTCCCGCGTCGCTGGCGAAGGTGAATCTACCGACGCGTGACCGGCGTGTCGCGTCGTGCGATTCACCGTCGCGGGGGTTGTCAGTACAGCGCGCGCACTGCGTCGATGGTGTCGGCCTCGGCCGGGCTCTTGTCGTCGCGGTAGCGCACCACCCGGGCGAACCGCAGCGCCACACCGCCCGGATAGCGCGGTGATGCCTGCACGCCGTCCAACGCCACCTCGACCACCTGCTCGGGGCGCAGTTGGACGACGTATGAGTCGGTCCCGCCCAGGGCGAGCTCGCTGAACCGGGTGGTCTGCCAGTCCAGCATGGCGTCCGTCATACCTTTGAAAGTCTTTCCCACCATGACGAATCGCCGGTGCGCGGATCGCGGGCGCCCAGGTGGATGTTGGACAGTTTGCCTCGCCGGCGCCCCGAACCCCATTCCACGGCGAGCACCACCAGGTCCAGAGTGTGCGCCGGTTTGACCTTCAGCCAGCCTGCGCCGCGACGGCCCGCCTGGTACGGCGCCGATGGCGACTTGGCCATGACGCCCTCGTGGCCGGCTCGCAGCGTCGCGCTCAGGAACTCGGCCGCGGCCGACGCGTCGGACGTGGCCAGCCGGTCGACTCGGTGCCGCTCGGGTACCAACGCGTCCAGGGCGGCCAGCCGCTCGGTGGTCGGCGCATCCAGTAGGTCTTCACCGTCGTGGTGCAGGATGTCAAAGAAGAACACCGAAAGTGGTTGCGCCGCAGCGGCTGCAGCTACATCGACCGATCGGCCGAATCGCGAGGCCGTGACCTGGAAGCGGTGCGGCCGGTTGTCCGGGCGCAGCGCGATCGCCTCACCGTCGGCGACCAGGCTGCGCACCGGCAGCGCCAGCGTCGCCTCCACCACTTCCGGTAGCCGGGCGGTGACGTCGTCGAGGCTTCGGGTGTACACGGTGACGTCGTCGTCGGCCCGGTGGATCTGTACTCGGGCACCATCCAGCTTTGCCTCGAAAATCGTTGTGCCGCCGTGGCGTTCGAGCGCGTCTTCGACGCTGGTCGCGGTCTGCGCCAGCATCGGGCCGACCGGCCGGCCCACCTGCAGCGTGAAAGCGGCCAGCGCGGGGACTCCGCCGGTCAGCGCCGCCGCCGCCACCGCCGGCAAGTTTCCGCCCAGCATTGCCGCGCGCTGCACCGCCGCGTGGGGAATCTCGGCGGCCTTGGCGACCGCGTCGGCCATAATGCCGGCCAGTGCACCCTGGCGCAGCTCGCCACTGATCAGCCGCGCCAGGAAGGTCTGCTCGGTTTCGGTGGCGGCGGCGAACAGCGCCGCGACGAGTTCGGCGCGCCGGGTCTGCGATCCCTTGCCCGATACCCCGCCGATCTCGGTGAAGGCGGCGTCCACGCCGGCGACGGTCAGGGTCGGGTGCGAAGCCGGCGGTGGTCGCGACCGCAACGACGCCCAGCCCACGCCGATGGTCCGTTGCGGCAACTCCCCGGAGAGCCAGGAAACCAGGATCGCGACCAGTGCCGCATCGGGTGCAGCGCGCCGCAACAGCTCGGCGATGCGCTCGACCTTGGTCAGCCGCGACGACGTCCCACCGACGTCAACCGAGGTGGCGGCCACGTCGAGAAGGAGCACATTGGGAAGCTTGACACGGCTCGGTGACAACCCATTGGGCCGGACACGCTAGCGTGCCTACGTAACGTTACAAATTCCTAGGAATCTGACAAGTCGATTGAGGAGGTCCGGATGGAGATCAGCGGAAAGAAGGTCGTCGTCATCGGCGGCGCCTCGGGGATGGGGCGAGCCAGCGCGGAGCTTCTGCACGAGCGTGGCGCGCAGGTCGCCGTCCTCGACCGGGAGAATTCGGACGGCAAGACCGTCGCCGAGGGCATCGACGGCAAGTTCTACCCGGTGGACGTCACGGACTTCACCGGAACCGAGGAGACGCTGCAGAGCGCGGTCGACGACCTGGGCGGCCTGCACGTGGTGGTGACCACCGCCGGCGGCGGCATCGCAAAGCGGACGCTGACCAAGTCCGGACCCCATGACCTGGAATCCTTCCGTTCGGTGGTCGACCTCAACCTCATCGCCACCTTCAACATCAGCCGGCTGGCCGCCGCACACATGAGCAAGAACGAGCCCGAAGACGAGGAGCGCGGCGTCATCATCAACACCGCATCGATCGCGGCTTTCGAGGGCCAGATCGGGCAGGTCGCCTACACCGCCGCCAAGGCCGGGATCGCCGGCATGTGCCTGACGATGGCCCGTGATTTGGGGTCGTTGGGTATCCGGGTGCTGGCCATCGCTCCGAGCCTGTTCCTGACCGGGCTGACCTCGATGGTTCCCGACGAGATGGCGGCCACCCTGACCCGCGACGCCGCCTTCCCCAAGCGCATGGGCCGGCCCATCGAATACGCGAAGCTGGTGGCGGCGATCGTGGACAACCCGATGCTCAACGGTCAGTGCCTGCGGCTGGACGCCGGGCAGCGCTTCGCGCCCAAGTAGCCGGTGCCCGGCTCGGGCGCCGGACCGCGGTTCTGGGCCGTTAAATACACTCTTTCCGAACCGCCCCGGCGACAATGCGGGCCGCGCAGCTGCCCGCGGAGGAGCGGGGCAATCGACCGAGCCCGGCGACGACGCTGGCCGGGTACAGCCGCGAGGAGGCCCGGATGGGTATCGCACTGACCGACGACCATCGTGAACTCGCCGAGGTTGCGCGCGGGTTCTTGACCTCACAGAAGGCGCGGTGGGCGGCGCGGTCGCTGCTCGATGCGGCCGAGGAGTCCCGGCCCGGCTTCTGGCCCGGCCTGGTCGAGCTGGGCTGGCTGGGCCTGCACGTCGAGGAAGAATACGGCGGCTCGGGTTACGGGCTCCCCGAACTCGTGGTGGTGATCGAAGAGCTCGGTCGCGCGGTGGCACCGGGACCCTTCGTGCCGACGGCGATCGCCTCGGCGGTGATCGCCAAAGACGGGGCGCCCGAACAGAAGTCGCGCCTGCTCCCGGGCCTGGTCGACGGCTCGGTCACGGCTGGCATCGGTCTGGACGGTGGGGTGCAGGTTTCCGACGGCGTAGCCGAGGGCGAGGCCGGGATCGTGCTGGGCGCCGGGCTGGCTGACCTGCTGCTGGTCGCTGCCGGGGATGACGTGCTGGTGTTGGAACGCGGCCGCGAGGGCGTGTCGGTAGAGGTGCCCGACAATTTCGATCCGACCCGGCGATCCGGACGGGTGCGTCTGCAGAAGGTCAGTGTGACGGCCGACGACATCCTGCCCGGGGCGCGGGAGTCGGCGCTGGCTCGAGCGCGGACGTTGCTGGCCGCCGAGGCGGTCGGTGGGGCGGCCGACTGTGTCGAGGCGGCGGTCGACTATGCCAAGGTGCGCGAGCAATTCGGGCGGACCATTGCCACTTTCCAGGCCGTGAAGCATCATTGCGCCAACATGCTGGTCGCCGCCGAGTCGGGTATCGCGGCGGTGTGGGACGCCGCGCGCGCGGCGGGCGAAAACGAGCAGCAGTTCCGGTTGGCCGCAGCGGTGGCGGCGACGCTGGCGTTCCCCGCCTACGCGCGCAATGCCGAACTCAACATTCAGGTACACGGCGGTATCGGCTTCACCTGGGAACACGATGCGCATCTGCATCTGCGACGGGCACTGGTGACCTCCGGCCTGTTCGGCGGAGACGTGCCGGCTGGCGACGTCTTCGACCGCACCGCGGCCGGTGTCGTCCGGGAGAACAGCCTGGACCTGCCACCCGAGGCCGAAGAACTGCGCTCCCGGATCCGTGCCGATGCCGCCTCTTTCGCCGCGCTGGAGAAGACGGCCCAGCGCGAAAAGCTCATCGAAACCGGCTATGTGATGCCGCACTGGCCCAAGCCCTGGGGTCTGGCGGCCGATGCTGTCGAGCAGTTGGTGATCGAGGAGGAGTTCCGCGCGGCGGGCATCAAACGTCCCGACTACGGGATCACCGGATGGGTCATCCTGACCCTGATCCAGCACGGAACGCCTTGGCAGATAGAAAGATTCGTGGAGAAGGCGTTACGGAAAGACGAGATCTGGTGTCAGCTGTTCTCCGAACCCGGGGCTGGGTCGGATGCCGCGTCGGTCAAGACCCGCGCCACCCGGGTGGACGGCGGCTGGAAGATCAACGGGCAGAAGGTGTGGACCAGTGGTGCCCAGTACTGCGCGCGCGGCCTGGCGACCGTACGTACCGACCCGGATGCCCCCAAGCACGCCGGTATCACCACCGTGATCGTCGACATGAAGGCGCCGGAAGTCGAGGTGCGACCGTTGCGGCAGATCACCGGCGGCTCGGAATTCAACGAGGTGTTCTTCAACGACCTGTTCGTTCCGGACGAGGACGTCGTCGGAGCTCCCAACTCCGGGTGGACCGTGGCGCGCGCCACCTTGGGCAATGAGCGGGTCAGCATCGGCGGCAGCGGGTCGTTTTACGAGGGGTTGGCGGCGCAACTGGTGCAGCTGGTGATGCAGCGGGGAGATCGCTTGGCGGGTGCGAGAATCCGCGTCGGACGCTACCTCGCCGAGGAAAACGCATTGCGCCTGCTGAACCTGCGCCGGGCCGCACGCAGCGTCGAGGGCACGGGTCCGGGCCCCGAGGGGAATATCACCAAACTGAAACTGGCCGAGCACATGATCGAAGGGGCCGCGATCTCGGCGGCGCTGCTGGGACCCGAGCTCGCGTTAACCGACGGGCCCGGCGCGCTGGCCGGCCGGATGATCATGGGCGCCCGCGGCATGGCGATCGCCGGCGGCACCTCGGAGGTGACCCGCAATCAGATCGCCGAGCGGATTCTGGGCATGCCCCGCGACCCGCTGATCAATTAGGGCGCGGTTTAGTGTGGCGAGCGGCCGCAAAATTACGCCAAAATCGGTCATTCCTCGTGCTTTTGCGGCCGCTCGCGCCACCCGGCGCAGGCCACTAGGCCGGGCGGGGAACCGCCGCCAACGTTGACTGGCCGAGCCAGCGCGGTATCGCCCGCCGGGCATCGGTGGCACCCTCGACGGTCACGCTGCCGTTGAGCATCGCGCGTGACCAGGACACGTCGCCGCGCCAAAGCTGCGTCAGCGTACGCAGACTGGTTTCCACCGTCGCGGCTACCTCGTAGCCCGGGTCGAAATCGCAGACATCTGCAGCACCCTCGGACACCACCAGCCACCAGCGGGATGCCTTGGCCGCGACCCCGGCCAACCGGAATGCCACCACCGTGCGTGCCCTCGGCCAGGCTTCGACGGGCACGGTGCGGCGGATGTCCCACATCAACAGGTGCGGATCGAGGTCCTCGTCACCGATGTCGGGGATCCAGCGAACGCCCCATTCGCCCAGCGCGTTCACCACACCGGCGAGTTCCTGGCCGCAGCGCGTCAGCGAATACGACGTGCGGCCGTCGACCTCGGTGCGTTCGACGATGCCGGCCCGGCTCAGCGACTTGAGCCGCTTGGACAACAGCGCCGGCGACATCTTGGGCAGGCCGCGCCGCAGGTCGTTGAAATGCGTACTGCCCTTGAGCAATTCCCGCACCACCAGCAGCGTCCAGCGTTCGTCGAGCAACTCCATCGCCTTGGCCACGGGGCAGAACTGGCTATACGTCGACATGTCATCCAGTATCGCTGCAGCTGCGCGGTTGACTAGTACAGATCTTGAACTTCCGTTGATTCACATTTTGGCAGTGCAATTGATTCATTGGCGAGCTCAGCGGCCGCCACACGGAAGGGAAACCCGACATGACCGCATCGACAGGAACCGGTCCCGCGACCGCCGATCGCGGATATGAAAGCAAACATCGGGCGCTCTGGGCGCTGGGCGACTATGCGAGTGTAGCGACCGACTTGGTGGCACCGCTCGGCCCGATGTTGGTGCAGGCCAGTGGAATCGGCCCGGGCGACCGCGTGCTCGACGTCGCAGCCGGTTCCGGTAATGCCTCGATACCCGCCGCGCTGGCCGGCGCCGACGTAATCGCCAGCGACTTGTGCCCCGACCTGCTGGAGCGGGGCCGTGCGATCGCCGAGGCAAGCGGCGTCAGCCTGACCTGGCAGGAGGCCAACGCCGAAGCACTGCCGTTCGAAGACGATCGGTTTGACGCGGTGCTGTCCTGCGTTGGCGTGATGTTCGCCCCGCACCATCAGGACGCTGCCGACGAACTGGTCCGGGTATGCCGGCCCGGCGGGGTCATCGCGCTGATCAGTTGGACGCCCGAAGGCTTCATCGGCCAAATGTTCGCCACCATGAAGCCGTTCGTGGCGCCGCCGCCGCCCGGCGCGCAGCCGGCGCCGCTGTGGGGCAGCGCGGACCACGTGCGTGGTTTGTTGGGCGATCGCGTCACGGACTTCACCGCTGAACGCCGCACGCTGCGCGTGGATCGGTTCGCCGACGGGGTGGCGTTCCGCGACTACTTCAAGGCCAACTACGGGCCGACCATCGCGGCCTACCGCGGGCTCGCTGGCGACCCGGAGCGGGTCAATGCGCTGGACGCTCAGCTCGCCGAACTCGGTGACCGGTACCTGGCCGGCACATCGACCATGGAGTGGGAGTTCCTACTGGTGACCGCGCGAAAAGGTGAGCAGACGTCTCGTCGGCGCGAGGCCTAGCCGGCCATGCCGCGGCTGACCAGGTAAAGCGGAAAGAACAGCTCGCCCAATAGCAAGCAGCACACGAACCATCCCACCGGGGTGCTCAGCTGGAACGAATTCACCGAAACCACAACTGGATTTCCGCGCTGTGCCTGCTCCTTGGCGTCGCGGTAAACCCAGCCGGCGCCAACCATCAAAACAATTAGCACAACAGCAACCGCCACCGCAGGGCGGTTATAAGTGTCACCTGGAATCATTAACTGGAACGTTTTCATTTAGCGCGGACGCCTTCCCTCCCGCCTCTGATTGGGCATTTTGGAGACAGCCGGAGCGAGCCGGCCGATCGGTCATTGGGAAATAGTATGCACAGTCAGGCGGCGGTGCGCGCGGCAATCAGCGGACTCGCAGCAAACTACCAAGCCCTCAAGCCGGCGCGAACAACGGCGCTCCGCCGGCGCTGCGCTCGGCCCGCACATTCACCGCCATCCCGCACTTCACCGAATCCGGTTCGCAGTCAACGATATTCGCCGCAATGCGGAGCCCGCTCTGTTCGGCGAGCTCGACGATGGCGATCACATACGGAATCGGGATCTCCGGGTTGTACGGGTGGTAGTTGACGGTGTAGGTAAAAACCGTGCCGCGTCCTGACACCGGGCGGGCCACCAACGGGCCGCCGCAGTCGCGGCATTCGCCCGCGGGAGGATGCACCCAGCGAGCGCAAGCGTCGCAATGTTCGACAAGCAGTTGGGGCGAGGGAGACGTCGGTCCGGATGACACGACCAATACCGTACACTCTATTTGTTTTCGCGAATGCGGGCTGTCGTTTCAGAAATGGGTGCCGATGAGCTATTTCGAAAAAGACGCAATCATATCTGGCATCGGTATCTCGCGAATCGGCCGTCGCACCGGCATTCCCGGATTCGACCTGACCATGGAGGCGGTGCGGGCCGCCATCGAGGACGCCGGCTTGGCCGCCGCCCATGTCGACGGCATCGCCACCCTCGGTGACACACCGCCCGGCGAGGTCAACGCCGCGCTGCACATCGAAGCCGTCGATTGCGGCACCGGATTCGGCACCGGTGGCCTGCTCAGCCCGGTGATGTCCGCGTGCCGAGCGGTGGCCGAGCGACGGGCCCGTCATGTGGTGATCTACCGGACCATTCAAATGCTCGGCGGGACCGTCCCAGTGAAGCAGGACCAGAACGCGCCCGCCCCACCCCTTGCGCGCATGTTCGAAACGCCCGAGGGTGACGAGCGTCCGGCAGTCGGCGCGATGGACGACGTCAACGATCTCGTTGCGGCTCAGGCATATTCCGCGGCGAACTGGCTGGCGCTGAACTGCCGTCGGCACATGGAGCTATACGGAACCACCAAAGAGCAGCTGGGCTGGATCGCACTCAACGGCAGGCGCAACGCCGCGCTGAATCCGCTTGCGGTCTACCGCGAGCCGATGACGATGGCCGACTACCTGGGCGCGCGGCCGGTGTCGACGCCGTTCGGGCTGCTGGACTGCGACGTACCCATCGACGGCTCGATCGCGGTGGTGGTGTCGAGTTCGCGGTACGCGCCTGACTGCCCGCATCGCGCCGTAGCGGTGGAGGCGATCGGCGGGTCCGACGGAGCCGGAGGATGGTTCCACCGCGAGGACTATCCCAAGATGGCCATGTCCGATGCGGCTGCGCAGATGTGGTCTCGAACGGAGTTGACGCCCGCCGACATCGGCGTCGCCGAGTTGTACGACGGTTTCACGTTTCTGACGATCGCCTGGCTCGAGGCTCTTGGGATATGCGGCGATGGCGAGGCCGGCCCGTTCGTCGAAAACGGTGTACGCATCGCGCGTGACGGTCAGCTGCCACTGAACACCTATGGCGGTCAATTGTCCGCGGGACGCATGCATGGCTACTGGGCACTGCACGAAGGGTGCTTGCAGTTGCGCGGCGAGGCGGGGGAGCGGCAGGTGTCGCAACGCCCGGAGGTCGGAGTGGTATGCGTCGGCGGCGGACCCGTCGCCGGATGCATGCTCCTCACCTGCTGAGCGGTTTTCGACGGGCATTCGACGGGCAAATGTGATTCCCGTCCATCCAGAGGTATATCGGCTGCCCGGTTGGGGTACCCGCACACAGCGAGTGCCGGTCCAGCAGGGGCGCCGGCCACCGAGGGCGGGGACGCTGAGATGACATTGACCATGGAGAGCGCCGAGACCAAGCAACGCGGCTTCGTCCATACGGCGTTGCTGTACCGCTCCCAGCGTGAGTACGTGGACGCTGTGGTGGGTTTCGTGGTCGACGGCGTGAACGCGGGTGAGCCGGTTCTGGTGGCGGTGCCCGGCGACGAGCTGGCGTTGCTGGCCGGCTGGTTGTGGCGCACCTGCCACGGATTACCCGCTGGCCTGCGCATGGTCGACATCACCGAGGTGGCCCGAAATCCGGGTCGCCTGCTGACGATGGCGAGTTCCTTCGCCGCGGAACATCCGGACCGGCGGGTACGGGTAGTCAGCGAGGTCGTGTGGCCCGGCCGCAGCACCGATGAACGTCTCGCCTGCGCGCAGCATGAGGCGTTGATCAACGCAGATCTGGCCGGCGACGAGATTACGCAGCTGTGCCTCTATGACGAAAACCGCCTGGACGACGATGCGCTGGCGGATGCGCGCGCCACCCACCCGATGCTGTGGAGGCGCGGAACGGCGGGGGCCAGCGCGGACTACGCGCCACAGCACGTCGTGCAGCGTTGCAACCAGCCGCTGCCTTCCAATCCGGGCGCGGTCGTATACACCGTTAACGACAGCGCGGACCTGCGTCCGGCGCGCTCATTTGTCGTCGATTACGCCGACTGGGTCGGACTATCCCGCGGCGGCACCGAGGAGCTGCAGCTGATCGCCACCGAGTTGGCCTCCAACAGCCTGATGTACACCGGGGGAGCTTGTCGGCTGGCCTTCTGGCGGCACGACGACCATCTGGTTTGCGAAGCGCGCGACAGCGGACGGTTCGATGACCCGCTGACTGGGCGCCGGCCGCCGGGTGCCGAAGGCATGGCCAGTCGCGGATTGTTCCTGGTCAACGCCATGGCGGATCTGGTGCGTACCCACACCAGCGCCCACGGCACCACCATCCAGGCGTATCTTCGGTTCGACCCGGCGCCCGGGCCAACAGGCTGAAACCGTGGGCGTTGCACTGTCGACCACGCTGCATATGTCGTTTGACGACGCCGTGGAGCGGACGCGGGCGGCGCTGGCTCGACAAGGCTTCGGCGTGTTGACCGAGATCGACATGAAGGCGACGCTGAAAGCCAAGCTCGGGGAAGACATGGAGGACTACCTGATCCTGGGCGCGTGCAATCCGTCGTTCGCCCACCGGGCCGTCAATATCTATCGGCCCATCGGCGTGTTGCTGCCGTGCAATGTCGTCGTCCGAAGAGACCCGGACGCACCCGATTCGGTGATCGTCGACGCGATGGATCCGAAAGTGATGGTCGACGTGACCAACGAGTCCGGGCTCGACGAGATCGCCGACGCTGTCCGCGGAATGCTCAACGACGCGCTGCAGGAAGTCGCGGGCGGCTCTTCTCCGGGCGCGTAGTCAGGCCCCGTCAGTCGACTACGGGAGACGTGATTGCCGTGTCAGGTGATCCCTGGGCCTCCGGGGCCGGCGGCACGGGCATCTCCGACTGGCACCCTGTCGGTAGCAACGTCGCGATCAGTCCGGCGGCGATTGTGGCTCCGACCTTCAAGTATTTCTTGCAGTTCGCGTTCATCGATCGTGCCTTCCAATTCGAGGTGCATGGCCCCATCTGCGGCCATGAACACCAATGGATGCTATCCCTTTACCCGGGACCGCGGAACGGTTTATTCTATTTGAGTCAAATAACTTAATCAGCTGGTTGCGCGCGTTGGATATGCCCGCCGCGCCAGGATCGAATGCGGCAATTACATCGTGTCGGACGTCGTTTTGCTTTGCCTAGCGCAGATCGGGTGGGTGCACGATGTTGACGTCGATTGCACAGGGGTGTCGGGACGTATCGCGGCGCTGTGGACATCGCGCAATTCGGGATTTATTGCCGACGGATGCGCTACCTTGAGGTCTGTTCCGGCAATGATGGCGATCGGCGGCGTGGCTCCATGTTTGATCTGATTGCAGACGGTGCAGCAATTCCTTTGTCAGCGAGTGGGCCGACGTGAGCACTTCGACGTCACCGCGGTCGTCGCGGTGGTTGGGCCGTCGCTATCTCTTTTGCGTTGGGCGACTGCGTATTCCGACGTTCTCGGCCTTGCTGTATCTGGGTTTTGCCGGTGGGGTCATGCTCGGCGGATACGAAACGGGCCTAGGCCACTCGCGTTTCGCGCTATCGGCCCTGATACTTCTGGTATTTGCATTGGTTGGCGCACGGATCTGGTTTCTCGTCGGCCATCCGGAATTTGTTACCGACCGTACCGGTAGCGTGCGGGTCACAAACGCCGGTGCCGGACTCTACGGCGGCTTGGTGCTGAGTTTTGCGGTCTCGTGGCCACTGCTGCGGATGATGGGGCTGGAGTTCTGGCGGTTCTGGGACGGTACAGCCATTATCATGCTGGTCGGGATGACCGTCACGCGTATCGGTTGCCTGATCAATGGTTGCTGTTCCGGACGGGAAACTCGCGGGCCTCTAGGACTGTGGTTACCTGATGACCGCGGCGAATGGAAGCGCCGTTATCCGACGCAACTCTTCGAGGCGGGCTGGTCGGCGATCATTTTGGGTGTCGGGTTGTGGTTATATGCGCCATCGGAGCACCCGGGATTGTTGTTTCTCGGTTCGGCCGCAGCCTACGCAATTGGCAGGTTCGGTCTGGAACTGTTGCGCGCAGACGCGTCGAGCGCCGCGCTGCCGACACGCATCAATGTGGCGTTCTCGGCGCTATTGGCGGTGGTCTGCTTGGCCGCCTTCGTGCTGAAGTTCGGGTAGCTGCGACGGTCCCCGAACGTGGTTGCATGGCCAGCCGGCGAGGGCTAGCCTCGGACCTCGTGCGTCTTCTGAAGCATGCCGCAGTAGCCAGCACCCGCAGCGGGGTCTGATCCAGACCGACCCCCCGCTGTGGGTCGGAAGCTACTGCCGTCGGTCACTCCTTTTGACCAGAGAAGACCGCCACCATGACACCCCTTCCGCACACTCTGAGTGACGCGCCACGTCAGTCCAGCGCCACCGCTGAGTTCGGCGAGCGCTTCCATGCCGCATTGCCGCACGGCTTGCGCGAGCACGCCGGGGCGATGTCGTGGGAGGGCTTCATCGCCACCTACGGCCACAGCACCGGGCCGCTGCGGCTGGGCCATTGGGCTTGCACGGATAGCGAGCGGCCCGCCGGCCGACTGGGCCCGCAACCCCGTCATTTCCGGGCCATGATCGCCGTCGGCGATTCGATCAGCACCTCGACGGCCGCGGCGAGCGGACCTATCGCGGCACTCACCGCGATGCTGCATGACCGTGGGATCAAGATCGAAACGTTGGACTTCCATCAGATGCGATCGGGCGGGCAGACCGTCACCTTCATCTACGGCACCAACGGCATGCGCCACGAGTGGGCGATGGGCTGGTCGGACGACCCGACGCAGTCCGCGCTACGCGCCTTGATCGCCTGCGCGAACCGTCTGCTCACTTAACAGTGCCGAGCAGACGCAAAATCGCCCGACACGCCGAGGATTTTGGTGATTTTGCGTCTGCTCGCCGGCTAAAGCGCGTCGGGATCGGCCAGTGGGATGACGATGTGCGACGGGGTAGGGCCACCTTGATGCAACTGGTAGCGGCCGCCCGCGAGAGCGCGACGAGCGGGCTTTGTCGGCACCAGATGCGGAAAGTCGTAGGTGGTGATCGTGAGCCGCAGCCGGTGACCGGGCGCGATCAGCGCGGCCGTCGGGAAGATCTCCACGTCGTAGCGGGTGAGTTCGCCCGGGACGACGGGCTGGGCGGCCGACTGGGTGCTGAAGTGATGCGGTTTGAGCACGGTGCCGTCGGGCAGATACCAGGTTCGCTCAGGATCCAGCGCGCGGTGTGAACCGAGCAATGCTCCCTGGGTCAGCGGACGGCTGGCGCCGTCGGGGGCGACGTCGTCGAGATGGGCGACCCACAGCGTCTCGGTGGTGGTGGCGGTCGCGTGGATGGTCAGCGCGATCGGCCCGGCCACCAGCCGCGCTTCGGCGAACGGTTCGGTGGTGTAGGTCAGTGCATCGCGTTGCAGGCGCCGATTGTCCTGGTCGTAGCGAATGGCACGGCCGCCGCGGGAGAGCATGTAGCTGTTCATTCCCAACGTCCATTGCTCCAGGCTGCGGCCGGACAGTGGCCCTCTTGCCAGGTAGTCGAGGGTCGCCGTAGTGGTGTCCGTTGCGCTGTCGCGGCTCAGGCGGCGCGACTCGGACAGGTAGTAGCGAGTGGGCGTCGCCTCGGCCAGCGGATAGTCCTCGGTGCGATACCATCGCGAGCTTCCGATCGCTTGGAAGACGAACGGCGGCCCGGAAATGGCGGCGGCAGGCTCGTCCTTGAGCCAGTGGTCGAACCAGCGCAGCTGCAGCGCGTTGAGGTGCAGGCCGCCGAAGTCCGAGACGTGGTACCAGGGGCCCATCATCAGCTGCACCCGGTCGGACAACGGCTGCCCCGGCTGCATCGGCGCCTCGTGCGGGCGGCCCGCGAAAGCGTTCTGCAGCGTCGCGTAGTTCGGCGGCACGCCGCGCTGGAATGCGTCGTGCCAACCGCCGACGAGGAAGACGGCCACGTCGTTGGCGACGATCTTGGGCAGCACCATGCCCGGTCGCATGGAGTCCCAGAACGGTCCGTCCCAGGCCGTCTCACCGCCGGCAATCGCGTTGGCGATCAGGGGGCGAAAATAGCGGCGCTGATCTCGTCCGCGCTGCCGAACCGCGGCGAAGCCCCCGGAACGGGGTCGCGTGTGCCCCCCGCGGGCGAACAACTCCAGCGTCGGGTTGACCACGTTGAGCAGCCGGTAGACGGCCCCGTAGGCGCGGACCGTGCGCAGATGCGGCACTCCGCCCATCGCGGCGGCGTCGCGATAGAAATCCCGCGCCGCCATCACCGGAAAGATCGCCTTCAGCGGCGAGTCCGGGCCGACCGCCGCCGCGGTGAACAGTTGGTTGATGGCCAGGTAGGAGATCCCGAACATGCCAACGCGGCCGTTGGCGTCGGGCAGGGCGGCAGCCCACTTCACCAACTCCACCCCGTCTTGCGTTTGCCGGTCGCCGAACATCTCGAAGGAACCGCCCGACGCGCCGGTGCCCCGCACGTCGACCATTGCCTCGATATAGCCACGCTTGACCAAATATGGGGTTGCGCCGCCGCCGATCTGGGCGGCCGGCGGTGGCGCCTTCTTGCCGTAGGGCGTTATCGAGAGCAACACCGGGAATGGTCCGGCGGCGGGCTTTCCGGTCTCCGGAACGGTGGGGTAGTGGATGTCGGCGCGCAGTACCACCCCGTCGCTCATCGGCACGGCGACGTTGTGCCGGATGCCCACGCCGTATGTCGCCGGCGGGGGCGTCCAGTCCGGCGCAAACGGCGACGGACTGGTCTTGCGCGGTCGTCTGACCGCGATATTGCGCCTGGGTCGCAGCCCGGACCGCAACACTGCCATCCTTACCTCCTACGGGCAGCAGCCGGAAAAGCCCCTGTTTCGTGCGGCGAAATCGGGGGCTTTTCGGTCTGCTCGCGCTATTAAAGCGGACGCAGCACGATCGGCATGCCGTCCATCGGTATCGGCATCCCACCGTAGTCCCAGCGCGGCTGGTAATCGGGCCGCGGCAACTCCAGCCGGTAACGCCGCAGCAAGCGGTGCAGAATCGTCTTGACCTCCAGCCGTCCGAACACCATCCCGATGCACTTGTGCGCGCCGCCGCCGAACGGTGCGAACGCGTAGCGGTGTCGTTTGTGCTCGCTGCGCGGCTCGGTGAACCGTTCCGGGTCGAATTTCAGCGGGTCGGTCCACAGTTCCGGCAGGCGGTGGTTCATTCCCGGATAAGCGATGACATTGGTGCCTTTGGGGATGTAGTAGCCCAGCAGGTCGGTGTCGCGGACCGTCTGGCGCATCGCCCATTGCACCGGCGTCACAATACGAATCGACTCGTCCATCACCAGATCGAGTGATTCCAGCTTCTCCAGCGACTCGATGTCGAGCGGGCCGTCGCCGAGGCGGTCGGACTCGTCGCGGCAGCGCTGCTGCCATTCCGGGTGGGCGGCAAGGTGGTAGGCCATCGTCGTCGCGGTCGACGTCGACGTGTCGTGGGCGGCCATCATCAAGAAGATCATGTGGTTGACGATGTCCTCGTCGGAGAATTTGTTGCCGTCCTCGTCCTCGGTTTGGCACAACACCGACAGCAGGTCGTTGCCTTGCTTGCCGCGCTGCTCCTTGACGCGTTCGCGGAAGTAGTTCTCCAGCAGCTCGCGCGCCTTGAGGCCGCGCCACCAGGTGAACGGCGGGACACTGGTGCGGATGATCGCGTTGCCCGCGCGGGTGGTGATGGTGAACGCCTTGTTGACCTTGGTGACCAGCTCGTGGTCGGTGCCCGGCTCGTGACCCATGAACACCATCGAGGCGATGTCCAGGGTGAGTTCTTTCATCGCCGGATAGAGCAGGAAGCGGGCATCGTTGGCCACCCAGTCGTTGGCGACCACTTGCGACACCACGTGGTCCATCTGCTCGACGTAGCTGACCAGCCGGGAGCGGACGAATGCCTCCTGCATGATCCGCCGGTGGAACATGTGCTCGTCGAAGTCGAGCAACATCAGACCCCGGTGGAAGAACGGTCCGATCACCGGGACCCAGCCCTGTTGGGAGTAGTCCTTGTTGCGGTTCGAGTAGATGATCTGCGCTGCGTCCGGCCCCAGCGCCGCGACGCCCGGCAGCACCGGGGAGTCCCCGAATACCACTGGCCCCTTGGTCCGGTACAAGTGCAGCACGTAGTCCGGCCCCCCGCGCAACATCTCGATGATGTGCCCGATGATCGGCAGTCCCGCGTCGCCCAGGACCGGCTTGAGCCCACTGCCGTCCGGCGGCTCGGCGAGCTTTCGCTCCGGGAACTCCGTCTTCAGCAGCCTGCGTTCCACCAATCCCATGCCGGGAAAGTTGTTGATGGACGGAGTGAACCGGCGCCGTGCCTGGTCAAGCAGGTAGTGCGGGGTGCTGATGGTGGCGACCATTAACGCTCCTTTGCGCTTCCGCTGCCCGTGAGCGGTGTCACTTATTTCTTTATACTTCGGCTAAACTTGACGGCTGTCAAGTTTGCTTTCGGAACGTTGTGGTGCAAGGTCAGGGTGTGATCACGGGTGAATAGCCAGGCCGCCAACGCCACCCACGAGGACTCAGCGCCCGTCCTGCGCCGGCGCGGAGACCGGCAGCGCCAGGCGATTCTGCAGGCGGTGCGGGAGTTACTCGAGGAAAGGTCGTTCGCCGAGCTGTCGGTGAGTGCCATCAGCCTGCGTGCCGGCGTGGCCCGATCCGGCTTCTACTTCTATTTCGACTCCAAATATTCGGTGCTGGCGCAGATACTGGCCGAGGCCGCCGAAGAGCTCGAAGAACGCACGCAATATTTCGCGCCTCGTCAGCCAGGGGAATCACCGGAGCAGTTCGCCAAGCGGATGGTCGGCAGCGCGGCAGCTGTCTATGCGCGCCACGATCCGGTGATGGCGGCGTGCAATACCGCGCGCCACACCGATAGCCAGATCCGCGACATTCTCGAGCAGCAGTTTCAAGTGGTGCTGCGCGAGATCCTCGCCATCGTCGAAACCGAGGTGAAAGCCGGAACGGCGAACCCGATCAGCCATGACCTGCCGACGTTGGTCCGCACGCTGGCCGGAACCACCGCGTTGATGCTGACCGGCGACCACATCCTGGTCGGCGACGACAGCGACGTGGAGCGGCGCGTGCGGGTGCTCGAGCAGTTGTGGCTGACCGCGCTGTGGGGCGGCTCGCCCCGGGCGTAATTGATACCGCCGGTATGGTCTCCGGCATGGCGCAGACGGGTCAGCGGTTCGGAGGGCGGTATTTCAACGGAAAGCGGTGCTTTGTCACCGGTGCGGCCAGCGGCATCGGCCGGGCCACGGCATTGCGGCTGGCCGCGCAGGGCGCCGAGCTGTATTTGACGGACCGCGACGACGAGGGTCTGGCGCAGACGGTTTCCGACGCTCGTGCGCTGGGCGCCGAGGTGCCCGAGTACCGCGCCCTCGATATCTCCGACTATGACGAGGTGGCCGCATTCGGGGCGGACATCCATGCCGCCCACCCCAGCATGGACGTGGTGATGAACATCGCGGGCGTCTCGGCGTGGGGAACCGTCGACCGGCTCACGCACGATCAGTGGAACCGGATGATCTCGATCAATTTGATGGGGCCGATCCACGTGATCGAGACATTCGTTCCGCCGATGGTGGCGGCCGGGCGGGGCGGCCACTTGGTCAACGTGTCGTCGGCCGCGGGCCTGGTCGCGCTGCCCTGGCATGCCGCCTACAGCGCGAGCAAGTACGGATTGCGCGGGCTTTCCGAGGTGCTGCGCTTCGACCTGGCCCGACACCGCATCGGAGTGTCGGTCGTGGTACCGGGGGCAGTGAAGACGCCGCTGGTCAACACGGTGGAAATCGCCGGCGTGGACCGCGAAGATCCCAACGTCAGCCGGTGGATCGATCGGTTCAGCGGTCATGCGGTATCGCCGGAAAGGGCGGCCGAGAAAATCGTGGCCGGTGTCGCCAAGAACAGATACCTGATCTACACGTCGCCGGACATCCGGGCGCTGTACGCCTTCAAGCGGCTGGCGTGGTGGCCCTACAGCGTGGCGATGCGGCAAGTCAACGTGATGTTCACCCGCGCGCTGCGGCCCAGCCCGGTGCTGCCGCGCCACTAGAACCGATGGTGGCGACCCGTCCCCCAGCTTCGCGGGGGTGCCCCCAGCGCCCGGCTGCGCCGCGCTTGCGATCGCCACGGGACCAGATTGTGGCGACCCGTCCCCCAGCTTCGCGGGGGTGCCCCCAGCGCCCGGCTGCGCCGCGCTTGCGATCGCCACGGGACCAGATTGTGGCGACCCGCTTCGCCCGGCTGCGCCGCGCTTGCGATCGCCACTAGCTAGGCGGGCATCTCGAGTTCCAGCCGCACGCCCAGTAACCGGATCGGCCGGTCCAACTCGAACAGGTCCAGCACCCGTAGCGCAGTCTCGGTGATCACATCGGGATCGGTGGTGGGCGCCGCCAGCTTGCGGATTTTAGTCCGGGTATAAAACGTCGCGGTACGCACGGTCACCGCCACCCGCGTGACGATGCGCCCCGCGGCTACCACCTCGTCGAGTGCTTGGCGGGCCAATTGCGTTATCGCCGAGTCCATTTCGGCGCGATCGGTCAGGTCCCGCGGGAACGTGACGACATGGCTGCGCGACCGCGGCACCCACGGCTCGGCGCTGACATCGGTATCGCCGCCGCCCTTGGCAAGCAACAACAGCGACAGCCCGGTGCTTGGGCCGAACGCCGACGTCAGCAGTTCGGCATCGCTGTGCGCGAGCTCCGAGACAGTGGTAATGCCAAGGCTGGCAAGCTTTTTCGCCGTCTTCGGACCCACGCCCCACAGCGCGTCGACCGGACGGTCGGCCATCAACGTCATCCAGTTCGCGTCGGTGAGCACGAACACCCCGGCCGGCTTGGCAAAGCCGGTGGCGACCTTGGCGCGCTGCTTGTTGTCGCTGATGCCGACCGAACAGGACAGCCCTGCCGCGGTGGAGACGACGGTGCGGATCTGCTCGGCGACCTCGACGGGATCGGCAGGGGCCGCCACGGCCACATAGGCCTCGTCCCAACCCCACACCTCGACCGGGTGTCCCAGGTCGCGCAACAACCCCATCACCTGGTCGGACGCCTCGTCGTAGGCGGCGGGGTCGGACGCCAGGAACGTGGCATCGGGGCAGCGGCGAGCGGCCTGGCGCAGGGGCATCCCGGCATGCACCCCGAACTCGCGGGCCTCGTATGAGGCGCAGGTGACGACCTTGCGGGGTTCGTTCGGATCGCCGTTGCCGCCGACGATGACGGGTTGGCCGACCAGGTCGGGGTGGCGGCGCAGTTCGACCGACGCCAGGAACTGGTCGAGGTCGACATGCAGGATCCAGCGCGGCGCCGGCGTAACTGTCTGCGGTTTCATTGGCCGCAGAGCTTGCGCGCCAGGCTCGCCCACGCCTCGCTCAACGTCTCGAGGGTGTGACCGCCGTCGTTGAGCTGGTGCTCGACGTAGTCGGCGTCGAGCAGGGCCAGCAATGCGTCCGTCTGTACATCGAGATCACCGGTGGTGCACGCCGATTGCAGCAGCACCCGCACGTGTGTCCGGACCACCATCGCGGCCGGCCCATAGCGGTTCAGTGGATTGCGGTTGGCCGCCGACAGCAGCGCGTGGTGAGCATGCACGAAGCAAATTCGTTCCCGACCGAACGCCACCAGCCGGTCCAGCGGTGGCGCGTCGGGTCCCAGCGGCGGCGGGCCGAATAGGAAGGCCTGTTGACTGGCGCGTTCATCCTCGTCGAGCAGCACCATCATCAGACCGGCCCGGCTGCCGAAGCGGCGAAACAGCGTGCCCTTACCGACACCGGCGGCCTCGGCGATGTCGTCCATCGTGACGGCGTCGGCGCCGCGCTTGGCAATCAGGTCGCGAGCGGCGTCGAGCAACAGTCCGCGATTGCGCACCGCGTCGCTTCTCCCCGTTGCACGGCGGTCGATCAGCTCCTGCGAAGCGGAGACCGGCAACTCGCCCAACCGCTCGCTCACACCAGCACTGTAGCGCGAACGGAATAATCCGGACCATAGTCCGGTTCGGTCGTGCAAAGATGTAGTTCAACGACCGAAGGGAACCCGACATGTCCGACATCAAAGTCTTGGCGCTCGTGGGCAGTCTGCGCGCGGCGTCGATCAACCGCCAGATCGCCGAACTGGCCGCGGCGGTTGCTCCGGACGGGGTCGTCGTCACCGTCTTCGAAGGGCTGGGCGAACTGCCGTTCTACAACGAGGACATCGACCCGGCGATGAACGCCACGGTCGAGCAGGCACCGGCGGCGGCGGCCGCGCTACGGGCCGCGGCGGGCGAAGCGGATGCGGCGCTGGTGGTCACTCCGGAGTACAACGGCAGCATCCCCGCGGTGGTCAAGAACGCGATCGACTGGCTGTCCCGGCCCTTCGGCGACGGCGCCTTGAAAGACAAGCCGCTGGCGGTGATCGGTGGCGCCATGGGTCGCTACGGCGGGGTATGGGCGCACGACGAGACGCGAAAGTCATTCGGCATCGCCGGCGCACGCGTGGTCGACGCCATCAAGTTGTCGGTGCCCTTGCAGACGCTGGGTGGTAATGCCGTCGCGGAAAACGCGGAGCTCTCGGCGAACGTGCGCGACGCGGTCGGCAAACTCGCCGCCGAAGTCGGCTGACGGCGTAGTCTTCGCCGGCTTTGCTGGCGCCTGGTCGGTGAACCTCGTGCAGGCGGATTTGTCGGTGGCCGGTGATATACCGGGAAGTACGCGTAGCGCGGGCTGGCTTGCGAGGGAGGTGTGATCTGCGACACGCCGAGCGGCGCGCGGCACACAGCCTTACGACCAGGGAATTTCAAAAATGTTATTCAGAACATCTTGTATCTCGACAACTTGTCACCCACTAGGTGTAGTGTTTCGAAGGCCAGCAGAACCCAGCATCACCGAGCCAGCCAGGCCGGGTGAAGCTCCCGGAATCGGCTTGACCGCGTCGCAGCCACGGCTTCGGCGGGGCGGGCCGCAGGATGGGAATCTGGGGGCATGACGGGCCGCTGAATACAGCGCAGACGCATCACCAGAGTAGTTGCCAGTTCGTGACAGTTCCCAATATGTTCCGCCATCTTCCCGCAAAGGAGCGGCATCTCCGATGAGCATCACCGTCTACACCAAGCCCGCATGTGTGCAGTGCAGCGCCACCTACAAGGCGCTGGACAAGCAAGGCATCGCCTACGACACGGTCGACATCACCCTGGACCCCGAGGCACGCGATTACGTGATGGCGCTGGGGTATCTGCAGGCGCCCGTCGTGGTGGCAGGCGATGACCACTGGTCGGGTTTTCGGCCGGACCGGATCAAGGCGCTCGCAGCGGCCGCGCTGAGCGCCTGAGCGGCAGACGATTGGTAAGGAGGTTGCGGTGCAGTCGCGCAACCCAGGTTGGATGAGTGTCGACCCGTCCCCCTCGCCGCTCGGCGGCTGGGGGTGCCCCCAACGC
Organism: Mycobacterium sp. NGS66; assembly: GCF_059812225.1. NCBI lineage: Bacteria > Bacillati > Actinomycetota > Actinomycetes > Mycobacteriales > Mycobacteriaceae > Mycobacterium > Mycobacterium sp. NGS66. Next base: position 76,714 of record NZ_JCALCG010000006.1, on the reverse strand, counting down.
CCGGCTGCGCCGCGCTTGCGATCGCCACTGGTCTATTTCTCCAGCGTGTCGGAGAACACCCACCGCTTTGTCCAGAAGCTGGGTATTCCCGCCACGCGGATACCGCTCCATGGCCGAATCGAGGTCGACGAGCCCTACGTGCTGATACTGCCCACCTACGGCGGCGGGCGGGCCACCCCGGACATCAACGACGGTGGCTACGTCCCCAAACAGGTCATCGCCTTTTTGAACAACGAGCACAACCGGTCGCTGATCCGCGGCGTCATCGCCGCGGGCAACAACAACTTCGGTGCGGAATTCGCCTATGCGGGCAACGTGGTCTCCCGCAAATGCGGCGTTCCATACCTCTACCGCTTCGAACTGATGGGGACCCCCGACGACGTCGACGCCGTCCGCGCGGGTCTGGCTGACTTCTGGAAGGAACAGACGTGCCCCCAACCGTCACTGCAGAGCCTGTAACCACCTCCGCGCACGGACTGCCTGACGAAACGGATTACCACGCGCTGAACGCGATGCTGAATCTGTACGACGCGGACGGCAAGATTCAGTTCGACAAAGACCGGGAAGCGGCCCACCAGTACTTCCTGCAGCACGTCAACCAGAACACCGTCTTCTTCCACAACTACGACGAGAAGCTGGACTACCTGATCCGCGAGAACTATTACGAGCGTGAGGTTCTCGACCAGTACTCGCGCAATTTCGTCAAGACACTGCTGGACCGTGCCTACGCCAAGAAGTTCCGGTTCCCGACGTTTCTCGGCGCGTTCAAGTACTACACCTCCTACACGCTCAAGACGTTCGACGGGAAGCGTTATCTGGAGCGTTTCGAGGACCGGGTCGTCATGGTCGCGCTCACCTTGGCGGCCGGCGACACCGGGCTGGCCGAGAAGCTGGTCGACGAGATCATCGACGGCCGGTTCCAGCCGGCCACCCCGACATTCCTGAACTCGGGCAAAAAGCAACGCGGAGAGCCGGTGAGCTGCTTCCTCCTTCGCATCGAGGACAACATGGAGTCGATCGGGCGATCGATCAACTCCGCCCTGCAGCTGTCCAAGCGCGGCGGGGGAGTTGCGTTGCTGTTGACCAACATTCGCGAGCACGGCGCACCGATCAAGAACATCGAGAACCAGAGCTCGGGTGTCATCCCGATCATGAAGCTGCTCGAGGACTCGTTCTCGTACGCCAACCAGTTGGGCGCGCGCCAAGGCGCCGGAGCGGTGTACCTGAACGCCCATCATCCAGACATCTACCGCTTCCTGGACACCAAGCGTGAGAACGCCGACGAGAAGATTCGGATCAAGACGCTGTCGCTCGGCGTGGTGATCCCCGACATCACCTTCGAGCTGGCCAAGCGCAACGACGACATGTATCTGTTCTCGCCGTACGACGTCGAGCGGGTCTACGGACTGCCGTTCGCCGACATCTCGGTGACCGAGAAGTACTACGAGATGGTCGACGACGCACGTATCCGCAAGACCAAGATCAAGGCGCGGGAGTTCTTCCAGACGCTCGCCGAGCTGCAGTTCGAGTCGGGCTACCCGTACATCATGTTCGAGGACACCGTGAACCGGGCCAACCCCATCGACGGCAAGATCACCCACTCCAACCTGTGCTCGGAGATCCTGCAGGTGTCCACGCCGTCGGTGTTCAACGACGACCTTTCGTATGCCAAAGTGGGCAAAGACATTTCGTGCAACCTCGGGTCGCTGAACATCGCCAAGACGATGGACTCGCCGGACTTCGCCCAGACCATCGAGGTGGCGATCCGCGCGCTGACCGCGGTGAGCGACCAGACCCATATCACGTCGGTGCCGTCGATCGAGCGGGGCAACAACGAGTCCCACGCGATCGGGCTAGGGCAGATGAACCTGCACGGCTATTTGGCCCGAGAAGGCATCTTCTACGGTTCCGAAGAAGGCATCGACTTCACCAACATCTACTTCTATACGGTGCTGTATCACGCACTGCGGGCATCCAACCGCATCGCGATCGAACGCGGAACGCATTTCAAGGGTTTCGAGCGGTCCAAGTACGCGTCAGGGGAGTTCTTCGACAAGTACACCGAGCAGGTGTGGGAGCCGCAAACCGAAGCTGTTCGGCAGTTGTTCTCCAAAGCCGAAATCCGCATTCCGACGCAGGACGATTGGCGCCGGCTGAAGGAGTCGGTGCAGGCGCATGGCATCTACAACCAGAACCTGCAGGCGGTGCCGCCGACGGGGTCGATCTCGTACATCAACCATTCGACGTCGTCGATCCACCCGATCGTGTCGAAGGTCGAGATCCGCAAGGAAGGCAAAATCGGCCGCGTCTACTACCCGGCGCCGTACATGACCAACGACAACCTGGAGTACTACCAGGACGCCTACGAAATCGGCTACGAGAAGATCATCGACACCTACGCGGCGGCCACTCAACATGTGGACCAAGGGCTTTCGTTGACGTTGTTCTTCAAGGACACCGCCACCACTCGCGATGTGAACAAGGCGCAGATCTACGCCTGGCGCAAGGGAATCAAGACGCTGTACTACATCCGGCTGCGTCAGATGGCCTTGGAAGGCACCGAGGTCGAGGGCTGCGTGTCCTGCATGCTGTAGGAGTACCCGCCGACTGTGAATCCGGCGACGGCTGCACGGCGTGTCGCGTCGACAGATTCACGTTTGGCAAAACCCCTGCGGAGGGGCGCAGCCTCGCGCGGTCATCGGATGACGCGGTAGCGCAGGTGGGCCACTCCGGGAGCCTCGAGCACCCGAACCAGTTCGAGTTGTGGCCGACCGGGCGCGAAGCCATCGAATAGACGCTCGCCGGCTCCCAGGATCACCGGGTTGACCTGCAGATCAATCTCGTCGACAAAACCAGCCTCGATCGCCTGCCGGGCGCACGAGGCGCCCCCGGCGATGGAAATGGGTCGGTCGCCAGCGACCGACCTGGCTTGGGCGTATGCCGATTGGATCCCGTCGGTGACGAAGTGAAACGTCGTGCCGCCTTCCATCTCGATCGGGGCGTGCGGGTAGTGGGTGAGCACAAAGACCGGGCAGTGATACGGCGGCTCGGCACCCCACCATCCCTTCCACTGCGAGTCTCCCCATTCGCCGCGAACAGGGCCGAACATGTTGCGGCCCATAATTGTTGCGCCCATCCCGTCCATCATGTCCGAGATCACCTGCCGGTTGGCCGGATGATCCTTGGTGGGGCCCAAGTGCCAGTCGTGAAGGGCCCTGCCGCCGATGCCAAGCGGCTCGTCTTCGCTTTGCTCGGGGCCCGCAACGTAGCCGTCGGCGGAGATGGACATCGACAGGTTGGTTCTAGACACACAGACTCAGACTCCGACGCACAGCAAAACTCATCGGAGCGCCACGTGTGAATGGGAGGGGAGTGGAGCGCCCGCTCTGCCCAGCTCAGCAGCCACAGCGCGGTAAGGTGCTTGACGTGGTGAGAATGCCTCGACCTCCTCGACCGCCGCACCCGAGCATCAAGCCCGGGCGCAAGGTCGACGCGCGCAGCGAACGCTGGCGTGAGCACCGCAAGAAGGTGCGCGGCGAAATCGTCGAGGCCGCTTTCCGCGCGATCGAACGCGCCGGCCCCGATGTGAGTGTGCGGGAGATCGCCGAAGAGGCCGGGACCGCAAAGCCCAAGATTTACCGGCATTTCCACGACAAGTCCGACCTGTTCGAGGCAATCGGCGAACGGCTGCGCGACATGCTGTGGAGTGCGATCTTCCCGAACATCGACCTGACCCGCGACTCGGCCCGCGAGGTGATCCGGCGCAGCGTCCAGGAATACGCCAACCTCGTCGACAAGCACCCGAATGTCGTGCGCGTCTTCATCCAGGGCCGTTTTGTGGCCCAGTCCGAGGCGGCGGTGCGCACGCTCAACGAAGGCCGGGAAATCACCCTGACCATGGCCGAGATGTTCAACAACGAGCTGCGCGAGATGGAGCTGAGCCGCGATGCGCTGGAACTTGCCGCGTTCGCCGCGTTCGGGTCGGCCGCGTCGGCCACCGAGTGGTGGCTGGGGCCGGAGCCCGACAGCCCGCGTCGGATGCCGGCCGATCAGTTCGTCGCGCACCTGACGACGATCATGATGGGCGTCATCGTCGGCACCGCCGAGACGCTCGGCATCGCCATGGATCCCGACCAGCCGATCCACCACGTGGTGCCCAGCAATCCCGCTGTGAGCTGAGTCACGCGCAGCGTCGATCGGCGTTGACATCGTCGCGGGCTTCGATAACACTCGTCCTAACCGATACCCTGGGTACTAGGTATTTGTTGGGTAGTTGCCAGGCCAGGCGTCTCCAGCCACCGACCCGCCAGCAAACGCCCCGCCGAGACTCAATAGGAAGCAATCAATGACTGATACTGCGATTCCCGTCAGCGACGCGGAGCTCAGCCCGTCCCAGGACCGCGCGCCGGTGCACACCCGCGTCGTCATCATCGGGACCGGATTTTCCGGCCTGGGCATGGCGATCGCGCTGCAACGGCAAGGCGTGGACTTCGTGATTTTGGAGAAGGCCGACGACGTCGGTGGCACCTGGCGGGACAACAGCTACCCAGGCTGCGCGTGCGACATCCCGTCACACCTGTATTCGTTCTCCTTCGAGCCGAAGCCGGACTGGAAGAACCCGTTCTCCTACCAGCCCGAGATCTGGGATTACCTCAAGGGCGTCACCGACAAATACGGGCTGCGCCGCTACATCGAGTTCAACTCGCTGGTCGACCGCGGACACTGGGACGACGACGAACACCGCTGGCACGTGTTCACCACCGACGGGCGCGAATACGTCGCACAGTTCCTGGTGTCGGGCGCCGGCGCCCTGCACATTCCGTCCTTCCCCGAGATCGACGGCCGGGAGGAATTCGCCGGTCCGGCGTTCCACTCCGCGGAGTGGGACCACAGCGTCGATCTCACCGGCAAGCGCGTGGCGATCATCGGGACGGGCGCCAGTGCGATCCAGATCGTGCCCGAGATCGTCGGGCAGGTCGCCGAACTGCAGCTTTACCAGCGCACCCCGCCCTGGGTGGTGCCGCGGTCCAACCCGGACATCCCGGTGTCGTTGCGGCGGGCCATGGCGACCGTTCCCGGGCTGCGAGCGCTGACGCGTCTCGGTATCTACTGGGCCCAGGAGGCGCTGGCTTACGGCATGGTCAAGCGGCCGAATGCCCTGAAGTTCATCGAGGCCTACTGCAAATACAACATCCGTCGCTCCGTCAAGGACCGCGAGCTGCGCCGCAAGCTGACCCCGAACTATCGCATCGGTTGCAAACGGATCCTCAACTCGTCCACGTACTACGGCGCCGTCGCGGACCCCAAGACGCAATTGATCACCGACGGCATCACCCGGATCACCCGCGACGGCATCGTCACCGCCGACGGAACCGAGCACCAGGCCGACGTGATCGTCTACGCCACCGGCTTCCACGTCACCGACTCCTACACCTACGTCCAGATCAAGGGCCGGCACGGTGAGGACCTGGTGGACCGGTGGAACCGGGAGGGTATCGGCGCGCACCGCGGGATAGCGGTCGCGGACATGCCGAACCTGTTCTTCCTGCTGGGCCCCAACACCGGGTTGGGGCACAACTCCGTGGTGTTCATGATCGAATCGCAGATCCACTACGTCGCCGACGCGATCGCCACCTGCGACAAGCTGGGCGCGCAGGCGCTGGCCCCGACGCGCGCCGCGCAGGACCGGTTCAACGACGAGCTGCAGGCCAAGCTGGCGACGTCCGTGTGGAACAGCGGCGGCTGCAGCAGCTGGTACCTCGACGAGCACGGCAAGAACACCGTGCTGTGGGGTGGCTACACCTGGCAGTACTGGCGGGCGACCCGCGGGGTCAAGCCCGAGGAGTACCAGTTTTACGGGGTGGGCAAAAGCGCCAAGGCCAATCGGCCGGCGCTGGCCGCCAGCTAGTTCCGCCGAGAAGACGCAAAATCACCCGATTCAGTGCCGAATGGGGTGACTTTGCGTCTGTTCGCGCGACCTTGCACGCACCGGCCCCACGACACGGCAGACACAACTTCTTGTGTTGCCCCGCCTTGTCGGACCCCAGGGGTAGTGTTTGAAGTCCAGACACGGCAACCAATTCGAGCGGTGAAGTGGGGTTTCGGTGACCGAGAACATGAAGCTGATCGACCGGGTTTCGGCGATCAACTGGAACCGGCTGCAAGACGAAAAAGACGCCGAAGTCTGGGACCGGCTGACCGGAAACTTCTGGCTGCCGGAGAAGGTGCCGGTGTCCAACGACATCCCGTCCTGGGGCACGCTGACCGCCGGCGAGAAGCAGCTGACCATGCGCGTGTTCACCGGCCTGACCATGCTGGACACCATTCAGGGCACCGTGGGTGCGGTCAGCCTGATTCCCGACGCCTTGACCCCGCACGAGGAAGCCGTCTACACCAACATCGCGTTCATGGAGTCGGTGCACGCCAAGAGCTACAGCCAGATCTTCTCCACGCTGTGCTCGACGGCCGAGATCGACGACGCCTTCCGCTGGTCGGAAGAGAACCCCAACCTGCAGCGCAAAGCCGAGATCGTGCTCACGTACTACCGCGGCGACGAGCCGCTGAAGCGCAAGGTGGCCTCCACGCTGCTGGAAAGCTTCCTGTTCTACTCGGGCTTCTACTTGCCCATGTACTGGTCGAGCCGGGCCAAGCTGACTAACACCGCCGACATGATCCGGCTGATCATTCGTGACGAAGCCGTGCACGGCTACTACATCGGCTACAAGTTCCAGCGCGGCCTGCAGCTGGTCGACGAGGCCAAGCGCGCCGAGCTCAAGGACTACACCTACGAGCTGCTTTTCGACCTGTACGACAACGAGGTCGAGTACACCCAGGACCTTTACGACGAAGTCGGGCTCACCGAGGACGTCAAGAAGTTCTTGCGCTACAACGCCAACAAGGCGCTGATGAACCTGGGCTACGAGGCGCTGTTCCCGCGCGACGAAACCGACGTGAACCCGGCGATCCTGTCGGCGTTGTCACCCAACGCCGACGAGAACCACGACTTCTTTTCCGGGTCGGGCTCCTCGTACGTGATCGGCAAAGCCGTGGTCACCGAAGACGAGGACTGGGATTTCTAGCGGTTCCAGGTCAGCGGGATAATTACGAGCTTCGCTTGCCCCGAAGGAGGTCGCTGTGTCGGAACCGCCTAGCTACCAACCGCCACCGCCGCCGGGCGATCACGGGTATCCGCCTGCATCGGGTGGCTACGGCTATCCTCCGCCGGTGCCCGGCGGTTATGGCTATCCGCAGCCGGCTAGCACCGGTACCAACGCCATGGCCATCGCGTCGTTGGTGTCTTCCCTGGTCGGCTGGATGTGCATCATCGGGCCCATTCTCGGGTTGATCTTCGGCTTCGTCGCGTTGGGCCAGATCAAGCAGACCGGTCAGGACGGCCGCGGTTTGGCGATCGCCGGGATAGCTATCAGCGGCGCGGTCATCGGGTTGCTCGTGCTGATTGGGATCGCGCAACTGTTCATATCCAACTAGTCGCGCGCCTATCGTGCCGCGGGACGTCCTGCGGCGATAAGCGTTGCGCCGCAAGCAGCCTCGGCCGACTAGGATCTGCAGACGCCGCGGGGTCGGTCAGGGCGGGCCATGGCCACCTGAAAGATGCTGCGCTCGCTTGAGCGAGTCGAGCTGGCACGGCCGTCCGCTCCAATGGGATTTCTAGAGGTGAACGCCGCATGAATTGTCCGGTTCGGGCGAGCGCGGATGGTTTGCCAGCCATGACACTGATGGGGTGATGACATCAGGTTCCCCTCGTAGTCACTCCAACTTTGTGCGTTCGGTGGTGCGCTGGCTGCAGGCCGGCTACCCCGACGGCGTGCCCGGACCCGATCGGGTCCCGTTGCTGGCCTTGTTGCGCAGCACGCCGCTTACCCCCGATCAACTCAAAGAGGTGGTCACCAACCTCACCGCCAAGGGGTCGCCAGCCGTGGTCGACGGCGTGATCGACGGCAACGAAATCGCCGAGTCCATCGCCGAATTGACGCACCACGATCCCGGCCCGGAGAACGTCCGGCGGGTGGCGGCCACGCTGGCCGCCGCCGGTTGGCCGCTGGCCGGCATCGACGTCAGCGAGGTGATCCCCGGCGACGAAGACGGCGAGGCCGCCGAAGAGATCGCGTGGCAAGCACGCGCTTCGTCACAGCTTTGAGATGTCGATGACGAAGCGGTAGCGCACGTCGCTGGCCAGCACCCGCTCGTAGGCCTCGTTGATGTAATCCGGTGTGATCAGCTCGATTTCGGGCGTCACGCCGTGTTCGGCGCAGAAATTCAGCATCTCCTGGGTTTCGGCGATCCCGCCGATGTTGGACCCGGACAGGCTGCGCCGCGCGAGCGCCAGCGCGAACGCCGGCACCGGCATCGGGTGCTCGGGGATGCCCAACTCGACCAGCGAGCCGTCGACGTCGAGCAGGTTCAAGTAGTCGCCCAGATCCAGGTTGGCCGACACGGTGTTCAGGATCAGGTCGAAGCTGCCGCGCAGTTTGCGGAAGGTGTCCGGATCGGCCGTCGCGTAGTAATTCTTTGCGCCCAAACGCAATCCGTCTTCCATCTTCTTCAGCGACTGGGACAGCACCGTCACCTCGGCGCCCATCGCCGCCCCCAGTTTGACGCCCATGTGACCAAGGCCGCCGAGGCCGATGATCGCCAGGCGCGTGTCTGGTCCGGCCTTCCAGTGCCGCAGCGGCGAGTACAGCGTGATACCCGCGCACAGCAGCGGGGCCGCGGCGTCCAGCGGCAGCGAGTCGGGGATTCGCACCACGAAGTTCTCGTCGACGACGATCGCCTGGCTGTACCCGCCTTGCGTCGGAGTGCCGTCCTTGTCGATCGAGTTATAGGTGAACGTCGCGCCGGGCTTGCAATACTGCTCGAGTCCGGCCTTGCAGCTGCGGCATTGGCCGCAGGAGTTCACCATGCAGCCCACCCCGACGTGGTCGCCCACTTTGTGCTTGGTGACCGCCGAACCCACCGCGGTCACCACGCCGGCGATCTCGTGGCCGGGGACCACCGGGTAATTCGGTTCGCCCCACTCGGCCTTGACGGTGTGGATGTCGGAGTGGCAGATGCCCGCGAACTTGATGTCGATAGCGACGTCATGCGGGCCAGGGTCGCGGCGCTCGATGGTGGTCTTGGTCAGCGGTGCGGTGGCCGACGTCGCGGCATAGGCAGAAACAGTGCTCATGACAGCCTTCTTGTCTTCGTCTTGGGGGTTCCAGAAAAGTTTAGTTAGGTTAAAGTTATTTTTCCAACCGGCCAGGTAGAGCCCAACGACCAGCTTATGACGGTCGGCTGGGGGAGCACCCCACTGGAAGTCGCTCCGCCACGGCATCTGAGGTGCAACACCTGCACACAGATAGAGGATGTCGGCGCCCGCCCGCACTCCGCCGACTGGTCAGTCCAGGCCGAGTACGGCCCGCAAAGCCGTATCGACGGCCTGCATCTCGGCGGCTCCAAGGCGCCCGGCGAACTCGCCGAGGCGGGATTGCGGGTCGATCACGGTCAGCTGTTCCACCATGACACGCGTCTTGGTGCCATCGATTTCGATCTCAGGGCGGAAAGAGGCTGCGCGCCGTCCGGTGGAAGTAGGCGCGATGATCCATGTGGAGAGCGGCAGGTCGTCGGACTGCACCACCACGGCGTAGCGGGCGCCGTGCTGTTCGTGCCCACGCGTGTTCTTCGGGGCTTTCAGCCGGTACAAATCACCACGCACGGATGGCGTCCATCTCCGCGGCCAAGGCGCGAGAGGCGGCCACGTCGTCGGGGTCGTCGCGCAGTGCTTCGGCCTCTGCCCGTAATCGAGCCCGTCGATGTGCGCGCTCTGCCTCCAGAATTGCGGCACGGGCCGCCTCCGACCGCGACTTGCCGTCACTGGTTAGGGCCGCCAGGGCCCGTTCCACTTCTGGGTCCGTGCGAATCGTCAGCGTGCTCATACGACATACTGTAATACGAATGTAGTTACGACTGATCAGGTCAAGCTTGCCTGTGCGGTTTAGTTGATCGGCGCGTTGACCCAGCGCAGGTCGTCGACGATGCCACGCGCGGCGATCAAACCCTGGCCGGTCTGCCAGATCTCATCGTTGACGACGAAGACACGGTTGTCGCGGTAAGCGGAGAGCCTGCGCCACGGATCGCTGTCGAAGATGTGGGCGGCGCGCTCCGCCACGGCCCGCGAGGTGCATGACACGTAGACGATGTCGGCGTCGGCCGCCGACCAATCCGGCGACTTGGCCAGGTCGGCATCGCTGGCGCCGAACTCGATGAACGTCTTGTCGGTGAAGCGCTGCGACGCCGGACGGTCGACCCCGACCGCCCCCAGCACGCTGGCCGGAAAGTTCTTGGACCCGTACACACGCATGGTGTTGGCGGTCAGCTGCACGATCGAGGCCTGGAAGTGCGCCGCGTCGTGCTTGGCCCCGACCTCCGTCGCGCGCCGGGTGAAGCCGGCGATCAGTCCGTCGACGGCGGCGCCGCGTGCGGTGGCCGCGCCGACGGCACGCAGGTTGTCCTGCCAGCCCGCGCCGGGGGCCCCAGTGAACACAGTCGGAGCGACCGCCGCCAGCTGCGCATACAACTGCGGCGTCAAGCCCTGCGAGCCGAGGATCAAGTCAGGATGGGCAGCCTTGATCGCGTTCAGATCGGGCGAACTTCGGGTGCCTACGCCGGGCAGCCCATGCACCGCGTTGCCCAGGTATGTCGGCGGACCGGACGGGCCGTCCGGCAGCGCGGCTCCTACCACCCGCGACTGCAGACCCAGCGCGCATATCGCGTCGAGCTGGTCGCCGGCGAGCACGACAATGCGCTGCGGGTCGGACGGCACTTGTACGACGTCGGGTACGACGCCTTCGGCGTTGTGCGCCGGCCGGGTGGGCGGTCCGGCGTCGGGAGCCGCCGCCTCACGTGCGCAGGATTCGTCGGGCTTGCGATCGTTACCCAGCACGCCGGCCCGGGCGATCTGGGTCGTCGGGGTGGGCACCGACCGGGACGGCTTGGAAGGCTGATCGGATCCACACCCGCTGCACGTCACCAGCGTCACCGCTGCGGCTATCGAGGCTGCGGACGCGGTGAGTCGCATCCGACCGAAAAACACGCGTTCGACGGTAACATCCGCTCGCCTCGCGGCACCGAGCCGAAACGGCTTGACCGCGAATACGACAGTTTGTAGGACCAAGCCTTCCACTGACCTGATCGAAGGCTAAGATTCTGGGCAGTATTGGTTTTTGGGCCTCGTTTTGGGCACTGTCCTGGACGGATGTTTGGAGGAGCTGTTGACAGCCGAAGCGCCCCCCTTGGGAGAACTCGAAGCCGTCCGTCCCTACCCAGCCCGCATGGGGCCCAAGGGAAACCTGGTCTACAAGCTCATCACCACCACCGATCACAAGCTGATCGGCATCATGTATTGCGTCGCCTGCTTCATCTTCTTCTTCATCGGCGGCCTGCTGGCATTGTTGATGCGGACCGAGCTGGCCATGCCGGGTCTGCAGTTCCTGTCGAATGAGCAGTTCAACCAGCTGTTCACCATGCACGGCACGATCATGCTGTTGTTCTACGCCACGCCGATCGTGTTCGGATTCGCCAACCTGGTGCTGCCGCTGCAGATCGGGGCCCCCGACGTGGCGTTCCCGCGGCTGAATGCGTTTTCGTTCTGGTTGTTCCTGTTCGGCGCCACGCTGGGCGCCGCCGGGTTCATCACGCCGGGTGGGGCTGCCGACTTCGGCTGGACCGCCTACACCCCGCTGACCGATGCCATCCACTCGCCGGGCGCCGGTGGTGACCTATGGATCATGGGTCTGATCGTCGCGGGTCTGGGTACCATCCTGGGCGCGGTCAACATGATCACCACCGTGGTCTGCATGCGCGCTCCGGGCATGACGATGTTCCGGATGCCGATCTTCACCTGGAACATCCTGGTCACCTCGATCCTGGTGCTGATCGCGTTCCCGCTGCTGACCGCCGCCCTGTTCGGGCTGGCCGCCGACCGCCACCTGGGCGCCCATGTCTACGACGCGGCCAATGGCGGAGTTCTGTTGTGGCAGCACCTGTTCTGGTTCTTCGGCCACCCCGAGGTGTACATCATCGCGCTGCCTTTCTTCGGGATCGTGTCCGAGATTTTCCCGGTGTTCTCCCGCAAGCCGATCTTCGGCTACACCACGCTGGTCTATGCGACCCTGTCGATCGCCGCGTTGTCGGTAGCGGTATGGGCGCACCACATGTTCGCCACCGGCGCCGTACTGCTGCCGTTCTTCTCCTTCATGACATATCTGATCGCGGTGCCCACCGGGATCAAGTTCTTCAACTGGATCGGCACAATGTGGAAGGGCCAGTTGACATTTGAGACGCCGATGCTGTTCTCCATCGGCTTCGCAGTAACCTTCCTGCTGGGTGGCCTGACCGGTGTGCTGCTGGCCAGCCCGCCGCTGGACTTCCACGTGACCGACAGCTACTTCGTGGTTGCCCACTTCCACTACGTGTTGTTCGGCACCATCGTGTTCTCCACGTTCGCCGGCATCTATTTCTGGTTTCCCAAGATGACCGGCCGGCTGCTCGACGAACGGTTGGGCAAGCTGCACTTCTGGCTGACGTTCATCGGATTCCACACCACATTCCTGGTGCAGCACTGGGTCGGCGACTTGGGCATGCCGCGCCGCTACGCGGACTATCTGAAGACCGATGGCTTCATGCCCTACAACGTCGTCTCGACCATCGGGGCGTTCATTCTGGGCGCGTCGATGCTGCCGTTCGTTTGGAACGTCTTCAAGAGCTGGCGCTACGGCGAAGTGGTGACCGTCGACGACCCCTGGGGCTACGGCAATTCGCTGGAGTGGGCGACCAGTTGCCCGCCGCCTCGACACAACTTCACCGAGCTGCCCAGGATCCGCTCCGAGCGTCCGGCGTTCGAGCTGCACTACCCGCACATGGTGGAACGACTTCGCGCCGAGGCGCACATCGGGCGCCACGCCACGGCCGGTGAGTCGCCGAAGGGATTCGGCCCACGAACAGAACCGGATCGCTCGACCAGTGAACAGTAGCGGCGGCCGCCGCGAGTGAACTCGCCACCCAAGGTGTCGGTGCTGATCACCGTCACCGGTGCCGATCAGCCAGGTGTCACGTCCGCCCTGTTCAACGTGCTGTCGCAGCACAAAGTCGAGTTGCTCAACGTCGAACAGGTGGTGATTCGCGGCCGTCTCACGCTGGGTGTGCTGGTGTCGGTGACCGCCGATGTCGCCGAGGACACTGCCCTGCGGCGCGACGTCGAGGCCGCGATCCACGACGTCGGTCTCGACGTCGCGATCGAACGCAGTGACGACTTGCCGATCATCCGGGAACCCTCCACCCACATCATCATGGTGCTGGGACGGCCGATCACCGCCGAGGCGTTCGCGGCCGTCGCGCGGGAAGCTGCCGCACTCGGGGTCAACATCGACCTGATTCGCGGCGTGTCCGACTACCCGGTCACCGGGTTGGAGTTGCGGGTATCGGTGCCGCCAGGAGTCGGTGGTGAGCTGCAGACCGCCCTGACCAGAGTCGCCGCCGCGGAACAGGTCGACGTGGCGGTCGAGAGTTACGGGCTGGACCGGCGCGCCAAACGGCTCATCGTGTTCGACGTCGATTCGACGTTGGTCCAGGGCGAGGTCATCGAAATGCTGGCGGCCCGGGTGGGCGCCCAGGGCAAGGTCGCGGCGATCACCGAGGCTGCGATGCGCGGGGAGCTGGATTTCGCCGAGTCACTGGTGCAGCGGGTGGCGACCTTGGCGGGCATGCCGGCGAGCGTGCTGGACGAGGTCGCCGATCAGCTGGAGTTGATGCCCGGCGCCCGAACGACGATACGGACGTTGCGGCGCTTGGGTTTTCACTGCGGCGTCGTGTCGGGGGGATTCCGGCGGGTGATCGATCCGCTGGCCCACGAGCTGATGCTGGACTTCGTCGCGGCCAACGAGCTGGAGATCGTCGACGGTGTGCTGACCGGTCGGGTGATCGGACCGATCATCGACCGGGCCGGCAAGGCCAAGGCGCTCCGCGACTTCGCGGAGCAGACCGGGGTCCCCATGGAGCAGACGGTCGCCGTCGGCGACGGGGCCAACGACATCGACATGCTGGCAGCAGCCGGGCTGGGCGTGGCTTTTAATGCCAAGCCGGCATTGCGCGCCGTGGCCGACGCGTCGCTGAGCCATCCTTACCTGGACACGGTGCTGTTCTTGCTGGGCGTGACCCGCGGCGAGATCGAGGCCGCCGATGCGGTCGACGGCGTGGTCCGCCGCGTCGAAATCCCGCCGGCCTAGGGGGCGCGAGCACCGCCTCTGCCGCGAGGGTGCGCAAAGGTACGCCTTAGACGGCGAAAACGCGTACATTTGCGCACGCTCGCGGTGACATATGGGGGCTTTTGTGTCTGCTCGCCATGCATGCGGCACGATGATCGGGTGCCCGAAATCGGCCCCGAAACCGACACCGAAACCGCTGACCCGGATCTGCTGATCGACTTCAAGGGCGTTTCGCTGCGCCGCGGCGGCCGCGTACTGGTCGGGCCCGTCGACTGGACCGTCGAACTCGACGAACGCTGGGTGATCATCGGTCCCAACGGGGCCGGCAAGACGTCGCTGCTGCGCATCGCCGCGGCCACCGAACACCCGTCGTCGGGAACGGCCTACGTTCTGGGGGAGCGGCTGGGCCGTGTCGACGTCTCCGAGCTGCGCGCGCGGATCGGGCTGAGCTCGTCGGCGCTGGCACAACGGGTGCCAGACCACGAGCTGGTCCGCGACCTGGTGGTGTCGGCCGGCTACGCGGTGCTGGGCCGATGGCGGGAGCGCTACGAGGACATCGACTACCGCCGGGCGGTCGACATGCTGGAGAGCCTGGGCGCCGAGCATCTGGCGGACCGCACCTACGGCACGCTCTCGGAAGGCGAGCGCAAACGGGTGCTGATCGCCCGGGCGCTGATGACCGACCCGGAACTGCTGCTGCTCGACGAACCCGCCGCCGGGCTGGACCTCGGCGGGCGCGAAGAGCTGGTGGCGCGTTTGACCGACCTCGCTGCCGATCCCGACGCGCCGGCGCTGGTGCTGGTCACCCACCATGTCGAGGAGGTGCCGCCGGGCTTCACCCACTGCATGCTGCTGTCGGAAGCCCAGGTGGTCGCCGCCGGTTTGCTGCCCGATGTGCTGACCGCCGAAAACCTGTCCATCGCCTTCGGCCAGTCGATCGCCCTGGACGTCGTCGACGGACGCTATTTCGCCAGGCGGGTCCGCACCCGCGCAGCCCACCGGAGGCAGGTATGAACACACCGCAGGAGCCGCTCACTCCCAGGCCGGCGGCGACGGTGATGCTGGTCCGTGACGCCGAGCCCGGTTCCGCCGAGGGTGTCAGCGTGTTCCTCATGCGCCGGCATTCGGCGATGGACTTCGCCGCGGGGGTGATGGTGTTCCCCGGCGGCGGGGTGGACGATCGCGACCGCAACGCCGATATCGCCTGGGCCGGTCCGCCGCCCGACTGGTGGGCACAGCGGTTCGGCATCGAACCCGACCTGGCCGAGGCATTGGTCTGCGCCGCGGCGCGGGAGACCTTCGAGGAGTCGGGAGTGCTGTTCGCGGGGCCGGTCAACGATCCGGACGCCATCGTGGGCGACGCCTCGGTGTACCGCGAGTCCCGGCAGGCGCTGGCCAATCGCTCGCTGTCGTTCGCGGATTTCCTGCGCCGGGAAAACCTGGTGCTGCGTTCGGATCTGTTGCGGCCGTGGGCGAATTGGGTTACCCCGGAGGCCGAGCTGACCCGGCGCTACGACACCTACTTCTTCGTGGGGGCGCTGCCCGACGGTCAGCGCGCCGACGGCGAGAACACCGAATCGGACCGGGCCGAATGGATGACGCCGCAGGCCGCCATCGCGGACTTCGAAGCGGGCCGCAACTTTTTGCTGCCGCCGACCTGGACACAGCTCGACTCGCTGGCCGGCCGCACCGTCGCCGACATCCTGGCCGTGGAGCGTCAGATCGTCGCCGTGCAGCCCCACCTGGAAATCCAGGGCGACAACTGGATTTTCGAGTTCTTCGACTCCGACCGCTACCACGCGGCACGCAAGAAAGGCGGAACCATGGGGTGGCCGCTGTGACCTCCTCGGTGCGAGAGTTCGTCAGCGTGGTGGTCAGCGACGGCTCACAGGACGCCGGTCTGGCGATGCTATTGCTGTCGCGGCCGCCGACCAACGCGATGACACGTCAGGTGTACCGGGAAATCGCTTCCGCCGCAGACGAATTGGGCCGGCGCGACGACGTCGCCGCGGTGATCCTGTTCGGTGGCCACGAAATCTTCTCGGCCGGCGACGAGATGGCCGAGTTGCGGACGCTGACCCCGGCGGAGGCCGGCGTCGCCGACCGGGTCCGGCGCGCCGCCATCGAGGCCGTCGCCGCAATTCCCAAACCCACCGTCGCCGCTATCACCGGATACGCATTGGGCGCCGGGCTGACGTTGGCGCTGGCCGCCGACTGGCGGGTGAGCGGTGACAACGTGAAGTTCGGTGCCACCGAGATCCTGGCCGGCCTGATCCCCGGTGGCGACGGGATGGCCCGGCTGACCCGCGCTACCGGGTCCAGCAAGGCCAAGGAGTTGGTGTTCAGCGGACGCTTCTTCGATGCCAAGGAGGCCATGGCGTTGGGCCTGATCGACGAGATGGTCGCACCCGACGACGTGTACGACGAGGCCGCGGCCTGGGCGCGCCGCTTTTTGGACGGACCCTCGCACGCGCTGGCGGCCGCCAAGGCGGGGATCAATGCCCTGTGGAACGCCGAGCCTGCCGAGCGCCTGGCCGCCGAACACCACCGCTATGTCGAGGCATTCGCCGCTGGTCAGGGCCTTGCCGACGCGGGCGATCCGGGCGGCCGATAGGCTGCCCTGCATGACGAGGAGCTCCAACATCCCCGCTGACGCCGCCCCCAACCCGCATGCGACCGCGGAACAGGTGGAAGCCGCACGCCACGACAGCAAGCTGGCCCAGGTGCTCTACCACGACTGGGAAGCCGAGACCTACGACGACAAATGGTCGATCTCCTACGACCAGCGCTGCGTCGACTACGCCCGGGATTGCTTCGACGGTGCCGTGCCAGACGAGGTTCTGCACCAACTGCCCTATGATCGGGCCTTGGAATTAGGTTGCGGGACAGGGTTTTTCCTGCTGAATCTGATCCAGGCGGGTGTAGCGCGCCGCGGGTCGGTCACCGATCTCTCTCCTGGCATGGTCAAGGTCGCCACCCGTAACGGGCAGTCGCTCGGGCTGGACATCGACGGCCGGGTCGCCGACGCCGAGGGCATCCCGTACGACGACAACACCTTCGATCTGGTGGTCGGCCACGCGGTGCTGCACCACATTCCCGACGTCGAGCTGTCGCTGCGGGAGACGATCCGGGTGTTGAAGCCGGGTGGCCGGTTCGTGTTCGCCGGCGAGCCGACCAGCGTGGGCGACGGCTACGCCCGCACGCTGTCCACGCTGACCTGGCGAGTCATCACCAATGCCACCAAGTTGCCGGGTCTGACGGACTGGCGGCGCCCCCAGGCCGAGCTCGACGAGTCGTCCCGCGCCGCTGCCCTGGAGGCTCTCGTCGACCTGCACACTTTCACCCCCGGTGACCTGGAGCGGATGGCCGCAAACGCCGGCGCCGCCGAGGTCCGGACCGCCACCGTGGAGTTCACCGCCGCCATGCTGGGCTGGCCGCTGCGCACGTTCGAATGCGCGGTGCCGCCCGAGCGCCTGGGCTGGGGTTGGGCGAAGTTCGCCTTCACCAGCTGGAAGACCCTGAGCTGGGTGGACGCCAACGTATGGCGTCACTTGGTGCCCAAGGGCTGGTTCTACAACGTGATGATCACCGGGGTAAAGCCGTCCTGAGTCCGTCGCGTTGCGGTTCAGCGTCGACGACGTCAAATACCTGCGGTCCGAAACCGGCGCCGAGGCCCTGCGAGCGGTCGCTGAATCACCGCTGACGGAGGTCACCCGGGTTGCCGATACCGCCGCGGCGCGGACCCGGTTCGGCGACCGGGCGCCGGTGCTGGTCGAGACGACGCTGCTGCGCCGCCGGGCGGTGGCCAAGCTGGGCGACCTCTGTGACGTGTCGAGCTGGCTTTTCACCGACGAGGCGGTGCAGCAAGCCACGGCGGGGCCGGTGGCCTTGCACCGGGCCGACCGGCTGGCTCGAACCGGCGCTCCGGTGCACGACGCCACCTGCTCGATCGGCACCGAAGTGGCTGCGTTGCGCGTCGCGGGAATCCGCGCCGTCGGAAGCGATATCGACCCGGTACGGCTGGCGATGGCACGCCACAATCTGGGGCCGGCGACGTTGCTGTGTCGTGCCGACGCGCTGGCCCCGGTGACCCGCGACGCCGTGGTGCTCGTCGACCCCGGGCGTCGCACGGCCGGGCGCCGACGGTTCAACCCCCGGGACTACCAGCCTGCCCTGGGACCGTTGATGGACTGCTATCGCGGCCGGGAGCTGGTCGTAAAGTGTTCTCCTGGAATAGATTTCGAACAACTAGCCGGGCTGGGATTCCGCGGCGAAATCGAGGTGACGTCGTATCGCGGTTCGGTCCGGGAGGCGTGCCTGTGGTCACCGGGGCTGGCCGAGCCGGGCGTGCGCCGTCGGGCCACCATCCTGGACAGCCATGAGCAGATCACCGACGCCGAGCCGGGGGACTGCCCGGTGCGGTCTGCCGGGCGATGGATCGTCGACCCGGACGGCGCCGTGGTCCGCGCCGGTCTGGTGCGGCACTACGGCGCGCGACACGGACTGTGGCAGCTCGACCCCGACATCGCGTACCTGTCGGGGGACCGGCTGCCTGCGCGGGTGCGGGGCTTCGAAGTGCTCGACCAGTTGGCGTTCGACGAGCGCCGACTCAGACAGGCGCTGACGGCGCTGGACTGCGGCGCGCTCGAGATCCTGATCCGCGGCCTGCCGGTGGATCTCGACGCGCTGCGCCGGCGGCTGCGGCTGCGCGGGAGACAGGCCCTGTCGGCCGTGATCACCCGCATCGGCTCCGGACCGGCAAGTCAGGCGACGGTGTTCGTCTGCCGGCCCTCGCGTTAGCGACCGGTAAGCTGTCGACGATGCTCTTCCAGGCGACCCCTCGAGTCTGCGAGGGCCACTCGACAATGCGCTATGTAATAGCTGCCGCGCTGTCGGTTTTCGCGCTCTGGGCTGCCTGCCCGGCCGCCGCTGAGCCGCCGTCATGTGCCGGCTTGGGCGGCACCGTCGTGGCCGCTCAAACCTGCCGCGTGCACGCCTCGGGCGCGACGTACACGCTCAACATGACGTTTCCGACGGACTATCCCGATCAGCAGGCGCTGACCGACTACATCACGCAGAACCGCGACGGGTTCGTCAACGTCGCCGAGGGGTCCGGGGCGCGCGATCACCCCTACCAAATGGATGCCACCAGCGAGGAGCACAGCTCCGGGCAACCCCCGCACAACACTCGCAGCGTGGTGCTCAAGTTCTTCCAGGATCTGGGTGGGACGCGGCCGTCCACCTGGTTCAAGGCGTTCAACTACAACCTGGGGACCAAACAGCCGATCACGTTCGACACGCTGTTCGCTCCCGGCACCGCCCCGCTGGAAAGTATCTTCCCGATCGTCCAGCGCGAGCTGGAGCACGAGAACGCGCTGGGCGCCGCGATATCGCCGTCGTCGGGCCTGGACTCGTCGCACTACCAGAACTTCGCCATCACCGACGACGCGCTGATCTTCTACTTCTCGCCGGGCGAGCTGCTGCCGTCGTTTGCCGGCGCAACCCAAGCCCAGGTGCCGCGCAGCTCCATCCCACCGCTCGCGATTTAACGGCGAGCAGACGCAAAATCCCCCAAAAATGGCTGTTTTGAGGGGATTTTGCGTCTGCTCGGCGCTAGGAGGCCGGGCCGAAGCTGTAGACCTGGCCGTCGCTCGTCGCCGTCACCACCGAGCGATCCTTGGCCACCGCAACCCCGACGGGATAGCCGGTGGCCGCCGGCAGCGGGTAGCTGTTGACGGTGTGTCCATTGCCCGGATCGAACACCAACAGCGACATGCCTGGCGCATTGTCCCGTGGTGGGCCGCTGATCACCGTATAACCGGTATCGCCACCGGCCAGGCTCGACGTCGACAGGGGCGTGACGTCGTCGCGGCGCCAGGCGGGGTCCGCGTGGTCGCCGACATCCCGGAATGCCGCCAGCCGGGTGTCGGGGCCGCCGCCGGACACGATGAGACCCTGCGGCGTGACCGCCGGCGGAGTTTGCGCCAGGAACCCCAGCGGCACCGACCACTTCGTCTTCCCGTCGGCGGCGCGGAACGCCCACAGCCGTTGGTCGCGGCCGTTGACATACACGGTCGCCCCGTCGGCGGACAACACCGGGCTGGCCAAGACACCGGCGGTGACGGCCTCGGTTGTCCATTCGCGAGTCAGCAGCGGCGTCTGTCCCGGGTGGTATTTCAGTCCCACCAGAGCGGCGGCGGGTGCGCCCGGCTGCCAGATGCCCAGCACGGCCGTCCCACTGGCCGTCGAGAAGGCCGGAGCGGCAGCAACCGGGCAGCCCTGTTTCGCCGGCGCGCAGTCGGCCAATCCCCGGGTGGCATCGGTGGAATCGACGCCGTCCACCAAATCCAGCGGCGGGCCGACCACCATGCCGCGATGGGCGTCGAAGACCACAACCTGCCCCAGGTGCGTGCTGACCAGCAGCTGACCGCCCGCCAAGAACCTCGGGGTGGACGGCATCCCGATCACCGGCTGGCGCCAGCGGGTCCATTGAGTGGGCGGAAACGAGTCCATCGCTCCGGGCTGACCGACATAGAGGTTGTCGAACCCATCGAACAGCGGGCCGCCCACGGCACCGCCCTGAACCAGACGGACACACCAGCGTTGCCGGCCGTTCTCGTCGTTCTCCCACTCCATCAGCGAGCATCCGGCCGGGGTCTGCGCGTTGAGCGCCAGATAACCGCGTGCGCTCAGCGCCGGACCGGCCGCCAAGCTGCCCTTGACCGACCGCGTCCAGCGCAACGCCAGTTTGGTGGCGCCGTTGGTGGTGGTGTAGCTGCTGTTGGCGGCATCGCCGTAGGGCGCGGACCAACCCTGCGCGGGCCTCGCGTCCACCCACGCGTCGGTGTTACCGCATCCACCGAGCCCGACCACGAGCGCGACCGCGACCCCGGCCGCCGGCAGACGTCGCGCAAACACCTCTTGGGTTCGCAGTGTTCCGGAATTCCTTTCGTATCGGGTCTGAGACACGCTTCGTCACGAGCAGCTATCGAGTACAGGTGAGGGTAACGCGTGAACTCCGGCCGCTGTCGTATCGACTGGCTCTGGCCCGCCGTTCCGGCGCGCATCGTCGCCGGGCTAAGCTTTCGGGCCATGACGAGCATGTGGGGGGCGCCGCTGCATCGCCGCTGGCGTGGCTCGCGGCTACGAGATCCGCGTCAGGCAAACTTCCTCACCCTGGCTTCGCTGAGGTGGGTGTTGCGGAACCGCGCCTACACCCCCTGGTACCTCGTCCGCTATTGGCGGCTGCTGAAGTTCAAGCTGCAGAACCCGCACATCATCACTCGCGGCATGGTGTTCCTCGGCAAGGGCGTCGAAATCCACTGCACACCGGAGCTGGCGCAGCTGGAGATCGGCCGCTGGGTGCACATTGGCGACAAGAACACCATCCGCGCCCACGAGGGCTCGCTGCGGTTCGGCGACAAGGTCGTGTTGGGGCGTGACAACGTCATCAATTGCTATCTGGATATCGAGCTCGGCGATTCGGCGCTGATGGCCGACTGGGTCTACGTCTGCGACTTCGACCACCGGATGGACGACATCAACGTCCCGATCAAGGATCAGGGCATCGTCAAATCCCCGGTGCGGATCGGACCGGACACCTGGATCGCGACCAAGGTGACCATCCTGCGCGGCACAGCCATCGGACGCGGCTGCGTACTGGGATCGCACGCGGTGGTCCGCGGTGTCATCCCGGACTATTCGATCGCGGTCGGCGCGCCGGCCAAGATCGTCAAGAATCGCAAGCTGTCATGGGAGAGCTCGGCAGCGCAGCGCGCCGAACTGGCCGCCGCGCTGGCCGACATCGAACGCAAGAAAGCGTCCCGGTAGCTCAGGCCAGTTCCTGGTAGCGCCGCAATGCCTCGGCGCGCTCGGCGCGATGGTCGACGATCGGCGCCGGATACTGTTGCGGCCGTTCACCTTTGCCCGACGCGTCCGCGTCGCGTAGCTCCGGAACCCAGCGCCGAATGTAATCGCCTGAGGGATCGAACTTTTCGCCTTGCGTCGTGGGGTTGAATATCCGGAAATACGGCGCGGCGTCGGTGCCGCATCCCGCGCACCACTGCCACCCGTGCTGATTGCTCGCCAGATCGCCGTCGGTGAGCTGATCCATGAACCACGCGGCACCCCACTGCCACGGCAGATGCAGGTCTTTGACCAAGAATGATGCGACGATCATCCGTACCCGGTTGTGCATGAAACCGGTGGCGCGCAGTTGGCGCATTCCGGCGTCGACGATCGGGAAGCCGGTTTCACCGGCCTTCCAGGCCTCGAAGCGCCGCTTAGCCTCTGCCCCGGTGTCGGTCTGGATGGCGTCGAAATCACCGTTCCAATTGCGCCACGCGCTGTCCGGCCAGTGATACAGCACCGCCGCATAAAAGTCGCGAAAGGCCAACTCGCGCAGGTATTGTTGCGAACCGGTGTGGCGCAGGTCCAGATCCGCGACTATGGTTCGCGGGTGGATGGTGCCGAACTTGAGATGCGCCGACATGCCGCTGGTGGCTTCGAGGTCGGGCCGGTCACGACAGTCGGCGTAGCGACCCAGTCCGTCGGCGACGAACGCCGCCCATTGCGAGCGCGCTCCCTCTTCACCGGCCGCAACGGCGAGAGTGACGCCGGGGTCCGGGATTTCGCAACGGTCCACGCTCAACTCGGCCGGGTCGAGCCAACGCGCGAGGCCGGCCCCGGATCGCGCCGGCGGCCGCCATCCGGCGTCGCGCCAAGCTCGCAGATACGGTGTGAACACCTGGTAGGGGCTGCCGTCCGCTTTCCGGACACGCCCAGGGGAAACCAGATACGGTGACCCGGTGGCGATCAGCGGCACCGAACCCAGCGCCGCGCGCACCCGCTCGTCGCGGCGCCGTCCGTACGGCGCGAAGTCCTGCGACATGTGCACCGAGGACGCACTGATTTCCCTGGCGATCAGAGGAATTCGCTCCTCGGGCCGACCATCCGTCACCAACAGCCGCCCGTCGAGGTCGTCACTTAGCTGCCGCAGCGCGTCACCCAGGTACTGCAACCGCCGCTGACCCGACGACGCCACCAGCCGCGGGTCCAGGATGAAGCAGGCCAGGACATCCTCGCCATCGGCCGCAGCGGCCAGCGCCGGGTGATCCTGCAGCCGCAGGTCACGTCGAAACCATAAGAGCGTCGGCATGTTTCAGCGATTGAGTAGCCAGATGTGGGTGGAGAGCACGGTGGCGAAGGCACACCACAGCGGGTACGGCGACAGCGCAGCTCCGCCCCGCGGATCGGCCTCGGCGGCCCGCCTGGCCAGGTCGGCGCTGCTCACCGTCAGCGCGGCGGCGCCGAGTGCGGACGCACCGAGTTTGTGGTAGCGAAAGAACAGCCAACTCCATCCCGCGTTGAGTGTCAGGTTGATGCTCAACGCGGTGATGTACCGGCGTGCCTTGTCGTGTCGGCCCGCTGCCCGAAATTTGTCGATCGTCATCGCCGAGGTGGCCGCGATGTCGCCGTACAGGGTTGTCCAGACGATCGGGAAGGCGGTGCTGGGCGGTTGATACGAAGGCTTGCGCACGCGGGCATACCAGCCGGCGGTGCGGCTTGGGCTGGCAATGCTGCCGCTGACTGCCGTCGCGGCGACCGCCAGCGTGGTGCCGGTCAATGTGGACTTATTCACGAGGGCCTCCGGCGCGTGTGGGTTGTGCTGATTCCGCTTGCTGCTCAACGGTTTTGGGGGTGGTCGGGTCATTGGGCCACCAGATGCGGTCACCGATCAGCGCGAACAGCGCGGGAATGACCAGCGTGCGCACGACGAATGTGTCGAGCAGGATGCCCAGGCCGACGATGATGCCCAACTGGGTCAACACGATCAACGGCAATACGCCCAGCACGCAGAAGACCGCGGCCAAAACGATTCCGGCGCTGGTGATGACGCCTCCGGTGGCCGACACCGCACGGACCATCCCCCGGGCGGCGCCGTGGTCCGCGGATTCTTCCCGGGCGCGGGTGACCAGGAAGATGGTGTAGTCCACGCCGAGGGCGGCCAGAAACAGAAATGCGAACAAGGGCGTGCTTTGGTCCAGGCCGGGAAAGCCGAACACATGCACGCTGGCCCAGCCGCCCATGCCGAGCGCGGCCAGCGCACCCAGGATCGTCGCGGCCAGCAGCGTCGGCGGCGCCCACACCGATCGCAGTAACGCATACAGGACCAGCAAAATCACGACCAATATCACGGGGATCAGCATCAGTCGGTCGTGTCGTGCAGCGTCGCGGACATCGAGGGCCTGCGCGTCGGGTCCGCCCACCAGCGCGTCGTTCTTAGTCGAATGACGCAGTGCCGCAATGGTTTTGAACGCCTGGTCGGATGCCGGGGCCGCATCGATGACCACCGACCACCGGGTCAGCCCGGAAGTCGACCGGCCGGTCTCGGTCACCGAGACGACGCCGGGAGTGGCACTTACGGCTTGCTGCACTTGCTGCGCGCGGTCCGTCGCAGCGACCACCACTGTCGGGTTGGTCAAGCCGGCAGGGAAATGCCTTGCCACGGTGTCGAATCCGGACACAGAGTCGGCCGCCACGCGGAACTGCTGGGTCTGCGACAGACCGACGTCGGTACCCAGCAAACCGGTCGCCAGCACGCCCAGCAACGCGATCGCGGTGCCGGCGACCAGCACTGGACGCTGGGCCACCCGTTCGGCGATGCGGTGCCAGGGTCCCGACTCCACGAGTGCGGCTTCGGCGTCAGGTTGCGGCACACAAGGCCAGAACAATCGTCGGCCGAACAGCGCCAGCAGCGGTGGCAACACAAATAGCACCGACACCGCGGCCACCACCAGGGCACACGCCGCCAGGGCACCTAGGCTTCGGGTGCTGGGGCTTTCCGCCAGGATCAGGGTGAGCAGCGCCAGCACCACGGTGGCGTTGCTGGCCACGATCGCCGGTCCAGCCATTCGCACCGCCTGGCGCAGTGCCTGGCGGTGCTCGGCGTGACGCCGAAGTTCTTGGCGATAGCGGGAAATCAGCAGCAGCGCGTAGTTGGTACCGGCACCGAACACCAGCACGCTGGTGATCCCGGAGGTGGCGCCGTCGAAGCTCAAACCGGTTGCCGACGCCACGGCGGTGCCCACGGCGGCCGCGGTCCGGTCGGCGAATCCGATCACCAGCAGCGGCACCAGCCACAGCACCGGTGAACGATAAGTGGCGATCAGTAGCAGCGCGACCACCGACGCCGTCACCGCCAGCAAGGTGATGTCGGCATGGGTGAAAGCGCTGGCGATATCGGCGCCGAACGCTGGTCCGCCGGTGACGTGCGCCTCGAGGCTGGCTGGCAGGCCGGCGCGCACGGCGTTGCGCAACTCGGCGACGCGGTTGTTGAGGGCCAGACCCGTCACGTCAGCTCCGATTGACACCATGCCGATCGCGGCTTTGCCGTCGGCGGACACGATCGGCGGGCCAGGCGCGGGAATGTGCTGTTGCACGGCCTGCATCCGGTCGCGGGCCTGCTGGGCGGCCGCCAGGTCGGTGGTGCCCAGCACCGCACCGTCGCCGCGGGTGACCACGACGATCACCGGAACTTCGTCGCCGCCGGGGAAGCTGCGCGCCAGTGCCTCGACCCGGGCGGTGTCCGAACCGGCGGGCAGCTGCGGCGGTGGCTGTCCCGCCGCGGCGTTGCCGCCGACCGCCAGCATGAAAACGCACGCCACTAGCACCAGGCCTGATGCCGGCAGCCAGGAACGACGGCCCGTCACGGCCGCCGCGAGACGTTCCCACACCACGCAGCCAAGCATTTCAATAAATAAAACATTAATCAACTTAAGTTATTTTGCGCACGGGGCTATGCTGCACAACGCTATGGATGCTCGGGCCCGCAGTGAGCTGGAGTCGCTGATCACGGCCGACCTGCGCGAGATATCTGCCGAATCGGACCAGATCGGCCGGCTGTTCGCGGCAGTGCATCGGGTGCGGCCGACCGACTTTCGCGCGTTGCTTCACATCATGGTCGCCGAAACCGCCGGCCGGCCGATGACTTCGGGAGATCTCAGCCAGCGGATGGGGCTGTCCGGCGGCGCGATCACCTACCTGGTGGACCGGCTGATCGACTCCGGCCACGTCCGGCGCGACTCGCACCCCAACGACCGGCGCAAAGTCATCCTGCGCTACGCCGAATCCGGCCTCGAGGCGGCGCGGTCGTTCTTCGATCCGCTGAGGACGTTCACCCACGAGGAGCTGAGCGGCTTGCCCGAAGCCGATCTGGCGGCCGCGCATCGGGTCTTCACTGCGCTGACCGCTGCCATGCGCCGGTTCCAGGCTGGGCTCGGCGCCCCCGGGCCGGAAGACGCAGTTACTTAGCGCCCTTGAGCGCCGCGACCAGCCCAGCGGTATCGGCGACCGTGACGGTCAGCGCCGAGTGGTCGCGGAAGCCGATGACGCGGCGAATACGCGGATCGAAATGGACACATACTCCGGCACTGGCATTGGTCCCGAAGGTGAGCCCGTCGTCGGCCATCGAGAGCCGGGGCCCGACGGCCGTCCACCATCGATACGGGCCGGTGACGTGGGCGTCGACCACCGAAGTCAGCGGAGCCTCCACCCGAAAGGGGCCGTAGCGGGCGAGGAAACGGCCGTCGTCGGTGAGGGTCACCCCTTGCGGTCCAGGCCACCGAAAGGGCAGCCACATCGGAGCCAGCCGGGAATCGTAGCGATACGGAAAGTAGCGGCCATTTTCGTCGGCTGATTTCATCCTGCGGCTCCGATCTTAGGTGTGCTACGCATCCTGACACGCCCGGCATATACGTGAAAAGAGTCGGGAAATCGTGTTCTTCGGTACCCTTGAGGAATCAGTTTGAATTCGTCTATCTGTCGGCGGTTTGGGCCAATGAGTACCGGGTATTCGGCGTGAACTGGATGGCAGGTGTGGCCCGAATGACAAGTTTGGAGTTTGTCCTTTTCCGGCGCGAGGGCGGTGCGGATCAATGAAAGCGGTGCACCGGGCGTCATGTTGCCTGGCAAGCGCACTCGCCGCCGCTGCGGTGGGTGTCGCCCCGCCGACATGGGCCGACCCGGTCGCCAACATATTTCCCGGTATGGAAATTCGGCAGGGCAGCACGGTATGCACCCTGGGAATGGTCGAGATGACGCTGCGGATTGCGTTGGCCACCGGTCAATGCGATGGCGGGTCGGTGGTGACCGACAGCCACGGAAATGTACTTGGCGGCGTGGTAACCGCGCGCCACGACGCCGCCACCCCCGCTGCAGACGGCTCGTCGTCGGAGGTGGAGTACGAAGTCGTCAAGCTGGCCGACGACGTGCGGGCATCGGATGTCTTGCCCACCGGACGCCAATTGCAGTCCAAGCCGGGAGCGCGCGCGCAGCAAGGTGATTGGGTATGCCATTACGGCATCGCGACCGGCGAGACGTGTGGCCGGGTCGGGACGGTGAACAACAACCGATTTGCCATTACCGGTGTGGCCTCCGACGGACGTGACACCGGCGGACCGGTGTACACCTTGACCGAGGACAACCGTGCCGTGATCGTCGGATTGTACGAGGGCACAGCGGGTTCGGGTCCCACGGCGGAGTCCTGGCAGGCGGTCATGCAGCAGCTGTACATCGATGGCCAGTCGCCGGGGAGGGGACCGGTGCGCATTGCCGGCTGGACGGCGACCGAACATCAGCATCGTTAGTTCCTCCCAGTGAAATGTGGTCTGATACAGGCTGACTCGCGTGCAAAATACGCACTAGTTAAGCTGATGAAAGATTCATGTGCTTAACTAAGTAATGGCGGATAACAAGGCCGAGCTGACCACTCGCAAGCGACGCCACATCGACGTCTGTCTAGAGGGCGACGTGGATTATCGCGCTGTCACGACCGGCCTGGAACGCTATCGCCTGCCCTACAACGCCCTGACCCAGACCAGCCTCGACGACATCGACCTGTCCGTCGAATTTTTCGGTGTACGGTTGCGAGCCCCCGTACTGGTCGGCGCCATGACCGGCGGCGCGGAGTTGTCTGGAACCATCAACCGGAATTTGGCCGCCGCCGCTCAGCGGCTCGGCGTCGGGATGATGCTCGGGTCGCAGCGGGTCATGCTCGACAGCGCAAGGGGGGAGCGCGCCGCCGCGAGCTTCACCGTGCGTGATGTCGCACCCGACGTCTTGTTGTTCGGAAACATCGGACTCGCACAACTGACCAAGGATGCAGTGCCCGACATCGTCCAGGCGCTCGACCGGGTGGGTGCTAATGCCCTTGCAGTGCACACTAATCCGTTGCAAGAGGCGATGCAGCGCAATGGCGACACGGACTTCGGCGGTTCGGTGGACCGGCTGCACGACGTCGTTCCCATGCTCGGCTATCCGGTGCTGCTGAAGGAGGTAGGGCACGGGATCGGCGCTGCCGCCGTCGCTGAATTGCTGCGGTATACCGGTGACTCGCCGGTGGCGGCCATCGATGTCGCCGGCGCCGGTGGCACCTCATGGTCGCGGGTCGAGCAACTGGTTCGCTACGGCGAGTTGCGCCATCCGGAGCTGGCCGATTGGGGAATACCCACGGCCCAAGCGATATCGGAGGTGCGTGCCGCGCTGCCAGGCATTCCGTTGGTGGCCTCCGGTGGGATCCGCACCGGTATGGATGCGGCCAAAGCGATCGCACTGGGGGCCGACGTGGTGGCGATCGCGCGTCCGTTGCTCGGGGCCGCGATCGAGTCCGACGCGGCGGCGACGGCATGGTTGCAGCACTTCGTCGACGAGCTTCGCATCTGTCTGCATGGGTGCGGCGCACCAGATCTGCCGGCACTGCGTCGCTTTGGTGTCACGCCGATCGAGTAGGCGTTGACTAGGCCGTCGGGTCGTCGTCGGGCGCTGCGGTATGAGCGGGGTGACCGGCGGTCCGCCGGCGCTGTTTCATCTCGGCTTCGAAGACATGGCGCCGCCCGCCGGTGAGCCGGGCTCTGGTCAACCGTTCAATCTGCTGGAAGCACTGGTAATAGCCGTCGTCGTAGTCGTCGACGACCTGGAAACTCCAGCGTCCGGGCAGCACATTGCGACCGAGCAGTTCGTGGCGGATGCGCTCGGCCAAATCGGTGTGTCCAAGCTCGGACAGCTGCTCCACCACTGCGTCGAGTTGAAAGTCGGCGCGCCCGGTCAGCTGATGAAACGCATACAGGTGTCCACGTGCGCGCTCGATCGTCTCCAGCGCCTCGGACATCTTCCCCGCGGCCTCGACAGCGGCCCGCCTGGCCTCGCCGTCGTAGCTCGTCTGCATCGGTTGTTCGCCAGTGCGCTTGATGCTCAACCGAACGGTGGCGCGCTTGGGTGTGTCCATCTGATCGCTATCCTTTCGGCTGGCATGCTGCCGTTCATCAGCTTAATAGTTAAGTAAATAGAACGACGGCAGCACGTGCCGCTACGCGGCGCAATCCGGACGCCAAGGTCAAACCGGCCTGATCGTTCGCCGCGCCGCCCTGCGGAGCTGGATCATTCGTGCAGCGCCGACCAGCATGGTGACGCTCGCCCCCGCCACACCGGACAACAAATAGCCCACACCGACGGGCAAGCTCCAATGCAATCCGAGGAAGTGCACGGGCACGGGGTCGGTGTTCTGCGCGACGAATATCAGTAAGACGGCGAGGACCAGCAGGCCGACGACAAGCGCCCACCAGGCCGCGGAGAGCTTGGTGAACGGCGAACTTCCGGTTCTCGATGTGTCAGCGGCAGAACCGGATTCGGTGGCCCGCTGGGCCGAACCAAATGATCGAGTTTTCATGGTTGTGTCTACCCCGTCCCGCGCCGGGCTAAGCAGGAGCGCAGGTGATAGCGGCGTTCGGCGTAGGCGAGGTCGTCGCGCCACAGCCGGGTGGACGCGTAGCGCATCAGGGGTGAGACCAACGGCGCGGCCAGGCGTGCCCGTTTGAAACCCGGACGGTCCGAATGCGCGATCGTCGCTTCGAGCACTGCCGTACGCGGGCGGCTGTCCTCTCCCGAACCGATTGGCGCAACATGTGTTTCGACTACGCTGCCTATTCCTTCGCCGTCCACGATGCGCATCACGATGGTGCGCGCGTCAGGACAGCTGAACTCGGCGATGACGGGTACGCCCGCCCGGCCGATCCGGAAGGTCACCGCGACCAGGAATTCGTCGGCTTGCTCGGTCGGTGTGGTGAGCACCTGGAGTCGGGTGAACGAATATGGGTGCAGCCATGCGCCGTGCCAGGGATCGAGTCGGTTGGCGATGATGTCGGGTGGTTCGCACACACCGATTAGCCGGGTGACCGCTGCAATCGTGTCCCCGGTGGGTCGGGCCGGAATCAGAGGCTCGTCCAGCGGCGTCTCGCCGCCGACCCGGTCAAGACGCACCCAGGCCAGGACGCCGTCGTCGTGGCTGGGCAGCGGCGTCCAGCCGAACTCGCAGCCGCTGCCGTCCAGGGCCAGTCCGTGCCATCGGCAGATCAGCAAGCCACCGTGCACGGTGCCGGTCGCCAGGTCCGCGCCAAGGTGCGGGCAACTTCGGGGACCGACCTGTAACCGGTTCTGCTGGTCGCGCCACGCGACGATTTCGGTTCCGCCGACACAGGAACCGAATGGTTTTCCGGCCCGGATGGCGCGGCTGGCGGCGAACGCGTACCAATTGCCGGTCGGTTTTGACTGCGATCGCATCAGCGCGCCGTCGATGATCGAAGGTTGTGCCTCCCGATACGTGGGGCGTTGTTCGGTCCATGATGTTCGCGGGACCAGCTGCAGCGGAAGGTCTTTGGGCCATCGCCGGCCGAGGCGTTGCAGAAGATTCATCGTCGGTTTGATCTTTCATGGTTGGCGAGCCAGCGCAGCAGCGGCACGCGGCCGTGGTTGGGCACCGTGTGCAACGGGTGCCCGGCCAGGTTCCATTGCCGCAGCAATCGATTGGCGGCGCACCAGCCGGTGGTGGCGGCACGCTCCATGAGTGCCACCGGCAGATCGACCCGGATTGCGTCGCCGGCCAGTACCAGTCCGGGTACCGGGCTGACCACTCCCGGCCGGTCTGCATATGTCCCGGGCGCAAAGAGCGGGCAGTCGCTGCGATGCAGCACCCGTTCGCAGACCACCTGCGCCGCCGTCGTTTCCGGATACAGGCGATGCAGCTGACGTATCGCGACGGTCGTGGACGGTTCCGATTCCAGGGCATAGGAATGCAGTTCGACCACGGAACCGTGGTGCTCTCGGGCCCATTGCGCGGCTTGATGTTCGTAACGCTCCAGCACGCTGATGTTGTCGAGCGGCGGGTGGCCCGCCGTGCCCAGAAATGCCGGGCGGTTGTGGGCGACGGGGCGGTCAAGCCATAGCCGGTGCACCGCGAACGACGGCGCGGTGCGCATGGCTGCGATGCGTGCCCGCCAGGTGTCGTCGGCCAAATCCGATGACGCAGCGACGATCCGCTGCAGGCCTGCGACGTGAGTGGCGAGTATCACGGCGTCGGTATCGGTATGCTCATCGGAATCGGTATGCACGCGAAAGCTTTTCGCGCTGTGCCTCTCGACGCGCGAGACGCAGGTGCCGAGCCGGAACCGCACCCCGCGCCGCTCGAGATAGCGTTGCAGCGGCTGCCACAGGGCGGTGTCGTAGTTCGCGTTGGCGACATCGAAGATGAGTCCCTCGCTGGAACCCAGGAAGTAGATATGGAACATCGTCGCCAACTCGGCGGCCGAGAGCTGGGTCGGGTCGGCGAAGAAGCTACGGGAGAACACCTCGAAGGCGAGATGTCTTGCCGCCTCGGGGAAACGGATGCTCTTCAGAAACGTCTCCGCATCCAGGTGATCGAGCCGCCAATAAATTTCCGGTACTGACACCGCAGCCAGCGGCGCGGCAGCCCGAGCATCGATGTGCGCGAAGTCGCGTAGCCGGAACGTCGGGCTGCGTGCGGCGAACGCGAGCGCGTTCCACGGCGGGGTGCGCGGGAGCCCGCGGAAGCTGTCTCGCCGGCCGGTGCCGTCGATCAGCGGATAGTCGTCGACCGGCGTAAGCATGCGCAGCTGCCGATCAACGCGTCGCAGGAGTTCTCGCAGGTTGTAGTACTGGCGGAAGAATGCGTGGAATCCGCGGTTCATCGCCAGGTCCGTGCCGTCGTGGTGCTCGGTCCAGCCGCCGACGCGCCCACCGAGGTAATGTTCGCGTTCGATGACATCGACGGCGACGCCGCGCTCGGCCAGGCCGGTAGCGGCGGTCAGCCCCGCGATCCCGGCGCCGACGACGACGGCCCTGGGTTGCGCCGCCGCGGGGCTGAACAATCCCGCTGGCGCGGGATGGATTTGGCGTCGGCGGTCGGTCCTCATGGTGCGTCCGCCAGAAAGGTGTGCACGATGTCGGCCCGCCAGCCAGGCATCGTTTCGCTGTGTACGGCGGTAAACCCGGCGTCGGCAAGGCGGCGCCGAAACCGTGCCGCGCCGTCGAATTCCACCACGCTGCGCAGCAAGTAGCGATAAAGCTCGGTGTCGCCGGTGTACCACCATCCGGCCGGGATGATGATGCCCCAGCACACCGCCCGCCAAAGTCGCGTCGCCGCAGGGGAGTCCCGCACCGAATACTCGTGCACGGCCAAGGTGCCGCCCGGCCGGAGCAGCGTGCGGAAGCGCCGCAGTTGATTGTCCCGGTCGGCTAGGTTGCGCACCAGGTACGCGGCCAGGATGGCGTCGAACGGTCCGGTGATGCCGTGCTCTTCCAGCTGCTCGACGGGTGTGTGCACGAAACGCACCGACTCCGGCCAATTCTTCGCGAGCGCCATGTCGAGCATTCGGCGCGACGCGTCTACCGCGATGATGTCGGCTTCGGGGGCGCTGGCAAGTAGCGCGGCAGTCGACGCGCCGGTCCCGCATCCGGCGTCGAGCAGCCACAAACCCCTGCCGCGCAACGGGATCCGCATGCGGCGCGCCGAGAGCCGCAAATCGGCGTGGTAGCCCGGGCTGGCCCCGACCAACCGGTCATATGCGGCGGCGCCGACGTCGAATGCCGCCGACAAGTCCCCGGGATGCAAGCGCGTTTCATCGACGCCCATGTTGCCGTTCCCACAACAGCAGCACCGCGGTGGCCAACGCGAAGCCGAACAGGAAATCTTCGATTGGAATGTCGAACGGAAAACGCAGACCGCTGATCTGGCGTTGGTGGTAGCTGACGATAGGGGAGCTCAGCTTCGTCAGCCAGCCGTCGACCGGGATCTGGAAGCCGAGCACGATCAGCATCGACAGCCAATAGGCCGGGCGCCGAAACAGCCCGGTACGCAAAAACATCAGTTCCGTCGCGCAGACGATGACGACGGCCGCAGCGGCCGGGACGGTGTAGCCAAGGCCGGTCATCGACGCTTCAACCGATGCAGGATGGTGCTCACCGCGTTGTAGGTCAGCAGCGCACACAGCGGGATGACCAGGAAGAACAACACCTCTTCGATCGGGATTCCAAACGGGATGCTCAGGCCGGTGAGATAGTGGCTGTCGTAGCTCCAGACATGTGCTGCGACCGCTAGCTCGTCCCAGACGAGAAACAGCACCGCGACCGGCAGAACGGCGCGGGCGGCGCGTCGCCAGCGGCGGTAGACGCCGCTACCGAACAATTCCAGCGGTGCGGTGATCACCAGGCATGCAGCCAGGACCAGAAGGTATTGCCAATGATCGCTCATGCGGCCTCATTCCGTGCCCGCCACGCCCGGATCAGGCCCGCCCCGGCGACCTGCAGCCGTCGGGCTCTGCCAACGGTCGCCCGGTGACTGAACACTGCGAAGTCGCTTGCTTCGATGCGGTCCAGTATTTCCGCATACAGCGCGCTCGCGGTTGCCACGCACGGCCGGGACCGCGGTGCCAGCATCTCGATCCCGGCGTCGGCGAACCGATAAGTCTCCCGGGCGATGTCATGTTGTGCGGCCAGGGCGGAGCGGACCCGGCGATCGGTGCGCCGGTGCGTGTGACACCACATCAGCAGGTCCCGGTCGACGCCGTGCGCACTCAGTTCGTCAGCGGGCAAATAGATTCGGTTGCGCAGCAGGTCCTCGTCGACGTCGCGCAGAAAATTGGTGAGCTGAAATGCCCTGCCGAGCGCTGCCGCGTAGGGGGCAGCCTCTTCGCGGGTGGACCTGGTGCCCAGTATCGGAAGTAGTTGCAGTCCAATGGCTTCGGCGGAGCCGCGCATGTAGAGGTTGAGCGCGTGGCGGTCGGGATAGTCGGTGACGGTGAGGTCCATTCGCATCGAAGCCAGGAAGTCTTCGAACAATTCGGTGCCGATCTGGTGGCGGCGCGCGGTGTGGGTAACCGCGACGAGTACCGGATTCGTTTGCTCTTCGGAGTTGTCGAAGAACTGATCGGAAAGCTGCTGTAGCCGTCGGGCCCGTATCTCAGCGCCGATGTCGGGGTCGAGCTCGTCGAGGATGTCGTCGGCGTACCGCGCGAAGCCGTAGAGCGCGTGTACCGCCGGGCGCTGATCCGGAGCGAGCAACCGGGTGGCCAGAAAGAAGGTCCGGCCATGAGCGGCATTGAGTTCCCGGCAGCGGCGGTAGCCGTCGCGCAACCGGGGAACGGTGATCCCGGCGGCGTCAAGCTCGCTGCGGATCATGGTTGTCGGGCTTTCATGTCGAGGTGCGTCGTCGGCCGGGTGCGGGTGCCGGTGACGCGATCTGCGGCCAGTCGCCCGGAGATCAGGGCGGTGGGCACGCCGACGCCGGGGACCGTGGACGACCCGGCAAGTACCGCGTTGTCGATCCCGCGCACCATGTTGGACGGCCGGAACGGGCCGGTCTGGGCGAAGGTGTGGGCGAGTGCGAAAGGGCTACCGGCCGCCATGCCTTGACGGGCCCAGTCGGCGGGCGTGACGATGTCGAAAACCGTTGCGTGTTCCCGTAGACCGGGCATCAGGCGTTGCTCGACGCACTCGAAAAGCTGGTCCGCGTAGGGTTTGCCGACGTCGTCCCAATCGATGCCGCCGCGGGTGAGGTTGGGCGCGGGTGCCAGCACGTACAGCAGATCGCGTCCGGTAGGAGCCAGCGTCGCATCCGTCGCGGTAGGACGGGTGACCAGCACCGACGGATCCCGCATGAGCTGCCCGTCGTCGATGATGTCGGTAAAGGTGTCATTCCATGCGTCGCCGAACAAGATGGTGTGGTGTGCCGTCTGCGGTTCGACGTTGCGGCACCCCGCGTGGACCACGACGGCCGACGGCGACGGGCGCAGCGGGATGGCGCGGCGCGGCCTTCTGCCCAGCAGTGCATAGGTCTGCGGCAGCTCGGTGGTCAGCACCACCGCGTCGCAGGCGATGCGCTCTTGGCCGGCGTGCACGGCCCGCACCCGCCCACCGCCGGTCTCCAAGCCAGTGACCATCGTGTTGTAGCAGAACCGGACACCGGCATCCACGGCTGCCGCGGCAAGCGCGTCGGGGAGCGCCCGGACGCCCCCCCGCGGAAACACCACGCCCGAGATGGTGTCCATGTAGGCGATGACCGCATAGGCCGCCAACGCGTCGCGGGGAGCCACCCCGGCGTAGAGCGATTGGAACGTGAAGACCCGCTGCAACCGCGGGTCGGAGATGTAGCGCTTGACCATTCGGTCCCACTTGCGAAAGCCGCCGATCGCGGCCAGCCGAGCCAATTGCGGGGTGAGCAGGCCCAGTGGGGAATCGAAGTTGGCGGCGATGAACCCGTCGAATTCGGTGCGGTACAGGGATTCCAGCCAGGCCCGCAGCCGCAGGTAGCCCGCCGCTTGCTCAGCTCCGGCGAATTCTTCGACGGCTGCGGCCATTTGGCCGACGTCGGCGTGGACGCGCAACGAACTGTCGTCGGCGAACACCGCTTGGTAAGCGGGATCCACCGGCAGCAGATCCAGCCGGCCGGACCGGTTTTCGCCGACGGCCGCGAACACGTCGTCGATGATGTCGGGCATGGTGAGCACGGTCGGGCCGGTGTCGATTCGGTAGCCGTCGACATCCAGGCGACCGGCCCGTCCGCCTGGCCACGGGTGACGTTCGACGACGGTGACCTGCCGTCCCCGGCCGGCCAGGTGCAGCGCCGCCGACAGGCCGGCCAGGCCCGCGCCGACCACGATCACGTGGTCGCTGGGTCCGTCGATCGTCCGCTTGGTCATTCGCAGCGTTCCGTGCACGCGACGGCCATATCAGCCAAGGCGGAGCGAATCGAGTCGTCGATGGCGGTGTCGGTCAACGCTTTTCGGGCGGCGACCACGCGACGACCGATCATGTCTTCGATCCACTGCACCGCCCCGGTCGCGAGAATCAATGCCTTCCACCGCTCTACGGCCGCATCGTCGAGCATGACGCATTCCGCGAGCTCGGTCAGTTCTCGTCGGGTCGGCGGGTCGGCCATCTGGTACGCGGCCACGACGACGCTGGTCGCCTTGCGTTCCAGTAGATCTCCACCGCAGGGCTTGCCGGTGACAGCGGGTGCGCCGAAGACTCCCAGCAGGTCGTCGCGAAGCTGGAAGGCTTCGCCGACCGCGACGCCGTAGCGGCCCAGACTGGACATCGTGCGCTGGTCGCAGTCGGCCATCGCCGCGCCGATCTCCAGCGGACGGCGCACGGTGTAATTGCCGGATTTACGCCGGGCCACGTCCAGCACGGTCTTCAGGGTGGGCATCTGACGGGCGTCCGACATCAGGTCGCCGAACTGGCCTACCGCAAGCTCGGTGCGCATAGCGTCGTAGCGCGACCAGGCTCGCCGAAGACATCGCGGGTCAACACCGCTTTCCCGCAACATCTGTTCGGCCCAGATCAGGCAAAGATCGCCCAACAGGATGGCCGACGACTCGCCGAAGCGCCGCGCCGAGCCGGACAATCCGCGTTCGCGGTGCCAGCTCGCGAATTGAAGGTGCGCCGAAGGACGGCCGCGTCGTTGCGACGAATCGTCCATCACATCGTCGTGCAGAAGCGCGAAGGCATGCAGCAATTCCAAGCTGGCCGCGGCACGTAACGCCGCGTCACTGGGCGGCGCGCCGCACAACCAGCCCAGGTACATGAAGGTCGAACGCAGGCATTTGCCGTCTCGGACGAACTCCACCAAGATGTCGCCGGCAGCATCGATGCAGACGCCGTCCAACTCAGCGGCGCGACGGACGGCGACAAAATCACCGAGCGCGGCAAGCACGGCCCTGCGCACGCTCGAACGCCACGCGGCGAAGTCGCCGGCGACGGACCAGCCGGCCGGCGTGGGGACCAGCCCCATCCTCGGTGAAGCAGCACGCATCTCCCGCGGAACTCCCTTCGGATGGGGTGACCGACGTGGCTCTGAGTGGCTCAAACAACCGCGATCACACCCTGCTCGAGCAGCGCTAAACGCCGGACATCTGGCTAAGTTGAGCCGCTTCGACCCGCTGCCGTGGCTTGACCCCCGGGCCGTCGCATAAGTTCAGCATCTTAAACATTAACTTACTGAATAGTAGGGCTCGCTGTCCAGACGGATTTGGCGCGGAATAGCGATGGGCCCAGCCGGAGAACCGGCTGGGCCCATCGCGTGAAGAGAAGTCAGCTACTGGTTGCTCTTCTGCCGTTCCTCTGCGGCTTTGGCGCTGGCGCGGGCCGACTCGGCCTCAGCTTCCCGCTTGGCCGCGTCGCGTTGCGCCTGGCCCTTGTCCTGCTGAGCCCTGCCCTCGCGACCCAGCTGGTCGTTGCGGGTCACAATGCTGACGACTTCCTTGACCTTGCCCTTGATGCCCTCGACGATGCCGCTGACGGCCTCCAGGGGTCCACTTCGCTCTGCCACATCTGCCTCCTGATCTCTCTTGGTAGGGGGCGTCGATGAATTCTTGCCCGCCGATAGTTGTCGATTCCCGCTGGGCGCTGTTCGCCAAACATCGGCCCGCCCGCAAATGCGCCGCGCGCGCCCCGCCGAATGGGCGCTAGCTCAGCAGATGCCGAACCTCGTGATTGTGGTCTCACCGGCCGGCAGCGCACGGCGAAGAGTTTTGAACCGCCGGCGTCCGGGTATCTGCGCGACGTGGACGTGAGAGCCGCATCGCGACGGATGTTGCGTGCGGAACGCAAAGTGGTACGGGTGCAAAGACGTTTGTGGCTGGCGCAGGTACTGTTCTGGCCGACCGTCCTCGCACTCGCGGTTCTGGCGGTGGTTTCGGCGTGGAAGTTCCGGCAGCGCTCTGCGCAGCGTCGATCTCAGGTCACCGCGGTCACGTCGACGCCAATCGACGAAACTGACGCGCCCGTCACCGGGGCTGGGACCGGATAGCCCCGCCGTCATGGGGAAAGCGCTAGCGAGCCGCGCGGCGGCGGGCCTTCGTCGTCGTGCGCTTGGCATCGGTCGCCGACCGTTTGGCCGGTTTGACGGCTTTGGCTTCGAACGCTGTCATCGCCTCGATCATCGCGGTGAAAACCCGATGCGCGGCGGCCAGATCACGATCGGGCAGATCGGCGATCGCAGAGCG
The DNA here is from genome assembly GCF_059812225.1 of Mycobacterium sp. NGS66. Taxonomy (NCBI): domain Bacteria; kingdom Bacillati; phylum Actinomycetota; class Actinomycetes; order Mycobacteriales; family Mycobacteriaceae; genus Mycobacterium; species Mycobacterium sp. NGS66. The sequence continues at coordinate 38,100 of NZ_JCALCG010000006.1, read as the reverse complement.
TAGTTCGCCGCCAAGCGGCGTGAAGTAGGCACGCGCCAATGCCATTCCGGCCTTCTCGTAGCGCAGCAGCGACTTACGCCGGTCTGCCGGGTCAGCCTCGCGTCTAATGTGGCCGGAGTCGATCATGCGATCCACCAGGTAGGTGATCGCAGGAGCCGACATATCCATCCGCTGTCGCAGTTGCGCCAGCGTCAACGGCGTGCCGGCCGTCTCGGCGACCATGATGTGCAGCAAGGCATGAAAATCGCTGCCGCTGACGTCATGTCCGCGCGCAAAGTGGCGTCCGATGCGATCGGCTTGCGCCGTGAGAGCCCGCAGGTCGGCCGACATCAGCTTTTCGAGTTCGGCTCGATCTGGTCGACGGTCAGCAGCGCCGCGCTTGGTCACCTATCCGCATCCTTCTTCGCGATACGCCGATTAGCTTATCGGCGCAACGCAGGCCAGGTCGGCGAGCGGTCATATTGACCATCTCGTGGAACGGTGCGGTGGACGATCTGGTTTCGGCCATCTCAGATCGGGAATTCGCCGCCGGTGAACATTTCCGATCTGGTTGCGCGCCCCTTCGCCTGGGGATCGGCCATTCGGGGGAAACGCTTCTTCCATCCGCTCGGCGTGCTTGCCGAGGGAACTGTCGAACGCATCGCGCCGCCGGCCAGCGGGTTGCCCATCCCGTCGTCGGGCGTGGTCGCCCGGCTGTCCAAAGCCACCGGGACTCCCGGCGCGCTGCCCGACTTCATTGGTTTGGCTCTGCGGGTTCCGGCGCAGGAAAGCGGGACACCGTGGGACATCCTGCTGGTGTCGGCCGGCTCCGGGATCGTGGGCCGCACGCTGGCGTTGCGGCCGGTGACGTCGTGGGCGGGCCACAACATGAGCACTCTGATGCCGCTTCGCTACGGCGGGAAATACTGGTGGCTGCGCGCCCGAATCGTCAGCGAGATCACCGGATTCGGCGTATCGCTGGACGCCGTGCGAGAGCGGATCGAACACGGTGGGCTCGAAGTGGTGCTCGATCAGGCCTGTGGCAGATCCGATTTCGGGAGACTGGCCCGACTGACGCTCACCCGTGTCTTACCGCAGGGCGAGGACGTATCGTTCGATCCGGTTGTCAACACCGCCCCGGGCTTGAAACTCTTTCCCGAATGGCTCACGGATCTGCGGGCACGCGCTTACCGACGCAGCCGCGAGGGCAGGAAAGCGAATTAAGGGATCTCCTTCAGCGGCTGCGGCCCAGCAGATGCCGTAACGCCTGATCGAGGTCGGGCTGACGGAATCGGTGCCCGGCCTGGTTAAGGCGGCTGGGGACGACGCGCTGACTGGCGCACGCGAGTTCGCGGGCGCCCTGCTCGCCGAGCAGGAGCCGCGGTCCCAACGTCGGCACCGGCAGCACTGCGGGCCGGCGCAGAACGCGGGCCAGGGTCCGGGTGTAATCGACATTGCGAACCGGATGCGGCGCAACCGCGTTCACCGATCCGGACAGCGTGGTGTCCCACAGCGCGCGGTGATAGATGTCGACCAGGTCATGGATCCCGATCCACGACAACCACTGGCGGCCGCCGCCGAGCCGACCCCCCAACCCGGCGCTGAACAGCGGACGCATCAACCGCAGCGTTCCGCCGCGCGGGGATTGCACGATGCCGGTGCGCACCTTCACCACTCGCACCCCGGCCTGCTGCGCCGGCGCGGTGGCGTCCTCCCAGTCGGCGACGACATCGGCAAGGAACCCGTCACCGCGCTCGCTGTCTTCGGTGAGCGCTTGGTCCCCGCGGTCGTAGCCGTAATAGCCGATCGCCGAAGCGGACACGAGCACCTTGACGGAGGAACCCTCCACCAGTTCGGCCAGTCGGCGCGTCGGGCCAATCCTGCTGTCTCGCACCGCCTTCCGGTGCTCGTCGGTGAACCGCCCGGCGATCGAGGCTCCGGCCAAATGGATCACTGCGTCGACGCCGGCGAGCAGTTGCGGGTCCGGGTCGTCGGGTTTCCAGCGCCGCTCATCCGCGGTGCGCGGGGCGCGGCGGACCAGCCGGATCACCCGATGGCCGCCCGTGCTCAGAAACGCGGTCAATGCCGAACCGACCAGGCCCGACGACCCGGTGACCGCGACGGTTGTCGGAGCTAGGCCATGCTCGGTCGCCAACCGGTGCGCGGCCAGATCGTCGGCCAGCTGCCGGTGCCGGTAGACGAACATGGACCGTAGGGCCGCCTCGGGCACCGGCGTCTCGACGCGGTCGATCACCCGGGTTCGTGAAGCGGAGACTTCTTCGAATTCGTGAGTGTGCCGCCACCGCACCATGATTCGAGCCGGCACCGAAGCCGGCCCGTCGCTGCCGATGGTGTCGACGAAACGACGCGGTGGGTCGTAGAGTTCCGGCTGGTGTTCGGCGACCCAGCGCAAACCGCCGGGCAGCGCCAGCGTCGCGCGACCATCCTTGAGTGAGGCCGCCTCGGTGAGCAGCCGCAGCGGCTGCCAGGGGGGAGAAAGCCGCTCGAACGCACCCGGCCTGGCATGCCAGGCGAAGACTTCGTCGCGCGGCGCGTCGATGACGCTGGAGTATTCGATGCCCATGTCACGACGCTACCGGCTCAGCGGTCGGGCAATGCGTGCTCGACGATGCGTGGACGCGACTGTGGTTGGCGTTCGCCCCGTTTGGCGGCCAGATAAACCTGGGCGGTCTGCTGCGCAACGGTGTTCCAATCGAAGTCCGAGGTGAGCCGTTGGCGGGCGGCACGCGCTCGTCGCTGCGCTGCAACCGGATCGCCGAGCACACTGCACACGGCGGCCGCCAGGGCGGGCACGTCGCGGGGCGGACAGGACACCCCCGTCTGCCCGTTGATCACCGCTTCACCCAGACCGCCGATGTTCGAGGTCACCAGCGGAGTGCCGGCCGCGGCCGCCTCCAGGGCCACGATGCCGAACGGTTCGTAGTGGCTGGGCAGCACCGCGGCGTCGGCCCGATGCAGCGCAGCGAGCAGTTCGTTGTGGTCGAGGTGCCCGACAAATCGAGTCGCCTTGAGCACCTTGTGTTTACGCGCCTGTTCCACCAGCCAGTCCTGTTGAGTGCCCTCGCCGGCGATGGTCAGGGTGGTACCGGGGTGACGGCGCCGGATCCGGGCCAGTGCCGCGATCGCGTCGTGCACACCCTTCTCGTACTCCAGCCGCCCGAGAAAGAGCAATTCGGGCGGTCCGGTGCGCGGTCGGCGGGGCGCGAACTGCCAGCGCGCCGCGTCAATACCGTTGCGGATCACGGTGATTTCCGCCAGACCGGGGCCGAACAACTCGGTGATCTCGTCGCTCATCGACGCCGAACACGTGATCAGCGAATCGGATTCACGCACCAGCCACGATTCGACGGCGTGCACCTGGCGGCTGAGCGCTCCGGAGACCCAGCCCGAATGCCGTCCCGCCTCCGTCGCGTGAATCGTGGAAACCAGTGGCGTGTCATAGAACTCGGCGAGAGCGATGGCCGGGTGGGCTACCAGCCAGTCGTGCGCGTGCACCACGTCTGGTCGCCACGGACGGTCGGTTCCGTGTTTCTTCAGCGACAGCCCGGCGCGGATCATGGCATGGCCCATCGCCAGGGTCCAGGCCATCATGTCCTTGCCGAAGCTGAACTCGTGCGGATCCTGCGCGGCCGCGATCACCCGGACGCCCTCGCTGATTTCGTCGGACGACGGGTGCGTGCTGGGATCGGTGCCGGTGGGACGGCGGGACAGCACGACGACGTCGTGACCGGCCGCCGCCAGCGCGGTGGACAAGTGATGCACGTGCCGGCCCAGCCCGCCGATCACGACCGGCGGATACTCCCACGACACCATCAGAATCTTCATTTGCGGACCTGCGAGTGTCCCCAAAATGCCGCGAATACCGGCCTTTCGACGTACATATCAGGACGCTCGCGGGCGACGCAGCTCATCGCGGCAGCCTCCGCGCGTCCAGGGCGCCGAACAGCCCGTCGGCGCGGTTCCATCCGTCGGCCAGCCGCTGCGCGTTGTCGCGGCGCCCGGAGGCGAGCGCCCCGGCGATCTCGCGGGTGGCGTGTGCGTGCAGGTGGGCGCGGTAACGGGCATAGCCTGCGGCGGAGTCCTTACTGACCATGAACGGCCAGTCGCTGGACACGGTGAGCAGCGTCTCGCGCAGGATCTGGTCGGCGACATGATCGCGGGGGATGGGCCCGTCCAGCGATGCCGTCTGGGTCAGCGCCTTGTCGACCGTGCTCAGCGCGGTGTCGACCACCTCGGTGTTGAGCTGAACCAGATCGGCCACCTTCTCACCGGCCCACACTTGCCAGTCCTTGCCGGAACCCCAAGAGCTGGGCGGCAATTCGACCGCAGGACCGACGAATCCGCTCTCGATCGCGTCGCTGAGCGTTCCGACCCGCACCCCGGCGGCGGGCAGGGCGCGCAGCGTGCGCGCCAACCACGTCGGTCCCTCGTACCACCAATGCCCGAACAACTCGGTGTCGAACGCGGCGACGACATGAGCGGGACGCCCGATGCGCTCGGATTCGGCGAGCAGACGGTTGCGGACCACGTCGACGAAGTCGGCGACATGGACATCGACCGCGCGGTCCGCCCGCTCCGGGTCGTAGGGCGCCTTGGCCTCCGAGGCGACATTGCGGCCGGTGACCCGGGCCGGCTTGAGGCCGGTCAGGTGGTCGTAGGTGTGGAAGTCGCGGTAGGCGGCGTGGCCCGGATAGCCCGATTTCGGCGACCACACCCGGTAGCTGACCTGCAGGTCACGCCCGAAAGCGATCACGTCGGTCGCACCGACCGGCCGGCCCAGCGCGGTGTCGCCGTGCAGCGACGGGCCGTCGACCATGAAGTGTGTCACGCCGGCCGCGGCGTAGTCGTGTTCCAGGCCTGGGGCATAAGCACATTCGGGCGCCCAGATCCCGGTCGGGGTGTGCGCAAGCCGCAACGCCGCGTCGGCCAGGCCTTCGCGCAGCGCGAACTCGCGCAGCCGCGGCGCCAGCAGCGGCTGGAACGGGTGCGCCAATGGGCCGCCGAGCAGTTCCACCGTGCCGGCGTCGATCAGTTCGCGCAGCAGCGGGCTGCCGCCGTGCCGCCATAGTGTGGCGAAGTCCTCAAGGGCGGCGTGGGCCTCCGCCTCCTCGCGAATACCGAAGGCCCGCAAGGCTTCCGGCGTACACGCCGCATAGCCGGCCGACTTTGACTTGGGAGTCGTGCGCACGCTGGCCGCCTCGGTGGCGCGTAGCCGCCAGTTGGCCAGCCAGTGGTGCATGCCGTCGAGGCAATACGGGTCGTCGAGTTGGGCGTTCACCACCGGCGTGATCCCGAGGGTGACCAGTCGGTGCCGGTCTTCGTCGGCCAGGGTGCGCAGGACGCGAAGCAGTGGCAGGTAAGCCGCCGACCACGACTGGTAGAGCCACTCCTCGCCCACCGGCCATCGGCCGTGATGCGCCAGCCACGGCAGGTGCGTGTGCAGCACCAGGGTGAACAGGCCCGCGACCGGGCTCGAGGATGCGTCGGGCGTGCTCACCGGCGCACCGCGATCGCGATCAGATCCAAGCTGTCGTCGATGTCTCGGGTTTCGATCTCGAAGTCGGCTGTGGTCACCGCGGCGACGTCCGCGATCAAGTCGGGGGACCAGGGCGCGTCGGCCATCGCGCGGGCGATCTGCGCGTCGATGATCGAGCCGCCGTGGCGGGCGTCCATCTCGCGCAGCCGCGGACCATGGAACAAGCCATACCTGGTCACGTCGGAAAATCCGGCGTCGACCAGCAGCTCGGTCAGCTCGTCGGCGTTGAGTTCGCGGGTGTGGAAAGGGTTGACCGGGGTGTCCCGGCCCGGCGAGAAGGTGATCCGGTTGGGCGTCGACACCATCAGCAGCCCCGCTGGACGCAGCACCCGCAGGCATTCCCTGACGAACTGGCCCTGATCCCACAGGTGCTCGATGACCTGGAAGTTCACCACCACGTCCACTGACGCGTCGGGCATCGGCAAGGCGGCGAGGTTGGCCTGCATCACCTCGACCCGGGGGTAGCGGCTGCGGACGTGGGCCACGGCTGACTCGTCGTAGTCCACCGCGATGACGCGGCTGGCCACGCCGGCGATCAGGTCGGCGCCGTAACCCTCGCCACAGCCGGCCTCCAACACCACCCGGCCCGCGCAGCGCGGCGCCAGGCGCTCGTAGACCACCAGGTGCCGGCGGAACCAGTAGTTCTCGATGTCCAGGTCCGGGATGGTGCGCTCACCCGTCAGCGTCAACCCAGGGACCGCTTGGGCGGCCGGCGATGGGATGTCGTCGGGGGTCCGGCGGCCGACCTCGGGAACGAATGCGCTCATTGCATAGGCAGGCTAACCCCTACCGGGCGATTCGCGAACCTGGTAGTGGATCGGAGGAGACAGAACCCGCGGTCCGGCGAATCGGCGGTCGGAGGAGCAGCGGGCAATTCGGCAGATGCGACCCGCTATGGTGTGAAGGCGAACCGCGCAAAGTTACCCGGTAGTAACCCGAGCCTGCGGTTGCTGAATGCCTAGCCAGGTCCTGCGGCCGACCGCTGCGGGACGCCCTTCGAGGAGGACGAGCCACACTCATGACGAACATCGTGGTCCTGATCAAGCAGGTCCCAGACACCTGGTCGGAGCGCAAGCTGACCGACGGCGACTACACGCTGGACCGCGAGGCCGCCGACGCCGTGCTGGACGAGATCAACGAGCGCGCGGTCGAAGAGGCGCTGCAGATCCGCGAACGAGAGGCTGCCGACGGTGTCGAGGGGTCGGTGACCGTGCTGACCGCCGGCCCGGAGCGAGCCACCGAGGCGATCCGCAAGGCCCTTTCGATGGGCGCCGACAAGGCGGTCCACCTGAAAGACGACGGCATGCACGGTTCGGACGTCATTCAGACCGGCTGGGCGCTGGCGCGGGCGCTGGGCACCATCGAGGGCACCGAGCTGGTCATCGCCGGCAACGAGGCCACCGACGGCGTCGGGGGCGCGGTCCCGGCCATCATCGCCGAGTACCTGGGCCTGCCGCAGCTCACCCACCTGCGCAAACTGTCGGTCGAAGGGGGCAAGGTGACCGGCGAGCGCGAGACCGATGACGGCGTCTTCACTCTCGAAGCCACGCTGCCCGCAGTGGTCAGCGTCAACGAGAAGATCAACGAACCGCGTTTTCCGTCCTTCAAGGGCATCATGGCCGCCAAGAAGAAGGAGGTCACGGTGCTGACCCTGGCTGATATCGGGGTCGAGCCCGACGAGGTCGGGTTGGCCAACGCCGGATCGACGGTGTTGTCGTCGACGCCGAAACCGCCCAAGACCGCCGGCGAGAAGGTGACCGACGAGGGCGAAGGCGGCAATCAGATCGCGCAGTATCTGGTCGCCCAGAAGATCATCTGAACCAGTCCTCCAAGACCATTCCCGAGACGAGAAGAGCGAATAACTGATGGCTGAAGTACTCGTGCTGGTCGAGCACGCTGAAGGTGCGCTGAAGAAGGTCACCGCCGAATTGATCACTGCGGCCCGCGCCCTGGGCGAGCCGGCCGCCGTCGTCGTCGGAACGCCGGGGACCGCGGCGCCGCTGATCGACGGGCTCAAGGCGGCCGGTGCCGCCAAGATCTACGTCGCCGAATCCGACGTCGTCGACAAGTACCTGATCACCCCGGTGGTCGACGTGCTGGCCGGGTTGGCCGAGTCGTCGACTCCGGCCGCGGTGTTGCTGGCCGCCACCGCCGACGGCAAGGAGATCGCCGGTCGGCTGGCCGCGCGCATCGGGTCCGGCCTGCTGGTCGACGTGGTCGAGGTCAAGGAGGGCGGCAAGGGCGTCCACAGCATCTTCGGTGGCGCGTTCACCGTCGAGGCGCAGGCCAATGGCGACACTCCGGTGATCACCGTGCGCGCCGGTGCCGTCGAGGCGGAGCCGACCGACGGTGCGGGCGAGCAGGTCACCGTGGAAGTGCCCGAACCCGCCGAGAACGCCACCAAGATCACCGCCCGCGAGCCCGCCGTCGCCGGCGACCGCCCGGAGCTGACCGAGGCGACCGTGGTGGTGTCCGGTGGTCGTGGTGTGGGCAGCGCGGAGAACTTCAGCGTGGTCGAGGCGCTGGCCGACTCGCTGGGTGCCGCGGTCGGCGCCTCACGTGCCGCCGTCGACTCCGGCTACTACCCGGGCCAGTTCCAGGTGGGCCAGACCGGCAAGACGGTGTCCCCGCAGCTCTACATCGCGCTGGGCATCTCGGGGGCCATCCAGCACCGGGCCGGCATGCAGACCTCCAAGACCATCGTCGCGGTCAACAAGGACGAGGAGGCGCCCATCTTTGAGATCGCCGACTACGGAGTGGTCGGCGACCTGTTCAAGGTGGCGCCGCAGCTGACGGAGGCGATCAAGGCCCGCAAAGGCTAGCCCCTAGGCGCCGTCAGCCGCTCGCCGAGGAGCGATCTTCGTCACACCGGCGCGGTGCTGGCGAACGCATCACATATCGGCGGCTCGAATCCGCACAATTAGTCATCTGACGTGCACCGACATGTCAGCGCAGCGATGCCGGCCGGATCATCGTCTGCGCCACGTTGGTGCCTATGAGCACTGCTTCTGTTCTGATTGCCGGCGACAAACCCGGTGGCTCGTCTGCGGTTTCCGGTTCGCCGGGCGGGCCGCGCTATTCCCTGCTGCTGACCACCGACCCCGGCATGATCGAGGCGGCCCAGCGGCTGCGCTACCAGGTGTTCAGCACTTCACCCGGCTTCACCCTGGCGGGCGACGGCCAACGGGATGCCGACCGGTTCGACGAATACTGCGACCACCTGCTGGTCCGCGAGGACAACTCCGGTGAGCTGGTGGGTTGCTACCGGATGCTGCCGCCGACGGGTGCCATCGCCGCCGGGGGACTTTATACCGCAACCGAATTCGATGTACGGGCGTTCGACTCGCTGCGTCCCTCGCTGGTGGAGATGGGCCGCGCCGCGGTACGCGAAGGCCACCGCAATGGCGGCGTGGTGCTGCTCATGTGGGCCGGCATCCTGGCCTACCTGGACCACTGCGGCTATGACTACGTGACCGGGTGCGTGTCGGTGCCTATCGACGTCGACGGTGTCCAGGTTCCGGGCGCCGAACTGCGGGGTGTGCGGGACTTCGTGCTCAGCCGGCATGCCGCCGCGCAAGAGTATCGGGTGCGCCCGTACCGTCCGGTTCGGGTGAACGGCAGGGCCCTCGACGACATTCCACCGCCGCGACGGCCGTCGGTTCCGCCGCTGATGCGCGGTTACCTGCGCCTGGGGGCGCGGGTCTGCGGTGAGCCCGCCCACGACCCGGATTTCGGCGTGGGCGACTTCTGCGTGCTGCTGGGCAAGCAGAACGCCGACAGCCGGTACCTGAAGCGGTTGCGATCGGTATCGGCGGCGGCGCAGCTCGCCGGTGCGGCGCGGTGAACCTTTCCCCGGTAGCCGGGCATGCCTGGTTGCCGCGCGCCTCCTGCGACGTGAGCTGTGTGCGTGCGGGCGACGCGGTCGGATGGCGGCGGTGCATGGTGCATCTGCGGGTGGCGCGCCGGGTCATGGCGGGGCTGCTGCTATTGCCGGGGCTGCCGCTGCTGGCGGTGCCCCTGCCCGGCAGAACCCGGGTGCAACGCGCGTACTGCCGGTTGGTGCTGCGGTGCTTCGGCGTCCGAATCACGGTGTCGGGCAACCCGATTCGCAACCTCAGCGGTGTTCTGGTGGTCAGTGACCACATCTCCTGGCTGGACGCCTTCGCGATCGGTGCGGTGCTGCCCGGCTCCTTCGTGGCCCGTGCGGACATGTTCGCCGGGCCGGCGACCGGGGTGGTCGCCCGCATCTTGAAGATCATCCCGATCGAGCGGGCCAGCCTGCGACGACTGCCCGCAGTGGTGGACGCCGTCGCCCGCCGGCTGCGCGCCGGTCAGACCGTGGTGGTCTTCCCCGAGGGCACCACCTGGTGCGGTGCTGTGGGCGACGACCCGGGACGGGCATCCCACCGCGGGGCCGGGAGCTTTTATCCCGCGATGTTCCAGGCCGCGATCGACAGCGGCCGTCCGGTGCAGCCGCTTCGGCTGACCTACCACCACGCCAACGGAACCGTATCCACCGCCCCGGCCTACGTCGGCGACGACACCCTGCTGCGGTCCGTCGGCCGACTACTGTCGGTGGGCCGCACACTGGCGCGGGTGCGGGTGGAATCCCTGCAGCTACCGGGTAGCGACCGGCGCGAGCTGGCCAGGCGCTGCCAGAGCGCGGTGCAGCCGGGGACCGCCCGGCAGTCGGGTGACGAGCACGTGCTGGTGGCCTGAGGGGGCTGGTCGTTCCGGCCGGCCGGTATTCTGGGCGCGTCATGGTCTACCTGGATCACGCCGCCACCACCCCGATGCACCCGGCCGCCGTCGAGGCGATGACGGCTGTGCTCGGCACGGTCGGCAACGCCTCGTCGCTGCACACCAGCGGCCGCACAGCACGGCGGCGGATCGAGGAGTCGCGTGAGCTGATCGCGGACAAGCTCGGCGCGCGCCCGTCCGAGGTGATTTTCACGGCCGGCGGCACGGAGAGCGACAACCTGGCCGTCAAGGGCATCTATTGGGCGCGCCGTGATGCCCAGGCCCGGCATCGCCGCATCATCACCACCGAAGTGGAACACCACGCGGTCCTCGACTCGGTGGGCTGGCTCGCCGAACACGAAGGCGCTCAAGTGACTTGGTTGCCCACCGGGTCCGATGGCTCGGTGTCGGTGGCAGCGCTGCGCGCGGCGCTGGAGGCTTACGAAGACGTCGCGCTGGTATCGGTGATGTGGGCCAACAACGAGGTCGGAACCATCATGCCGATCGCCGAACTAGCCTCCGTAGCGGCCGAATTCGGTGTTCCGATGCACAGCGACGCGGTTCAGGCGGTGGGGCAGCTGCCGGTCGACTTCCCCGCCAGCGGGCTCTCGGCGATGAGTGTGGCCGCGCACAAGTTCGGCGGGCCGCCGGGAGTTGGAGCGCTGCTGCTGCGCCGCGACGTCAGCTGTGTGCCGCTGTCGCACGGTGGCGGGCAGGAGCGTGACATCCGTTCCGGTACACCCGATGTCGCCGGCGCTGTCGGGATGGCCACCGCTGCGCAGATCGCGGTGGATGGGCTAGAGGCCAACAGCATGCGGCTGCGGTCGCTGCGTGACCGCCTGGTCGAAGGCGTGCTGACCGCGATCGACGACGTCCGGCTCAACGGCGCCCGCGGCGACTTGCGACTGCCGGGCAACGCGCACTTCACCTTTCGCGGCTGTGAGGGCGATGCGCTGCTGATGTTGCTGGACGCCAACGGAATCGAGTGTTCGACCGGATCGGCCTGCACCGCCGGCGTAGCGCAGCCTTCGCACGTGCTGACCGCGATGGGGGCCGACCCGGCCAGCGCACGCGGGTCGCTGCGTCTTTCGTTGGGGCACACCAGCGTCGACGCCGACGTCGATGCTGCCCTGCAAGTGCTGCCGGGCGCCGTCGACCGCGCCCGCCGGGCCGCGCTGGCCGCCGCGGGGTCGTCCGGGTGAAGGTTCTCGCCGCGATGAGCGGCGGCGTCGACTCGTCGGTGGCCGCCGCGCGCATGGTCGACGCCGGGCACGACGTGGTCGGGGTGCATCTGGCATTGTCGAGCGCGCCCGGCACGTTGCGCACCGGCTCTCGCGGGTGCTGCTCGAGGGAAGACGCCGCGGACGCCCGCCGTGTCGCCGATGTGCTCGGAATACCGTTCTACGTATGGGATTTCGCGGAACAGTTCAAGGCGGACGTGATCGACGATTTCGTCTCGTCCTATGCCCGCGGGGAAACACCCAATCCCTGCGTGCGCTGTAACCAGCGAATCAAGTTCGCCGCGCTGGCCGTAAGGGCGCTGGCGCTGGGTTTCGACGTGGTGGCCACCGGCCACTACGCCCGGCTGTCACAGGGACGGCTACGCCGCGCCGTCGACCTGGACAAGGATCAGTCCTACGTGCTGGCGGTGCTGACTGCCGAGCAGTTACGTCACGCCGCGTTCCCCGTCGGGGACACCCCAAAGCCACAGATCCGGGCCGAGGCGGCCCGCCGCGGTCTGGCCGTGGCCGCCAAGCCGGACAGCCACGACATCTGCTTCATCCCGTCCGGGAACACCCGCGCCTTTCTGGGTGAGCGCATCGGGGTCCGGCCGGGCAGCGTCGTCGACGCCGACGGAGCCGTGCTGGCCGAGCATGACGGGGTGCACGGTTTCACCATCGGCCAGCGCAAAGGCCTGGGCATCGCCGGGCCGGGGCCGGATGGGCGCCCTCGCTACGTCACGGCGATCGATGCCGGTACCGCGACGGTCCGGGTCGGTGCCGCGCAAGACCTCGATGTGTATGAGCTGACCGGACGATCGCCGGTTTTCACCGGCGGAGCTCCGCCGCCGGGCCCGCTCGAGTGCCTGGTTCAAGTCCGCGCCCACGGCGAAACGGCCAGTGCGGTAGCCGAATTGGTTGACAACGAGCTGGTCGTCGGGTTGCGTTCCCCGCTGCGCGGGGTGGCGCGGGGCCAGACGCTGGTGCTGTATCGCCCCGACCCGGACGGTGACGAGGTGCTGGGCAGCGCGACCATCGCCGGCACCCGCGGGCGCGACTGAGCGCAGGCGCTACGGCTTATTCGGGCGGCCGGTCATGTCCGTGATCGGTGATGATGGTGTGCAGAAGCTCGACGATTCGCTGTTGGCCCGCCGCGGTGGCATCGAATTTGCCCCGCATCTCGATGAAGCCTCGATCGACATGCTCGCGGAGACCGGCGAAGTCCTGGCGGAGACCGGCGAAGTCCTGGCGGAGGTCGACAAAGTCCTGGCGGAGGTCGACAAAGTCCTCTCGCATGGCGTTGAAACTTGCCGTCGTGGCTTGGCGGAACTCGCGGAGCTCGCCGCGGAACTCACCGACGTCGCGGTCAGCGGCTCCCGCGAGCACCCGGGCGGCCGCGGCGTCTTGTTCGCTCGCCTGCACTCGTATCCTCAGGTCGCGGACCTGGTGTTCCAGCGCGGTGACGCGTGATTCCAGGTTCCCGGGTTCCACGACGGGAAGCTTACCCGTCGTTGGGCATCGCCGTATTCGACCGATCACGCGACTCAAGGGGCACTGCGCGCTTCGAGGATCCGGGCAGGCCTCAATGCGGGATATTGGCCGCAATGTTGGTCATCACGATGTCGGACACCGACGGCGGAAAGCCGCAGAAGGTGACTTCCAGCAAAGCAACCGACAAGACCCGGTAGTCACGGCCACAACCACCCGGTCGCATATGCAGCGAATCGGTATCGGCCTTCCAGCTGCCGGTGTACGACAAGCCGTCCGGGGTGGCCGCGCAATCGTGCACGGTGGTCACCAGGGTGTCGAAGGCGCGCCGCGCGACGGCCGCGTCGCGATAGGCCGCGGCGCCTTCGGAGATGAGCGCGCCATCCGGCGGGTCCTGGAAGGTGGTCTTGTGGAATTCCTCGACGTCGGGCCCGAAGGTTGCGGTCTCCGCGTAGATGAACCGGCACGCCCGCGGCGCGGTTCGGGCGAGCTCTTCGATGTCCACCGGTGACCGGCCATCCATGGTGGGAATGATCGTGAGATGCTCGCCGGCGCCGGTTATCGCGCCCATCCGAGGCTGTTCCAGCAGGATCCGGTCGACGTTGACACCCTGAATGCCTTTGGCGGCGGGGCCGAATCCGGGCAGGGCAGTGCCCCCTACCACCTGGGTGCACGCGGCGGTGAGCAATCCTGCGCCGCACCACAACAGCGACCGCGCCAACCCTGCCATCAGACACCCTTCCGCTCCCCGAACCTACCTGAGCACGCCAGCCCGAAACACCCCTGCCGACCGGCGTTCGAGGTGAGATCGAATACGGTTGGCGGGTGAGTCATTTCGCATCGGCCGCGGTCAAGGCCACCGGCATCGGATCATGGCCCGGTACCGTCGCGCGGCAGGCGGCCGAGGTCGTCGTCGGCGAACTGGCCGATGCGCTGGCCCATATCGTCGAGCTGCCCGCCAGGGGAGTCGGTGCCGACATGCTGGGTCGCGCAGGTGCGCTGTTGGTCGACGTTGCGATCGACACCATGCCACGTGGCTACCGGATCGTGGCGCGGCCGGGCGCGGTGACGCGCAGGGCGGTAAGCCTGCTCGACGAGGATATGGACGCGCTCGAAGAGGCATGGGAAGCGGCCGGCCTGCGCGGTGGCGGGCGGGTGGTCAAGGTGCAGGCGCCGGGACCGATCACCCTGGCCGCCGGGCTGGAGCTGGCCAATGGACACCGAGCGATCACCGACTCGGGCGCCCTGCGTGACCTGGCGGCGTCGCTGGCCGAAGGCGTTGCCGCACATCGCGCGGCGCTGGCTCGCCGGCTCGACACACCGGTCGTGATCCAGCTCGACGAGCCGTCGCTGCCCGCGGCACTGGGCGGACGGCTCAGCGGGGTCACCGCGCTGAGTCCGGTTGCCGCGCTTGACGAATCGGTGGCCGCGGCGCTGCTGGACACCTGCGTCGCCGGCGTGGGTGCCGACGTGCTGCTCCATAGCTGCGGCTCCGAGGTGCCATGGAACCTGGTGCAGAACAGTGGAATTCGTGCGATCTCGGTGGACGCGAGCAACGTGCAAGCCGCCGACCTGGACGGCCTGGCCGCATTCGTGGAATCGGGCCGCGCCGTGCTGCTGGGCGTGGTTCCTGCGACCGCCCCGACCCGACGGCCGTCGGCCGAGGAAGTGGCCGGCGCGGTGGTCGCGGTAACCGATCGGCTCGGTTTCGGCCGCACGGCGCTGCGCGACCGCATCGGGGTCACCCCGACGTGTGGTCTGGCCGGCGCCACTCCGCAGTGGGCACGGGTGGCCATCGGGCTGGCCCGCAAGGCCGCCGCCGCGTTCGGTGAGGACCCCGAGGCGATCTGATACGCAACCAAAAGGTTGCGTTTTGGCGGCGACTGTGCTGGACTGAAACGCAACCAGGAGGTTGCATATGAGTACCGATCGCATTGAGAAGCAAGTCGTCTTGCGGGCACCGCTGGAGCGGGTTTGGCGCGCGATCAGCGACGCCGAGGAGTTCGGGCAATGGTTCGGAGTCCGCTTCGACGGGCCCTTCATCTCGGGTGGCACGGTCACCGCGGCAATCGCTCCGACCACTGTCGATGCCGCGGTCGCCGAACGCCAACAAGAGTATGCCGGGGTGAAAAGCGTCTGGCAGATCGTCGCGATCGAGCCGCAGCGTCGGTTCGCCTACCGCTGGCATCCGTTTGCGGTCGACCCGAATGTCGACTACGACCAGGAGCCGACCACGCTGGTCGAATTCACCCTGTCGGAAACCCCGGACGGGGTGCGGCTCACCATCGTCGAATCCGGCTTCGATGCCATCCCGGAAGCCCGCCGCAACGCCTCCTTCGAGGCCAACTCGGAAGGCTGGGCAATCCAGGCCGATCTCGTGCGCAGGTATCTCACCCGGTGAGCGTGGCTGCCGCCGTCGGCGCGCCGCTGTTCGACGCGCTCGGCGACCCCAACCGGCTGCGCATCATCGTGCGGCTGTGCGACGACGGCCCGAGCTCGACTTCGCAAGTCGCACAGGTAGTTCCGGTGACCAGGCAGGCGGCCAGCAAGCATTTGCTACTGCTGGAGTCGGTTGGGTTGGTGACCAGCAGCCGGCGCGGCCGCGAGCGAGTCTGGACGGTGCAGACCGAGCCGCTGGCCCGGGCCAGCGACTACCTCACCCAGCTGTCCCGCCGGTGGGATGCCGCGGTGGATCGGCTGCGAGCATATGTCGAGGATTGAGCCTCCCGGCGGTGTTGGATCGGCTAGCTCAATTGGCTTGGTGGGCAATCGCTGTCGCGGTGGATTTGCCGACCGACGGGTTCGGGCGTCGGGTGTGAATCCTGGCATTCGCGCGTGCAGCCTGGGCGGGAATATGGCGCCGAATGCAGTCCGAGGCTCACACCGAAAGCCATCTGTTCACAGTCGACGCCCAGTGTTCACACTCAACGAGCAACATCTGCCCGACGCGATCGCTGTGACGGCCACACACGAGCTTGTCGGTACGCTCCGATAGCCTGCCAGAGTGAGCTCCCCAGAGGTGTTGCGCCCGGAAGTGTTGCGAGCGTGGCAGGACCTGGCCGAGGAGGTGCGCGAACACCAGTTCCGCTACTACGTGCGGGACGCGCCGATCATCACCGACGCCGAGTTCGACAAGCTGCTGCGCCGGCTCGAGGCGTTGGAGACCGAATACCCCGAGCTGCGCACGCCCGACTCACCCACCCAGCTGGTCGGCGGCGCCGGCTTCGCCACCGACTTCGAGCCGGTCGACCACCTGGAACGTATGCTCAGCCTCGACAACGCCTTCAGCAGCGACGAACTCAATGCCTGGGCCGCTCGCGTCCACGCCGAGATCGGCGACAGCGCGCACTACCTGTGCGAACTCAAGATCGACGGCGTCGCACTGTCGCTGGTCTACCGGGACGGGCGCCTGACCCGGGCCGCCACCAGAGGTGACGGTCGCACCGGCGAAGACGTCACGCTGAACGCCCGCACCATCGACGACATTCCCGAAAGGCTCACGGCCACCGACGATTACCCGATTCCGAAGGTGCTCGAGGTCCGCGGTGAGGTGTTCTTCCGGGTGGAGGACTTTCAGGCGCTCAACGCAAGCCTGGTGGAGGCCGGCAAGGCGCCGTTCGCCAACCCCCGCAACAGCGCCGCGGGTTCGCTGCGCCAGAAGGATCCGGCGGTAACGGCCCGTCGCCGGCTGCGCATGATCTGCCACGGGCTGGGCCACACCGAAGGTTTCCGCCCGGTCACCCAGCACGACGGATATCTCGCCCTAAAGGCTTGGGGGCTACCGGTTTCCGAGCACACCACCTTGGTGGACGACATGTCCGGCGTGCAGGAGCGCATCGACTACTGGGGCGAGCATCGCCACGAGGTGGACCACGAAATCGACGGAGTGGTAATCAAAGTCGACGAGTTGGCGCTGCAGCGCAGACTGGGTTCCACCTCGCGTGCGCCGCGCTGGGCCATCGCCTACAAATACCCGCCCGAGGAAGCGCAGACCAAGCTGCTCGACATCAAGGTCAACGTCGGTCGCACGGGCCGGGTCACGCCGTTCGCCTTCATGACGCCGGTGAAAGTCGCGGGGTCGACGGTGGGGCAGGCCACGCTGCACAACGCCTCGGAGGTCAAGCGCAAAGGCGTGCTGATCGGTGACACCGTGGTGATCCGCAAGGCCGGCGACGTGATTCCCGAGGTGCTGGGTCCCGTGGTCGACCTGCGCGACGGATCAGAACGCGAATTCGTCATGCCCACAACATGTCCCGAGTGCGGTTCCACACTGGCACCGGAGAAGGAGGGCGACGCGGACATCCGCTGCCCCAACGCACAGCGCTGCCCGGCGCAATTGCGGGAACGGGTGTTTCACGTGGCCAGCCGCAGCGCCCTGGACATCGAGGTGCTGGGCTATGAGGCCGCCGTCGCGCTACTGCAGGCCGGAGTGATCAACAGCGAGGGCGACCTGTTCGGGCTCACCGAAGACGACCTGCTTCGCACCGAGCTGTTCCGGACCAAGGCCGGCGAGCTGTCCGCCAACGGCAAGCGGCTGCTGGCCAACCTCGCAAAAGCCAAGACCGCGCCGCTGTGGCGCGTGCTGGTTGCGCTGTCGATCCGCCATGTCGGGCCGACGGCCGCGCGCGCACTTGCCACCGAGTTCGGCGACATCGACGCCATTCGGGACGCGTCCACCGAGCAGTTGGCCGCGGTCGAGGGAGTCGGACCCACCATCGCGGCTGCCGTCACCGAGTGGTTCACCGTGGATTGGCACCGCGACATCGTGGAGAAGTGGAAAGCGGCCGGAGTGCGGATGGCCGATGAGCGCGACGACAGCATCCCGCGCACGCTGTCCGGGCTGACCATCGTGGTCACCGGCTCGCTGACGGGCTTCTCTCGCGACCAGGCCAAGGAGGCGATCGTTGCGCGCGGCGGCAAGGCCGCCGGCTCAGTGTCGAAGAAGACCTCGTATGTCGTGGCCGGCGACTCGCCGGGATCGAAGTACGACAAAGCGGTCGAGCTGGGGGTGCCCATTCTGGACGAGGACGGATTCCGAAAGTTGTTGGCCGACGGCCCCACTGCCGACTCGGGAAAGTAAACCGATGCCGTAACGACGGCTGTAGTTCTATGGTGGGCGCTATGACGCAGACTGCCGACGCGTTCGCCGACGCATCCCCGTGGTCGCCGCGCGAGGCCGAGCTGCTGGCGGTGACTTTGCAACTGCTACAGGAACACGGCTATGACGGGTTGACGGTGGACGCGCTGGCCAATACGGCCCGCGCCAGCAAGGCCACGGTCTACCGGCGCTGGCCCTCGAAAGCCGAGCTCGTCCTGGCCGCCTTCACCGAGGGCGTGCGTCAAGTGGCCGTCCCGCCCAACACCGGCACGCTGCGCGGCGATCTGCTCAAGCTCGGCGAGATCTGTTGTCAGCAGGCACGCCAGCATGCCAGCACCATCCGTGCGGTGCTGGTCGAAGTGGCCCGCCACCCCGCACTCAACGACGCCTTTCAGCACAATTTCATCGATCAGCGCAAAGCGTTGATGCAGCAGGTACTCCGCGAAGCCGTCGCGCGGGGTGAGATCGCGAAGACCGCCATCACCGACGACCTGTGGGACCTGTTGCCCGGATATCTGATCTTCCGGTCGCTTGTCCCGGACCATCCGCCTACCCGTAGCACGGTGGAAGCGCTGGTCGACAACTTCATCATTCCCGGCCTGACGCGCTGCACCAGGTGATGCGGCCCGGCCGCCAGCTCGAACATAAAGTGTACGGTCACGTCTCTTGTGCAGTACGGTCCAGTACCGTACTGTCATACCCATTAACCGCGCCGAAGTGTCGCAGGAATGTGGTTGAGTCGCTCGACCTTGTCGAAAGGTGAACGGGTGAGCAGGGTTTCAGTTGCGCCCCTGGTCAAGCGAGGATGGATGGCATTGGTCGCGGTGGCCGTCGTCGCCGCCGCGGGTTTTGGCATCTATCGCTTGCATGGAATCTTCGGCTCGCACAACGACGTATCCGCCAACAGTGGCCTCGCCAACCAGATCGTCCCGTTCAACCCCAAACACGTGGTTCTGGAAGTCTTCGGCGCGCCGGGGGCGGTGGCGACGATCAACTACCTGGACGTCAACGCTCAGCCGCAGCAGGTCAAAGACGCGCCCTTGCCCTGGTCGTTCACTATCACCACGACCGAGCCCGCGGTCCTTGGCAACGTGGTGGCGCAGGGCAACGGCGACACCATCGGCTGCCGCATCATCGTCAACGGCGAAGTGAAAGACCAACGGACCGTCAACACACCGGACGCCTACACCTTCTGCCTGGACAAGTCAGGATGAGCAGCCCCCGACCGCCGCGCATACCGCACACCATCCGGCGCCTGTCGGTGCCGACCCTGGTGCTGTGGGTGGCCCTGGCCGCGGTGACGAATGCGCTGGTGCCGCAACTGGAAGACGTCGGCAAAATCCACAACGTGGCGCTGAGCTCACCGGATTCACCGGCGCTGAAAGCGACCAAACGCATCGGTCAGGTGTTCCACGAATTCGATACCGACAGCTCGGCAATGGTTGTCCTGGAAGGTGTTTCGCCGCTCGGCGCGGACGCCCACCGGTATTACGACACGCTGATCCGCAAGCTAGAGGCCGACCGCAAGCATGTCGAGCACGTTCAGGACTTCTGGGGGGACACCCTCACCGCGGCGGGATCGCAGAGCACCGACGGCAAGGCCGCGTATGTGCAGCTGAACCTCGCCGGCAATCAAGGCTCGGCGCTGGCCAACGAGTCCGTCGCGGCCGTCCGCGACATCGTCGATCACACCAAGGCGCCGCCGGGAGTCAAGGCCTATGTCACCGGTGCGGCACCGCTGATCGCGGACCAGTTCGAGGTGGGCAGCAAGGGCACCGCGAAGGTCACCACGATAACCGTCGGGGTGATCGCGCTGATGCTGCTGTTCGTCTACCGCTCTTTCCTCACCATGCTCCTGGTGTTGTTGACGGTCCTGGTCGAGATGGCCGCCGCCCGCGGGATCGTCGCTTTCCTCGGAAACGCCGGGATCATCGGGCTGTCGACATACTCGACGAACCTGCTCACGCTGCTGGTCATCGCCGCGGGAACCGACTACGCCATATTCGTCGTCGGCCGATATCAAGAGGCCCGCAGCGCCGGCGAAGATCGAGAAGCCGCTTTCTACAACATGTTTCGCGGAACGGCCCACATCGTCTTGGGATCGGGCCTGACCGTGGCCGGCGCGGTATTCTGCCTGAGCTTCACCCGGCTGCCGTATTTCCAGAGCCTCGGCATCCCCGCCGCACTGGGCATTCTGGTCGCGCTCGCCGCCGCGCTGACGCTGGCTCCGGCCGTGTTGACACTGGGCGCCGCCGCGGGCTTCTTCGAACCCAAGCGGGCGATGAGAACCCGTGGCTGGCGCCGGATCGGCACCGGCATCGTCCGCTGGCCCGGTCCCATCCTTGCCGTGGCATGCGCGCTGGCCTTGATCGGCCTGCTGTCGCTCGCGGGGTACAAGACGAGCTATGACACCCGCCCGTACATGCCGGCCAGTGCACCGGCCAACGTCGGGTTCACCGCCGCCGAGCGGCACTTCTCCCGGGCCCGATTGGAGCCCGAGCTGTTGATGGTCGAAACCGATCACGACATGCGTAACCCGGCCGACATGCTCATCCTCGACCGGGTGGCCAAGGCCGTGTTTCACACCCCGGGCATCGCCCAGGTGCAGGCGATCACCAGGCCGCTGGGAACCCCGCTGGTACACAGCTCACTCGCGTTCCAGATCAGCGCGCAAAGCGCCAACCAAACCGAAAACCTTACCTACCAACGAGATCGGGCCAACGACTTGATGAGGCAGGCCAACGAGCTCGCGAAGACGATCGACCTGTTGAAGCAGCAGTACACCCTGCAGCAGGAGCTGGCCGCCACCACGCACAGCGAGGCGGAGAACTTCCGCGACACCATCGCCACGATCAACGATTTGCGCGACAAGATCGCGAATTTCGACGACTTCTTCCGGCCGATCCGAAGCTACTTCTATTGGGAACGGCACTGCTACGACATCCCGGTGTGCTTTGCGTTGCGGTCCATCTTCGACGCGCTCGACGGCATCGACGCCCTGAGCCAGAAATTTGAGGACCTGACGGCTACCTTGGACCGACTCGACGCGTTGCAGCCGAAGCTGGTCGCGTTGATACCGCCCCAGATCGACAGTCAGCAGACCAATCGCGACCTGGTGATGGCGAACTACGCCACCCTGTCGGGCATCTACGCCCAGACCGCGTCGGCGATCGAAAACGCCACCGCGCTGGGCCGGGCGTTCGACGTCGCGAAGAACGACGACACGTTCTACTTGCCGCCCGAGGTCTTCAACAATCCTGATTTCAAACGAGGTCTGAAATTGTTCCTGTCGCCCGACGGCAAGGCCGCGCGCATGATCGTCACGCATGAGGGCGATCCCGCTACGCCCGAGGGCATTTCGCACATCGAGCCGATCAGGAAGGCCGCCCACGAGGCGGTCAAGGGCACCCCGATGGCCGAAGCCAAGGTCTACATCGGCGGCACCGCCGCCACGTACAAAGACATCCAGGACGGCGCCACCTGGGACCTGATGATCGCGGCGATCGCCGCAATCTCGTTGATCCTGCTGATCATGATGTTCATCACGCGAAGCCTGGTTGCCGCGCTGGTCATCGTCGGCACGGTGGCTCTTTCATTGGGCGCGTCCTTCGGGTTGTCGGTTCTGGTGTGGCAGTACATCTTTGGTGTCCAGCTGTACTGGGTGGTGCTGGCGCTGGCGGTGATTCTGCTGCTGGCCGTCGGATCCGACTACAACCTGCTGCTGATCTCGCGGTTCAAGGAGGAGATCGGTGCCGGACTCAAGACCGGCATCATCCGCGCGATGGCCGGGACCGGATCGGTGGTGACATCGGCCGGACTCGTTTTCGCAATCACCATGTGCGCCTTCGTGTTCAGCGGCTTCGTCGTGCTGGGTCAGATCGGCACCACCATCGGCCTGGGGCTGCTGTTCGACACGCTGATCGTGCGGTCTTTCATGACGCCGTCCATCGCGGCGCTGCTGGGTCGCTGGTTCTGGTGGCCGCAACGGGTACGTCCCCGCCCGGCCAGCACCATGCTGCGGCCGTACGGGCCCCGTCCGGCGGTTCGGCAACTGCTGCTCTGGGAGGACGACGACCCGGTTGGTGCTAGCGCAACATAGTTGCCACGATGCCGGCCAGATAACCCAGTCGGGCCACCTCCGACGGCCGGAACTCCGGACCCGGGCGGCCCAGCACCACCGCGGTGTGCGGGTCGCCCAACGGCGCCGCGACCATCGTGGTGTCCATGTCGCGCCAGGATTGCGGCACCCAGTCGGCGCCGCCGTCGAGCGGGGCGGCGCGTTCGATCGGCAACCACGGCGCCGACACCGCCCGAGTCTCCGGCGCACCGGGGCTGCCCGCCAGCCTTTGCAGTCCGGCCTCGGTAGCGCGCAACACCGTGCACCACGCCACCCGCAACACCCGGGGGGCCTCGTTGGCCAGAACCTGCAGCCTGGACGCGTTGTCGCGGGCCGCGGCGACGTGGTCCAGGAGCTCCAGCTCCCGGTGGGCTTCGAGCAGACCGGTGTGCGGACGGACGCTGTCCACCCGGACGCCGGGCAGCGCCTCGGCGGCGGTGATCAGCGTGTCGGGCATCGCTCCCGGTGGCAGCTCGACCACCAGGTCGTCGATCGCGTATCCAGAGCTGCGCTCCACCACGTCGAGCGACAGGATGTCGCCGCCCACCGAGCCGAGCGCCACGGCCAGCGAGCCCAAGCTTCCGGGGCGATCGACCAGCTCGATGCGCAGTAGGTAGGAAGGCACGGCCAACACTTTCGCACAGCGACGGGGTAGCAGCATTTCGGGCGGCCCGCAGCGCCCAACGTGACGCCGGCGTCACGCTCGACGACGAACGTCACGCCAGCGTCACACTCGGTGGCCAACGTGGCGCCAGCGCCGCATTTCGATCCGACTAGGCTTTTCGCTCGTGTCCCAGATCTCCCGCGACGAGGTGGCCCACCTGGCCCGGCTGGCCCGGCTGGCGTTGACCGACGCCGAGCTGGACAGCTTCGCCGGTCAGCTGGACGCCATCCTTACCCACGTCAGCCAGATCCAGGCCGTCGACGTCACCGATGTCGAAGCCACCGACAACCCGCTCAAGGACGTCAACGTCATGCGGCCCGACGAGCCGGCGCCGTGCCTGACCCAAGAGCAGGCACTGTCCCAGGCGCCGGCAGCCGCCGAGGGCCGCTTCGTCGTCCCCCAGATCCTCGGGGAGAGCCAGTGACGGACATCGTCCGAGCCGACGCCGCGACGCTGGCCGCGCAGATCGCCGCCAAGGAGCTGTCGTCGGTCGAGATCACCCAGGCCTGCCTGGATCAGATCGCGGCGACCGATGACCGCTACCACGCCTTCTTGCACGTGGCCGCGGAGGAGGCATTGAGCGCGGCGTCCGCTGTCGACAAAACCGTGGCCGCCGGCGAACCGCTGCCGTCGCCGCTCGCCGGGGTGCCGCTGGCACTCAAGGACGTGTTCACCACGGTCGACATGCCGACCACTTGCGGCTCCAAGATCCTGCAGGGCTGGCGATCTCCCTACGACGCCACGCTGACCGTCCGGCTGCGCGCGGCCGGGATCCCGATCCTGGGCAAGACCAACCTGGACGAGTTCGCCATGGGCTCGTCGACCGAAAACTCCGCCTACGGCCCGACCCGCAACCCATGGGACGTCGAGCGGGTTCCGGGCGGCTCCGGTGGGGGCAGCGCCGCGGCGCTGGCCGCATTCCAGGCGCCGCTGGCCATCGGGACCGACACCGGCGGGTCCATCCGCCAACCCGCCGCGCTGACCGCGACCGTCGGCGTCAAACCCACCTACGGCACGGTGTCCCGCTACGGGCTGGTGGCCTGTGCGTCGTCGCTGGACCAGGGCGGCCCATGTGCGCGCACGGTGCTGGACACCGCCCTGCTGCACCAGGTGATCGCCGGCCACGACCCCCGCGACTCCACCTCCGTCGCCGCCGAGAAACCGGATGTGGTTGCTGCCGCCAAGGCCGGCGCGGCAGGTGACCTGACGGGCGTCCGGATCGGGGTGGTGAAACAACTGCACCGCGGCGAGGGCTACCAACCAGGAGTGCTGGCCTCGTTCGAGGCAGCCGTGCACCAGTTGACGGCGCTGGGTGCGGAGATCAGCGAAGTCGATTGCCCGCACTTCGACCACGCGCTGGCCGCCTACTACCTGATCCTGCCGTCGGAGGTGTCGAGCAACCTGGCCCGCTTCGACGCGATGCGCTACGGGCTGCGCGTCGGCGACGACGGCACCCACAGCGCCGAGGAGGTGATGGCGTTGACCCGGGCCGCCGGTTTCGGCCCGGAAGTCAAGCGGCGCATCATGATTGGCACGTATGCCTTGTCGGCAGGCTATTACGACGCCTACTACAACCAGGCGCAGAAGGTGCGCACGCTGATCGCCCGCGACCTTGACGAGGCCTACCGCTCGGTCGATGTGCTGGTGTCGCCGACCACCCCCACCACCGCTTTCCGGCTGGGGGAAAAGGTCGACGACCCGCTGGCGATGTATTTGTGCGACCTGTGCACGCTGCCGGTGAACCTGGCCGGCCACTGCGGCATGTCGGTGCCGTCCGGACTTGCCCCTGACGACCAGCTCCCGGTGGGACTGCAGATCATGGCTCCGGCGTTGGCCGACGATCGGCTCTACCGGGTGGGGGCGGCCTACGAGGCTGCCCGTGGGCCGCTGCCCTCGGCCGTTTAACGGTTGGCGAGCAGACGCAAAATCCCCCTGAAACGTGCCGTTTATGGGGATTTTGCGTCTGCTCGCGCCACTGAGTGGGCACAGGGCAAGATGAGGACATGCGGATCGGAATTCTCACCGGAGGCGGCGACTGCCCCGGCCTCAACGCCGTCATCCGTGCGGTGGTGCGCACTTGCGATTCCCGGTACGGCTCGTCGGTGGTCGGGTTCCAGGACGGCTGGCGGGGCTTGCTGGAGAACCGTCGTATGCAGCTGCGCAACGACGACCGCAACGACCGGCTGCTGGCCAAAGGCGGAACCATGCTGGGCACCGCTCGAGTCCATCCGGACAAACTGCGGGCCGGGCTGAACCAGATCAAGCAGACCCTGGACGACAACGGCATCGATGTGCTCATCCCGATCGGCGGCGAAGGAACGCTGACCGCCGCGCACTGGCTTTCCGAAGAAAACGTTCCGGTGGTCGGTGTGCCCAAGACGATCGACAACGACATCGACTGCACCGACGTGACTTTCGGCCATGACACCGCTCTCACGGTGGCCACCGACGCCATCGACAGGTTGCACAGCACCGCGGAATCCCATCAGCGGGTGATGCTGGTGGAGGTGATGGGCCGGCACGCCGGCTGGATCGCGCTGAACTCCGGGCTGGCGTCCGGGGCTCACATGACGCTGATCCCCGAGCAGCCCTTCGACATCGAGGAAGTGTGCCGGCTCGTAAAACGGCGTTTCCAGCGCGGGGACTCGCATTTCATCTGCGTGGTGGCCGAGGGTGCCAAACCCGTTGCCGGCTCAATTCAGTTGCGGGAAGGCGGAATTGACGAATTCGGCCATGAGCGTTTCACCGGAGTGGCGGCTCAACTGGGTGCCGAGGTGGAGAAACGGATCAACAAAGACGTCCGGGTGACCGTGTTGGGTCACGTCCAGCGCGGGGGCACCCCGACCGCTTACGACCGGGTGCTGGCGACTCGGTTCGGGGTCAACGCCGCCGACGCCGCCCATGCCGGCGAGTACGGCCAAATGGTGTCGCTGCGCGGGCAAGACATCGGCCGGGTGCCTCTGGCCGATGCGGTGCGCCAACTCAAGCTGGTGCCGCAGAGCCGCTACGACGACGCGGCCGCCTTCTTCGGCTGAACCGGACCGTATTGTGCTCGCGCGCAATAACCTTCTTGTCATCAACAATTTCGCCATATGTACCGGATAGGGGTTTTCTGTGGCCGCAAATCGGCTATTCCCCCGACCATGAGCGATTCTCGCCGAGTCGTTCAGCCGACGGATCGGTCCGTGAAGCCGACCGATCCGCGGGATAAGAGGCCGTCCGCACGCAGTTGGCGGGTGAAGCCCGAATCGGACGTCGCTACGTTGCCCCGTGGGCTATGGCGTCGGCAGCAGCCCGCACCGCCATGGTTTCCGGTTCCAGTCCCGCCGTCCCGAATCGGGCCGGCGCCCGCGGCAGCCGACAACGAACGCACACCCGGCGGAACCGCGCTTGACTGGCCTGACCTGCGACACGACGACCAAGACAGATTCAGCTGGCGGGATTTGGTCTACCGCCTTACCCACATTGATCTCGGTCCGGGCAAAGACGAGATCTACGAGCGTGGCCTGCGGGAACGCATCCGAACAGGGGTAAGAACCGCAGTTCCGATCGCCGTTTTGGGCCTCAAGGGTGGCGTCGGTAAGACCACTGTGGTCGAGGCACTCGGCTCGACCTTCGCCGACGTACGCAACGACCGGATAATTGCTCTCGACCTCGACGCGGGGGATCTGGTCGCGCGACACGGCCGTCGTAGTGCCCGCACCCTGCCCGACCTGCTCGCCGACGCCGCGGCGACGCGGTACAGCGACGTGCGGGCACACACCTACATGAATACGTTCGGCCTGGAAGTGCTTGGCCTGCCCGACTATGCGCACACCGATTGGCGACCGGAGCGCCGCGACGTGGTCAAGACGTTTTCGATCCTGCGTGCCCACTATTCGGTCATTCTGGTGGACTGCGTCAAGGCGCTGAATTCCACTGTGATGGAAGCGGTCTTACCGGAATCGCGGGCGCTGGTGGTAGTGACAAGCGCTGCCATGGACGCTATTCGGAAAACCAGAACCACACTGGAGTGGTTGTGCAACAACGGATATCAGCGACTGCTGCAATCGTCCGTACTTGCCCTCAACCACGTCGAGCCCGGCCGGCTGGACCCTTTGGCCGCCAAGGAACTCGAGGGATTGTCCGCTCAGGTCGCCGCCACCGTGGTGCTGCCGTTCGACCGGCATGTGCATGAGGGCAGAGAGATCGGGCTCGACCGGATGAGCAAGCAGAGCAGGCGCAGCTACCTGGAGTTGGCTGCCGCACTGGCCGATATGTTTCCTGGCCGCTGAGCGCTTCGCCCGGCCAAGCCGCGCCCGTTTAGGATCGTGCGCATGACGGTTACGCGGGCGGAACTACTGGACTACGACGAGGTCGTCGCACGCTTCGACCCGGTGCTCGGACTCGAAGTGCACGTCGAGTTGTCCACCCTGACCAAGATGTTCTGCGGCTGCTCCACCACTTTCGGCGCTGAGCCCAACACTCAGGTCTGCCCGGTGTGCCTCGGTCTGCCGGGTTCGCTGCCGGTGCTAAACCGGGCCGCCGTCGAGTCTGCGATCCGCATCGGATTGGCGCTGAACTGCGAGATCGTGCCGTGGTGCCGCTTCGCGCGGAAGAACTACTTCTATCCCGACATGCCGAAGAACTATCAGATCTCCCAATACGACGAGCCGATCGCCATCAACGGCTACCTCGACGCACCGCTGGAGGACGGCACCACGTGGCGGGTGGAAATCGAGCGGGCGCACATGGAAGAAGACACCGGCAAGCTGACGCATCTGGGCAGCGCGACTGGCCGGATCGAAGGCGCCACCGCGTCCTTGATCGACTACAACCGCGCCGGCGTCCCGCTGATCGAGATCGTCACCAAACCCATTGTGGGGGCCGGAGAACGCGCGCCGCAGATCGCCCGCGCCTACGTGACGGCTTTGCGGGACCTGTTGCGCGCGCTGGATGTTTCCGACGTTCGCATGGACCAGGGGTCGATGCGTTGCGATGCCAACGTCTCGCTCAAGCCAAGCGGTGCAACGGAATTCGGAACACGGACGGAGACCAAGAACGTCAATTCACTGAAAAGCGTCGAGGTTGCCGTGCGGTACGAAATGCAGCGCCAGGCAGCCGTGCTCAGCTCCGGTGGCATCGTCACCCAGGAGACCAGGCACTTCCACGAGGCCGGCTACACCAGCCCCGGTCGCACCAAGGAGACCGCGCAGGACTATCGGTATTTCCCCGAACCGGATCTGGAGCCAATCGCCCCGAGCCGTGAGCTCGTCGAGCAGCTGCGCCAAACCATTCCCGAGCTGCCGTGGTTGAGCCGCAAGCGGATTCAGCAGGACTGGGGCGTCTCCGACGAGGTGATGCGTGATCTGGTCAACGCCGGCGCGGTCGAATTGGTCACCGCCACCGTCAAGCACGGAGCCTCCAGCGAAGCGGCGCGGGCCTGGTGGGGAAACTTCCTGGTGCAGAAGGCGAACGAGGCCGGCGTGGGACTCGACGAATTGGCCATCACGCCGGCGCAGGTCGCCCAGGTGGTGGCACTCGTCGACAAGGGCAAGCTGTCCAACAAGCTGGCGCGCGAGGTCGTGGCGGGCGTACTGGCCGGTGAGGGCGATCCCGAAGAGGTGATGAGCGCCCGTGGCCTCGAACTGGTACGCGACGACTCGCTGACGCAGGCCGCTGTCGACGAGGCGCTGGCGGCCAATCCCGATGTGGCGGAAAAGATTCGCGGCGGAAAGGTGGCCGCGGCGGGCGCGATCGTCGGCGCCGTGATGAAGGCCACCCGCGGACAGGCCGATGCGGCCCGGGTACGCGAACTCGTCTTGGCCGCCTGCGGCCAGGGCTGATTGCAACCATGGGTGATCGGTTCGACGAGTTGATGTCGATGCTGGACTACCCCATGTTCGTGGTCACGACGCAGGCCGACGGACACCCATCGGGTTGCCTGGTGGGCTTCGCCACCCAGGCCAGCATCGATCCCCAGAGGTTCCTGGTCGGCATGTCCAAGACCAACCACACCGGCAGCGTGGCAAGCAGATCCGGGTATCTGGCGGTGCATGTGCTCTCGCGGCAGCAGCACGACCTGGCCGAACTATTCGGCGGGCAAACCGGCGACCGGATCGACAAGTTCGAGCGCTGCTCGTGGCACGCCGGTCCGCACGGCATGCCGATCCTGCAAGACGCGATCGCCTGGTTCGTCGGCAAGACACTGGATCGCATCGACTTCGGCGATCATGTCGGCTACTTGTTGGAGCCGCTCGATGCCTGGATCGCCGAGGGCTCCGAAGATCTGCTCTGTCTCTCCGACGTCGGCGACATCGAACCCGGCCACCAGGCCTAAGGGCGCCGACGGGCGCCGACGGGCTACGTCTTGTCGTCGTTGGCGCGTGGGAAGCCGCCGCCGGACGGGAACAGCGGGAACACCACGTCGTCGAGCTTTTCGGCGTCCCCGGCGGTCTTGTTGATCGTCGCGCCCCAGACGTTTCCGTCCGGCGACATCTTCAACGCCCAGGCGTGTCCATGGGTCTCCTTGCGGACGACGTCGGGCTCGCCGGTGACCGCGCCGGTCGACTTTGCCATCCGGACCGCCACCGTCAGCTTCGTGTTGATCAGGTTGACCAGCACCACCCCGTCCATGGCCGCACAGCCGGCCACGCCCGGCTTGTCCGGCCACGTCCACACCGTCGACACCTCGGACTTCTTGGTGATGCGCTGCAACCGGTCCGCGGTGCGAGTCCGGTCGAGCACGTACAGCGAGCCGTCCACGGGGTCTATGCACAGGCCACCGCCGGAACCGACCCCCGAGAGCGCCGTCGTCGGGGGGGCCTGACCGACGGTGGTCGGCTGCTCGATGCGCAGTACCTTGCCCGCCAGGGACCCGGGGTCGGCGGCCTGCGCCGGGTTGCCGGCGTCGCCGGTCAGCACCACCAGCGTGGTGGGGCTGGTGAAGATCAACGCGCCGGTGTTGCCGGTGGCGCCTTTGGGGATCCCGGTCAGGATGTCCTTGGGGATATCGCCGTCCGCAATGCGGATGACCCGGTTGTCGGTCGGCGTGCTGATGTAGGCGTACATCAGCCGGTCCTGCTTGTAGGTCGGCGACCGCACAATGTCCATCAATCCGCCATCCCCGGCCGGGTCGACCGGGATGACCATCTTCACCTTCGGCTCGGCGCTCAGGGAGATTTCCTTGATCGCGCCGGTGATCCGCTCGGCTACCAGCGCGGTTTTGCTGTCGATGCCCATGATCAGGCCGCTGGTGCTCTCCAGGCAGCCCTGCATGACGCCCGGCGCCGGGCAGGCCTTCGGGAATGGCGTGGGGGGCAGCGGCGGTGGCGGGGGAGGCGACGAGCTGGGCTGCGGCTTGAGCGCCGGATTCGTGGTGAACGGCTGCGACTGCGCGTCGTTGAACCGCGCGCACCCACTCGACACCAGCGCCGCCGCACACAGCGCGGCGAGCGCACGTCGAGCCGACCGCCGTATCCGCATGACCGACAGGCTACGGACTTTGCGGACGCCGCCGCCACATACCCGGGTGGGTCGCCCGTGGAATCGACGATTCCGTCACCGGACGCGCGTCGGCGGGCCCCTTTTGCGCCGGCCGGAAGCCGTCGCTGAGCAAACCGGTGAAATGTCTGGTGAAAGCGCCGTTCAAATCCCAGATTCCGGACGAATTGCCCTTACCCTGGCACGGGTGACCAGTCAAACGCATGACTCGAGTTGGCGGCGGCCGGGTGATGTCCCGGAACCACTGCCCGGACGCCCTGCCTCGGCAAGTCTGGTCGACCCCGAGGATGACCTGACGCCGGTCGGCTATCCAGACGAATTCGGAACCACCACCGGACTGCCGGCCTACCAGGCGAGTAATCCTGGATACACGCATAACCTGATCGACTCGCCCGAGCCGCTGCCGTACGCATTCAATCCGCCGCAGCCGGCGGGCATACCGGCCGCGGAGCCGGCCGCAGTCGATTCCGACGCGGATGACGATCGCCACGGCGATCTGGGTCGTCGCGGCACCCAGCATCTCGGACTGCTGATCCTGCGTGTGGGGCTGGGAGCGGTGTTGGGGGCCCACGGACTGCAGCGGTTGTTCGGCTGGTGGGGCGGTCAAGGAGTAACCGGGTTCAAGAGCTCACTGTCGGACGTGGGCTACCACCACGCCGACATCCTGGCGTACGTGGGTGCCGGCGGTGAGATCGTCTCGGGCGCGCTGCTGGTCCTCGGTTTGTTCACCCCGGTGGCCGCAGCGGGGGCGTTGGCTTTTCTGATCAACGGTTTGCTCGCCGGAGTTTACGCCAAGCCGCATTCGCACAATTTCTCGTTTTTCCTGCCGGACGGGCACGAATACCAGATCACGCTGATCGTCATTGCGGTCGCGGTGATCTTGTGTGGTCCTGGCCGCTACGGTCTGGACGCCGGAAGGGGCTGGGCGCATCGGCCCTTCATCGGGTCGTTCTTGGCGCTGTTGGCCGGCGTCGGGGCCGGTATCGCCGTATGGGTGCTGCTCAAGGGCGTCAACCCGATGGGCTAGTCACGCATACGGGTTGGGCACCCGACCCGAGCTGACTTCCGTCAACTGCGGCAGCGTGGAGAAAGTGACCGCGGGTAATCGCAGTTCCGCGCCACTCTTGAGCCGGGCACGCGCCCAGGATCCCTTGCTGAAGCGCAGCCCTTCGATGTCGTCCCAACTCACCGTCTGGGCTCCCAGCACTTTCCGGACGGTCACGCCGTGCTCGTCGGCGACGGTGCGCAACCGGACGATCAACGTCGACAACACCACCGGAATGACGAGCAGAGGTGCGCTCGGTGGCCACGCCAGCACCGGAATCATCAGGCCGAGGGTGAAGAATCCGACCGCCAGGTGCGCTATCGGGGAAATCCTCAGCACCAGCGGCGATTCAGCGACCACCTTCGCATCATTGCATTCATTGCCCAGGTGGGTTCGAGGGCCGTTCCCGATGGCGCGGATTTGACGGCTGAGCAGTGCAAAGGCTACCGTCGGACGCTATGGATACCGCCGGAAAGCCCGGAATGCTCGTAGTACTCGGTCGGCGCGTTGGTGTCTGACCGGCACTTCAGCATTTGAAGCGATCCAGCACCAGCGCGCAACCCTCGCTCAGCAGCGAGGGTTTTTTGTTGCCCGGCAACGCGACTTCCCAGACAAATTAGGACCAAGAGGACAAAGAGGACAGTGAGCGCACCGACCAAGCCACACTCTCAGCCACCGGGGGCCAATGGCGCACCGGGCCAGGGCAAACCGGCCGGCAAAGCTGTGGCCCAACCCAAACATGTTGGGCCCGAACAACTTACCGGTGCACAGGCGGTGGTCCGGTCGCTGGAGGAACTCGACGTCGACGTCATCTTCGGCATCCCCGGCGGTGCCGTGCTGCCGGTATACGACCCGCTGTTCGACTCGCGCAAGCTGCGCCACGTCCTGGTGCGTCACGAGCAGGGCGCCGGTCACGCCGCCAGCGGCTACGCCCACGTCACCGGCCGGGTCGGCGTGTGCATGGCGACCTCGGGACCCGGAGCCACCAACCTGGTGACCCCGCTGGCCGACGCACAGATGGACTCGGTGCCGGTGGTCGCCATCACCGGCCAGGTCGGGCGTGGCCTGATCGGGACCGACGCCTTCCAGGAAGCCGACATCTCGGGCATCACGATGCCGATCACCAAGCACAACTTCCTGGTCCGCTCCGGCGACGAGATTCCCCGCGTCATCGCCGAGGCCTTTCACATCGCGGCCACCGGTCGTCCAGGCGCGGTGCTCGTCGACATTCCCAAAGATGTGCTGCAGGGCCAGTGCACGTTCAGCTGGCCGCCCCGGATGGATCTGCCCGGCTACAAGCCGAACACCAAGCCGCACAGCCGGCAGATCCGGGAGGCCGCCAAGCTGATCGCCGCCGCCCGCAAACCGGTGCTCTACGTCGGCGGTGGCGTCATCCGAGGCGAGGCCACCGAGCAGCTGGCCGAACTGGCCGAACTGACCGGCATCCCGGTGGTGACCACGCTGATGGCGCGCGGGGCGTTTCCCGACAGCCATCGACAAAACCTGGGCATGCCCGGCATGCACGGCACCGTGGCGGCGGTGGCGGCGCTGCAGCGCAGCGACCTGCTGATCGCGCTGGGCACCCGATTCGACGACCGGGTCACCGGCAAGCTCGACTCGTTCGCGCCGGAGGCCAAGGTCATCCACGCCGACATCGACCCAGCCGAAATCGGCAAGAACCGGCACGCCGACGTGCCGATCGTCGGCGACGTCAAGGCCGTCATCACCGATCTGATCGCGATGCTCCAGCACTATGACACCCCCGGGAACATCGAAATGACCGAGTGGCGGGCATATCTGGAGAGCGTTCGTGCCACCTATCCGCTGAGCTACGGCCCGCAAAGCGACGGCAGCCTGAGCCCGGAGTATGTGATCGAGAAACTGGGTGAGATCGCTGGCCCCGACGCCGTCTACGTCGCCGGCGTGGGCCAGCACCAGATGTGGGCGGCGCAGTTCATCAAGTACGAGAACCCGCGCACCTGGCTGAACTCCGGCGGGCTGGGCACCATGGGGTTCGCTATCCCGGCGGCCATGGGAGCCAAGCTGGCCCGTCCAGACGCCGAGGTTTGGGCCATCGACGGCGACGGCTGCTTCCAGATGACCAACCAGGAGCTGGCCACCTGTGCGATCGAGGGCGCGCCGATCAAGGTGGCGCTGATCAACAACGGCAACCTGGGCATGGTGCGCCAGTGGCAGAGCCTGTTCTATGAGGAGCGCTACTCGCAGACCGATCTCGCCACGCACTCGCACCGCATTCCCGACTTCGTCAAACTGGCCGAGGCGCTGGGCTGTGTCGGATTGCGCTGCGAGCGCGAAGAGGACGTCGTCGACGTCATCAACCAGGCCCGCGCGATCAACGACCGCCCGGTGGTGATCGACTTCATCGTCGGCGCCGACGCACAGGTGTGGCCGATGGTGGCCGCCGGAACCAGCAACGACGAGATCCAGGCCGCCCGGGGGATCCGCCCGCTGTTCGACGACATCACCGAAGGCCACGCCTGATGCTCACCAAGACACACACGCTGTCGGTGCTGGTTGAAGACAAGCCCGGTGTTCTCGCACGGGTTGCGGCGCTGTTCTCGCGGCGCGGATTCAACATCCAGTCGTTGGCGGTTGGCGGCACCGAGCAGAAGGACATGTCGCGGATGACCATCGTAGTGTCCGCCGAGGAGACTCCGCTCGAGCAGATCACCAAGCAGCTCAACAAGCTGATCAACGTCATCAAGATCGTCGAGCAGGACGACGACAACTCGGTGTCCCGCGAACTGGTGCTGATCAAGGTGCGCGCCGACGCGGGCACCCGCAGCCAGGTGATCGAAGCAGTAAACCTGTTCCGCGCCAACGTGATTGATGTGTCCCCGGAATCGCTGACGGTCGAGGCGACCGGCAATCGCGGCAAGCTCGAAGCCCTGCTGCGAGTATTGGAGCCGTTCGGCATCCGCGAAATCGCTCAATCCGGCATGGTGGCGCTGTCCCGCGGCCCGCGCGCCATTGGCACAGCCAAGTAATCAGCCTCTAACAGAACAAGGAGAGATACAGCAGTGTCATTAGAGATGTTCTACGACGACGATGCGGACCTGTCGATCATCCAGGGCCGCAAGGTCGGCGTGATCGGATATGGCAGTCAGGGGCATGCGCATTCGTTGAGCCTGCGCGACTCTGGCGTGCAGGTGCGCGTCGGACTCAAGGAGGGTTCGAAGTCGCGGCCCAAGGTCGAGGAGCAGGGCCTGGACGTCGACACCCCCGCCGAGGTCGCCAAGTGGGCTGACGTGATCATGCTGCTGGCCCCCGACACCGCGCAGGCCGACATCTTCAAGAACGACATCGAGCCCAACCTGAAGGCCGGTGACGCACTGTTTTTCGGTCACGGCCTCAACATCCACTTCGGCCTGATCAAGCCGCCTTCCGACGTCACGGTCGCCATGGTCGCGCCGAAGGGGCCGGGGCATCTGGTGCGCCGCCAGTTCGTCGACGGCAAGGGTGTGCCCTGCCTGATCGCCGTCGAACAGGACCCGACCGGTAACGGTGAAGCGCTTGCGCTGTCCTATGCCAAGGCCATCGGCGGCACCCGCGCGGGTGTTATCAAGACCACCTTCAAGGACGAGACCGAAACCGATTTGTTCGGCGAGCAGGCCGTATTATGCGGTGGCACAGAGGAATTGGTGAAGGCCGGTTTCGACGTGATGGTAGAGGCGGGTTATCCGCCAGAGATGGCGTACTTCGAAGTGCTGCACGAGCTGAAGCTGATCGTCGACCTGATGTACGAGGGTGGCATCGCGCGGATGAACTACTCGGTCTCGGATACGGCGGAATTCGGCGGCTATCTGTCCGGCCCGCGGGTCATCGACGCCGATACGAAGGAGCGAATGCGCGCCATTCTGCGTGACATTCAGGACGGCAGCTTCGTCAAAAAGCTGGTCGCCAACGTCGAGGGCGGCAACAAGCAGCTCGAGCAGCTGCGCAAGGAGAACGCCGAACATCCCATCGAGGTCACCGGCAAGAAGCTGCGCGACCTGATGAGCTGGGTGGACCGCCCGATCACCGAAACGGCCTAGACTCCCGGCGAGCAGACGCAAAATCCCCTATTTCTTCGGCGTGTTGGGTGATTTTGCGTCTGTTCGCGCTACCGGGTGAGTCGGTCGGCGACCGACACCACCCGGCGGGCCAAATGGTCGAGAGCGTCGGCTGTCGCGTCGTCGAACTCGCTGATGTTGTCATGCGTGGAGGCCAGGCTGGCTCCGTACGGATTCCCGTCGACGAACTTGATCGGATCGGTGTAACCCGGCGGCACGATGATGCCGCCGAAATGCATCAGGGTCACGTACAACGTGAGCAGGGTGGTTTCCTGCCCACCGTGCAACGTGTTGGACGACGTGAACGCCGCATACACCTTGTCGGCCAGTTTGCCTTCCGCCCAGAGCCCGCCCAGCGAGTCGAGGAAGTCGCGCAACTGCGAGGCGACGGAGCCGAACCGCGTTGGCGAGCCGAAGATTACGGCATCGGCCCAGACGATGTCCTCTGCGGTAGCCGCCGGCAAGTCCTTGGTGGCTTCGTAGTTCGCCGTCCACGCCGGGTTGCGTGCGAAGGATTCCGGGTCGCGGGTCTCGGCGACGTGTCGCACGCGGACTTCGGCGCCGGCGGCTTCGGCTGCCGCAGCCACGCGATTCGCCATCGACGTGTTATGGCCGGTGGCCGAGTAATAGATGATCGCGAGTTTCGTCACGGCGCCAGTTTAGGCATTCCCAAGCCGAATTCGCGGCGCAGCAGCGTACGCGCGGCATAGTAACCGGACATGCCGTGCACGCCGGCGCCGGGCGGGGTGGCCGCAGAACACAGGTACACCCTGGGAATCGGTGTGCTCCAAGGGTTTAGCCGCAATGTCGGCCCGGCGACCGCGCGCCAGACGTTGTTTCCGCCCACCCCGATGTCGCCGCCGACGTAGTTGGCGTTGTGCTCAGACATTCGCGCTGCGGGCACGCCGCGCGCCGCCACCACGATGTCGCGGAACCCCGGTGCGAACCGCTCGACCACCCCGGTCACCGTCTCGGTGGCATCGAGCGGGGAACCAGAGGGCACATGCGCGTAAGTCCAGAACGGGCGACGGCCTTGGCTGTCTATTCGGCCGGGGTCGGTGATGTGCGGAAGGGCAGCAAGCACCATCGGCCAGTCGGCATGACGGCCGGCCGCAATGTCCGCCTCGGCTTGGGCCATCTGTTCGCGGGTGCCGCCGAGATGAAGCGTCGCCGCCTGTTGCAGCCGGGAGTCCGACCACGGGATGTCGTCGTTGAGCACGAAGTCTACCTTGCTCACGCCGGATCCAAACCTATAGCGGCGCAACGCTTTAGCGTACCGGAGGGGAAGCGCGTCCCCGTATATCCGCAACAATGCGTTCGGAGCGGTATCGAAGACGACCACTGAACCCGGGGGACCGGGCGGCTCGGTTACTTCTACGCCGCTCGTCAGCTCCCCGCCGTGCGCACGCAGGTCGGCAATCAACACGTCCGAGATCGTCTGGGTGCCGCCCGCCGGAATTGGCCACCCGACGGCATGTGCAAGCGTTGCCAGCATCAACCCGGCGCCGGCGGAAGCCAGCGACGGCAACGGTGTAATCGCGTGCGCGGCAACGCCGGTGAACAACGCACGCGCATCATCGCCGGGTAATGCTCCCCATGCCGGGGTGCCCTGGGCCGCCATCCGCAGCCCCAGTCGGACGACGGTGGCAAGTGCAGGTGGCACCGATCGCTTGTCGCCGAGCAGGAAAGCGACGACGGCTTCCGAATTCGTCACCAACGAGCCGAGAAAGCGTCGCCACGACGTGCCGTCGTCGAGCTCCGCGCAGGTGCGCTCGAGATCCCGATACGCGATTGCCGCCGGCCGGCCCGGCAACGGGTTGGCGTACGAAATCTCGGGCACCGTCAGCTGTACACCCCGCGCGGTCAGATCGAACTCGGCGAAAAACGGTGACGCCAAAGCCAATGGGTGAACCGCAGAACAGATGTCGTGCGAGACGCCGGGAAATTCGACGTCGGCGGCGGTTCGGGCACCGCCACCAAACGTCGGCTGGGCTTCGAACACCTGAACCTGCAGTCCGGCACGGGCGCAGATTACGGCTGTGGCGAGCCCGTTGGGTCCGCTGCCGACGACGGTGACGTCCACCCGCTGATGGTAGGGACCGGCTCGCTACGCGGTCAGGTCGGGGCGTATCCCGAGCACCGGTTGCCGGATCCCACCGTTGCGGAATTCCGGGCACCACGGCCGGTGGCCACTGTCATCGGCCCACACCAGCTGCAGGGCGCGCAGCTCTGGGCCGTAGAACGCGACCGCCACGTTCATATGCGCGTCGGGGTGCTCCACCTGGACGACCGCCAGCATCGGCCCATCAGGTACCGAGATCCATTCGCCGGGCACTGGTCGTCCGCCATCCATGAGATACGTGGCAACTGTGTTGAGCAGTCGGGCCGTCGGCTGCGGCGGCAGGCCGGTGACCAACAGTTCGGGCAGCCCCTGTTCGTGCAGGCCGACCGTGTAGGCGTAGGGCGCCCGGTCACTCTCTACGTATTGCACCGCCCAACCGTGTTTTGACTTTATTTTCTGAATCTCCGCGAGCCACTCGCCAACGGTGCGCCCGGGGTGATCGCACATCCAGCACATGGTGCCGTCCCTTCTTTCGTCGCACTTACCGCCACAATGCACCCGTGCACCGACAACCC
>NZ_JCALCG010000055.1:0-203 GCF_059812225.1 Mycobacterium sp. NGS66 | reverse complement strand
TTGGCCGCGATCACCGAGGGGGGCACCGTCATCGCAAACGCCGCCTCGTAGGCTGCGGCGGCCGCGCGGGCCTGCATGGCGGCCTGCTCGGCTTCGGCGGCGGTGGCGCTCATCCAGGCCACATAGGGCGTGGCCACCGACACCATCGCCGCCGACGCCGGCCCTACCCACGGCGCGCTGGTCAACGCGGTGATCACCGAGCC
>NZ_JCALCG010000054.1:0-204 GCF_059812225.1 Mycobacterium sp. NGS66 | reverse complement strand
TCCGGTCGGCTGCCCGCGATCACCGCGGTGCGCACGCCGCGGTGCGCGCGCCGCCGCGCCAACGTGTAACCCAGATCCGGCAATGCCACCTGGTCATGAGCCTGCACCCAGTCGGCCAACCGCCCCGCGCTCGCGCGCAACCCCGGCGCCGAGGACGCCGACACCGCAAACACCAGCCCCGCCGCGCCTTCAGCCGAGCCGCCC
>NZ_JCALCG010000053.1:0-210 GCF_059812225.1 Mycobacterium sp. NGS66 | reverse complement strand
GCCACACCCATCGCAGAAATCAACCCGGTATCCACCGAGCCAGCCGGCCTCGCCGGCATCAACACCACCGCCACCTCCAACGCCGGAACCTCCGGGCTGCTACGCGGCATACCGCTCTCCGGCGCCGGAACCGGCCGACGCAGCGCCGGCTACGTCACCAAATACGGCTTCCGCTACAACGTGCTCACCCGCTCACCATCCGCCGGATAA
>NZ_JCALCG010000052.1:0-245 GCF_059812225.1 Mycobacterium sp. NGS66 | reverse complement strand
GCCGCGGCATGCAGCACCCCGCGCAGCGGCAGCCCGGTGGCGGTCGCGGTAGCCACCAACCGCTGGGCGACGCCGGCCTCGGCGATATCGCCGCACTCCACCACGACATCGGCACCCAGCGCGCTGACGCACTCGATGGTTTCCAGTGCCTCGAGTGTTGGCTGTGAGCGCGAGGACAACACGATACGTCCGCAGCCGGCCCCTGAATCGGGAGAAGCCATCTTCTCGGCCAAAAACAGCCCCAG
>NZ_JCALCG010000051.1:0-263 GCF_059812225.1 Mycobacterium sp. NGS66 | reverse complement strand
CGCGCCTTGCTGATGGCGTTGATCGCCACCAACTTCTTCGGCCAGAACACCGCGGCGATCGCGGCCACCGAGGCCCACTACGCCGAGATGTGGGCCCAAGACGCCGCCGCGATGTATGGCTATGCCGCCTCCTCGGCGAGCGCCTCGGTGCTCAGTCCGTTCGTCCCGCCACCGAACACCGTCGCCGCCGACGCACTCGCCGCCCAGGCCGCGGCCGTCAACCAGGCCACCGCCACGCCGGCGGGAAACACCGCCTCGACGGT
>NZ_JCALCG010000050.1:0-311 GCF_059812225.1 Mycobacterium sp. NGS66 | reverse complement strand
AATCGTCCGCCAAACGACAGCAGCTCGAGTCCGGCGCGCTGGGCGGCGCCGGGTAGTGAGTTGAGCACGACGTCGACTCCGTAGCCGTCGGTGTCGGTGCGGATCTGGTCGGCGAACTGCAGGCTTCGCGAGTCGTAGACGTGTTCGATGCCCATGTCGCGCAGCAGTTGTCGGCGCTGTTCGCTGCCGGCGGTGGCGAAGATGTCGGCACCGGCGGCGCGGGCGATGGCGAGTGCTGCTTGTCCCACTCCGCCGGTGGCGGAATGGATCAACACCTTCTCGCCGGCCTTGATGCGGGCCAGCTCGTGCAG
>NZ_JCALCG010000005.1:0-347204 GCF_059812225.1 Mycobacterium sp. NGS66 | reverse complement strand
GACCCGCTTCGCCCGGCTCCGCCGCGCTCGCGGTCCCCGACTACGCTGTCGGCGTGAACCTGCCTGTTGTGTTAATCGCCGACAAACTCGCCCAATCAACCGTGGCCGCGCTGGGAGACCAGGTTGAGGTGCGCTGGGTAGACGGCCCTGATCGAGAGAAGCTGCTGGCCGCGGTGCCCGAGG
Organism: Mycobacterium sp. NGS66; assembly: GCF_059812225.1. Taxonomy (NCBI): domain Bacteria; kingdom Bacillati; phylum Actinomycetota; class Actinomycetes; order Mycobacteriales; family Mycobacteriaceae; genus Mycobacterium; species Mycobacterium sp. NGS66. The sequence continues at coordinate 347,021 of NZ_JCALCG010000005.1, read as the reverse complement.
CCGACGCGCTGCTGGTCCGGTCGGCCACCACTGTCGACGCCGAGGTGCTGGCGGCGGCCCCCAGGCTGAAAATCGTCGCCCGCGCAGGCGTCGGGCTGGACAACGTCGACGTGGATGCAGCCACTTCGCGCGGCGTGCTGGTGGTCAACGCCCCGACGTCGAACATCCACAGCGCCGCTGAGCACGCGTTGGCGTTGCTGCTGGCCGCGTCCCGGCAGATCCCAGCGGCCGATGCCTCGCTTCGCGAGCACACCTGGAAGCGGTCCTCCTTCTCGGGCACCGAGATTTTCGGCAAGACCGTCGGCGTCGTGGGATTGGGCCGGATCGGCCAGCTGGTGGCCCAGCGGGTCGCGGCCTTCGGCGCTCACGTCGTCGCCTACGACCCGTATGTTTCACCGGCGCGGGCAGCGCAGCTCGGCATCGAGCTGCTATCTCTCGACGAGTTGCTGGGCCGGGCCGACTTCATCTCTGTGCATTTGCCCAAGACCCCCGAGACCGCGGGCCTCATCGACAAGGAGGCGCTGGCGAAGACCAAGCCTGGCGTAATCATCGTCAACGCCGCGCGCGGCGGCCTGGTTGACGAGGCTGCGCTGGCCGAAGCGGTGCGCAGCGGACATGTCCGCGCGGCCGGTATCGACGTGTTCGCCACCGAACCCTGCACTGACAGCCCGCTTTTCGAGCTGCCGCAGGTGGTGGTGACGCCGCACCTTGGGGCGTCCACCGCCGAAGCCCAGGACCGGGCCGGCACCGACGTAGCCGAGAGCGTGCGGTTGGCGCTGGCGGGGGAGTTCGTGCCGGATGCGGTCAACGTCGGCGGCGGGGTGGTCAACGAAGAGGTGGCGCCCTGGCTGGATCTGGTACGCAAGCTTGGTGTGTTGGCGGCTGCGCTGTCCCACGAGTTGCCGGCGTCGCTACAGGTGCAAGTCTGCGGTGAGCTGGCCGCCGAAGACGTTGAGGTACTCAAGCTTTCGGCTTTGCGCGGCCTGTTCTCGGCGGTCATCGAAGATCCGGTGACCTTCGTCAACGCCCCTGCGCTTGCTGCCGAGCGCGGGGTTTCCGCCGAGATCACCAAGGCGTCCGAAAGCCCCAACCACCGCAGTGTCGTCGATGTGCGGGCGGTCGCCGCCGACGGTTCGGTGGTCAACGTGGCCGGCACGCTGTCCGGGCCGCAGCAGGTGCAAAAGATCGTGCAAATCAACGGCCGCAACTTCGATCTGCGCGCTCAGGGCACCAACCTGGTGATCAACTACGCCGACCGGCCCGGGGCGTTGGGCAAGATCGGCACTCTGCTCGGCGCCGCCGGTGTGAACATTCAGGCCGCCCAGCTGTCGGAGGACACCGAGGGGCCGAGCGCGACCATCCTGCTGCGTCTAGACCAGGATGTGCCGGCCGACGTCCGGTCCGAGATCAGCGCGGCGGTAGGGGCCAACATGCTTGAAGTGGTTGACCTTTCGTGAAACTCGCTGTTATCCCGGGTGACGGAATCGGGCCGGAAGTCGTGGCCGAGGCGGTCAAGGTGCTCGACGCGGTGCGGCCCGGAGTCGAGAAGACCAATTACGACCTGGGCGCTCGCCGCTACCACGCCACCGGCGAAGTACTGCCCGAGTCGGTGGTGGGCGAACTGCGCGAGCACGACGCCATCCTGCTCGGCGCGATCGGCGACCCGTCGGTTCCCAGCGGCGTCCTCGAGCGAGGCCTGTTGCTGCGCTTGCGATTTGAGCTCGATCACCACGTCAACCTGCGTCCCGGCCGGTTGTATCCCGGGGTGAGCAGCCCGCTGGCCGGTAATCCGGATATCGACTTCGTGGTGGTGCGCGAGGGCACCGAAGGCCCCTACACCGGCAATGGCGGCGCAATTCGCGTCGGGACGCCCAACGAAGTCGCGACCGAGGTCAGCGTGAACACCGCCTTCGGTGTGCGTCGCGTGGTGGTCGACGCATTCGAAAGGGCGCAGCGGCGTCGCAAGCATCTGACGTTGGTGCACAAGACCAACGTGTTGAGCTTTGCCGGCAAGCTGTGGTCGCGGATCGTCGCCGAGGTCGGCGAAGAATTTCCCGACGTCGAGGTCGCGTACCAACACGTCGACGCTGCAACCATTTTCCTGGTGACCGACCCCGCACGCTTCGACGTCATCGTCACCGACAACCTGTTCGGCGACATCATCACCGATTTGGCCGCGGCGGTTTGCGGCGGCATTGGCCTGGCAGCGAGTGGAAACATCGACGCGACCCGGACCAATCCGTCGATGTTCGAGCCGGTGCACGGCAGCGCGCCGGATATCGCCGGCCGCGGCGTCGCGGATCCGACCGCGGCGATCATGTCGGTGGCGCTGTTGCTGGCCCATCTTGGTGAGGACGAGGCGGCGGCTCGGGTGGATCGGGCAGTGGGTTCCTATCTGGCGAGCCGCGGGGACGAACGGCTTGCCACCGGCGCCATCGGCGAACGGATCGTAGCCGCGCTCTAGTCTCCAACCCCGGCGGTAGCAGCCGTGTCGGCACTAAGGGCACGGCCGCCAGCGGGAACAGTCCACACAGTATCCACGCCGACGGATACTTCGCGGCGGTGATCAAAGCACCGAAGATTGGCGGCCCGGCCGCCGCGGTAACCCGTTGGGCGGTGTTCTGGATACCGAGGGCGCGTCCACTCCAGAACGGTCCCGCGAATTCGGTGATGGCGGTGGCCTCCAACCCGTTGTCGAGCACCGCGATCACCGAAATGGCGACCATCAGCGCCGCCTGATAACTCGAATTCAGGTAGTCGGACCACGCCAGGAAAAAGAGTGTTACAGCGGCGGAGGCGGCGATGATGCGTACGGGTCGCATCCGCGAACCGACCCGATCAGACCAGCGCCCGACCAGGATGCGGCCTACCGCACCGAGCAACTGCGAAAGTGTGACCAAACTGCCCGCGGCCGCGACCGACCAATGCAGGTTTTTGACCAGCCAAACCAACATGAACGTCACGGTGACCGTCTGGGGCATCATCATCAGCGCCGACACCACATGGATTCGCCACAGCGTCGACGAACCACGATACGGGCTTGCCAGTTCCTGTTCGGTCGCCGTCTTCCGGGACTTGCGTGGCGCGTCTCTGATGCCGATGAGGCTGGCCACCGCGGACACGCTGCAAACGACGGCGGGAAACATCATTCCGGCATGCGGGCGGCTCTCGGCCAGCTCGGGTATCACCAGCGCGCCCAAGGCGATCCCCAGTGGTTGCGCGGTCTGACGGATTCCCATCGCCAGGCCGCGTTGGTGCGGCGGAAACCATCCGGACACCAGCCTGCCGCCGGCGCTGTTGCAACTGCCGGCGGCCATGCCACCAAAGAAGAGAAAAACCGCGAACAACACCTGCGAATGCACCGTCGCCGCGGCGTAGGCCGCGGCCGCGGTCAGCGCTGAGCCGACGGTCATCACGATCCGCTCACCGACGCGGTCCAGCAGATACCCCCACGCGACCAGGGTGACCACCATGCCCCAGCTGGGCATTGACGCCAGCAGTCCGGCTTCGTCAAGCCGGATTCCGCGCGCGGTCTGCAGCGAGGGAATCAGGAACGGAACGCCATTGATGAAGACGAAAGAACTCACCGTCGCCACCAGTGAGACGACCAAATTCGACCACCGCGCCCCGGCACCGAACTGGACCGTGGTGCTGGGCTCGGTCGACATTTGCCCATGCTCGCATGTCATCCGCCGGGCTGAAAGCAACTGTCGCCAGGCTCAGCCACAAGTTTTGCCATTTACTCGCACGGGCCCGCTGCGCCCGGCTTCGCCGCGGCTAGGCTCAACCGAATGCGCCTTGGTCGAATCGCCAGCCCAGACGGCGTCGCCTTCGTCAGCATCGAGGGCGAGCCGGACGATCCCACCGGAATGACCGCACGGGAAATCGCTGAGCATCCATTCGGCACGCCGACATTCACCGGCCGATCCTGGCCGCTGGCCGATGTCCGCCTGCTGGCCCCGATCCTGGCCAGCAAGGTGGTCTGCGTGGGTAAGAACTACGCCGACCACATCGCCGAAATGGGCGGTGCGACCGGCTCAGCCCCGGCGGACCCGGTGATTTTCCTCAAACCGAATACGGCGATCATCGGACCGAATGTGCCGATTCGCTTGCCCCCCAACGCATCACCTGTCCACTTCGAGGGCGAGCTGGCGTTGGCGATCGGCCGTCCGTGCAAAGACGTTCCAGCCGCCCGGGCCGCTGAGAACATCCTCGGCTACACCATCGCCAACGACGTGTCTGCCCGCGATCAGCAACAGGCCGACGGCCAATGGACCCGGGCCAAGGGACACGACACCTTCTGTCCAGTCGGCCCGTGGATCGTCACCGACCTGGACCCGGCCGACCTCGAACTGCGCACCGAGGTCAACGGCGACGTCAAGCAAAACAGCCGTACCTCGTTGATGATTCACGACGTCGGCGCCATCGTCGAATGGATTTCGGCGGTCATGACATTGCTGCCCGGTGACCTGATTCTCACCGGAACACCCGCCGGCGTCGGTCCGCTCGAGCACGGCGATACCGTCTCGATAACCGTGCAGGGAATCGGTACCCTGACCAATCCCGTAGTCCGCAAAGGAAAGTCTTGACTGCACCAGAAGCCAAAGTCCGGGTCCGGTTCTGCCCGTCGCCCACCGGTACTCCCCATGTCGGGATGGTCCGCACGGCGCTGTTCAACTGGGCCTACGCCCGTCATACCGGTGGCACCTTCGTATTCCGCATCGAAGACACGGACGCCGAACGGGACAGTGAGGAAAGCTATCTGGCGCTGATCGATGCGTTGCGCTGGCTCGGTTTGAATTGGGACGAGGGACCCGGGGTCGGCGGACCCTATGGCCCGTACCGCCAATCGGAGCGCACCGAAATCTATCGTGACGTGGTGAGCCGACTGCTGGCCGCAGGCGAGGCCTACTACGCCTTCTCGACACCGGAAGAGGTCGAGGCCCGTCACGTCGCGGCAGGCCGCAATCCCAAACTGGGCTATGACAATTTCGATCGTCACCTGACCGACTCGCAGCGCGCCGCATACCTGGCGGAAGGCCGTCAGCCGGTGGTGCGCTTACGGATGCCCGACGACGACCTCCGGTGGGACGACCTGGTGCGGGGGTCCACCACTTTCGCGGCCGGCAGCGTACCGGATTTCGCGTTGACCCGCGCGAACGGAGATCCGTTGTACACCTTGGTCAACCCGTGCGACGACGCGCTGATGAAGATCACGCACGTGCTGCGCGGCGAGGATCTGCTGCCGTCGACTCCGCGCCAGCTGGCGCTGTACCAGGCGCTGATCCGCATCGGGGTTGCCGACCGTATTCCCGAATTCGCCCACCTCCCAACGGTATTGGGGGAGGGAACCAAGAAACTTTCGAAGCGCGATCCGCAGTCGAATCTATTCGCCCATCGCGAACGCGGGTTCATTCCCGAGGGGCTGCTGAATTACCTTGCGCTGCTCGGTTGGTCGATCGCCGACGACCGCGACCTGTTCAGCCTCGAGGAGATGGTGGCCGCGTTCGACGTGGCCGATGTCAATTCCAACCCGGCTCGGTTCGACCAGAAGAAGGCCGACGCCATCAATGCCGAGCACATCCGGATGCTCGACGCCGACGATTTCACCGTCAGGCTGCGCGACTACTTGGACGTACACGGCCATCACATTGAATTGGATGACGCACGGTTCGCGGTCGCGGCTCACCTGGTCCAGACCCGCATCGTCGTGCTCGGTGACGCGTGGGACCTGCTGAAGTTTCTCAACGACGACGCATACACCATCGACCCCAAAGCCGCCGCCAAGGAGCTGCGGCCCGACGGGGACCGAGTGCTCGGCGCTGCGCTGGCCGCGTTGGACGGCGTGGTGGACTGGACCGCCGCTAACGTCGAGGCCGCGTTGAAGTCCGCGCTCATCGAGGATCTGGGTCTCAAACCGCGCAAGGCGTTCGGCCCGATCAGGGTCGCGGCGACGGGAACATCCATCAGCCCACCGTTGTTCGAATCACTCGAGCTGCTGGGTCGTGACCGCACTTTGGGGCGCCTGCGGAATGCCGTCGGCTGGCAGGAGTGACGGAACGGCGATGAGGATTGCGCGTTCAGTCTTTGGTAGTCTGCACATCGGCGCGCAACCGCGGGCAGCGGCGTTCGCAGGATACGTGTGAGGTCCGCGAAAACTGTCTGACCAGCGGTTTTAGCCAGCCAATGGGGTATGGTGTAATTGGCAACACAGCTGATTCTGGTTCAGCCATTCTAGGTTCGAGTCCTGGTACCCCAGCAGAGTCGATTGACCCCGTGCAGAGGCGCAAGCGATTAGGCGGCCATATCGGGGTGAGATATGCTGACTGCTCGGATCGTGTCTGGCCCCGTCGTCTAGCGGCCTAGGACGCCGCCCTCTCACGGCGGTAGCGTGGGTTCGAATCCCATCGGGGCTACAAATCCAGCTGGGGGCACCACCCGCTTGCGGGGGAACGCAAAATCCCCCAATTTCGTGCCGAAACGGGGGATTTTGCGTCTGGTCGCGCAGCTCGGCCTAGCTGGCCGCCGGTGCAGTAGAGCCGGCAACCGGCATGTGCGGTAGGCCGAGCTTGCGGTGATCCCAGGAGCGGGCACGGCGGCTCACGATGCGCACACCGACGCGCTTGTTCATCATCTGGTCGACCATCGGCTTCAACTCATCGGTGTATGGACCGGTGTAGCGCTCCCAGACGCTGACCCCGACCCGGTGCAGGGCATCGGGATCGTCAACGATTTCGGCAACGCCTTCGAAGGACACGCCGCGCAGGGTGTCGTAGGTATCGCCGTCCTCGATCAGGAAGCTCACCCGAGGGTCGCGTTTGAGATTCACTGCTTTCTGCGACTTGGCCTTGGTTTCCAGCCAGATTTCGTCGTCGACCACGGCGTACCACATGGCGGTCAGATGTGGTTGGCCGTTGGGCCCGATGGTGGCCAGGGTGCCGGTACGGCTCTTGACGACGAAGTCGGCGATTTCCGCCTCGGACATGACGATGCTCGCGCGCTGGTTCGTTCCCATGGCGTCAGTTTGTCAGGCCGTCTGAATCGACTCTGCGGTGGTGGCATCCAGTCTGCGGCCAGGGCGTAGGTTGCGGCGATTCACTAGCCCTGGACGCAGGATCGAAGCGACAGCCAAACAGCCAAACGCCGAATCAGAGCCGACGAGTGAGTGCGTCGGCGGCGGCCAGTAGGTCGGCTGCCCAGCGCGCGCCGGGACGCCGACCCATCCGGTCGATGGGTCCGGACACTGAGATCGCAGCGATGACGGCACCGCGGCCATCACGCACCGGCGCGGACACACTCGCGACCCCGGGCTCGCGCTCAGCGACGCTTTGCGCCCACCCCCGCCGCCGTACTTCAGCCAGCACCCGACCGGTGAATTTCGCCGTCGGCAACACCGCGGCTTGGGTGGCCGCGTCGCTATGGGCCAGTAGCACTTTGGCCCCCGAACCCGCCGTCATCGGCAAACGCGCGCCGACTGGAACCGTATCCCGAAGGCCCGCAGGGGGTTCCGCGGCGGCAATGCAGACCCGCGAAATACCCTCGCGACGGTACAACTGCACGCTTTCGCCGGTGGTCTCGCGCAACTGCGGCAATACCACCGAACCCGCCGCCAGCAGCGGGTCGTTGACGTGGGCCGCGAGTTCGGTGACCGCCGGCCCGAGGCACCACCGGCCCTCGTCGTCGCGGCGCAGCAGGCGATGAAATTCACAGGCGGCCGCCAACCGGTGCGCGGTGGCCCTGGGCAATCCAGTGCGCTCGCACAATTCGGCCAGGCCGCATGGAGATTCCGCGATGGTGTGCAGGATGTCCACGGCTTTGTCGAGCACGCCTATACCGCTATGCTGTCTCACAAAGAGATATTAGCGTCTCGCATGCTGAGATCACCAGCTGCCCGGCGCGCCGAGACTGACAGAGGCGACTTCGAGATGGAATCCACCACCGGCAAGCCACGCACGCTGGCCGAGAAGGTTTGGGACGACCACGTAGTGGTGCGGGGTGAAAAAGGCGCACCCGACCTGATCTATATCGACTTGCATCTGGTGCACGAAGTGACCAGCCCGCAGGCCTTCGACGGGCTGCGCCTGGCGGGGCGGCCGGTGCGCCGGCCCGACTTGACGCTGGCCACCGAGGATCACAACGTGCCCACGATCGACATCGACAAGCCGATCGCGGATCTGGTGTCGCGCACCCAGGTCGAGACGTTGAGGCGGAACTGCAAGGAATTCGGTGTGCGGCTATACCCGATGGGCGATATCGAGCAGGGCATCGTGCACGTCGTGGGGCCGCAACTGGGCCTCACGCAACCGGGTATGACGGTCGTCTGCGGCGACAGCCACACCTCTACCCACGGCGCGTTCGGCGCGCTGGCGATGGGTATCGGCACCTCTGAGGTCGAGCACGTACTGGCCACCCAGACGTTGCCGCTGCGCCCATTCAAGACAATGGCCGTCAACGTCGACGGAACGTTGCCGGACGGCGTGACGGCCAAGGACATCATTCTGGCGCTGATCGCCAAGATCGGCACCGGCGGCGGCCAGGGTCACGTCATCGAATACCGCGGCAGCGCCATCGAATCGCTGTCCATGGAAGGACGGATGACGGTGTGCAACATGAGCATCGAAGCCGGTGCTCGTGCCGGCATGGTCGCGCCCGACCAGACCACCTATGAGTTCCTGCGCGGGCGGCCACACGCGCCCACGGGCGCGCAGTGGGATGCCGCCTTCGCATATTGGGAGCAATTGCGCACCGACGACGGAGCCGTCTTCGACACCGAGGTCTATCTCGACGCGGCCTCGCTGAGTCCCTTCGTCACCTGGGGTACCAACCCGGGCCAGGGCGTGCCGCTGGCCGCGGCCGTGCCGGATCCGGAGCTGATGACCGACGACGCGCAACGCCAGGCCGCCGAGAAAGCATTGGCATACATGGACCTTCGGCCGGGAACAGCGATGCGCGATATCGCGGTCGACGCCGTGTTCGTCGGCTCCTGCACCAACGGGCGCATTGAAGATCTGCGGGTGGTGGCCGATGTGTTGCGCGGCCGCAAGGTGGCACCGACAGTGCGGATGCTGATTGTCCCGGGCTCCATGCGGGTCCGCGCGCAGGCCGAAGCCGAAGGGCTGGGTGAGGTTTTCACCGCCGCAGGCGCCGAATGGCGGCAGGCGGGATGCTCGATGTGTTTGGGAATGAACCCCGATCAACTCGCGCCCGGGGAGCGGTGCGCGGCTACCTCCAACCGCAATTTCGAAGGGCGGCAGGGCAAGGGCGGCCGCACACACTTGGTGTCCCCGGCCGTCGCTGCCGCCACCGCGGTTCGCGGCACCCTTTCCGCGCCCTCAGATTTGAATTGATTCGCCAGAACAGGGAACGAATATGGAAGCCTTTCACACTCACACCGGTATCGGCGTGCCGTTGCGGCGGTCCAATGTCGATACCGATCAGATCATCCCCGCGGTCTTTCTGAAGCGCGTCACCCGAACCGGTTTCGAGGACGGCTTGTTCGCGACCTGGCGATCGGATCCCTCATTTGTGCTAAACCTCAGCCCCTTTGACCGGGGTTCGGTGTTGGTCGCCGGACCCGATTTCGGCACCGGGTCATCGCGCGAGCATGCGGTCTGGGCGCTCATGGACTACGGGTTCCGGGTGGTTATCTCATCTCGGTTCGGTGACATTTTTCGGGGCAACGCGGGCAAAGCCGGTCTGTTGGCAGCAGAAGTTGCCCAAGACGACGTGGAACTACTTTGGAAGCTGATCGAGCAGAGTCCGGGCTTGGAAATCACTGCCAATCTTCAAGATCGAAATATCACCGCGGGAACAGTGGTGCTGCCGTTCAAGATTGACGATCACACCGCTTGGCGACTTCTCGAGGGACTCGACGATATAGCCCTTACGCTGCGGAAACTCGACAAGATCGAGGCTTTCGAAGGGGCTTACCCGGACTGGAAGCCGCGCACTTTGCCCATCTCCTGACACCGTGCGGCGGGCGAATTTCGCCACCGCCGGCGCGGTCACGCCAGGCTGATTTCGGGGCCACACCACCGGTCAAGGGCGGCAAGCGGATTGCGAAAATTCCGATTGCCAGGGCCTGAAATTGCGCGTGGCTCTTGGAAATCAAGTGGGTAAGGGTTTACCGTGTCTGCTAGTCGGTTCCGAAACGAGGACCACTGGCTTGGAGGGTTTGGATGAACAAAGCAGAGCTCATAGATGTGCTCACACAGAAATTGGGCTCGGATCGACGGCAGGCAACCGCGGCCGTCGAGAATGTCGTCGACACTATTGTGCGTGCGGTGCACAAGGGTGACAGCGTCACCATTACCGGTTTCGGTGTGTTCGAACAGCGGCGTCGCGCGGCACGGGTGGCCCGCAATCCGCGTACCGGCGAGACGGTGAAAGTGAAGCCGACGTCCGTTCCGGCGTTCCGGCCGGGCGCTCAATTCAAAGCGGTTGTCTCTGGGGCACAAAAACTCCCGTCGGAAGGACCTGCTGTGAAGCGTGGTGTCGCAACGAGTGCAGCGAAGAGAACCGCCAAGAAGGCTCCGGCCAAGAAGGCGGCAACGAAGTCTGCTGCCAAGAAGACCGCGAGCAAGGCTCCGGCCAAGAAGGCGGCAACGAAGTCTGCCGCCAAGAAGACCGCGAGCAAGGCTCCGGCCAAGAAGGCGGCAACCAAGTCTGCTGCCAAGCGGACCGCGAGCAAGTCGCCGGCCAAAAAGGCTGCCGCCAAGACGCTGGCGCGCAAGACGAGCAAGGCTCCGGCCAAGAAGGCTGCCGCCAAGACGCTGGCACGCAAGGCGCCCGCCAAGAAAGCAACCGCACGGCGGGGCCGCAAGTAACGCGGTAAGTCTCAGGCACAGATACCCTTCGGGTGGCGGCCGTCCCCGAAGGGTATCTGCGTGTCAGGCCTTCGCGTTGGCGCCGAGCGCGCCGCCGATGTGGTCGGCCGCCACCACCCGTCCCGCGACCAACGAGAGCACCCAGGTACTGCCCTTGTGGTTGCGGGATTTGTCGGCGCGCACCCCGTCGCGTTCGCACCACCACCCGATGAGGTCCGGAATCACCTTGCCCTGAGAGCAAATCACCGGTGTGCCCGGCTGTTCGGCGATCTGCAACAGGCGGTTTCGCCCGCGTTTCGGGTTCTTGGCGTAGGCCTCCTCGGTGAGCGCCGGCTCGTTGTGAATAGGCACACCCAGTTCGGCAGCGAGCGGCTCCAGTGTCTGATGGCAGCGCACGCGGTCGGCGGCATAGGCGTCGGTGGCACCGAACGCGAGCAGCTGTGGAACCAGCGCCTCGGCCTGCGCGCGCCCCTTCTTGTCCAACGGCCGTTTGGTGTCGTCTCCTTTGTAGCGGGCCTTGCTGCCGGCCGTCCCATGCCGAACCACCAATACGGTATGGGTGTCCGCCGGTTGTTTGCCGAACCGGCGCAAGACCTTTCGATCCTGTGGGTAGTCGAGTTTCTTCATCGCTTCGGCGAGCGGCAGCCAGAGCAACTCGTCGACCTCGTCACCCGGAACGAACTGGCCGCCGGTGCTGCGCGCCGCCCAGTAGCACACCTTCTTGATGCCTTGTTCGATCGGGTAAGTCACCGTGGCCAGCCGCCTGCCGAGGACGGCATGGTGACCGGTCTCCTCGAATACCTCTCGCGCGGCGGCCACCGGCGTGGTCTCGCCGGGGTCCACCTTGCCTTTGGGCAGTGACCAGTCGTCGTATCGCGGGCGGTGGATCAGCGCGACTTCCACCGGGTGCTTGGCCGATTTGATGTAGGCGGGCCGCCACAACACCGCTCCGCCGGCGCACACCACCCGGTTCCCCGAGCGGCGGTTGGACGAGTTCTGGGGCGACACCTCAACTCCTGCAGGTCAATTCGGGCACGGTTATTCGTGCTCGGAAGATCTGGCCTTCCAACGGCGGTATCAGGGGCTGCGGTGTCGCTCCATCAGCGATACCTGGTGATCGCGCACGGTCTCGCCTTCCCGTGGTGCGGCGCGCCACTGCCCGTCAGACCCAAGCTCCCAGCACCGAGTGGCGGGGTCCAACGCGGACTCGAACAAGTCGTCCAACTGGGCGGTGAGTCTGGGGTCTTTGACTTGAGCCATCACCTCGACTCGACGGTCGAGGTTGCGGTGCATCATGTCGGCGCTGCCGATCCAGAACTCGTCGATGGCGTTGAAGTGGATGATCCGCGAGTGTTCCAGGAAGCGGCCAAGAATCGAGCGGACGACGATGTTCTCCGAAATGCCTTCAGCGCCCGGGCGCAGCGCGCAGATGCCGCGGACCACGATCTCCACCCGCACCCCTTCCTGCGACGCGCGGTAGAGCGCGTCGATAACCTGTTCGTCGACAAGCGCGTTCATCTTCAGCCGAATTCGGCCCAGACCGGTTTTCCGGTGCGCGGCAACCTCGCGTTCGACACGCTCGATGATGCCGGTGCGAATGCCCTGCGGGGCCACCAACAGGTTGCGGTACGCCAGCTTCCGCGAGTAGCCGGTGAGCGAATTGAACAAGTCCGTCAGGTCGGCACCGATATCGGGGGCGGCGGTCAACAAACCCACGTCCTCATACAGCCGAGCGGTCTTGCCGTTGTAATTGCCGGTCCCGATGTGGCAGTAGCGCCGGATCGTCGGTCCTTCGCGGCGCACCACCAGGCATGTCTTGCAATGCGTTTTGAGACCGACGAATCCGTACACCACGTGTACGCCCGCCTGCTCGAGCTCACGCGCCCACCGGATATTGGCCTGTTCGTCAAAGCGTGCCTTGATCTCGACCAGTGCCACTACCTGCTTTCCTGCTTCGGCGGCATCGATGAGCGCTCGCACAATTGGCGAGTCACCGGATGTGCGGTACAGCGTCTGTTTGATCGCCAGCACGCCTGGGTCGGCGGCGGCCTGCTCGATGAATCGCTGCACGCTGGTGGAGAACGAATCGTACGGATGGTGTACCAGCACGTCGCCTTCGCGCAAGGTGGCGAAAATGCTCTTGGGAGTTTCCCCTTCGGCGAACGCGGGATGGGTGGCCGGGACGAACGTCCGGTCTTTGAGAGCCGGCCGGTCCAGGCCGTAGATCTGCCACAGCGACGACAAGTCCAGCAGCCCGGGCACTTCGATGACGTCACCGGGATCCACATCGAGTTCGCGCAGCAGCAATTCCAGCATGCTTTCGGTCATGTCGTCGGCGACCTCCAGCCGCACCGGCGAACCGAACCGTCGTCGCGCCAATTCCCGCTCCAGCGCCTGCAGCAGGTCTTCGTCGCGGTCCTCTTCCACCTCGAAATCGGCGTTGCGGGTAATGCGAAACGCGTGATGCTCGACAATCTCCATGCCCGGGAACAACACTGGGAGGAAGGCCGCGATCAACTCTTCCATCGGCAGGAATCGCACCTTGCCCTGACCTTCGGCCTCGGCCGGTATTTCGGCGCCGTCGCCGGCGCCGAGTTTTACGAAGCGATCGACGTTGTCGGGCACCTTGACTCGGGCGAAATGCTGACCGCCGTCGTCGGGTTGCCTGACGGTGATCGCCAGGTTCAGGCTCAGCCCACTGACAAACGGGAACGGATGCGCAGGGTCGACGGCGAGCGGTGTCAGGACAGGGAAGACCTGATCGTTGAAGTAGGTCGACAGTTGGTCGCGCTCAGCCTGATCCAAATCGTCCCACGTGACGATCGAGATGCCTTCTGCGCCGAGCGCCGGTAACACCGAATCCAGGAACACTCGCGCATGCCGGCTGGCGATGTGCTGGGTCTGCTCGGCGATGCGGCGCAATTGCTCGCGCGGGGTCAGCCCGTCGGCGGATCGGACCGACAGACCCATCTGGTCGCGGCGCTTCAGTCCGGCCACCCGGACCATGTAGAACTCGTCGAGGTTGGAGGCGAAGATCGCCAGGAACTTCAAGCGCTCCAGCAGCGGCAGCGAGTTGTCGTCGGCCAGCGCCAGCACCCGTGCGTTGAAGTCCAGCCAGCTCAGCTCCCGGTTGAGGTAACGGTCCTCGGGCAGCGCGTCGGTGATCGCTGCCGGGGTGGCCGCCGGTGGCGCTGCCACGCTCGAGTCGCCGGGAGACCACAGGTTCTCGTCGGGCCGCGCCTCAGCTTCGATTTCAGTCACCCTGCGATCATTGCTCATCACCCGTCGGTGCGGCCAGCGCAAGACACACATCTATATCTCGTGTACGTCGGCTGTTCAGCGATGAGCGATAGCGCGCGCGGTCGCCGGCCCAATCCCGAGACGACGGGCCACCGCCAGGTCGGCGGGCGTGTCGACATCACAGCGCAGGCCCGGCCAGGCGCCGGTCAGCTCGATGGCGCCCGAACGCCGATGCCGCGCCGCCGAATCCGGCCCGAACTGGGGGTCGAGCGTGACTCCGAACGCGCACAGCGCCGAGGTCCCGGTGCCCAGCCGGTCGGCGACGAAGCTGCGCCGGTGATGGCGCGCCCCCGCGATCGCCTGCTCCAGCTCCTGCGTCTGCAAAGCGGGTAAATCACCTTGCAGCACAACGACATTGGGGCAGAAGGTGGAGACGGCCCGTTCGGCTTCGGCGATGGCGTGGTTGAGCGGGTCGTGGTGTCCGTCGGGCGTCGGGTCGATCAGCACTTCGGCTCCGAGGTCGGCCGCCGCGGCCGCTGCGGCTTCGTCGGGGGTGACGACGGTGATCGAGCGCAGCGATCGGACCCGGGCCGCCGCGGTCAGCGTGTCCTGCAGCATGCCCAGTACCACCTTCTCCCGGGTGCCTGCCGAGAACACCGGCGCCAGCCTCGTCTTGGCGGCGGCCAATCGCTTGACGGCGATGATCAATGCGACATCGCTTGCCCCTTCGGCCCGTGTGCCGCTCATGTGGTCATCCTGCCAGCGGTGCGGTTCCGTCTACCGCGAGCGTCACGCTAGCGTGATCGGGACATCCGAGCGACGAGACCGGGGAGCGGGTATGGCCGTGACGGTGATGGGCGCCGGTGCCTGGGGCACGGCGCTGGCCAGGGTCCTGGCCGACGCCGGTGGACCAGACACCGAGGTGATCCTCTGGGCGCGCCGTTCGGAGGTCGCCGAGCAGATCAACGCCACGCGCTACAACGCCGACTATCTGCCCGGTGCTCCGCTGCCGCCGAGCATCCGGGCGACCTCCGACGCCGAGGAGGCGCTGCGCGGCGCGAAAACGGTGTTGCTGGGGGTACCGGCGCAGACGATGCGCGCCAACCTGGAGCAGTGGGCCCCGCTGTTTGCGTCGGGCGCGACCCTGGCCAGCCTGGCCAAGGGCATCGAGCTGGACACCCTGATGCGGATGAGCCAGGTGATCGTTTCGGTCACCGGTGCCGATCCCAGCCAGGTTGCGGTGATTTCGGGGCCGAACCTGGCCAGCGAGATCGCCGAGCGCCAGCCCGCCGCCACCGTCGTGGCGTGCAGCGACTCCGGCCGGGCGGTCGCCCTGCAGCGCATGCTGAACAGCGGATACTTCCGGCCGTACACCAACGCCGACGTCGTCGGCACCGAAATCGGCGGGGCCTGCAAGAACGTCATCGCGCTCGCGTGTGGGATGGCGGCCGGCGTCGGCCTCGGCGAGAACACCGCGGCGGCGATCATCACGCGCGGCCTCGCGGAGATCATGCGGCTGGGCATAGCGCTCGGCGCCAAGGGCGCCACATTGGCCGGCCTGGCCGGGGTCGGCGACCTGGTCGCCACCTGCACCTCACCGCATTCACGCAACCGTTCGCTGGGCGAACGCCTGGGCCGGGGCGAGAACGAGGCGTTGCAGGTCAAAGACGGCCATGTGGTCGAGGGGGTGACGTCGTGTCAATCGGTGCTGGCCCTGGCGTCCAGCTACGACGTCGAGATGCCGCTGACCGACGCCGTGCACCGGGTCTGCCACAAAGGGCTTTCGGTCGACGAGGCGATGGCCCTGCTGCTGGGGCGCAGCACCAAGCCCGAGTGAGCGAGTATCCCAGTCGCATTGAGTCTGCGGGTAGGGCGCGAAAGTTCGAGTAGGCCGCGCCGTCAGCGCAAAGTCAACGCCCGAAAACCGCAGTTCGGAGCCGTGCGCCCGGCCGCAAAGCGCCCCACCCGGTAGCCTCTGAAGGTTGTGACGCAATCCGACCCGCCTGCCACGCCGCGCGACCGGCGCGTGCGGGTGGCGGTTGTCTTCGGCGGGCGCAGCAACGAGCACGCCATTTCCTGCGTGTCCGCGGGCAGCATTTTGCGCAATCTCGACCCGGAGCGGTTCGACGTCGTCGCGGTCGGCATCACCCCCGAAGGGTCCTGGGTGCTGACCGACGGCGATCCGGATGCGCTGACCATCACCGACCGGCGGCTGCCCGAGGTGAGCTCCGAATCGGGCACCGAACTGGCATTGCCGGCCGATCCACGCCGCGGCGGTCAGCTGGTGTCGTTGACGCCGGCCGCTGGTGGCATCCTGACGTCGGTCGACGTGGTGTTCCCCGTGCTGCACGGGCCATACGGCGAGGACGGCACCATCCAAGGACTGCTCGAGCTGGCCGGTGTGCCGTACGTCGGCGCCGGTGTGCTGGCCAGCGCGGCGGGCATGGACAAGGAGTTCACCAAGAAGCTGCTGGCCGCCGAGGGGCTGCCGGTAGGGCGGCACGCGGTGCTGCGGCCCTCGCGCCCAACACTGCATCCCGAGGAATGCGAGCGGCTGGGCTTGCCGGTGTTCGTCAAACCCGCGCGCGGCGGCTCGTCGATCGGTGTGAGCCGGGTATCGAGCTGGGATCAGTTGCCGGCCGCGGTTGCCGGCGCTCGTCGGCATGACCCGAAGGTTATCGTCGAGGCGGCGATCAGCGGCCGCGAGCTGGAGTGCGGCGTCCTCGAAATGCCTGACGGCACAGTGGAAGCCAGCACTCTGGGCGAGATCCGGGTGGCCGGGGTACGCGGACGCGAGGACGCCTTCTACGACTTTGCGACCAAATACCTCGACGATGCGGCCGAACTGGACGTGCCGGCCAAGGTCGACGACGAGGTGGCCGATGCGGTGCGGCAGTTGGCCATTCGGGCGTTTCGGGCGATCGACTGCCAGGGCCTGGCCCGGGTGGATTTCTTCCTCACCGACGACGGCCCGGTGATCAACGAGGTCAACACGATGCCGGGCTTCACTACGATCTCGATGTTCCCGCGGATGTGGGCGGCCAGCGGTGTCGATTACCCAACGCTGTTGGCCACCATGGTGGAAACGGCGCTGGCCCGCGGCGTCGGGTTGCGGTAGACGGCTACCGCGCGGGCGCCGGGTCGATGGGAACGGCGCCGACGGTGCGATCGATCACCTCGGAGAGCTCCTGGATGGGCGTGGGCCCGGATCCCGATGGCAGCGTCAACGCCAGATAAACCGGGCGGTCCACCGCGTACCAGGTGGTGCTTCCGTCTGACTGCGCGCCCACCCGAAACCACTGGACTCGGTCGACCAGCTGGATCGGGGAGCCCACCACAAAGTCGGCCGGACGGTCCAGTCCGCAGCGCAGTACCACCGGTTCGCCGTGTGCGGTGGCCCGCCAGGCCGCCGCACCCTCGGGTGCCGGTCGCGCCAAGGGCGCGCGTTGAAAGCGCCCGAGTCGCTGCGGTAGCGCCGCCATCAAGGCTTTGCATGCCGGATCGCCGGCGCGGGGGGCGGCGACCGCGGGCAGGGCAACAGGATGAGGTGGTGACCCGCGACTCGCCGCGATGACCAGGATGACGCCGATTACCGCCACTCCCAGCAGGGCCGCGGCAATGATCAAAAAACGTGGCGGGCCGTCGGATTGGGCGTGCGGTGTCATGGGGGAGGGCCTGTCACCTGCGTAGCTACCTCGGATTCTCATACACTGGCGCGGTCCGCCCGGGCGGGCAGGGACCAAACTTACCCGAGGCCGGGATCGTGGAGGTGGCGTGCGCGACACAGCAGATGAGCATTCGACGCTGCAGCAGCTCGGGGAGTTTGCGGTGATCCGGCGACTGGCGCAGGGCCGTCGGCAACCCGGCGCTGTGCTGCTGGGACCCGGCGACGACGCGGCGGTGATCTCGTGCGGCGACGGTCGCGTCCTGGTATCGACCGATGTGTTGGTGCAGGACCGCCACTTTCGGCTGGACTGGTCGACACCGCACGAGGTCGGCCGCAAGACGATCGCGCAGAATGCCGCCGACATCGAAGCGATGGGTGGACGGGCAACCGCCTTCGTGGCGGGTTTCGGAGCGCCGGGGGACACGCCGGCGGCGCAGGTGGATGAGCTGGCCGACGGCATGTGGGACGAGGCGCAGCGGATCGGGGCCGGCATCGCGGGCGGGGATCTGGTCAGCTGCCCGCAGTGGGTGCTGTCGGTGACCGTGCTGGGCGAACTCGACGGGCGCTCGCCCGTGCTGCGGTCGGGGGCGAAACCTGGTTCAGTGGTTGCCGTCGCGGGAGAGCTGGGGCGCTCGGCTGCCGGTCATGCGTTGTGGCACAAGGGAATTGATCGGTTCGACGAACTGCGGCGGCGCCACCTGGTGCCGCAGCCGCCGTATGGCCAGGGAGCCGTTGCCGCGGCCGCCGGCGCCGAGGCGATGATCGACGTGTCCGACGGTCTGGTCGCCGATCTGCGACATGTCGCCGAGGCGTCGGCGGTGGGCATCGACCTGTCGGCGGCGGCGCTGGCGGCCGACCGCGATGCGCTGGCAACGGCCGCCGCGGCGGTGGGCGCCGACCCGTTGTCGTGGGTGCTGGGCGGCGGCGAAGATCATGCCCTGGTCGCCTGTTTCGGCGCTGCGGTGCCCGACGGCTGGCGCGTTATCGGGCGAGTGCTCGGCGGCCCGGCTCGGGTCCTGGTCGACGGCGAGGAATGGCAAGGGTACGCGGGTTGGCGATCCTTCTAAGCGGTTAGGGTGGCCCGGTGACCGTCTATGCGATCGCACAGTTGAGATTCACCGACCGGGCAGCCTACGACCGGTACCAGGCCAGATTTATGGAGGTGTTCCGTCGCCACCCGGGAACATTGCTGGCCGCCGACGAGTCGCCGCAGGTCATCGAGGGGCAGTGGGACCGCGAGAAGGTGGTGCTGATGTCGTTTCCGGACGAGGCCGCGTTCTACGGCTGGGCGCGATCGCCGGAATACCAGGAGATCTCGAAGGATCGGCATGCGGGCGCGGACACCGTGGTGGTATTGGTCAAAGGCTTGCAATGACCGCGCGCCCGCTGAGCGAACTCGTGGAGGCCGGCTGGGCGGCCGCGCTCGAGCCGGTGGCCGAGCAGGTCGCGCAGATGGGGCGGTTCCTGCGCGCCGAGCTCGCGGCCGGGCGCAGGTACCTACCGGCTGGCCCGAATGTATTGCGCGCCTTCACTTTCCCGTTTGACCAAGTGCGGGTGCTGATCGTCGGGCAGGATCCCTACCCGACTCCCGGGCACGCCGTGGGCCTCAGCTTTTCGGTGGCCCCCGACGTGCGGCCGCTGCCGCGCAGCCTGGCCAACATCTTCGACGAGTACACCGCCGACCTCGGTCACCCCCAGCCGTCGTGCGGTGACCTGACGCCCTGGGCGCAGCGCGGTGTGCTGCTGCTGAACAGGGTGCTCACGGTACGGCCCAGCAATCCGGCGTCGCATCGCGGCAAGGGCTGGGAAGCGGTCACCGAGTGCGCAATCCGGGCACTGGCGGCGCGCGCCCAGCCGATGGTGGCAATCCTGTGGGGGCGCGACGCGTCGACGCTCAAGCCGATGCTGGCCGCGGGCAAGTGCGTCGCGATCGAGTCGCCGCATCCCTCGCCGTTGTCGGCGTCGCGTGGATTTTTCGGCTCGCGTCCGTTTAGCCGCGCCAACGAGCTGCTCACCGAGATGGGGGCTGAGCCGATCGACTGGCGGCTGCCCTGAATTGGCGCCGTACCTGCCGAGCAGACGCAAAATCGCCTGATTTCAACCATTTTCGGGGGAGTTTGCGTCTGCTCGCGAGTAGTTAGCGCGGTGTGACGATGCCGTTGTCGTAGGCATAGACGATCGCCGCGGCGCGGTCGCGCAGGTCCAGCTTTCCGAAGATTCGGCCGATGTGGCTTTTCACGGTGACGCCGGAGATGCACAGTTGGTCGGCAATCTCGTTGTTGGACAAGCCTTTCCCGACCAGCGTGAGGACGTCGAGCTCGCGGGCGGTCAGCTCGGCGAGGCGGTTGCCGTGCTTCGCAGGCGCTCTGTCAGGCGTCTTCCGGTACGTGCTGAGTACGCGCGCGGTCACCGCGGGGTCCAGGTAACTGTCTCCCCTGGCGACGGTCCGCACGGCGCGGATCAACTCCTCGGCGGACGAGTCCTTGAGCACAAAGCCCGCAGCCCCGGCGCGCAGCGCCCCGGAGAGCAGTTCGTCCTCGTTGAATGTCGTCAGCGCCAGCACCGGCGGCATCCCGCCCAGCCGCCGCGTTGCCTCGATGCCGTCGACCCGTCGCATCCGCAGGTCCATCACCACGACGTCGGGGTGATGCCGGGCCACCGCCGCAGGAACTTCGTCGCCGTCGGCGCATTCGGCGACGATAGTGAAACCGTCTTTGCGACGCAGGATTCGGCGCAGCCCGGAGCGCACGAGCTCCTGGTCGTCGACGAGCAGGACCGCAACTTCCGGTGTCTCAGAGCTGTTGAGATTCACCCTCGGCACCACCACGGGCGCCATCCGGTGTTGGTGTCCTCGAGCGGTATTTCGGCATGCACCGACCATCCGTCCCGGCTCGGTCCGGCCTCGATGGCCCCGCCCAGCAGCTCGACACGCTGGCGCATGCCGCGCAGACCGCGGCCCTCCGGCGATTCGGCGGCGGCTACCGCGGCGGGCAGCCGATTGTGCACGGCCAGCTTGGCTGAACCCGATGAAACATCAAGCAGCACAGCTGACTTGGACTCAGGGGCGTGTTTGGCGATGTTGGCCAGCGATTCCTGAGTGATGCGATACAGCGCAAGGCCAACCGCGGCCGAGACGCGGCTGGTCGGACCGTCGATGCGCAGCGTGACGGCCAGGCCCGCCCGCGCGAAATCCTCGACGAGCACAGTGATGTCGTCGATCCCGGGTTCGGGCATGGTCGCGATCTTCTTGGCTCCACGCGTTCCGGTGTCGAGCAGACCGACCGTACGGCGAATGTCGGCCATGGCCTGCCGGCCGAGCCGCTCGGCCTGCTCGAGTGCCTCGACCGCGTCGTCGACGTCGCGATCCTGCTGCAGGGCTCGGCGGGCGCCGGTCACATGCAGCAGTGTGATCGACAACGAATGGGCGATCACGTCGTGCACTTCGCGCGCGATGCGGCGGCGCTCGTCGGCTGCGGCGTGCTCGGCCAACGCCTCCTGGGCCTGGATCTGCTGCGCCAACAGCTCCCGTTGAGTGTGCATGAGATAACCGATCAACCAGCCGCCCGCGACGAACAACAGATACAGCGCCACCACATCCAGGCGGTGCAGCGCGGACGCGGTGAGCAGCAACGCGGCCGACGACATGGCGGCCAGGAATCCGACGAACCCGGAGGTGAGCGTGCCCACCACGCCGACCATCAATACCAGCAGCGCCGGTGCGAAATCGGCGCGAATCGGCGTCGATGTCGCGAACAGCATCACCGCGGTGGCTGCCGACCAGGTGACCCACATCAGCACCGGCCGAAATTTCATGTTGAAGAAGAAGAACGCCAGCAGCGGCGACAGGGCGATCGCCGAGGCGGCCAGAACGCCGGGCAGATCGGCAGCGGGGCGCTGCCACACCGCAACCGCCCCGCCGACCACCAACAAGCCGTCGGTGATGATCACGAACGGCCAGGTGATGCCCACGGGTATCAGCTCGCCGCGCTGGCGCAACCTCTCCCGGACAAAGCCCATGGCCGCACGCAACATCGTCCAATGGTAAAAGAGGCCGCCGTCCGGCCACATCATCCTTGGGTCGGCACCCGGCTCATACCGTAGTAGGAGACAAAGACCGAACCTCGGCACGACGCGCAGCACCGCCGCGCATTCCTAACCTCTTCGGTTATGACATGGAAACTGCTGCACGAGCGCATGGCCTTCATGGCCGAATTGATCGACGCCGCCGAAACCGATCCAGAGGCGGCACTTGACTTGGCCGACAAGGCATCCGAAGTGTCCCGATTGTTCGGCGACGAGGAAGGGCTCCTGCTCTCGCTGCGGCAGCGTTGGCTGATGATGCTGTACGCGAAGCTGGATCAGGCGGACTACGACGGCCTCACGGCCGAAGAGGCCAGGGCCGAGCTGGTCGCCGCGAACCCGGGGCTGTGTGCGTTGTTGGACATAGCTTCCCGACGATCACTACGGCTTCGCGTGCTGGCCCGAAATGAGCATCGGGCTGTCAACCTCTGCGATGGACCGATAAGCGAACGGCAGACCGTTGCGTGACCGCAGGACAAGACGGTACGCGATGCTGGTCGTCGGGCTCTGGGTGCTGACGGCTGCCGCCGGCAATCTGGCTGTGCCGCAACTGGAGCGGGTCGTGCAGACGCATTCGCGCTCCTTCATGCCCGCCCACGCGCCCAGTTCGGTCGCCGCCACCCGCGCCGCCGAGCTGTTCGGCCAAACTCCAAGCAACAACTTCATTTTCGTGGTGCTGGACCGCAATGCGCCGCTGACAGCACAGGATCACCAGTTTTACGACGCGTTGACGGCGGCGCTGCGGTCCGATCGGCGGCACGTGTATTCGGTGATGGACTTGTGGTCTCAACCCGCGACCGCCGCGGGCGCACAGAGTCGCGACGGGCATGCGGTCACCGTCATGGTCCGGCTCGCCGGAATGCTCGGCACCGCTCAAGCGCGCGATTCGGTGAATTCCGTGCGCACCACCGTTACTGCGCTGTCGAGGCCGACGGGACTGCAGGCTCATGTCACGGGCCCTGGCGCCACGATCGTCGACGAATTCGCCGCCATCGACCGGCAGATGCTATCGATCACCGCCGCAACGGTCGCGCTGATCCTGGTGCTGCTGTTGGTGGTGTACCGATCGCCGATCGCCGCAGCGATCCCGTTGATATCGGTCGGTCTGGCGTTGGCGGTGGCACGTTGGATTGTTGCGGCGCTTGGGTTGTCGGGCGCCGTCGAGGTCTCGCTGTTTTCGGTGGCGCTGATGGCGGCCATGACGCTTGGCGCGGGCACCGACTACGCGATCTTTCTCGTCGGCCGCTACCAGGAAGGCCGGCGCGGCGGGGTGTCGCCGCCCCGGGCGCTGACCGATGCCTACCGCGCGGTAGCCCCGGTGGTCATCGGGTCGGCGTTGACGGTGTCGGTGGCATTGGCGTGCCTGGACTTCGCCGAGGTGGGTATGTTCCGCAGTGCCGGAATACCCTGTGCGGTCGGCATTCTCGCGACGATGGCGGCGGCGTTGACGCTGACGCCCGCGCTGATGAACCTGGCGATGCGTCGTGGATGGCTGGAACCGCGACCGTCGAAGACGGCCCGGCGCTGGCGGCGCGTCGGAACCGCGGTGGCCCGCTGGCCCGGGCCTATCCTGACCACGGCGGGAATGGTGATCGTACTGGTGGCGCTGCCGCTGATCGGCTTTCGGGTGGGATGGAACGAGCTGGCGGCCACCCCGGCCGACGCCGACTCGAGTCGGGGCTATGTAGCCGCCGATCGGCATTTCGCGGCCAACTCGTTGCTGCCCGACGTCGTCACCGTCCAGGCCGACCATGATCTGCGCACCCCCGCTGGCCTGATCGCCGTCGAGCGAATCACCCGCCAGATCATGGCGGTACCGGGTGTGCGGATGGTGCAGTCCGCCAGCCGTCCCGACGGCAAGGTGCCCGACGAGGCGACGCTGAGCTATCAGGCCGGCACGGTCGGCCGTCAGTTCGACGAGGCGGTCGATTCGTTGACCCAGCGGCTGCGCCGGGTCTCCGATCTGGACGATGCTCTGGCGCAAACCCAGGCGGCGGTCAGCCGACTGGGCAGCGGGCTGCGCGGCGGCAGCGCCGGCTTGACCGAGATATCCGGGGCCGCAACGGATATGCGTGCCGGACTCGAAGGAGTCCAGCGCACCGCCACCATGGTCTCGAGCTACCTGGACCCGCTGCGCGACTTCGTCGCGCGGACCCCGGACTGCGCCGCTAACCCGTTGTGCGCAACGGTGAATCGGGTACTCGAGCCCGTTGACGGCCTGCTGCAGACCTCGGCGCGCCTCGGCGACGGCGCCGCCAAGCTCACCGGCGGGTCGACGACCGCCGCCCAGGCCCTGGCGGCCATGCCGCAAGCTGTGGCATCGATGAATACCGCGCTGGCGCAAGCCCGTTCGGCCACTCAGGAGTTGCTGGGACTCGGCGACACGATCGGCCCGCAACTGCGTCAGCTGACCGATTACCTCAACGAGATCGACACTCAATTCCGCGGCAGCGCGGCGTCGGGCTTCTACCTGCCGCAGCGAGCGCTCTCCGACCCGCGCTACCTCGCGGTGTTGCACGACATCGTCTCGGCGGATGGCCGTTCCACCTATCTACTGGTCTACGGCGACGCTGACGAGTGGGGCAGCGACGGCGCCAAACGGGCAGCCCAGGTGCGCGCCGCAATCAGGGAAGCCACCAAGGAGGGCACGCTGACCCCGACGGGAGTCGACCTGGCCGGCGTCGGGCCCGCGACAGCCGACTTGCAGCATTCCGTGGCACGCGATACTGCGCTCCTGGTGGGAGCCGCGCTGGCGCTGATTTTCTTGATCGTGATGGCGATGCTGCGCAGCCCGGTGGCGGGACTGGTGGTCGTCGGCACCGTCGTCGCGTCCTACGCATCGGCGCTGGGGGCCAGTGTGCTGATCTGGCAGTACCTACTGCATCAGCCGCTGCACTGGGCCGTTGCGCCGATCGCGTTCATCGCGCTGATCGCGGTCGGCGCCGATTACAACCTGCTGTTGGCGTTGCGGATCAAACACGAAGCGGCGGCGGGTCTCAAGACCGGCATCATCCGGGCGTTCGGCGGCACCGGTGGCGTGGTCACCACCGCCGGGATCGTCTTCGGGATCACCATGCTGGCGCTGCTGGCCAGTAGCGTGCTCAGCATCGCCCAGGTGGGCACCACCATCGCGGTCGGGCTGTTGCTGGACACCCTGGTGGTGCGGGCGCTGGTGGTGCCGTCGATCGTGGCGCTGCTGGGCCGGTGGTTCTGGTGGCCACGCCGCGTGACCCGTAATAACGCGAAGGTGCAACCGTCGCCACTCGGGAAATCGGTCGCCAGCCGCACGCTCGCGGCATCAGCCGATCGTCGTTAGCCCCGGACGACCTTGCCGGCCTTGATGCAGGAGGTGCAGACGTTGAGCCGCTTCTTGTTGCCGCCGGGACGCGTCACGACGTGCACTGTCTGCACGTTGGGGTCCCACCGGCGGCTGGTGCGGCGGTGGGAGTGCGACACCGACTTGCCGAAGCCGGGGCCTTTCCCGCAGATATCGCACACAGCGGCCATTCTGAGCTCCTCAAGCGTTTGGAATCCGGTCTCTTGGAAAACCCGGAGTATCCCCGGACCGGTCGGGCCGTCCCAGGATAACCGGGGTCGGCGGCAACCGCCAAAACGATCCACTCCCAGCAGCTGCGTCATGACGTTCGTTGTCGCCCCCGCTGGCTAGGCTCGATGCACGGGGCCAGGCGCGCAGGAGGTGAGTCAGCAGGTGGGCACGTGCGCCGGACACGATCGTCTGCTGGACGCGTCCGCCCTGCGGGACTGGGCGCACACCGCTGTCAGCGACCTGATCACTCATATCGACGAGATCAACCGGCTCAACGTCTTCCCGGTCGCCGACGCCGACACCGGCGCCAACATGCTGTTCACCATGCGCTCGGCGCTCGCCGAGGCGAACGCGGGCGGCTCCGACGGGCTGCACGGCGACGTCGCCCGGGTCGCCGCCGCCCTGTCGACCGGGGCGCTCAACGGCGCCCGGGGCAATTCCGGGGTCATTCTGTCCCAGATCCTGCGCGGCATTTCCGACGTCACCGCGACGGCGGCCGCCGACCGGGGCGGTGAATTACCCGAAATCGACGCCACCTTGTTGGGGGCGGCGCTGCGACGCGCGGTCCACCTGGTCATCGCCTCGATGGGCGGCCAGGAGGTGCCGGGGACCATCGTCTCGGTATTACGGGCCGCCGCCGACGCCGTCGAGGAGAGCGCCGCCGCCGGCCAAGGCCTGGCCCCGGCGGTGACGGCCGCCGGCAACGCAGCGGTCGCGGCGCTGGAAAAGACCCCCGAGCAGCTCGAGGCGCTCGCCGACGCCGGCGCGGTGGACGCCGGCGGCCGCGGCCTGCTGGTGCTGCTGGACGCGCTGCGCACCACCATCTCCGGCCAGGCGCCCGCCCGCGACGTCTACCAGCCGTCCCCACGCGCGCAGCCCCCACCGGCCGCCAAGGCACCGGCACCCCAGTTCGAGGTGATGTACCGGCTGAGTGGCTGTGACGCCGACGCCGCCGACGCGCTCCGCGATCGGCTGACCGACCTGGGTGAATCCGTGGCCATTGCCGCCGCCGCTGTTCCACTGGCTGCCGGCGGCAGCTACTCGGTGCACGTGCATACCGACGACGCCGGCGCCGCCGTCGAAGCCGGATTGGCCGCCGGGCAGCTGAGCCGCATCGTGATCTCGGTCCTTTCCGGCGCCACCGGCCTGCCTGCGGGCGGCTGGACCCGGGAACGGGCGGTGCTAGCCGTCGTCGACGGCGACGGCGCCGCGCAGCTGTTCGCCGACGAGGGCGCCTGCGTGTTGCAACCGAGTTCGGATGCCGTTGACCCCGCCACCGACATCAGCGCCCACCGGCTGGTCCGGGCGGTGGTGGATACCGGCGCCGCGCAGGTGATGGTGCTGCCCAACGGCTATGTGGCGGCGGGCGAGCTGGTGGCCGGTTGCACCGCGGCCATCGGCTGGGGTGTCGACGTGGTTCCCATCCCGACCGGGTCGATGGTGCAGGGGCTGGCCGCGCTGGCCGTGCACGAACCCGACCGGCAGGCGGTGGACGACGGCTACACCATGGCCCGCGCGGCCGGCGCCGCCCGGCACGGCTCGGTGCGCATCGCCACCGAGACCGCGCTGACCTGGGCCGGCAGCTGCCAGCCCGGTGACGGGCTGGGCATCGCGGGCGACGAGGTGCTGATCGTTGCCGCCGACGTCGCGGCGGCTGCCACCGGCCTGCTCGACTTGCTGCTCGCCTCTGGCGGCGAGCTCGCCACGGTGCTGATCGGCGCGGCCCTCCAGAAGGATGCGACCGCCGCCCTCGCCGACACCCTGCAAAAGCACGTCCACGACCGTCATCCCGGGACTGAGCTGCTGACCTATTACACCGGCCACCGCGGTGACGCGCTGCTGATCGGGGTCGAGTAGCCGTGGCCTCCCTGAGCGATCGACTGGTCTACATAATCGGCGGCAAAAACGCCGACAAGCTCGACGAGGAATTCGGCATTCGCACGGTCGACGACCTCTTGCGCCACTACCCGCGCAGCTACGTGGTCGGCGCGGCGGTGCGCGCCGCCGAGGACGAGCAGCCGGAAGCCGGCGAGCACATCACCATCGTCGACACGATCACCCAAGCGAACACGTTTCTGACGAAGAAGCTCCCGAAGCGGACCTGTCACCGCATCACCCTCGGCTCCGGCCGCAACCGGGTGACCGCGACGTTCTTCAACGCCAAGATCATCAGCAGGGACCTCACCAAAGGCACCAAGGTGATGCTGTCCGGAGAAGTCGGGTTTTACCACGGCGTCATGCAGCTGACCCACCCGGCATTCCTCATCCTCGACTCGCCCGACGGAAAGCACCGCGGCACCAGGTCGCTGAAAACCATTGCCGTCGCCTCGGAAAGAACCAGGGGCGAGTTCGACATAGCGGACTTCGCCAGCCGCTTCTTCCCGATCTACCCGGCCAGCACCAAGGTGCAGAGCTGGGACATCTTCAACTGCGTGCGCCAGGTGCTCGACGTCCTCGACCCGGTCGACGATCCCCTGCCCGCCGACCTGCGCGCCCGGTATCACCTGATGCCCGAAGACGAAGCGTTGCGCGCCATTCATCTGTCGGAGAGCGACGCGGTGCGCCGGCGCGCCCGCGAGCGGCTCACCTTCGACGAGGCCGTCGGGCTGCAGTGGGCGCTGCTGGCCCGTCGGCACAGTGAATTGTCCGAGTCAGGGCCGCCGGCTCCGCCGCGCGCCGATGGTCTGATGGCAGAACTGTTGCGGCGGTTGCCATTCGAGCTGACAGCGGGACAACGCGAAGTGCTTGACGTACTGTCCGACGAGCTCGCGGATACTCGTCCGATGAATCGCCTGCTGCAGGGGGAGGTCGGCTCCGGCAAGACGATCGTTGCCGTGCTGGCGATGCTGCAGATGGTTGATGCGGGTTACCAGTGTGCGCTGCTGGCGCCGACGGAAGTTCTTGCCGCACAACATCTCCGGTCGATCTCCGATGTGCTGGGGCCGCTGGCGATGGGCGGCCAGTTGGGTGGGGCCGAAAACGCCGCCCGGGTGGCGCTGCTCAGCGGCTCGATGACAACAGGGCAGAAGAAATACCTGCGTGCCGAAATCGCCGCCGGTCAGATCGACATCGTCGTCGGCACCCACGCGCTGTTGCAGGACGCGGTCGACTTCCACAATCTGGGCATGGTCGTCGTCGATGAGCAGCACCGCTTCGGTGTCGAGCAGCGAGACCGGTTGCGCGCCAAGGCTGCTGCGGGCATCACGCCGCACCTGCTGGTGATGACGGCAACGCCGATACCGCGCACGGTGGCGCTCACCTACTACGGTGACCTGGAAACCTCGACACTGCGTGAACTTCCGCGCGGTCGCCAGCCGATCACCACCAAGACGATCTTCGTCAAGGAGAATCCGGGGTGGCTGGACCGGGCCTGGCAGCGCATCAAAGAAGAGGTCGCCGCCGGCCGTCAGGCCTATGTGGTGACGCCCCGGATCGACGACACCGACGGGGCCGAGCAGCCCGACTCGAAGCCGTCGGAGACCGCCGTCGGCCTGTTCGCCCGATTGCGATCCGGCGAGCTGGCGAACCTGCGGGTGGGCCTCATGCACGGTCGGTTGTCCAGCGACGAGAAGGACGCCGCGATGGCGGCCTTCCGTGCCGGCGATATCGATGTGCTGGTGTGCACCACCGTGATTGAGGTGGGCGTCGACGTCCCCAATGCGACGGTCATGTTGGTGATGGATGCCGACCGGTTCGGCATCAGCCAGCTACATCAGCTGCGCGGCCGCATCGGCCGGGGTCAGCACCCGAGCCTGTGCCTGCTGGCCAGTTGGGTTGCGAAAGGTTCCCCTACGGGCCGGCGATTGTCTGCCGTAGCGGACACCATGGACGGATTCGCGCTTGCCGACCTGGACCTCAAGCAGCGCCGGGAAGGAGATGTGCTGGGCCGCAATCAGTCCGGCAGGGCGATCACGTTGCGGCTGCTTTCGCTGGCCGAGCACCAGGCCGTTATCGAGGCCGCCCGCGACTTCTGCAGGGAGGCATACGCAGACCCGGCCGCGCATGCCGGATTGGCGGTGCTGGGAGCCCGGTTCGAAAGGCCGGACCGCGTCGAGTTTCTGGACAAGCTATGAGGCACGCGATGAATCGCAAAGTGCTGCTGTGGTTGTCGGTGGCCGCGCTGCTCGCGTTGCTGGTTGCCTACCAGACCGTCGGGTCGGCGACCAGGCACCACAAGGAGTTCGCGGCGCGCGCGGACGTCCCGACGGTGCAACCCGGTACCGACGTGCTCGCGGGAATCGTCGTGATCCCGCTGCGGCTGCATCGCTACGACTACCGCAGGGCCGCCTACGGCGACGCCTGGGACGACGACAACGACGCCCCGGGTGGACACAACGGCTGCGATACCCGCGACGACATCCTCAACCGCGATCTCGTCGACAAGACCTACGTGGTCACCAAGCGGTGCCCGGACGCGGTGGCGACCGGCATCCTGCACGACCCGTACACCAACACGACGGTGACCTTCCAGCGCGGGGCCAAGGTCGGCGAAGCAGTGCAGATCGACCACATCGTGCCGCTCGCATACGCCTGGGACATGGGCGCGTTTGCCTGGCCAGCGCGGCAGCGGCTGCGGTTCGCCAACGACCCGGCCAACCTGTTGGCCGTGCAGGGCCAGGCCAACCAGGATAAAGGCGATTCGCCGCCGGCGTTTTGGATGCCGCCGAACACCGCGTTCGCCTGTCAGTACGCCATCCAGTTCATCGCGGTGCTGCGCGGCTATCAGTTGCCGGTAGAACAGGCTTCGGCCGACGTCCTCCGCCAAGCCGCCGCCACCTGCCCAGCGGGATAAGCCCGAACGGCTTACGCGCCCTCGTAGGTCTCCGGATCCGGGCGCAGCCGGGTGCCGTCGTTGAGGCCGTTGATCGCCTCCATGTGATCGGCGCTCAATTCGAAGTCGAAGACGTCAAGGTTGGTGGCAATGTGCTCGGGCTTGGCCGACCGGAAGATGACCGCATTACCCAGCTGCAGGTTCCACCGCAGCAGGACCTGCGCGGGTGACTTGCCGTATTCGCCGGCGACCGACGTGATCGTCGGGTTGTCCATCAGCCTGCCCAGCACCAGCGGCGTGTAGGACTGGGTCACCACGTTGTGCTGCGCATTGGCCTTGCGCAGGTCGTTTTGGTTGAGCAGGGGATGCAACTCGACCTGGTTCACCGCGGGCGTGAAGAAGGTGAGTTCGATGACCGTCGCCAAATGCTCTTCGGTGAAGTTGGACACGCCGATCGATTTGGCATGGCCATGGGCCTTGCTCTGGATCATGCCGCCGAAGGAATCCACATAGTTGCCCAGTGACGGCGCGGGCCAGTGAACCAGGTACAGGTCGACGTAATCCAGCCCGAGGCGCTCCAAGCTGGCCTGACAAGCCTGTTGCGCACTGGTGAACCCCTGGTCCGCGGTGGCCAGTTTGGTGGTGACGAACAGTTCCGCGCGCGGAATCCCGGAGGAGGCGATGGCACGGCCGACTGCGGCTTCGTTGCCGTAGGTCGCGGCCGTGTCGATCAGCCGGCAACCGTTTTCCAGGGCCGCCGACACGGCGCGTTCGGTCTCGTCGTCGGACAACTCCGCAACCCCCAGGCCAAGCACCGGGATGGTGTTGTCGTCGTTGAGGGATATGGATGGGATAGAGGTGCCAGCGGCGCCCGACTCGCCAGTCATCTCGATTCACCTGCCTTGTTGGGATTGAAGGTTCGAGGGTCAGGGCCAAGGCGGGTGCCGTCTTCGAGGGAGCAGATCGACGCCAGTTGGGCGCTCAGCTCGAAATCGAACACGTCGAAGTTGCTCGCAATCCGTGAGGGGTGCACCGACTTGGGAATCACGATATTACCGAGTTGGATATGTCACCTAAGCAACACCCGGGCAGATGTTCGGCCGCATTCTTCGGCGACGGCCGTGATTGCGGGATGGCACAGCAGCGAACCTCGCCCGAGCGGCGACCACGCCTCGGTGGTCGCGCAGATGGACGAACTAGTCGATGAGGTACAGGTCCATGCCCGCAGCGTGCTGTCGCATCAGTGGTCGGAATTGGCCAACCTCGTCACCACGTAGAGTTGGTCGCAGTGCACGTCGGAATCGGCAATCTGCGGTGTCGATATGCCGGTAACCGGCGTGCAGCGCCGCACTCACCACCTGCTCGGTGTCTGCCGGTGCGACCTGGAAAACTTCGAGCCCGACGGTGGGTACCCGATTCCCGTCGTTGACTACAGGACCGAACAAGGGATCAGCCATGACAAAGAGTCTGCCGGGCGCAGCTGACCTCACCCTGGGAGCAAAAGGGGGGCCGTTGCGGTGGGCAAGCCGCGTGCAGGGCAAGGTGACCACGGTTGGCGTCAAGGTGATCCCGTGGATCCCGGCCCCGGCGAAGCGGGTGCTCACGGGCGGTCGTTCGGTCATCATCGACGGCAACACGCTCGATCCCACGCTTCAGCTGATGCTGTCGGGTCTGCGGCTGGCCGGCATCGACGGGCTGGCCGTCGACGACGATCCCGCCGCCTCCCGCGCCCAGATGCGCGAGACGATCCTGGAGCTTCCCGGCCCGCAGATTCACGTCGACGTGGCCGAGTTGTCGATACCGGGACCGGCGGGCGAAATCCCCGCCCGGCATTACCGTCCGCCCGGTGACGCGGCGGCGCCGCTGCTGGTCTACTACCACGGCGGTGGCTGGACGATCGGCGACTTGGACACCCACGACGCGCTGTGCCGGCTCACCTGCCGCGACGCGGGCGTCCACGTGTTGTCGATCGACTACCGGCTGGCGCCCGAGCATCCGGCCCCGGCCGCGATCGACGACGCGTACGCGGCGTTCCGGTGGGCCCACGAGCACGCCGCTGAACTCGGCGCGATTCCCGGGCAGGTCGCGGTCGGCGGGGACAGTGCGGGCGGCAACCTGGCGGCCGTCGTGTGCCTGCTGGCCCGGGACGCGGCCAAGGCCAACGGCGGGCCCGTTCCGGTGCTGCAGTGGCTGCTCTACCCGCGCACCGACTTCACCGCGCACACCCGGTCGATGAGCCTGTTCGCCACCGGGTTCTTGCTGACCAAGCGGGACATGGACTGGTTCCATGCCCAATATCTGCGGGGGACCGATCTCGATCCGGCAGATCCGCGGTTGTCGCCGTTGCTGGCCGACTCCTTGGCCGAACTGCCGCCGGCGCTGATCGCGGTCGCCGGTTTCGATCCCCTGCGCGACGAGGGCGAGAGCTACGCGGCGGCGCTGCGGGCCGCCGGGACTGCGGTGGACCTGCGTTACCTGGGGTCGCTGACGCACGGCTTCGCCAACCTGTTTCAGCTTGGCGGCGCCAGCGCGGATGCGACGAACGAGCTGATCTCGGCGCTGCGCGCACACCTGACCCGGGTGTGAGCGGGCCGCCGGTACTCTAGAGGCGCCGCCGCCCGTGTGCGGTCGCGACAAGCAGACACCGGAGGATCAGCAAACCTGTGGCCGACAAATCAAAACGTCCCCCGCGAATTGACGTGAAGAACCCCGACGGCAAATTCGGCCGGTTGGTTCAGATCGGGGGCACCGCGATAGTGGTGATTTTCGCGGTCGTTCTTGTCTTCTACATCGTGACGTCCAGCCACGCCAAAAAGCCTCCGGCTCCGACCGGGAGCCACCAGGGCGGCACGGTGCGGGTGACGTCGGACAAGCTGGTCACCAAACCCGGTACTTCCGAGCCCAAAGCCGTGGTGTTGGTGTACGAGGATTTTCTGTGCCCCATCTGTGGTGATTTCGAGCGAACCATCGGGCCGACAATGCAAAAGCTCATCGACATCGGCGCGATTGCCGGCGATTACGCTCCGGTGGCGATTCTCGACAACCGGCCGGGGTCTCAGCACTATTCGTCGCGAGCCGGCGCGGCCGCGCTGTGCGTCGCCGACGAATCCATCGAGGCTTTCCGCCGTTTCCACAATCACTTGTACGACAAGGGCATCCAACCGCCCGAGGACGGCAGCAGAGGCTTCCCCGACAACAAGCGGCTGATCGAACTCGCACGCGAGGCCGGCGCCGTGGGCAAGGTGCCGGACTGCATCAACAGCGGGAAATACGTCGACCAGGTCGCTGGCGCGGCGGCCGCCGCCGGAATCGACGGAACTCCGGCGATCAGAATTAACGGCGAGGACTACACGCCGCGCAGCCCGCAGGACCTAGTAGCCAAGATCAAGGGGATCGTGGGCGATGTGCCAGGCATTGATACGGCCGTCGCTCCTGCCGCGTCATGACCGCCGCGGCGGTAGCTGAGCCTGGCGAGCCCTCCGCCGAGGCGCCGGCACCGGTCCGCGAAGTGTCGGCCGCCAGCGCGTGGGCGGTGCTGGTCGCTGGAGTGGTCGGGCTGGTGGCGTCGATGACGCTGACGGTGGAAAAGATCGACATTCTGGTCAACCCGGCCTACAAGCCGTCGTGCAACTTGAACCCGATCCTGTCGTGTGGGTCGGTGATGATCACACCGCAGGCGTCGGTGCTGGGCTTTCCCAACTCGCTGCTGGGCATCGTCGCGTTCACCGTGGTGTTGGTAAGCGGAGTGCTTGCTGTGGCGAAAGTTGCTCTGCCGCAATGGTATTGGCTTGGGTTGCTGGCCGGGACACTGGTCGGCACCGGCTTCGTGCACTGGCTGATCTTCCAGAGCCTGTACCGCATCGGGGCGCTGTGCCCGTACTGCATGGTGGTCTGGGTGGTCACCATCTCGTTGCTGGTTGTGGTCACCTCCATCGTGGCCGGTCCACTGCTCGAAGCGCGGCCCGGCCGGACCGTGGCGCGGGTGCTCTACCAATGGCGGTGGTCGATCGCCACATTGTGGTTCACCGCGGTGTTCCTGCTGATCATGGTGCAGTTCTGGAACTATTGGTCGACGCTCTTGTGAGCAACCCGGGCTAGGGTGCTAATCGTGATCTCGAAAGTGCTGGTGGCCAATCGAGGGGAAATCGCGATTCGCGCGTTCCGCGCGGCGTACGAGTTGGGCATCGGCACGGTGGCCGTTTATGCCTACGAGGATCGCAATTCGCAGCACCGGCTCAAGGCCGACGAGTCCTACCAGATCGGCGAGACCGGTCACCCGGTGCGGGCATACCTGTCGGTCGACGAAATCGTCGAAACCGCGCTGCGGGCAGGCGCCGACGCCGTGTACCCCGGCTACGGCTTCTTGTCGGAGAACCCCGAATTGGCGGCGGCCTGCGCGGCCGCGGGTATCACCTTCGTCGGCCCCAGCGCCGACGTGCTCAGGCTGACCGGACACAAGTCCCGAGCCATCGCCGCCGCGCGCGAAGCCGGTCTGCCGGTGTTGATGTCGTCGGCCCCGTCGGGTTCCGTCGACGAGCTGGTGCCTGGCGCGTCGGAAATGCGATTCCCGTTGTTCGTCAAGGCCGTTGCCGGTGGCGGCGGGCGAGGCATGCGCCGCGTCAACGATATCGAGGCGTTACCCGACGCGATCGAGGCCGCCAGCCGCGAAGCCGCGTCCGCATTCGGGGACCCGACGGTGTATCTCGAGCAGGCGGTGCTCAAGCCACGCCACATCGAGGTGCAGATTCTGGCTGATACTCACGGCAACGTCATCCACCTCTACGAACGCGACTGCAGCGTGCAGCGCCGCCACCAGAAGGTCATCGAGCTGGCGC
This sequence comes from Mycobacterium sp. NGS66, assembly GCF_059812225.1. Taxonomy (NCBI): domain Bacteria; kingdom Bacillati; phylum Actinomycetota; class Actinomycetes; order Mycobacteriales; family Mycobacteriaceae; genus Mycobacterium; species Mycobacterium sp. NGS66. Next base: position 312,055 of record NZ_JCALCG010000005.1, on the reverse strand, counting down.
CCGCTCCGAATCTGGACGACCAGCTGCGGGACAGAATGTGTTCCGACGCAGTAGCTTTCGCCCGGCATATCGGTTACACGTGTGCCGGCACGGTGGAATTCCTGCTCGACGAAGACGGTCACTACGTGTTCATCGAGATGAATCCCCGCATCCAAGTCGAGCACACCGTGACCGAGGAGATCACCGACGTCGACCTGGTGTCCAGCCAATTGCGGATCGCCTCCGGGGAGACGCTGGATGACCTGGGTCTGCGGCAGCAGGACATCGCCCCGCACGGCGCCGCATTGCAGTGCCGGATCACTACCGAGGACCCGGCCAACGGCTTTCGGCCCGACACCGGCCGGATCAGCGCCTTGCGCACCCCCGGCGGTGCCGGCATCCGCCTGGACGGCAGCACCAACCTGGGCGCGGAGATCAGCGCGCACTTCGACTCCATGCTGGTCAAACTGACCTGCCGGGGTCGTGACTTCCCGACCGCGGTAGCCAGGGCTCGCCGGGCCATAGCCGAGTTCCGCATCCGTGGGGTGTCGACGAATATCCCCTTCCTGCAAGCGGTTCTGGACGACCCCGACTTCCAGGCCGGCCGCATCACCACGTCGTTTATCGACGAGCGGCCGCAGCTGCTCACCGCCCGCGGTTCGGCGGACCGGGGCACCAAGATCCTCAACTATCTGGCCGACGTCACCGTCAACCAGCCGCACGGGGCCCGGCCGTCGAAGGTGTACCCGCACGACAAGCTGCCCGACATCGATCTCGAAGTACCGCCACCGGCGGGGTCAAAGCAGCGGCTGGTCGAGTTGGGCCCGGAGGGGTTCGCGCGCTGGCTCCGGGAGTCGCCGGCGGTGGGCGTCACCGATACCACGTTCCGCGACGCGCATCAGTCGCTGCTGGCTACCCGCGTGCGTACCAGCGGATTGATCATGGTGGCGCCGTATCTCGCCCGCACGGTGCCGCAGCTGTTGTCGGTGGAGTGTTGGGGCGGTGCGACTTACGATGTCGCGCTGCGGTTCCTCAAGGAGGATCCGTGGGAGCGGTTGGCGGCGCTGCGCGAAGCAATGCCGAACATCTGCCTGCAGATGCTGCTGCGGGGGCGCAACACGGTCGGCTACACGCCGTATCCGGAGGTCGTCACCTCGGCCTTCGTGGAAGAGGCGACGGCCAGCGGCATCGACATCTTCCGCATCTTCGATGCGCTCAACAACGTGGAGGCCATGCGTCCCGCGATCGACGCGGTTCGCGAAACCGGTTCTGCCATAGCCGAAGTCGCGATGTGCTACACCGCCGACCTGGGTGACCCGGAGGAGCGGCTCTACACGCTGGACTATTACCTGAAGCTGGCCGAGCAGATCGTCGACGCCGGCGCACATGTGCTGGCCATCAAGGACATGGCCGGGCTGTTGCGGCCCCCCGCGGCCAAACGGCTGGTGGGTGCGCTGCACAGCCGATTCGACCTGCCGGTGCATGTGCACACCCACGACACGCCGGGTGGCCAGCTGGCCAGCTACGTGGCCGCGTGGCACGCCGGGGCCAGCGCCGTCGACGGCGCCGCCGCCCCGATGGCCGGGACGACGAGCCAGCCCGCGCTCAGCTCGATCGTCGCTGCGGCCGCGCACACCGACTACGACACCGGGCTGTCGCTGGACGCGGTCTGCGCGCTGGAACCCTACTGGGAGGCGTTGCGAAAAGTGTACGCGCCGTTCGAATCTGGGCTGCCCGGCCCGACGGGGCGGGTGTATCACCACGAGATCCCGGGCGGCCAGTTGTCCAACCTGCGTCAGCAGGCCATTGCGTTGGGGTTGGGAGACCGGTTCGAGGAGATCGAAGACGCCTATGCCGGTGCGGACCGGGTGCTGGGCAGGCTGATCAAGGTCACCCCGTCGTCGAAGGTCGTCGGTGACCTGGCGCTGGCCCTGGTCGGTGCCGGGGCGAGCGCGGACGAATTCGCTGCTGACCCAGGGCGATTCGACATCCCGGAGTCGGTGATCGGATTCCTGCGCGGGGAGCTGGGCGATCCGGCTGGCGGGTGGCCCGAGCCGTTGCGTACGGCGGCGCTGGCCGGGCGTGCGCCGGCCAAGGCTACCGAGCAGCTAGCGCCGGAGGACGAAGCCGCCCTGGCGTCGGCTGGACCCAAGCGCCAGGCCACCCTGAACCGGCTGCTATTCCCCGGGCCCACAAAGGAATTCGAGGAGCATCGGGAAAACTACGGCGACACTTCGCAATTGTCGGCCAACCAGTTCTTCTACGGCCTGCGGCAGGGCGAAGAGCACCGGGTGAAGTTGGAGCGCGGGGTCGAGCTGCTGATCGGACTGGAGGCCATCTCCGAACCCGACGAGCGCGGCATGCGCACGGTGATGTGCATCATCAACGGCCAGCTGCGTCCGGTGCTGGTGCGCGATCGCAGCATTGCCAGTGCGGTCCCGGCCGCCGAGAAGGCGGACCGCGGCAATCCAGGACACATCGCCGCGCCGTTTGCCGGTGTGGTCTCCGTTTCGGTGTCCGAGGGCGATCAGGTGACGGCGGGTCAGACCATCGCCACCATCGAGGCGATGAAGATGGAAGCCCCGATTACTGCGTCCCAAGACGGCGTCGTGGAGCGGGTGGCCGTATCGAGCACCGAGCAGGTCGAGGGCGGGGACCTCCTGGTGGTGCTGAGCTGACGCGCATCATCGGCGGCGTCGCCGGGGGCCGGCGGATCGCGGTCCCTTCGCGGGGCACCAGACCGACCACTGACCGGGTGCGCGAGGCGCTGTTCAACATCATCACCGCGCGGCGCGATCTGACCGGATTGACGGTACTGGATCTCTACGCCGGCTCGGGGGCGTTGGGGCTGGAGGCGTTGTCGCGCGGGGCCGCGTCGGCGCTGTTCGTGGAGTCCGATCCGCGCAGCGCGGCCGTCCTCGCGCGCAACATCGAGGCGCTGGGTCTGAAAGGCGCAACGCTGCGCCGCGGGGCGGTGGCTGCGGTCGTGGCCCAGGGTGCTCCGTCTCCGGTCGATCTGGTGCTGGCCGACCCGCCGTACGACGTCCCAACCGCCGAAGTCGATGCCGTGTTGGCCGACCTGTGCACGCACGGCTGGGTCCGGGAGGGCAGCATCGCAGTCGTCGAGCGTGCGGCGGCCAGTGCTGAGTTGATTTGGCCCGCTGGCTGGTCGGTGTGGCCGCAGCGGGTTTACGGCGACACCCGCCTGGAGTTTGCCGAACTGGGGTGACGCCCTAGGGGTCGTCATCTGGGTCGTCTTCGTCGTCTTTGCGGAGCATGCGTTCGGGGTGGTGGTAGGGGTTGGTGCGGGGTTGGCCGTGGTCGAGGTGTGGGGGTGGGATCCATTCGGTGTGGCCGTCGGTGCGGGTGTGGGTGGTGTAGCCGCCGTCTTCGATGAGGGGGTGGTCGGCGCCGCAGGCGAAGGCGAGTTTGTTGACGTCGGTGTAATGCGTGGTGGCCCAGTCTTCGGTGTGGTGGACTTCGCAGTAATAGCCGGGCATCGGGCAGCCGGGCCGGGTGCAGCCACGATCCTTGGCGTAGAGCACGATGCGTTGTGCGGGGGAGGCCAGCCGTTTGGTGTGATACAGCGCCAGCGCTTGGCCGTGGTCGAAGATGGCCAGGTAGTGGTGGGCGTGGCGGGCCAGGCGGATGACATCGGACATGGGCAGCAAGGTGCCGCCGCCGGTGAGTCCGGTGCCGGCGGCGGCTTCGAGGTCTTTAAGCGTGGTGGTGACGATGATGCTGGCGGGCAAGCCGTTGTGGTGGCCCAGGCTGCCGCTGGCTAGCAGGGCGCGCAGGGCGGCGTTGAGGGCGTCGTGTTGGCGTTGGGCCGCCGAGCGCAGGTCACCGCGCGCGGTGTCGTCGGGGGCGGGGCCGTCCACCACGGGGGTGTGGTCGTCGGGGTTGCACAGGCCGGGGGCGGCCAGTTTGGCCCACACCGCCTCGAGGGTGGCGCGCGCTTCGGGGGTCAAATAGCCGGTGAGCCGGGACATGCCGTCGGGGCTTTGGCGGCCTAGCCACAGTCCGCGGCGCCGGGCGCGGTCGGTGTCGGTGTAGTCGCCGTCGGGGTGGATGCAGTCCATGACGTGGGTGGCCAGTTGGGCGAGGTCTTCGGGCCCGAATTGGGCGGCCTTGTCAGCCAAATCGGCGTGTACGTGCTCGCGGGTGGCGAGATCGACGAAGCCGGGTAGGCGGTGCAGAAACCCGCGGATGACCTTGATGTGCTCGGCGCCGATGCGCCCGTGGCGCTGCGCGGTGGCGGTGGCGGTCAACAGCGGGGGCAACGCCTCCCCGGTCAGGGCCTGGCGGGGACCCAGGTCGGCGGCTTCGGCCACCCGCCGACGGGCGTCGGCGCGGCTGATGCGCAGCCGGGCGGCCAGCACGGCGGGCAGGCGTCCGCCGAGGGTTTTCTCGTCGGCCTGCGCGGCGAGCTGGTTGATCAGCGCGTGGCCGGCCACCGGCGCCCGGCGGGCGTCGCGTTCGAGGTGCTCGAGGTAGACCAGCCGTTCGGGGGTGCTCAGCGCATCGAAGGACAAGCCGTTGACCCGTTCGCGGGCGGCGTGCAGGGCGGCGAACGCCTCGGCGATCTCCTCACCACTACCCGAACGCATGTTCGAAACACTACGCGTGACCGGAGACATCCACCCGCCCGAAAGCCGCCCCCTGTGAATAAACAGCCAACTGTGGACAAACTCGTCTGAGTCTTCGGGACCCCGGCTACACATAGCGACACCGGCCTGCAGCTGGCCGAACGGGTACCAGGCGGGCGTGTACCGTCAACGACCATGAGCGGCGCGGTATGTCCAGGCTCATTCGACCCAGTGACGTTGGGCCACATCGATGTCTTCGAACGCGCCTGCAGCCAGTTCGACGAGGTGGTGGTGGCGATCCTCGTCAACCCCGCGAAAAAGGGCATGTTCGATCTCGACGAGCGGATCGCGATGATCGAGGAGTCCACCGAGCACCTGCCCAACCTGCGGGTCGAGGCCGGCCAGGGTCTGGTGGTGGACTTCGTCAGATCCCGCGGGATGACCGCGATCGTCAAGGGTCTGCGCACCGGCACCGATTTCGAATACGAGCTACAGATGGCGCAGATGAACCGGCATATCGCTGGCGTCGACACTTTCTTCGTCGCCACCGCACCGCGGTATTCATTCGTGTCGTCCTCGCTTGCCAAAGAGGTCGCGACGCTGGGCGGCGATGTGTCGGAGTTACTGCCGGAACCAGTGAACCGACGGCTTCGCGAAAAGCTTTCGCATGGCGGATGAAGCTCAAGCGATAGTCAACAGCTTCGTCACAGCGATCGCCGAGGAACGCTTGGACGACGCCCGGGCTCTGCTGCACGACGACTTTGTGGTTTACGAAGCCGGCGGACTTCCCTACAGCGGTGAATATCGTGGTCCCCAAGCCTTTTTCGAGCTGCTCGGCAAGATGACCGAGCTGATGGAGCTGACGCTGGGGCAGTCCGTCCAGTATCTGTTGGCCGATAACACCGTTGGCTTGCGCTCCCATCTGACATTAACCTCACGGGCCTCCAACGAGAGCGTGGCGATGAGGCTGGTCGAAATCTACACAGTCCGTGATGGATTGATCACCGAACTCGACGTCTACTACAAGGATCCGTCAGCGGTAACGAAGCTGTTGGCGCCATGAGCTTGCTGCACAGGCGATTTCGTACTAACGACTGCTCGCGTCGTGATCGGTTTCGGGAGAGCCGCCCATCATGCGCAGCATCGGGATTCCGCCTGATGTGACGAACCGGACCACCAGCACCGCCGCGACAGCGAGAAACGCGATGTTGAGCCAGGTGGTGTAGTTCCAGGAAATGCCACCCGTCATGACCACCGCATTGCGCTGACTCGGAATGAGATGTGCTGTGCCGAAGACGATTTCGATAAGATAACCGGCGGCGACCATCGCCGCGTAGAAGGTGCCGAGCAGCGTCAGCATCATCCTGGTGCCGTAGTACTTGCGGTAGATGTTCAGGATCGGCAGGATCAGCAGGTCGGCAAAGATGAACGCGATGACGCCGCCGAAGCTGATGCCCCCGTTCCACAGCACCGCGGCCAGCGGCACGTTGCCGATCGAGCAGACGAACGACACGACCGCCACCACGGGTCCCACGATCGGTCCCCATATCGCCGACCAGCCGGGGTGATTCGTCAAAAAGAAACTCTGCCAAGCGGTTTCGGGAACCCAGGCCGCGATGCCGCCGGCGATAACCAGCCCCAGGACCAGGTCACGCAGAATCGCCAGCCACTCCATGACGAAAACGTGAGACACCGAGGTGAAACCCTCCGCTGAAAAGAGGCGCTGCCAGAACGACCCTTCAGCCTGAATCGACATGTCCATGGCGGCGTGGCCCTCCATCGAACCGGCGATTCCGCGCTCGGCCTGTTCACGCGCGGCGTCGATGAGCCGGCTGCGAACGAACAGCCGGAACAACAGCGCCAACACCACGATCATCACCGGGCCCGCAAGAAACTCCGCCGCCGTGAACTGCCAACCCATCAGCAGAGCCAGGATGATGCCCAATTCGATCACAAGATTGGTGGAGCCGATCTCGAATGCCATGGCGGCGGTGAAGTTCGCGCCCTTGCGGAACAGCGATCGGGCCAGAGCAACGGCGGCGTACGAGCACGACGACGACGCCGCCCCCAATCCGGCGGCGACGGCGAGGGTGCGCGGCCGGTCGTCGCCCATCAGGCTGACGATCGTCGAACGTCGCACCACGGCCTGTACCACCGCCGACAACGCAAAGCCCAGGATCAGCGCCCACAGGATTTCCCAGGTCATCGAGCCGGCCAGCGCCAACGCGTGGCCCATGGCTCTGAGGGCTCGATCCGTCACTGCGTCCTCCACAAACTCACAATCGGACGCTATCGGGTTCCCGGTTACTGCCTGCGGCGGCACTACTCGGATCGCCGGCGATACGCTGTAGCAACGCCGCTGGGTAAACCACTCGCCTGGTAAATCGAGAAAGTGGCTGCGAAAAACGAAAGGCCGACACACCGGCCCCGCCACCGCAGTCACAACGGTAACACCAGGCACACTGGTAACAGCCGGGATTGCAGATGCCAGGAGGGTATGGCCGTGTACCGAGTCTTTGAAGCGCTGGACGAATTGGGCGCCATTGTGGAAGAAGCACGTGGCGTGCCGATGACGGCCGGCTGTGTGGTACCTCGCGGCGATGTCCTCGAGCTGATCGACGACATCAAGGACGCGATTCCCGCCGAGCTGGACGACGCCCAGGACGTGCTCGACGCGCGCGACTCGTTGTTGCATGACGCCAAGACGCACGCCGATTCCATGGTGGCCACGGCGACCACCGAATCGGAGTCGATGCTCAACCATGCCCGCGCCGAGGCTGACCGCATCCTTGCCGACGCGAAATCGCAGGCCGACCGGATGGTTGCCGAGGCGCGGCAACACAGCGAGCGGATGGTCGGTGAGGCTCGGGAGGAGGCGATTCGACTGGCGGCTGCGGCCAAGCGCGATTACGAAGCCAGCGTCAGCCGCGCCAAGGCCGAAGCCGACCGGCTGATCGAGAACGGCAACATCTCCTACGAGAAAGCCGTGCAGGAGGGCATCAAGGAGCAGCAGCGGCTGGTGTCGCAGAACGAGGTCGTGCAGGCGGCCAACGCGGAATCCACCCGCCTCATCGACATGGCGCACGCCGAGGCCGACCGGCTGCGGGGCGAATGCGATATCTACGTCGACAACAAGCTGGCCGAGTTCGAAGAATTCCTCAATGGCACCATCCGTTCCGTCAGCCGCGGACGACACCAGCTCCGCACCGCGGCCGGTACCCACGATTACGCGACACGCTAGCCGCATTACGAGCCACTGGTCCTGATGGTGGCGACCCGCTTCGACCGGCTCCGCCGCTCTCGCGATCGCCACTAGCGCTGAACGGCGAGCGCCGTAGGATTTCTGCTATGGCGCGTCAGCACAACACCGCAGCGCACCGGCGCCCGACGTCGCCGATGGTGGTGGATATCGCCCGCCTGGGCCGGCGCCCGGGAGCGATGTTCGCCGTGCGCGAGACCCTGCCCAGCCCCGCGCGCATCGGGCTGGAGCTGATAGCGATCGAGCGCGGTGCTCCGCTACAGCTGAACCTGCGCGTCGAGTCGGTGTCCGAGGGCGTACTGGTGACCGGGACGGTCGGCGCACCCACGATCGGTGAATGCGCCCGCTGCCTGGCCGCGGTCGAAGGGCATGTGGAAGTGAGCCTGACCGAACTTTTCGCCTACCCGGCAAGCACTACCGAGGCGACCACCGACGAAGACGAGGTCGGCCGCGTCGTCGACGAAACGGTAGACCTCGAGCAGCCGATCATCGACGCCGTCGGGCTGGAGCTGCCGTTCTCGCCGGTATGCCGGCCGGACTGCCCCGGGTTGTGCCCAGAATGCGGTGTGGCGCTCGCCTCCGAGCCTGGTCACCACCATGACCAAATCGACCCGCGGTGGGCCAAGTTGGCGGGAATGTTTGGCTCGGCAAATCCCGAGTCCGGGCAGGGTGAGCGGTGACGCCGTCGCGGCAGGTCTTGCTCGACGCCCTTGGGGTCGACTTGCCCGACGAGCTGCTCTCGCTGGCTTTGACCCATCGAAGTTACGCCTACGAGCACGGCGGCCTCCCGACCAACGAGCGGTTGGAGTTCCTCGGCGACGCCGTGCTGGGCCTGACCGTCACCGACGAGCTGTTCCACCGTCACCCCGACCGTTCGGAAGGGGACCTGGCCAAATTGCGTGCCAGCGTCGTCAACACCCAGGCGCTGGCCGACGTCGCACGTAACCTTGCCGACGGCGGGCTCGGCGTCCACATGCTGCTCGGACGCGGCGAGGCGAACACCGGCGGAGCCGACAAATCCAGCATCCTGGCCGACGGGATGGAATCGCTGCTGGGTGCGATTTACCTGCAGCACGGCATCGACGTGGCTCGGCAGGTGATCCTGCGGCTGTTTGGGGCGCTGCTGGACGCCGCACCCACGCTGGGAGCCGGGCTGGACTGGAAGACCAGCCTGCAGGAGCTGACCGCGGCCCGCGGGCTCGGCGCGCCGTCCTATGTGGTGACCTCTACCGGCCCCGACCACGACAAGGAATTCACGGCGGTGGTCGTCGTGATGGACACCGAGTATGGCTCTGGCGTGGGTCGATCCAAGAAGGAAGCGGAGCAGAAAGCCGCGTCCGCGGCCTGGAAGTCACTCGACGCGCTGGCCGCGCTGGAATTGCGCGACCCCGCCGGGAAATCCTCGGTGTGAATGCCCGAGCTGCCTGAAGTCGAGGTGGTGCGGCGCGGCTTGCAGGCCCATGTGGTGGGCAAGACGATCACGGCGGTTCGGGTGCACCACCCCCGGGCGGTGCGCCGCCATGAGGCCGGGCCCGCGGATCTGACGGCCCGATTGCTCGGTGCGCGGATCGAGGGCACCGATCGGCGCGGCAAGTACCTGTGGCTGGTGTTGGGCACCGACGGGCGCGCGGAGCCCGACACTGCCCTGGTGGTTCACCTCGGCATGAGCGGGCAGATGCTGCTGGGTACCGTTCCGCGCGCCGACCACGTGCGGATCTCGGCCCTGCTCGACGACGGGACCGTGCTGAGTTTCGCCGACCAGCGGACATTCGGCGGCTGGTTGCTTGCCGACCTGGTCACCGTCGACGGCAGCGTGGTGCCGGTGCCCGTCGCCCACCTCGCGCGTGATCCGCTGGACCCACAGTTCGATACCGAAGCAGTGGTAAAAGTATTGCGCCGCAAGCATTCTGAGCTCAAGCGTCAGCTGCTCGATCAAACCGTCGTCTCCGGCATCGGCAATATCTACGCCGACGAGGCGTTGTGGCGGGCCAGGGTGCACGGCGCGCGGGTGGCGGCCGCGCTGACCCGCCGGCAATTGACCACGGTCCTTGATGCCGCTGCCGAAGTGATGCGCGAGGCACTGGAAAAGGGCGGGACATCGTTCGATTCCTTGTACGTCAACGTCAACGGCGAATCCGGGTACTTCGACCGATCCTTGGACGCCTATGGCCGCGAAGGGGAAAGCTGCCGGCGATGCGGCGCGGTGATGCGCCGGGAGAAGTTCATGAACCGCTCGTCGTTCTACTGCCCGAAATGCCAGCCGCGGCCCCGCCGCTAAGCGGGTTCAGTCGAAAATGCTGTGACGCAAAGTAATTGGTGATCCCGACGGAAGGGCCGGGTCGACGAACCATTCGCGGGCGAACAGTAGACCGAACACCTGAGGCGGCAGGCGAAGCAGCAGATCGAACATGCGAGCGGCCCGGCCCGCGTTGCCGATCTGAGAGCGGTGGGCCGCCAACGCATCCCGCTTCTGCCGGGCAAAGCGGAAGACGTTGATGCGGTGTGTGATGGTGGCTCGGGGCGCGTATGCGCTGCGAGCGATGTCCAGCTCGTAGGGTGCCGGCAGTCGCAGCAGACGAGCGAGATAGGCAGTCCGCAACAGCAATTCGCGCGGCATTGTCGCCTCCAGGATTCGCGGGGTGGCGGCGAGTTCGGCGGCTCGTTTGCCGACATGGTGCACCTGGATGTGATCGCGGTGGCCGTAGCCTCCGTTGGGCTGGTAGCTGAGCAGCAGGTCGGCGCCTTCGTCGCGAAGGATGGCCGCGAGCCGCTGCGCCGCCTCGTCGACATCCGCTCTACCGAATCTGACCCGCCCAGGCGGATCCGGATAGAATTCCGGGCCGTACCCGCTATCGGCGTAGCCGAGGCATTCGACCCGTTGCGCTCCGAGGATGCTTGCGCTGCAATGTAATTCAGCTAGTCGGTCATCGACGTCCTCGTCGTGCACGCGCCCGTCGGTCGCCGTGACGATGACCACGCGATGTCCTGCGGCCGCCGTGAGTGCGAGCGTGCCGCCGGTGAGGATCACCTCGTCGTCCGGATGGGCGTGGAATGCGACGACGGTGGCCATGCAACGCAGTATGCCTGCCCGCTGTCGGCGCCACCCGGTAGAAAAGAGCCATGACGCAACTGTGGGTCGAGCGCACGGGAACGCGCCGGTATACCGGACACAGCTCGAGGGGTGCGCAGGTGCTCGTCGGCTCGGAGGATGTCGACGGGGTCTTCACTCCGGGGGAACTGCTCAAGATCGCACTCGCCGCGTGCAGCGGCATGGCCAGCGACCAGCCGCTGGCCCACCGCCTCGGCGAGGACTATCAGGCGGTGGTGCGCGTCTCCGGCGCCGCCGACCGCGACCAGGAGCGCTACCCGCTGCTGCAGGAGACCCTGGAGGTCGATTTGTCGGGGTTGTCCGCGGATGCCAAGGAGCGGCTGCTGCTCGTGGTGAATCGGGCCGTCGACGCGGTCTGCACCGTCGGGCGCACGTTGAAATCCGGCACCACCGTCACCTTCGAGGTCGCCGATGTCGGAAGCTGACGTTCGGCTGACCGCCTGGGTCCACGGCCGGGTCCAGGGAGTCGGCTTTCGCTGGTGGACGCGGTGTCGGGCATTGGCGCTGGGTCTGACCGGTTATGCCGCCAATCAGGATGACGGTCGGGTGCTGGTGATCGCCCAGGGGCCGCGCGGGGCCTGCGAGAAATTGCTGCAGCTACTCCAAGGCGGCAACACACCCGGTCACGTCGACAAGGTCGTCGCCGACTGGTCACAGCCACGGGACCAGTTCAACGGCTTCGTGGAGCGGTGATCGGAAGCGCGGCGACGCCGGGCGCGCCGGGTCACCGCCATGTGGTCCAGCGGTGATCGGAAGCGCGGCGACGCCGGGCGCGCCGGGTCACCGCCATGTGGTCCAGCGGTGATCGGAAGCGCGGCGACGCCGGGCGCGCCGGGTCACCGCGATCTGGTCCAGCGGTGATCGGAAGCGCGGCGAAGCCGGGCGCGCCGGGTCACCGCCATCTGGTCCAGCGGTAATCTGGCCCTTCGTGTACCTCAAGAGTCTGACGCTGAAGGGCTTCAAGTCCTTCGCCTCGCCGACGACTCTGCGGTTCGAGCCCGGCATCACCGCCGTCGTCGGCCCCAACGGCTCGGGTAAATCCAACGTCGTCGACGCCCTGGCCTGGGTGATGGGCGAGCAGGGAGCAAAGACGCTGCGCGGCGGGAAGATGGAGGACGTCATCTTCGCCGGCACCTCGTCGCGGGCCCCGCTGGGCCGCGCCGAGGTCACCGTCACCATCGACAACTCCGACAACGCGCTGCCGATCGACTACTCCGAGGTGTCGATCACCCGCAGGATGTTCCGCGACGGCGCCAGCGAATACGAAATCAACGGCAGCAGTTGCCGTTTGATGGATGTCCAGGAGCTGCTCAGCGACTCCGGAATCGGGCGCGAGATGCATGTGATCGTCGGGCAGGGCAAGCTCGACGAAATCCTGCAGTCGCGGCCCGAGGACCGTCGGGCGTTCATCGAAGAAGCCGCCGGGGTGCTCAAGCATCGCAAGCGCAAGGAAAAGGCGCTGCGCAAACTCGACGCGATGTCGGCGAACCTGGCCCGGCTCACCGATCTGACCACCGAGCTGCGTCGTCAGCTCAAACCGCTCGGGCGTCAAGCCGAGGTGGCTCGCCGCGCCCAGACCATCCAGGCCGATCTGCGCGACGCCCGGCTGCGGCTGGCCGCCGACGACCTGGTCAGCCGGCAGGCGGAACGCGACGCGATCTTCGAGGCCGAGGAGGCGATGCGCCGCGAGCACGACGAGGTCGCCGCGCGGCTGGCGCTGGCGTCCGAGGAGCTGGCCGCCCACGACGAAGCGGCGGTGTTGCTGTCACAGCGGGCCGACGCTGTCCAACACACCTGGTTCGGGCTCTCGGCTCTGGCCGAGAGGGTGGCCGCCACGGTGCGCATCGCAACAGAACGCGCGCAGCACCTGGATGTCGAACCGGTGACCACCAGCGACACGGACCCGGATGCGCTGGAGGCCGAAGCGCAGCAGGTAGAGATCGCCGAGCAGGAGCTGCTGGCGGAGCTGGCCGCGGCTCGAGCCAGGCTTGACGCCGCCCGCGCCGAATTGGCCGACCGCGAGGCGCGCGCCGCCGAGGCGGACCGGGCGCATCTGGCGGCCGTGCGGGCCGAGGCGGATCGCCGTGAGGGGCTGGCGCGGCTGGCCGGGCAGGCCGAGACGATGCGGGCGCGCGTCGAGTCGATCGACGACAGCGTCGGACAGTTGTCCGGGCGCATCGAGGAGGCCGCGGCTCGAGCCCAGCAGACCCGAGCGGAGTTTGAAACCGTGCAGGGCAGGGTCGGCGAACTCGATCAGGGCGAGGCCGGTCTCGACGAGCATCACGAGCGGACCGTGGCCGCGCTGCGGCTGGCCGACGAACGCGTCGCCGAACTACAGGGCGCCGAGCGGGCCGCCGAGCGCGAGGTAGCGTCGCTGCGAGCCCGCATCGACGCGCTGTCGGTGGGGCTCGAGCGTAAGGACGGCGCGGCCTGGCTCACCGAAAACCACAGCGGCGCAGGACTTTTGGGACCGCTTGCCAAGCTGGTGAAAGTGCGGCCCGGCTATGAGGCGGCGGTGGCCGCGGTGCTCGGGCCGGCAGCCGACGCGGTGGCCGCGGATAACTTGGCTGCGGCGCGTCGCGCGGTGAGCGCGCTCAAGGAAGCCGACGCGGGCCGCGCGGCGCTGGTGCTGGGCGACTGGCCGGCCGCCGAGGAGCGTCCGGCCGCCGACCTGCCCGCCGGGGCGCACTGGGCGCTGGACCTGATCGAGGCACCACCGCGGCTGCGCGGGGCGATGTCCGCGATGCTGTCCGGTGTCGCGGTGGTTGCCGACCTGGCTGTGGCACTGGATTTGGTGGCGGCCCACCCGCGGCTGCGCGCGGTGACCCTCGACGGCGATGTGGTGGGCGCAGGCTGGGTGAGCGGTGGTTCGGACCGGAAGCTGTCCACGTTGGAAGTCACCTCGGAGATCGATAAGGCCGGCAGCGAGTTGGCCGCCGCGGAAGCACAGGTGGCGCAGCTGACCGCGGCGCTGTCCGGCGCGCTGGCCGAGCAGGCGGCCCGGCAGAACTCCGCCGAGCAGGCGTTGGCCGCGCTCAATGAATCCGACACCACCATCTCGGCGATGTACGAGCAGCTCGGACGGCTCGGTCAGGACGCGCGCGCCGCCGACGAGGAATGCAGCCGTCTGCTGCGGCAGCGCGAGGAACTGGAGGCTGCCCGCGCGGCGACGCTGCAGGAGGTCGTCGAACTCGAGACCCGGCTGCGTAATGCCGAGGCGACCCAACAGGTGCAGGAAGCCGATCCGGTAGACCGGCAAGCGATCGCCGCTGCCGCCGAGACGGCGCGTGCCGCCGAAGTCGAAGCCCGACTGGCGGTGCGCACGGCCGAGGAAAGGGCCAACGCCGTGCGCGGACGGGCGGATTCGCTGCGCCGCGCGGCTGCTGCCGAGCGCGAGGCGCGGCTGCGGGCCCAGCAAGCTCATGCCGCGCGGCTGCACGCCGCCGCCGTCGCCGCCGCGGTGGCCGACGCCGGACGGCTGCTGGCGGAGCGATTGAACCAGGTGGTCGATGTGGCGTCGCAGATGCGCGACGCACTGGCCGCCGAACGTCGGCAGCGGTCCGAAGCGCTGGTCAGCGTCCGCGACGAGGTGAACGCCCTGACCGCCAGGGTGGCCACGCTGACCGATTCACTGCATCGCGACGAGGTGGCCAACGCCCAGGCGGCATTGCGAATCGAACAGCTGGAGCAGATGGTGCTCGAGCAGTTCGGGATGGCGCCGGACGACCTGGTCGCGGAGTACGGCCCGCATGTCGCGCTGCCGCCGACCGAGCTCGAAATGGCCGAATTCGAGCAGGCCCGGGAACGTGGCGAGCAGGTGGTTGCCCCCGCTCCGATGCCGTTCGACCGGCCGAGCCAGGAGCGCCGCGCGAAACGCGCCGAGCGTGAGCTTGCAGAGTTGGGCCGGGTGAATCCGCTGGCGTTGGAAGAGTTTGCTGCGCTGGAGGAGCGCTACAACTTCCTGTCCACCCAGCTCGAGGATGTCAAGGCCGCCCGCAAGGATCTGCTCGACGTGGTAGCCGACGTGGATGAGCGCATCCTGCAGGTGTTCAGCAAAGCCTTCGCCGACGTGGAACGCGAATTCCGAGGCGTGTTCGCATCGTTGTTCCCCGGCGGTGAAGGCCGGCTGCGGCTGACCGACCCCGACCACATGCTGACCACCGGCATCGAGGTGGAGGCGCGCCCGCCCGGCAAGAAGATCACCCGGCTGTCGTTGCTGTCCGGCGGTGAGAAGGCGCTGACGGCGGTGGCGATGCTGGTGGCCATCTTCCGGGCGCGGCCGTCGCCGTTCTACATCATGGACGAGGTAGAGGCCGCGCTCGACGACATGAACCTGCGCCGCTTGCTGGGCCTGTTCGATCAGCTGCGGACCCATTCGCAGCTGATCATCATCACGCACCAGAAACCCACGATGGAGTTCGCCGACGCGCTGTACGGCGTGACCATGCAGGGCGACGGCATCACCGCGGTGATCTCGCAGCGACTGCGGGGCCAGCAGGTTGACCAGCTGGCCTCGACGCCTTCGTAAGGGCCGAGCGACGGCGTTCAGGGTGACGTGAGGCCCTTCTGTGTGAAGCTATGGCTTTCAGGGTGAACTGAGGGCGGGATCTGGTCGGCATTCCCCGCCCAGGATTCACCCGCAAGGCCCAGGATTCACGGCCAAAGCCCAGGATTCACACTCGACGGGCCGTCAACCCCCGCAGCGCCGGATAACCCGCGGCTGGAAGGATGTCAGCGTGTCGGAAGGTCTGTGGATCGCCATCGCGGTCGTCGCCGCCCTGGTCATTATCGCCGCGCTGGTCCTCGGCCTGGTGCGCTACCGACGGCGACGGATCAGCCTGTCGGCGCGGCCGGAAACCGAGGCGATCGACCGTTCGGGGGGCTATAAGGCGTCGTCGGGCATCACCTTCAGCCAGGGCGCCACCGGTGTCGAGGACCGGATCGACACCAGCGGCCTGCCCGCCGTCGGCGACGACGCGACCGTCCCGCGCGATGCGCCCAAGCGGACGATCTCCGACGTATTGCTTCCCGAGTTCGAACCCGACACGGCCACTACGACCCCGACGGCCGAACCGGCCCCCGAAGCCCCCGAAATCGAAGTCCCCGAAATCGAGGCGATCGCCCCGCCCGAAGGTCGGTTGGAACGCCTGCGGGGACGGCTGGCCAAATCGCAGAACGCCCTCGGGCGCAGCGTATTGGGCCTGCTCGGCGGCGGCGACCTGGACGAGGATTCGTGGCAGGACGTCGAGGACACCCTGCTGGTCGCCGACCTGGGCCCGGTGGTCACCGAATCGGTGGTGTCGCAGTTGCGCAGCCGGCTGGCCAGCAGCAACGTCCGCAGCGAGGCCGAGGCGCGGGCCGTGTTTCGCGACGTGCTGATCAACGAGCTGCAGCCGAGTATGGACCGGTCGATTCGGGCCCTGCCGCACGCCGACCATCCCGCGGTGCTGCTCGTCGTCGGGGTCAACGGCACCGGAAAAACCACGACCGTCGGCAAACTGGCAAGGGTGCTGGTGGCCGACGGCCGCCGCGTCGTGCTCGGCGCCGCCGACACTTTCCGGGCCGCCGCGGCCGATCAACTGCAGACCTGGGCCGCGCGGGTGGGCGCCGAGGTGGTGCGTGGCGCCGAGGGGGCCGACCCGGCGTCGGTGGCGTTCGACGCCGTCGACAAGGGCATCGCCGCCGGCGCTGACGTCGTCGTCATCGACACCGCCGGGCGGTTGCACACCAAGGTGGGGCTGATGGACGAGCTCGGGAAGGTCAAGCGTGTCGTGACCCGCCGCGCGGCTGTGGACGAGGTGCTGTTGGTGCTCGACGCCACCATCGGCCAGAACGGCTTGGCGCAGGCCCGCGTTTTCGCCGAGGTCGTCGACATCACCGGCGCGGTACTGACCAAGCTGGACGGAACGGCCAAGGGCGGCATCGTTTTCCGCGTGCAACAAGAGCTCGGGGTCCCGGTGAAGCTGGTCGGACTCGGCGAAGGCCCCGACGACTTGGCGCCGTTCGAACCGGCGGCGTTCGTGGACGCGCTACTGGGCTGAGGCAACACCCATCACGGGCGAGGTTAATACCGCCGAAACATGGTGGCTGTATTGCCGAAACAACCATTGCGCAAGGTTCTGGATCAAGTCGTCAGGCACATGTCTGATGGCCGTTTCAGCGCTGACCGGAGGTGAGAGCGAGTGAGTTTCCCCAATATGGGCCTGCCCGACACCGGCGATACCGCCTGGATGTTGGCGAGTTCCGCGCTGGTGCTGCTGATGACGCCGGGCCTGGCGTTCTTCTACGGAGGCATGGTGCGCGCCCGCAGCGTGCTCAACATGCTCATGATGAGCATCAGCGCCATGGGTGTGGTGACCGTCCTGTGGGTGCTCTATGGCTATTCGATGTCGTTCGGTAACGACGCGAAGTGGGGCCTGGTCGGCAAACCGTCCGACTACTGGGGTCTGGCAAAGCTCATCGGCGGCAACGCCGCCAAGGCGGATCCGTCCAAGGGCATCGCAGAGGTCGACATACCGCTGGCCGGCACCATGCCGGCCACCGTATTCGTGGCATTCCAGCTGATGTTCGCCATCATCACCGTCGCGCTGATCTCCGGCGCCGTGGCTGACCGGTTGAAATTCTCAGCGTGGCTGGTGTTCGCCGGGCTGTGGGCGACGTTGGTCTACTTCCCGGTGGCGCACTGGGTGTTCGCGGCTGACGGGTTCGCCTCCGAGCACGGCGGCTGGATCAGCAACAAGCTGCACGCGATCGACTTCGCGGGGGGAACCGCGGTCCATATCAACTCCGGTGTGGCCGGTCTGGCGTTGGTAATCGTCCTGGGCAAGCGCAAGGGCTGGCCGACGACGCTGTTTCGTCCGCACAACCTGCCGTTTGTGATGCTCGGTGCCGGATTGCTGTGGTTCGGCTGGTTCGGTTTCAACGCCGGGTCGGCGACCACCTCCAACGGTTCGGCCGGGTCGACATTCATGACCACGACGATCGCGACGGCCACTGCCATGCTCGCGTGGCTGCTCACCGAGCGCATTCGCGACGGCAAGGCGACGACGCTGGGAGCGGCGTCGGGCATCGTGGCCGGCCTGGTCGCCATCACGCCGTCCTGCTCTTCGGTCAACGTGCTGGGTGCTCTGGCGGTCGGCTTTGTGGCCGGTGTGGTCTGCGCGCTGGCGGTCGGGCTGAAATTCAAGTTGGGGTTCGACGACTCGCTCGACGTGGTCGCGGTGCACATGATCGGTGGTCTGGCGGGCACCCTGATGGTGGGTCTGGTCGCCGCTCCGGAGAGCACGGCGATCGCCGGCGTGTCTGGGGTTTCCAAGGGATTGTTCTACGGCGGCGGCTTTGCCCAGCTGGAACGGCAGGCGGTCGGCGCGTTCAGCGTTCTTATTTACTCTGGCGTGGTAACCCTTATCCTTGCGTTGATCCTCAAATACACGATGGGATTGCGTCTGGATGCCGAGCAGGAGGCCACTGGCATCGACGAGTCGGAGCACGCTGAGTCGGCCTACGACTTCGCCATCACCAGCGGCGCGGTTCTTCCTCCCCGGACTACTGTGCTAGATACTCGTAACGGCCTGGAGGAGCGAGTGGACGACAGAGTGGAGGCAGACCGCTAATGAAGCTGATCACTGCGATCGTGAAGCCGTTCACGCTTGATGACGTCAAGACCAGCCTTGAAGACGCGGGCGTATTGGGGATGACGGTCAGCGAAATCCAGGGCTATGGGCGGCAGAAGGGCCACACGGAGGTCTATCGAGGCGCGGAATACTCAGTGGATTTCGTCCCGAAGGTCCGCATCGAAGTCGTCGTCGACGACTCGATCGTCGACAAGGTCGTGGACAGCATCGTCCGGTCGGCGCGAACCGGCAAGATCGGTGACGGCAAAGTGTGGGTCAGCCCGGTCGAGACGATTGTGCGGGTACGCACCGGCGAACGCGGAACAGACGCCATTTGACGGTGGGCCGCGCGTCGGGATCCGGCCCGGCGTCGCTCGATTGGAGGCGAGGCCGACGGTAGCAGGAAATGCTTGCGCAGCAAGTGATTTGGCTGCCGCGCGACGGAAGCTGCTGACGCACCAACACCGCGAACTGGATTCGGCCGGGCTCCGGCAAGCGTTACTCGACCTGCACGAGTCCTGGCTGACGGCCAAGGCGACCGAGATCGGGATCACCGACGCCAGCGGCTTCGCGATCGTGGGCATCGGCGGGCTGGGCCGTCGCGAGCTGCTGCCGTACTCGGACCTGGACCTGATGCTGGTGCACGACGGCAAGCCCGCCGAGGTGTTGGGCGAGGTTGCCGACAAGCTGTGGTATCCGTTGTGGGACGCCAACATTCGGCTTGACCACAGTGTGCGGACCGTCAGCGAGGCGCTGAGTACCGCCAATTCGGACATGCCGGCCGCCCTGGGCATGCTGGACGCTCGTCACATCGCCGGCGACGAGCAGTTGTCGGCGGAGGTGATCGCCGGAGTGCGCCGCCAGTGGCGCAGCGGAATCCGCACCCGGATGGACGAACTCGTCGAGATGACGCGGGCTCGCTGGCGGCGCTGTTACCGGATCGCGCACCGCGCCGAGCCGGACCTGAAGTTGGGTCGCGGCGGCCTTCGCGACGCTCAGTTGCTCGACGCGCTGGCGGTGGCCCAGCTGGTCGACCGTCGCGGCGTGCACACGGCGGCCGGTTCGCTGGACGACGCCTACCTGACGCTGCTCAACGTGCGCACCGAGTTGCATCGGGTGTCCGGCCGCGGCGGCGACATACTGCTGGCGCAATTCGCCGACGAGATCAGCGCGGCACTGGATATCGGTGACAGGTTTGACCTGTCCCGCATGCTGTCCCACGCCGCCCGCACCATCAGTTACGAGACCGAGACCGGGCTGCGGACAGCGGCCAACGCGTTGCCGCGGCGAGGCGTGTCGGCGCTGATGCGTCGACCCCGGCGTCGACCGCTGGCCGAAGGCGTCGTCGAATACGCCGGCGAAGTCGTGCTGGCCCGCGACGCCCGACCCGAAAGCGACCCCGGTCTGGTGCTGCGGGTGGCTGCCGCGTCTGCATCGACCGGATTGCCCATCGCCGCAGCCACTCTCGCTCACCTCGCCAGCAGCGCCACACCGCTGGAGGCGCCCTGGCCGCGCCAGGCACTCGACGACCTGCTCGTTGTGCTCAGCGCCGGGCACACCGCGGTCGGGACAATCGAGGCGCTCGACCGCACTGGGCTGTGGGGTCAGCTGATGCCGGAATGGAACGCGATCCGCGACCTTCCACCCCGCGACATCGCGCACAAGTGGACGGTGGACCGTCATCTGGTGGAGACCGCCGTGCATGCCGCTCCGCTGGCGACCCGGGTGGCGCGCCCGGACCTGCTTGCGCTGGGCGCGCTGCTGCACGACATCGGCAAGGGCCGCAGTGCCGATCACAGCGTGCTGGGATCCGAGCTGGCCGTCCAAGTCGGTCAGCGGTTGGGCATGTCGCCGCCGGACGTCGACATGCTGTCCAAGCTGGTCCGCTATCACCTGCTGCTGCCCGTGGTGGCCACCCGAAGCGACCTGAACGATCCCCAGACCATCGAGTACGTGTCGCAGGCCCTGGACGGGGACCCCCTGCTGCTCGAGGTGCTGCATGCGATGACCGAGGCGGACTCGAAGGCCACCGGCCCGGGGGTGTGGAGCGACTGGAAGGCGTCGCTGATCGAGAACCTGGTGCGTCGCTGCCAGCTGGTGATGGCGGGCGAGACCTTACCGCAGGCGGAACCGACTGCGCCACATTATCTTTCGCTTGCGCTCAACCACGGTGTGCACGTGGAGATCAAGCCCGGCGACAGCGAGCGGATGTATCACGCGGTGATGGTCGCACCGGACCAGCGAGGATTGGTCTCCAAGGCCGCGGCGGTGCTTGCGCTGAACTCGCTGGGCGTGCATTCGGCGTCGGTCAACGTCTCCGAGGGGGTCGCGATCACCGAGTTCGTGGTGTCGCCGCACTTCGGTGCGCCGGCCGCGGCCGAGTTGCTGCGTCAACAGTTCGTCGGAGCGCTGGGCGGCGACATCGACGTGTTGGGCATGTTGGAGAAGCGTGGTCAGGAGGCCGCCGCCGCGGTCGGGCGCGCCGGAGAGGTGCAGGCGGGGGTACCCGTGACGCGGTTGACTGCCCCGCCGCGCATCCTGTGGTTCGATACCGCCACACCCGGCCAGCCCATCGTCGAAGTCCGCGCCACGGATCGCCCGGGATTGCTCGCGCTGCTGACGCGGGCGCTGGAGCGCGCGGGAGTCGACATCGTGTGGGCGAAGGTCAACACCTTCGGCTCGACGGCCGCCGACGTGTTCTGCGTGGTGCTGCCCGACGAGCCCGGTGCGGACGTGCAAGCGATGGTCAACGAACACCTGCTTGCCGTGCTGGGAGCCTAGCAGTCACGACCGCTCCGAATTGAGTTGCCGCACAAGGTCGATACGAGCTTTGAGTTGTTCGCTGGTCGCGGCGGCGATCGGTGGCCCACCGCAGCGACGACGCAATTCGCTGTGAATCCAGCCGTGCGGCTTGCCGGTGCGGTGATGCGCGATCGACACCAGCGCGTTGAGTTCGCGTCGCAGCTCGCGCAGCTGGCCGTGTGTCGTTGGCGCGCTCGGCGAGCCTGACTCCAGCCGTTTCTGCAGCTGCTCGTCTTGGCGACGGTGCAGCAGGGCACGCATCTGCTCGGCGTCGAGCAGTCCCGGGATGCCGAGGTAGTCTGCTTCCTCGTCGCTTCCGGCCGGGGTGGCGGTGCCGAACGAGGATCCGTCGAAAATGACCTGATCCAGTTCGGCGTCGGCGCCCAGTGCGGTGAAACTTCGCTGGGTGTCGTCCTTTTCGGGGCGGGTGGCCGGATCATCGCGAAGGGGATCGCCGGCTTCGCGGTGCGGTTCACCCAGCACATGGTTGCGTTGGGCCTCCAACTCGCTGGCCAGTAGCAGCAGGTTAGGCACCGACGGCACGAAGATGCTCGCCGTTTCACCGGGGCGGCGCGACCGCACGAACCGTCCGATGGCCTGCGCGAAGAACAGCGGCGTGGACGCGCTGGTGGCATAGATCCCGACCGAGAGCCGCGGCACGTCGACACCTTCGGAGACCATCCGCACCGCGACCAGCCATCGGCTGGTGCCTTGCGCGAATTGGCTGATGCGCGAAGAGGAT
Source organism: Mycobacterium sp. NGS66 (assembly GCF_059812225.1). Classification (NCBI taxonomy): domain Bacteria; kingdom Bacillati; phylum Actinomycetota; class Actinomycetes; order Mycobacteriales; family Mycobacteriaceae; genus Mycobacterium; species Mycobacterium sp. NGS66. The sequence continues at coordinate 289,962 of NZ_JCALCG010000005.1, read as the reverse complement.
CCGGGATCGTCGGACAGCACCACCGTCGGCTCTTCCGCGGTGATCTTCGCCAGCAGGTGGGCGTACGCGCGAGCGGCGGTCCGATCCGAGGCGATGATCATGGCTCCCGCGTCGGGAACCTGCGCGCGCAGTTGGCTCAGCCGCTGGTCCGCCGCCGCGATCACCGCGGGCATCCACTCGCCGGCCGGGTCGAGCGCGGTACGCCACGCTCGTGCCGTGTGCTCGGCGGACAGCGGTTCGCCCAGGCGGGCCGTATGCTCTTCGCCGGCACTGTCTCGCCATCGCGCCTGGCCGGAGTAGGCCAGGAATACCACTGGCCGGACCACGCCGTCGGCCAGCGCCTCGGCGTAGCCGTAACTGTGGTCGGCCTGGGAACGCAGTATCCCGTCGGGTCCCGGCTCGTAACGCACGAACGGGATGGGGCTGTCGTCGCTGCGAAAGGGCGTGCCCGTCAAGGCAAGTCGGCGAGCGGCATCGCTGAAGGCTTCCCGGATGGCGTCGCCCCAGGTCTTGGCGTCGCCGCCGTGGTGGATCTCGTCGAAGACCACCAAGGTCTTGCGCTGCTCGGTTCGTACCCGGTGCAGCGTCGGATGCGCCGCGACCTGGGCGTAGGTGACCAGCACGCCGTGATACTCCGGCGAGTGCCGGGCGTTGGAGTTGGAGAACTTAGGGTCCAGCGCCAGGCCGTGCCGCGAAGCCGCTTGTGCCCATTGCACTTTGAGGTGCTCGGTGGGCACCACGACGGTGATCTGGTCGATCATGCGATGTGCGAGCAGGTCAGCGGCGACCCGTAACGCGAACGTCGTCTTTCCGGAACCGGGAGTGGCGACGGCGAGGAAATCACGCGGCTGGGCCGCCAGGTACTTCACCAGCGCGCGGCGCTGCCAACCGCGTAACGTCTGGGGGTTGGCATCCGTGTGGCTGACTGCCTGCAGCGACAACGAATCCCCCCGGTAGTTGCTTTCGACGCGGCCGCACCGGTTGGGCCGCGGCTGTGAAATGTAGCACGGCAACGCTTTTCGGTGCAGTTGCCGGGCGAGTCAGCTCGTCAGGACGCGTGTCTGCAGCCAGCTGTCCATACGTTCGGCGACGTCGGCCCAGCCGGGTTCCAGCATCATGTTGTGGCCCATCTCGAAGAACTCGGGTTCGGTCCGGTAGGCGCGCGCGGTGGCGCGCACCGCGCCGACGCTGACGAAGCCGTCGTGCAGCGCGCCGAGGACCAGAATCGGAGTGGTCACCCGCTCCGGTTTGACCCGGCGGAACATCGGATCCCGCATCGCGGCACGGATACTCTCGCCCCCGGTGCGGTTCCAGCAGGCTTCGACGACGGCTTCGGGCGTGTCCGCGCAGAAGAGGTATTCGCGGGCGCGGGCCTGGGTGCTGAGGAACTTGACCAGCGTGGGGTCGCGGAACGACTGCACGGACAGCCACGGGCGGCGGCGCCAGACGCGCAGTGCCGCTCCGAGCACGCCCCGCGGCGGCAGGGAGCCCACCAACACCGCGGCCGGTGCTTTTCGGTCTTCGAGGTAGCGCTGGATCACGTAGCCGCCCAGCGAATGACCGATCAGCACCGGCCCGCCCAGCTCGTCGGCCGTGACGCGGACGTCGTCGATGTAGTCGGCGACGGAAACCGTCTGCAGCGGCTTGGGAGTGGGGCTGGCGCCGTGTCCGCGCAGGCTCAGCGCGGCGGCGCGGTAACCCTCGGCGGCGAAGTAGTCCAGAAAGTGCTCCCAGCACCATGCGCCGTGCCAGCCGCCGTGGACGAAGAGCAACGGGACCGGATGTGTGTCCGTGCACGATCCCTTGTCGAGCATCTCCAGCACGAGCTGACCCTTGCCGAGCGCGGCCGTGTCGTCAAGCGTTATTGACGGCATTCACTCTGCGCCTATGGCGGGAAAGTGCGAGTGGAGCGCGCCATAGCCGCATGGTCAACGCACGCAACGGTAGCGGGCGACTTCGTCGCAATTCACTCTGCGCCTATGGCGTAGAAGTGCGAGTGGAGCACGCCCTCACCGCAGTATCAAAGCCCTCAGCGCACACTCGACACCGACCACTGGGCCCGATGGTGGTGAGCTGCTGCGCCCCGCTGCGCGGCGCTGGCACTCACCACTACGCTGGCGGGCGTGTTTGAATCGCTGTCCGACCGGTTGACCGCTGCCCTGCAAGGGCTGCGCGGCAAGGGTCGTCTGACCGACGCCGATATCGATGCCACCACCCGCGAAATAAGGCTCGCGCTGCTGGAGGCCGACGTCTCGCTGCCGGTGGTGCGCGCGTTCGTCCACCGGATCAAAGAACGCGCCCGTGGAGCCGAGGTGTCCGGCGCCCTCAACCCGGCGCAACAGGTCGTCAAGATCGTCAACGAAGAGCTGATCGGCATCCTGGGTGGCCAAACCCGGCAGCTGGCCTTCGCGAAGACGCCGCCGACCGTGGTGATGCTTGCCGGTCTGCAGGGCTCCGGAAAGACGACGCTGGCCGGCAAATTGGCCGCCTGGCTGCGCGGGCAGGGACACACGCCGCTGCTGGTGGCCTGCGACCTGCAGCGACCGGCGGCGGTCAACCAGCTCCAGGTCGTCGGTGAACGCGCCGGGGTGCCGGTATTCGCGCCGCACCCCGGAGCCTCGCCCGAGTCCGGTCCCGGCGACCCGGTAGCCGTCGCGGCCGCCGGGCTCGCCGAAGCCAAGGCCAAGCACTTCGACTTCGTCATTGTCGACACCGCCGGGCGGCTGGGCATCGACGAGGAACTGATGGCCCAGGCCGCCGACATCCGCGCGGCCATCGATCCCGACGAGGTGCTGTTCGTCCTGGACGCGATGATCGGCCAGGACGCCGTCGCCACCGCCCGGGCATTCGGCGAGGGCGTCGGCTTCACCGGCGTGGTGCTGACCAAGCTCGACGGCGACGCGCGTGGTGGCGCGGCGCTGTCGGTCCGCGAAGTCACCGGTGTTCCCATCCTTTTCGCGTCCACCGGCGAGAAGCTCGAGGACTTCGACGTCTTCCACCCCGACCGGATGGCCAGCCGGATCCTGGGCATGGGCGACGTGCTGAGCCTCATCGAGCAGGCCGAGCAGGTGTTCGACGCCAAGAAGGCCGAGGAGGCCGCCGTCAAGATCGGCGCCGGCGAACTGACCCTGGAAGACTTCCTGGAGCAGATGCTGGCCGTCCGCAAGATGGGCCCGATCGGCAACCTGCTGGGCATGCTGCCCGGCGCAGGCCAGATGAAGGACGCGCTGGCCGAGGTCGACGACAAGCAGCTCGACCGGATCCAGGCCATCATCCGCGGTATGACGCCGGAAGAACGGGCCGACCCCAAGATCATCAACGCCTCGCGCCGGTTGCGCATCGCCAACGGCTCCGGGGTGACCGTCTCCGAGGTCAACCAGCTGGTCGACCGCTTCTTCGAAGCCCGCAAGATGATGTCCTCGATGCTCGGCGGCATGGGCATCCCGGGCCTGGGTCGCAAGTCCGCGACGCGAAAGTCCAAGGGCAGCAAAGGCAAGAAGGGCAAGAAGCGCGGACCGACGCAGCCGAAGGTGCGCAGTCCGTTCGGGCCCGGTGCACCGAATATGCCCGCCGGGTTCCCCGACCTGTCCCAAATGCCCGAAGGCCTCAACGAGCTGCCGCCGGGCCTGGCCGACTTCGACCTGTCCAAACTCAAGTTCCCAGGCAACCCAGGCCGGAACCCCGGTAAGAATTAGCCAGGCCGTGCGCCTGCACGTGCGAGGCCGGTCGCTGCCCGACGAGAGCCGGATCGAACTGTGGGTTGTCGACGGCCGCATCAGCATCGAGCCGGTTGCCAACGCCGACACCGTCTTTGACGGCGGCTGGATCCTGCCCGGCCTGGTGGACGCGCACTGCCACGTCGGGCTCGGTCAGCATGGCCGCGTCGAAATCGACGAGGCGGTCGCCCAGGCCGAAACCGAACGCGACATCGGCGCGCTACTCCTGCGCGACTGCGGCGTGCCCACCGACACCCGTAGCCTCGACGACCGCGAAGACCTGCCCCGCATCATCAGAGCCGGCCAACACTTGGCCAGGCCAAAGCGCTACATCGCCGGCTACGCGGTCGAGTTGGAAGACGAATCGCAGCTGCCCGAGGCGATCGCCGTCGAGGCGCGACGCGGTGACGGCTGGGTCAAGCTGGTCGGCGACTGGATCGACCGTCAGATCGGCGATCTTGCCCCGCTGTGGTCGGACGACGTGCTGAAGGCGGCGATCGAGGCCGCGCACGCCCACGGCGCCCGGGTCACCGCGCACGTGTTCGGCGAGGACGCGCTACCGGGGTTGATCAAGGCCGGCATCGACTGCATCGAGCACGGCACCGGGCTCACCGACGAGAACATCGCGCTGATGCTCGAGCACCGCACGGCATTGGTCCCCACGCTGATCAACATCGAAAACTTCCCCGGCATCGCCGACTCTGCGACCCGGTATCCCAGCTATGCCGCCCACATGCGCGACCTGTATGCCCGCGGCTACGGCCGGATCGCCGCGGCGCGGGATGCCGGTGTGCCGATCTATGCCGGCACCGACGCCGGCAGCATGATCCAGCACGGGCGGATCGGCGACGAGATCGAGGCCCTCAAGCGCATCGGGATGACCCCTTCGGAGGCGTTGGGCGCCGCCTGCTGGGATGCCCGTCGCTGGCTTGGTCGGCCTGCTATCGAAGACGGCGCGCCGGCAGACCTGGTGTGCTACTCCGCAGATCCGCGCACTGGTCCCGGCGTGCTGAACCATCCCGAGCTGGTGATCCTGCGCGGCAACACGTTTCGGCCGCAGGTGTTGCGCCCCGGGAGTTAACGATCCGTTAGCCGGGCGTGGATACGCTGGGCGGGCAAGGCCTGCCGAACGCAGATAGGATCCCAAAATGGCGTTGGCCAGCGGCGCAACCTTTGCCGGTTACACGATCGCGCGCAGGCTGGGTTCGGGAGTGACCGGTGCGGTTTACCTTGCCCAGGACCCGCGATCCGCGCGCTGGGTAGCGCTGAAAGTTCTTTCCCTGGCGATGTCGTCGGACAGCGAGTTTCGCCGCCGCTTTCATGCGGAGACGCCCGTGGTGGCAAGTCTGTATCACCGGCACATTGTGGAGGTGCATGACCGCGGCGAATCCGACGGGCAGTTGTGGGTCGCGATGGATTATGTGGAGGGCATCAGTGCGGCCCAGCTCATCGCCGAGCGTTTCCCGGCGGTATCACCGGCCGGGGAAGTGCTTGCCCTGGTCACGGCCATCGCCGAAGCGCTCGACTATGCCCATCACCGCGGCCTGCTGCACCGCGACGTCAAACCCGCCAACATCCTCCTGACCAGCCGGGGTCAGGGCGAGCAACGAACGCTGTTGTCCGATCTGGGAATCGCTCCGCAACTCGGCACCGTGGGTTACGCAGCGCCCGAACAGTTGGCGGGCAACGGTATTGACGGCAGCGCCGATCAGTACGCGCTGGCGGCTACCGCATTTCACCTCTTGACCGGTGCGCCGCCGGTCCAGGCCGGTGACCCTGCCGCCGCCGTCGACCAGCTGATGAACGGCGCGCCACCCAAGCTCAGCGACCAGCGCCCGGAGCTGGCCCGTCTGGATAGCGTCTTCTCCCGGGCCCTGGCCCGGAATCCCGCCGATCGGTTCGCCAGCTGCACAGAGTTCGCCAGCGCCGCCAACGACGAGGCCGGCGTCTCCGTTGGTGATCACAGCCCCGAGGCGACGTTCGCCGTGGAGGTCGTCGACTATCCCGCGTACGCCTGGCCCGATGCGGAGAACCTCACCGAGGCCGAATCGGTCGCCGATTCCCGGACCGTCTCGGCGAATCCGAGGCGGCGTGGCACGGTGCTGCATTCGGCGGCCGGGGCACTGGCGCGGCGGCTGGACGACTTCTCCACCGGAAGTGATGCCGAGCAGCCGGACTCCGCGGCACCGCGCCGGCGCCGATCGCGCGTCGTCTTGCTGGCCGGCGCCGCGGTGCTGCTGGTCATCGGGGTGCTGGCCGCCGGCATCGCGATCGGCCGCAGCGCGGAAAAGAAGTCCGGTCAGGCGGGCAGGACGTCGGTGAGCATGCCGGTCCCGGCGCCGACGACCGCTGGGGCCTCGGCGCCGTCGGCGCCGGTGCCACTCGACGGCAGTTACCGCATCGAGGTCCAGCGCGCCAAGCAGACCTTCAACTACCTCCCCGACCCGCAACCGCCGAATGTGACGACCTGGTGGGCCTTCCGTTCGTCGTGCGCGCCGCAGGCCTGCACGGCCAGCGGCACACTGCTCGACGACGACGACCACACGCAGGCCAAGTCGCCCGGCGGGGGACATCTGGTCATGCACTTCGGCGATGGTCAATGGCAGTCCGAGGCGGAAACGGTGCAGTTTCCCTGCGTCGGCGGAAACGGATTGGCGAACACCCAGACCACGACGCAGGTGCTGACCCTGCGACCACAACCCAATGGGGACTTTCTCGGCGAAATGACGGTCACCGTCCAAACCAACGAATGCGGCCAACGATCGGCGGTGATCCGGATCCCCGCGGTGGCCAGCCGCAGTGGGGTGGTTCCTCCGGCGGTGAACGTCCCCGACCCCGGAGCGCCCTCCGCCAGTGAGGCGCCGACGGCGCCGACGACTGCACCTCCGACAGCCCCGTCGCGTCCCGGCCGCTGATCCGTCGCTTGGTCGCGTTGCCGTCTCGACTCGCCAACGGTTAGTTAAAGAAAGCGAGTACTTACTTTCTTTCGGTAGACTGGTGGCAACCCGTTGGGAGGAAGACAGTGACGTACGACGTGATCATCCGCGACGGCTTGTGGTTCGACGGCACGGGCAGCGCGCCGCAGGTCCGCACACTGGGCATTCGCGACGGCGCGGTGGCCACGGTATCGGCCGTGCCGCTTGACGAGACCGGATGCCCCGAGGTGATCGACGCCGCGGGCAAATGGATCCTGCCCGGCTTCATCGACGTCCACACCCACTACGACGCCGAGATACTGCTCGACCCCGGCCTGCGCGAGTCGGTGCGGCACGGCGTCACCACCGTGCTGCTGGGCAACTGCTCACTGTCGACGGTCTACGCCAACTCCGAGGACGCCGCCGACCTGTTCAGCCGCGTCGAAGCGGTGCCGCGCCAGTTCGTCTACAACGCACTGGACGCCAAAAAGACCTGGTCGACTCCGGCCGAATACATCGACGCCATCGACGCCCTGCCGCTCGGGCCGAATGTCGGCTCGCTGCTTGGTCATTCGGATCTGCGCGCCGCGGTGATGGGACTGGACCGCGCCACCGACCGCAAGGTTCGGCCCACCCCGGCCGAGCTGAAGAAAATGACGCAGCTGCTCGAGGAAGCACTGGACGCCGGAATGGTGGGCATGTCCGGCATGGACGCGGCGATCGACAAGCTCGACGGCGACCGGTTCCGGTCGCGCGCGCTGCCGTCGACCTTCGCGACCTGGCGGGAACGGCGCCGGCTGATCAACGTGCTGCGCAAGCGCGGCCGGTTACTGCAGAGCGCCCCCGATGTCGACAACCCGGTGTCCCCGCTGATGTTCTTCCTGACCAGCAGCCGGCTGCTCAACGGCGGCGCGCCGGTGCGGATGAGCATGCTGGTGTCCTCCGACGCCAAGTCGATGCCGCTGATGGCATACGTCCTGGGCATCGGCACCCGGATCGTCAACAAACTGCTGGGCTCGAGCGTGCGATTCCAGCACCTGCCGGTTCCGTTCACGCTGTATTCCGACGGGATCGACCTGCCGGTCTTCGAAGAGTTCGGCGCCGGCACCGCGGCCCTGCATCTGCGCGAACAGTTCGAGCGCAACGAGCTGCTGGCCGACGAGTCCTATCGCCGGCGGTTCCGGCGTGAGTTCGACCGCGTCAAGCTCGGAGTCTCGTTGTGGCACCGCGACTTCCACGACGCGGTGATCGTCGAGTGCCCGGACCAGACGTTGGTCGGCAAGAGCTTCGGTGCCATCGCCGACGAACGCGGACTGCATCCGCTCGACGCGTTCCTCGACGTGCTCGTCGCCAACGGTGAACGCAACGTCCGGTGGACAACCACCATTGCCAACCACCGGCCCAAGCAGCTCGACCAGCTCGCCGCCGAACCCAGCGTCCACATGGGCTTCTCCGACGCCGGAGCGCACCTGCGCAACATGGCCTTCTACAACTACGCGCTGCGCCTGCTGCGGCGGGTCCGAGATGCGGAGCGGGCCGGCAAGCCGTTCCTGTCCATCGAGCGCGCGGTGTACCGCCTCACCGGCGAGGTGGCCGAGTGGTTCGGCATCAACGCCGGGACCCTGCGCGAGGGCGACCGGGCGGATTTCGTGGTGATCGACCCGGCCCATTTGGACGAGTCGCTGGACGGCTACCACGAGGAAGCGGTGCCCTTCTACGGCGGCCTGCGGCGGATGGTGAACCGCAACGACGCGACGGTGGTTGCCACGGGCGTCGCCGGCGTCGTGGTCTTTCGCACCGGTGAGTTCCGCGAGGGCTATGGTCAGACTGTGAAGTCGGGCCGATACCTACGCGCGGGCGAGTGGGATGCAGGTCTGGAACGGCATGTTTTGAGCGTCAGCGCCTGAGATGGCCCGGACCCAGCAGCAACGCCGCGAGGAAACCGTCGGACGGCTACTCGACGCCTGCATCGACACGATCGTCGAGGTCGGATATGCGCGGGCATCCGCTGCCCTGATCACCAAGCGTGCGGGTGTATCGGTGGGCGCCCTGTTCCGGCATTTCGCGACGATGGGCGATTTCATGGCGGCGACGGCATCCGAGGTGCTGCGCCGCCAGTTGGAGTGGGGCATCCAGCAGGTCGCCACGCTACCGCCGGACCGGCCGCCCTTGGAGGCGGCCCTGACGATCCTGCGGGACATCACCCGGGGTCCGGGCAATGCCGTGCTCTACGAATTGCTGGTCGCTGCCCGCACCGACGAGAAGCTCAAGGCCACGCTGCAGGAGGAGCTCGGGCAGTATGCCGCGAAGATCGTCGACGCCTGCCGGATGCTGCCGGGCGCAGACCAGTTCCCCGAGGACAAGTTCCCGGTGATCGTCGGATTGGTGGCGAACGTCTTCGACGGCGCCGCGCTGGTGCAAGGAGTCGTGCCGGTGCCGGAGCTGGACGAGCAGCGAATTCCGGTGCTCCTGGAACTGCTCAATGCGGCTCTCGGAAGCTCCGCGGGGCTTGACTCTGCGGCTACGGCTAAAAAGAGCGAGTAAGCCGCGCCCTCAGCGCAGAGTCAAAGCTTGCTCGCTTACAGCGAGCCGATGCTGGCCTGTGGGTTGAGCGCAAAGCCCCAGTCGAACAGGCTGGCGGCCTGATCCCAATACGTCGGCCCACCCGGTTTGACCAGCCCGTACATCATGGCGATGACCAGTCGGCGGCCACCGCGGGCGGCAGCCCCGACAAACGTCTTGCGCGCGGCGTTGGTGAACCCGGTCTTGCCGCCGATCGCGCCGGGGTAGCGCTGCAAGAGCTCGTCCTGGTTGAGTATCGGCTGGTCGCCGTGATCGCCCGGAAACATCGCCGACGGCTCCGCGGTGATATGCGCGAACACCGGATTGGCCATCGCGGCCCGGAAGATGACCGCCAGGTCGTGCGCCGTCGACCACCCCGAGCCGCCCGGTCCGTCCAGGCCGGAGGGGGTTGCCGCGTGGGTCGTCACCGCGCCGAGGGCCGCGGCCTTGGCATTCATCTTGGCCACAGCGGCGTCCTGGCCACCCAGCATCTGGGCCAGCGTGTTCGCGGCGTCGTTACCCGAAACCAGCAGCAGGCCGTCGAGCAGTTGGCGGGCGGTGTAGGTGCGGCCCGGTTTGACGCCGACGCAGTTGCATTCGACCTGAGTGTCCGCCACGTCGGCGACGACGGTGGAGTTGAGGTCCAGCTCGTCCAGGACCACCAGCGCCAACAGCACCTTGATGGTGCTGGCGGGCGGGTGGGCCACGTTCTGATCGCGATCGGCCAGCACCTGACCGGTGTCGAGATCGGCCACGATCCAGGTCTGGGCCGGGCCGTCGGGTATCGGAACCGAGCCGGCCGGCTGGACGGCGGTGTCGGCTGACGCGGTGCCTGCGCCGACGGCGGCGGCCGTCAGCAGGGCAGCGGCTGCAACCATGAGCTTTCGCATGGGCGCAGAGTCTAACTTCCCAGTCTGCGGGACGGCTATTTTCCGGCGGCGCTGGCGAGGCGCTGGCGCGCCGGCGCGGGCGCCCCGGTGTGGGTCCGCCGGTATAGCCCGGCCGCCTGGGCGGAGTTGCTGGCCGGCCGGATGGCGCATGGCTGGACCCCGCGCGATCTCAACCAGCTGGTCACCGATACCCGGATCGCGACACTGCGGCCAACAAGTCTGAGTTGGATCAAAGCTCGCTGAGTCCCGGTCGTACGATCAGTTCGATGACAAATTCTGCGGAGTTGATAGCGGTCGATCTGACCGAGAGGGAACGCGAGTTTATACAGCAGGCACTGCAGCAGTGGGGGTGGTCGGCGTCTGATGCGCCGTTCCCGTTTCAGGTGCTGGGATTGTCGACGTGGGAAGAGTTCGGCGAACTCACCCTGCGTCTTCAGCGCGCCGTCGCGGATAACGAGCCACTGACGAATCTGGACTGGGCGCGAGTGCTGTTTCTAACCGAGGTCACTTGGGCCAGCGGCCTGGTTGGTGCGGGTCTGGACTTTGCGACTGTTACCGGATTCTCCGATGCCGAGGCTCTGAGCCTGCTGCGTGGCCTGCAGCGGCGCCGCAAAATCGGCGGCTACGAGCGCGCCAAACTGTTATTCCCAAATGGTGGCCGGACCCGCACTGGGGATTTCGGCCTCCACGACCTCGTCAGTTAGCAGGTCCATCGGCCTCGGGGTGCGAAACTGCGGTTCATGTCCGCTGCAACGGTGATGCCGACAGAATTCTCCAACGATTACTCGCACAGCAACGAGCCGACGCGGATCGCGAACCGGGATCACCACGCATCAGCCCGGCATGACCCATTCGGTGCGCACCATGGTCCGTCCGGTACGGCCAGCCTCGAGTTGATCGCCGCCCAGTTCGATCTGCATCCCAGGGCACTGCATCGCCGTCTGGCCGCTGAGAACACCACCTTCGGCGCGCTCATCGATAGTGTGCGCCGAGAAACCGCCGAGCACTAACTGCGACACCGACATCAGCCTGTCGCACCTGACGCGAGAACTCGGCTACGCCGAACAGAGCGTGCTCACCCGCTCGTGTCGGCGGTGGTTCGGCTGCGGGCCCAGCAGTATTCGTCGCGCGGCCCGGCCTCTGCTACCCAGCCAGCCCGGCGAGCACCCCGGTTCGCCGGATCGTGTTCAATCGACGACATGCTGAGCCTGGAAGAGATCTCGGATCGGCTGGAGATCCAGCAGCTGCTGGTGGACTACTCCACCGCCATTGACCAGCGGCGATTCGACGACCTGGACAAGGTGTTCACCCCCGACGCTTACATTGACTACACCGCCCTGGGCGGCATCGAGGGCCGCTATCCCGAGGTGAAGCAATGGCTGTCGGAGGTGCTGCCGAATTTCCCGATCTATGCGCACATGCTGGGCAATTTCTCGGTCCGGATCGACGGTGACACCGCGTCCTCGCGCGTGATCTGCTTCAACCCGATGGTGCTTCCAGGCGACAAGGATCAGGTGCTGTTCTGCGGGCTGTGGTACGACGACGAGTTCGTGCGCACTCCCGAAGGCTGGCGGATGGCCCGCCGCGTCGAGACCAAGTGCTTCCAGAAAGTGATGTGAGATTTCTGCTGGACCACCGCGTTCTGGCACAATAGGCGGCTGTCCGCCGCGCGACTACGGTTGCACAGTGGTCAGAAACGCGAGGCAAAACCGGATCCGGGCATCCTGCCCTGGTCGCTGAATTGCAGCGTGACACCTACAGGAGAATTCGCTCAACCATGGCTGTGAAGATCAAGCTCACTCGGCTTGGCAAGATCCGCAATCCTCAGTACCGCATCGCCGTGGCCGATGCCCGCACCCGCCGCGACGGCCGCTCCATCGAGGTCATCGGCCGCTACCACCCCAAAGAAGAGCCCAGCCTCATCGAGATCAACTCCGAGCGCGCTCAATACTGGCTGTCGGTCGGGGCTCAGCCCACCGAACCCGTCCTCAAGCTGCTGAAAATCACCGGCGACTGGCAGAAGTTCAAGGGCCTGCCCGGCGCCGAGGGCACCCTGAAACTCAAGCCCGAAAAGCCCAGCAAGCTCGAGCTGTTCAACGCCGCGCTTGCCGAAGCCGAGGGCGGTCCCACCACCGAGGCGGCGAAACCTAAGAAGAAGTCCCCGGCCAAGAAGGCCGCCGCCAAGGCCGACGAGCCGGCCCCCGAGGCCGAAAACGCCGACAAGGCCGAGGCGTCTGCCGAGGGTGCCGAGCCCGAGAGCGGCGAGCCGGCCGAGACATCGAACGAAAGCTGACCAGCCCCATGAGTACCGTCGTCGTCGACGCCGTCGAGCATCTGGTCCGGGGAATCGTGGACAACCCCGACGATGTCCGGGTGGACATGGTGACCAGCCGGCGTGGACGCACCGTAGAGGTCCATGTTCACCCGGACGATCTGGGCAAGGTGATCGGTCGCGGCGGACGTACCGCGACCGCGCTGCGTACCTTGGTTGCCGGCATCGGCGGCCGGGGTATCCGGGTGGACGTGGTGGACACCGACCAGTAGCCGCGTCCATGGAACTGCGGTGGAGCTGGTAGTCGGGCGGGTCGTCAAAGCGCACGGCGTCACCGGCGAACTGGTCGTCGAGGTCCGCACCGACGATCCCGACGCCCGGTTCGCTCCCGGTAATACGTTGCGCGCCAAGGCATCTCGTGAGCCAGGCTGGGAGCGCAGCTTCGTCGTGGAGGCTGTGCGCGAGCACGGCGCGCGCCTGCTGGTGCGGTTGGCCGCGGTGACCGACCGGGACGCCGCCGACGCACTGCGCGGCAGCGTGTTCGTCGTCGACTCCGATGACCTGCCGCCCATCGATGAACCGGACACGTACTACGACCACCAGCTGGAAGGTCTGCGGGTCCGCACGACGGCGGGCCAGGACCTCGGCGTCGTGGCCGAGGTGCTGCACACCGCCGCGGGCGAATTGCTTTCGGTCACACGCGATTCCGGCGAGTTGTTGGTGCCGTTCGTTGCCGCGATCGTCAAGACGGTGTCGTTGGACGACGGCACCATCGACGTCGATCCGCCCGAGGGCCTGCTGGATCTGGCGTGACCATGCGTATCGACGTCATCACCATCTTCCCGGCCTATCTGGATCCACTGCGATTGTCGTTGCCGGGCAAGGCAATTGAAGCGGGGCTGGTCGACCTGCGGGTGCACGACCTGCGGCGGTGGACCCACGACGTACATCACTCGGTGGACGACGCCCCCTACGGCGGCGGACCGGGAATGGTCATGAAGGCGCCGGTGTGGGGTGATGCGCTGGACGAAACCTGTTCCGGCGAGACGCTGTTGGTGGTTCCGACCCCAGCAGGTTCACTGTTCACCCAGGCCACCGCCGCGCGCTGGACCACCGAGAAGCACTTGGTGTTCGCCTGCGGACGTTACGAGGGCATCGACCAGCGCGTCGTCGAGGATGCCGCACGGCGGATGCGGGTCGAAGAGGTGTCGATCGGCGACTACGTGCTGCCCGGCGGCGAGTCGGCGGCGGTGGTGATGATCGAGGCGGTGGTGCGGCTGCTCGCCGGGGTTCTGGGTAATCCCGCCTCGCATTGCGAGGATTCACACTCGCCGGGCCTGGACCGGCTCCTGGAGGGACCGAGCTATACCCGGCCGCCGAGCTGGCGTGGCCTGGAAGTGCCCGCAGTGCTGCTCTCCGGCGATCATGCGCGCATCGCCGCTTGGCGTCGCGAGGTCTCGCTGCAACGCACTCGGGAACGCCGGCCGGACCTTCTGGATTAGCTCGCCATACCCTGGCCGAGTCAGATCCGGCCGTTGGGGAACATGGTCTTCACCGCCTGGGTGATGGTCTCTCGCGCAGTGGCGTCATCCGACGTCTGCAGCGACTCGATCACCATGATGTAGCGCCGGTCCGCGCCGATGACGCCCGTCGACAGATGCATCCAGTCGCTGCCGATGCAGCACATCCAGCCCTGCTTGACCGCCACGGGTTCGGCGTACAGGCCATCCGGGATGCCGAACCGCTGCGGGTAGCCATCGACGCCGCTCGGGGTGGACTGGGCCAGATCGTTGACAATGATCCCGGCCCGCTCCCGCGGCAGCCCGCCGGACCCGTCAAGCAGCATGTCGTAGTAGCGAATCAGGTCAGTCGCCGAGCTGACCGTGTTCCACCAGCGACCGTCGCTGGGCGGCGTGGTCGACGACAGTCCATACCGGGTCGCGACCTGGCTGATAATGGCGTCACCGCCGTCCTGAGCCCAGAACCTTTCAGCGGCATCGTCGTCAGAGGAACGCAGCATCACGTCCAGGGCCTGACGATCCTCCGGCGCAAGGTTGCCTTTGCCCTCGGCTTCCCGCAGCAGCAACTCGTCGGCGATGAAGAGCTTGGCCACCGACGCGGTGGCGATGATCTCGGTCTTGCCGTTGGACACCAACTGGTGGGTCGCGCGGTCGAGAACCGCTACCGACAGGGTGGCGCCGACGCTGGCAGCTTCCTCCGTTGCCTGCTGGATGCGTGCCTGCAGCCCGGCCAACCCGCTGGGCGGGAGCGCATCCGGTGGCATGGGCTGCCGGACGACCTGCAGTAGCAGTTGGGCAAGCTGCGGCTCATGACTGGGTGCGCTGTAGGCGGGTGTGCCCGGTGTCTTCGCCTGCACTTGGGCTTCACATGCCACGACAACCACCAACCCGACCGCCGCCGCGGCGGTAAGTAGGGTCAGCGGCCGGATTCGCACCAGTCATATGTACCATTCACCAGCGGCTTTCGCTGGTCACGAACCGCGCGGGTTTCCTGTGATTTTCGCTGCATGCGCAGTGTCTGGCACAATTGACCGGTTGTCTCCGGCGATTGTCGGCCGGCCGGGTCTGCGACTACACCCCATCAAGTCCGGCCGCCTGCTGCGAGACGCGCCTACAAGCCCGAAACCCATCGGCTCGGTGACCGCCGTGAGCCGCGACCGCAAGGAAGTGCCTTCTACGATGAACAGGCTGGACTTCGTCGACCAGGCGTCGCTTCGCGACGACATCCCGGCCTTCAACCCGGGCGACACCATCAACGTGCACGTCAAGGTCATCGAGGGCGCCAAAGAGCGTATCCAGGTGTTCAAGGGTGTGGTGATCCGTCGTCAGGGCGGCGGTATCCGCGAGACGTTCACGGTGCGCAAGGAAAGCTACGGCGTCGGCGTCGAGCGAACCTTTCCGGTGCATTCGCCGAACATCGACCACATCGAGGTGGTGACGCGCGGCGATGTGCGTCGCGCCAAGCTGTACTACCTGCGTGAGTTGCGCGGTAAGAAGGCCAAGATCAAGGAGAAGCGCTGAGCCGCCTCAGCGCAGTGAACCCGCGCCCACCGCGGTGGCTACGCTGATCCCGTGACCGAAACCACGGACTCGTCGGCCGAACATCGACCCGAAGCCGATCCATCGGCGGAACCCGAGGTCTCCGGCTTGGTCGCCGCTGACGGCAAGGACGAAGAGGACGCCGACGACGGCGCCAAAGAAGGTAACGAGGCCGACGAGGGGGAGTCGAAGCGGTCCAAGCCTTCGGCGGTTCGCGAATTCGCGTTGCTGGCCGTCATCGCGATCACGCTCTACTACCTGGTGTTGACGTTCGTGGCGCGCCCCTACCTGATTCCGTCGCAGTCCATGGAGCCCACGCTGCACGGATGTCCGGGCTGCGTCGGGGACCGCATCCTGGTGGACAAGCTCAGCTACCGTTTCGGCACACCGCAACCCGGTGATGTCATCGTGTTCCGCGGACCGCCGTCATGGAGCAAGTACTACAAGTCGATCCGCTCGTCCAACACCGCGGTGCGCTGGATGCAGAACACGCTGTCGTTCGTCGGTTTCGTCCCTCCCGACGAGAATGACCTGGTCAAAAGGGTCATTGCGGTCGGCGGACAGACGGTGCAGTGCCGCAACGACACCGGGCTGACCGTCGACGGCAAGCGGCTGGACGAGCCGTACGTGGATTTGGCCACGATCAACCCCGCGCACCTGCCGCTGCCGCCATGCCCGGGACAAGGGGGCGCCAACGTCCAGTTCGGTCCGGTGAAGGTCCCCGAGGGACGGCTGTGGGTGATGGGCGACAACCGCACCCAGTCGGCCGACTCCCGCGCGCACTGCAGCGATATCCCGGCCGACCGGGAACGGGATGTGTTCTGCACCGGCGATCCGATGGAAGGCACCGTCCCGGTCGCCAACGTCATCGGCAAGACCAGGTTCATCGTGTGGCCGCCGTCGCGATGGGGTGGTGTGGGATCGGTGAACCCCCAGCACAGTCATTAGCCCATGACCACGACGTGGCCGCCGCGGACGGTGATCCGCAAAGCTTCCGGGTTGCGCACCTTGGAATCGGCGCTGCACCGCAGCGGCCTGGGCCCGGTCGCCGGCGTCGACGAAGTCGGTCGCGGCGCGTGCGCCGGCCCGCTGGTGGTGGCCGCCTGCGTGCTTCGGCCTGGACGCTTGGAAAGCCTTGCCGCCCTGGATGATTCGAAGAAACTCACCGAGAAGGTGCGGGAGCGGCTGTTCCCGCTGATTTGTCGCTACGCGCTGGCCTACCACGTGGTGTTCATCCCGTCGGTCGAGGTGGACCGGCGAGGCGTGCATGTGGCGAATATCGAGGGCATGCGGCGCGCGGTGGCCGGGCTGTCGGTGCGGCCCGGCTATGTGCTCAGCGACGGCTTCCGGGTGCCTGGGCTGCCCGTCCCGTCGTTGCCGGTGGTCGGCGGAGATGCCGCTGCCGCCTGCATCGCCGCGGCGAGCGTGCTGGCCAAGGTCAGCCGGGACCGGTTGATGGTCGCGATGGACGCCGAGCACCCCGGCTACGGCTTCGCCGAACACAAGGGGTACTGCACGCCCGCACACAGCCGGGCGCTGGCCCGCCTCGGGCCTTGTGCCGAGCACCGCTATTCGTTCATCAACGTCCGGCGGGTCGCGAACGGGTCGAGCACCCGGCTGGTGGCCGAATTCAGACCCGACCCTCCCGCTGAGCGTGGCGACTAGCCGTGAGGAAAGATGGGATCCGGGTTATCACCCGGCTGGAGAAGGACGTCTGAGCAGATGAGTGCAGAAGATCTCGAAAAGTATGAAACCGAGATGGAGCTCTCGCTGTACCGCGAATACAAGGACATCGTCGGTCAGTTCAGCTACGTCGTGGAAACGGAGCGGCGGTTCTATCTGGCCAACAGCGTGGAGCTGATGCCGCGCAACGCCGACGGGGAGGTGTACTTCGAGCTGCGCCTCGCCGACGCGTGGGTGTGGGACATGTACCGGCCGGCGCGGTTCGTCAAACAGGTGCGGGTGGTCACGTTCAAAGACGTCAACATCGAAGAGGTCGAGAAGCCCGAGCTGCGGCTGCCGGAATAGGTGCCCGGCGGCTCGGGCTTATTGACCCTTCTTGTCGTCGAACGTGAGTTTCCCGCGGTGTTCGATGACGGTCCGGGCGACGTCGGCAAGTTTGATGTTCAGATCCTGGGAGTAGCGCCGCAGCACGTTGAACGCGTCCTCCTCGGACGTGTTGTTGAGCAGCATCAACATCCCGACGGCCTTGCCGATTTCACGGTTGCTGAGCAGCCCTTTGCGCAGGGTGGCGGCGTCTTCGCCCTGGCCGATCGCATTGATGGCCACGCTCGCAAACGATGCCAGCACGGTGGCCTGGCCGGCGGACTCCTTGTCGAACGCGTTGGGCTTGTCGCTGAACAGGTTGAGCGCACCGGTGTGCTGCTTGCCGACCAGCAGTCTGAACCCCATGGCGCCGCGCACCGGGGTTTCAGCGAGCAGCCGGGCGGCCAATTTCGGCCACAGGCACGGCGTGGTCAGGTCGGGTTCGATCTGGGGAGTCTCGTCCTCGATGGCGTCGACGCAGGGCCCGTCGCCGGCAGCCCGTTCCAGGTCGTCGACGCGAAGGGCGATCCGGTCACTAGCCCCGACAGTGACATAGCGGCCGTCACGGCGCACCAGCATGCTGGCGTGGTCGCAGCCGGAAACGATCAGCGTCGCCGCGACGCAGATGGCGGCGTACACCTCGGAGGGGTCTGTGCCCTGGTAGATGATCTCGGCCAGCGCAGCGAAGACGGTCGCGGGATCCGCCGTCTTACCGCCGGGTCGCGAGTCCGCGTCGTTCGCTTCGTCCGCCATGTCGTTCCTCTGCTGCCGCCGTCCAGGCCGTTCTCCAGGCCGAGACTATCGGTAGCAGGGAGGCGGTTATATGCCAACGGCCATTTCCAGGTCTTTCAGCGACGTCTCCAGGTGCCCGAGCAGGCGCTGCAGGTGCGGAACGCTGCGCCGGCAGCCGACGAGTCCGAAGTCCAGCGTCTGCGCGTTCGTGGTGACGGTGATGTTCACGGCCTGGCCGTCCAGGGCAATGGATAGCGGGTAGTTGCCGACCAACCGTGCGCCGCGCCAATACAACGGTTCCTGGGCTCCGGGCACGTTGGAGATCACGATGTTGAACGGCGGCGGGGCAGTGCGGATGAATCCGGGGATCAGCCCGAGAAACAGCCCGCCGGTCATGAACGCCGACAGTGCCAGCTGCTGCACCCGGGGCAGCTGCTTGAACACTTCTTTGTTGTGACACATCGACTCGTTGATCCCGGACAATCGCTGGGCGGCGTCCTTGACGTCGGTGTGCAGGTTGCACAGCACGGTGCCGACCATGTTCCCGCCGCCTTCGTCGGTTTCCTTGCGGAGGCTCACCGGGACCATCGCGATCAACGGGGTGTCGGGAAGCGCGTGTTGGTCGATCAGGTAAGCGCGCAGGGCGCCCGCGGACATCGCCAGCACGACGTCGTTGAAGGTGACGTCGGCGGCGGTCTTCACCGCCTTGATGCGGTCGAGCGACCACGACTGGGCTGCGATCCGCCGGGCACCGCCGATGCGGACATTGAACATCGTCTTGGGGGCCGCGAACGGGAAGGTGAGTTGTTGCTCGAGCAGAGCCGCACGCGCCAGCGACAACGTCGAAGGCGCCAGCGCGGCCGACGATCCCACCGTCCTGGTCAGCATGTCCAGCGGCGACGATTGCCGGCCGCTGTCGGGACGGCGGCGCGGCTTCAGTGCCCATGGCACCCGAACCTCGTCGTCCTGGGGATCGGAGGTGAATGCGCGCTGCATCAACTTCAGCGCTGACACGCCATCCATCAGCGAATGGTGGAACTTGGTGTAGACCGCATAGCGCCCGTCGTTGAGCCCTTCCACCAGGTGTCCTTCCCACAGCGGCCGGTGGCGGTCCAGCAGGCTGCCGTGCAGCAGCGAGGCCAGCTCGAGCAGCTCACGTACCCGCCCGGGGCGCGGCAGCGCCGAGCGCCGGAAGTGGTAATCGAGCTCGACGTCGCGGTCGAAAGTCCAGGCCACGTTGGTGACCGGGCCGAAAAACGCCGGATGCTTACGGAACGTGGGCTGCACGTCGGTGCACCGCAGCATCGCCTGGTAGGCGTCGGTGACGAACTCCGGGCCGGCGCCGTCGGGCGGCTGGAACAATTGGAGGCTGCCGACGTGCATCGGGTGTTCGCGGGATTCGCCGACCAAGAACATGGAATCGGCAGGGGCAATTGGCTTCATGATCCTTCTTCCCGGTAGACGTTTTCCTGACGGGATAGCCAGGCCGGGTGCATGGCTAACACCGGTCGTTTGGCTGACGACAGGGCGGGAAGCTCTTCTCAGGTGGGTCACCAGGGATTGACGGTCGCGGTTACCGGTCCGACTGGAGAAATCGGTATCGCCGCAGTGACGGCGCTCGAGCGGGAACCCGCCGTGGCGAAGATCATCGGGATGGCACGGCGGCCGTTCGACCCGCTGCAGCGCGGCTGGACGAAGACCAGCTATCAGCAGGGCGACATCCTCGACCGCGACGCCGTCGACGGGCTGGTGGCACAGGCCGACGTGGTGGTCCACCTGGCATTCATCATCATGGGGTCGCGCGAGGAGAGCGAACGCGTCAACCTGCAGGGGACCCGCAACGTGTTCGAGGCCACCGTGGCGGCCAACGCTGCCGCCGGGCGGCCCCGGCGACTCGTCTACACCTCGTCGGTTGCCGCCTACGGTTACCACTCCGACAACCCCGTGCCGATCACCGAGGACGTGCCGCCGCGCGGCTCTGAGGAGCACTACTACTCTGCGCAGAAGGCCACCTGCGAGCGTCTTCTCGCCGAGCTGACCGAGAGGTCTGCGCTGGAGGTGTTCGTGCTGCGGCCGTGCATCGTCGCCGGGCCAGAGGCTCATGCACTGGCCGACGCGATGCCGTGGAATCAGTTGCCGGCTGCGGTGCGCACGGTGGCCAAGGTGGTGCCGGCGCTCAAGCCAGTGGTGCCCGATCCCGGAATTCCGCTGCAATTGGTCCATCATGACGACGTCGCGACCGCCATCGCGCTGGCGGCGACCGCCCCGGCACCGCCCGGCGCATACAACATCGCCGGCGACGGCGTGGTGACCGTTAGCGATGTCGCGAAGGCACTGGGTGGCCGACCGATACGGGTCCCGGCGGTGGCCGCCTCAGCGACTTCCGCCGCGATTTCTCGCTTGCCGTTCGTGCCATCCGCGCTCGAATGGCTGCACACGGCAAGGACTTCCGTCGTAATGGACACCGCCAAAGCGAAGCGGGAACTCGGTTGGAGTCCGGCGCACTCCTCGGCGGAGACCTTGGCGGCACTGGCCTCTGCAGTGTGAGGGACGGTCCGGCCGGCCAGCGGCGAGGTACGTTGGGGCCGTGAACTTTCAGCGGTGGGACGCTCGTCGCGACTCCCGCGCCGACCCAGGCGCAACGCGCTGATGCGCCACGTAACGGCACGGCGGCGGGTCAAGCACCTCACGTCGGGCGAAACGGTCACCCGATCGGAAACCCTGGTGGTCGAGGAGCCGTTGGAGATCCGCGTCAACGGCACCCCGATCAGTGTGACGATGCGCACCCCGGGCTCGGATATCGAACTGGCGCAAGGCTTTTTGCTCACCGAAGGGATGATCGCGGATCGTGGCGAGGTGGCGAGCATCCGCTATTGCGGCGGACGCGACCAGAACGGCGTCAACGCTTACAACGTGCTGGACGTGACCTTGGCGCCCGGAGTCAAACCTCCCGATCCCGACGTCACCCGCAACTTCTATACGACGTCCTCGTGCGGTGTCTGCGGCAAGGCGTCGCTGGATGCCGTGCGGTTGATCAGCCGCTTCTCACCGGGAGACGATCCGGCTGGCATCGCCGCCGCCACGCTGCAGACTCTGCCGGACCGACTTCGCGGTGCCCAAAGGGTTTTCGCCAGCACCGGCGGGCTGCACGCTGCGGCGCTGTTCGGGGTCGACGGCAGCATGCACGCCGTGCGTGAGGACGTCGGGCGGCACAATGCGGTGGACAAGGTCATCGGCTGGGCGCTGGAACACGACCGGATACCGCTGGGCGGCTCCGTGCTCCTGGTCAGCGGGCGGGCGTCGTTCGAGTTGACGCAGAAGGCTCTGTTGGCCGGGATTCCCGTGCTTGCCGCCGTGTCGGCGCCGTCGTCGCTGGCGGTGTCGTTGGCCGAGGAATCCGGCATCACGTTGGTGGCGTTTCTGCGCGAGAACTCGATGAACGTCTATAGCCGGGCCGACCGAATCCGGTAGCTGGGCGCGTCTCGATTGGTTTGGCTGTCTTGCGGGTAGCCGACGGTATCGCTTTACCCAGCTGAGGAGGCTCCATGCTGCACGGACTGCTTCTGGCCGCCCAAGACAATCCCCAGGCAGCGCATTTCATCCTGCGCGGGATCAAGCTGATCTTTGTCCTGATAGGTCACGTCATTGCGGCCATCATCTGTGCGGTTATCGCCGGGATGAAGGGCCGTAGCGTCCTGTTCTGGGGAATCCTCGGATTGATCTTCAGCATCCTGACGCTCATCGTCGTCATCATCATCCCCAGTAAGCGGAGCACGTAAGAAGTTGACTATGCGGTGATGGCGGGCCTTACTCGCGCTTTTGCGCCATAGCCGCAGACTCAACGGAGGTCGCGCCGCCGGCTGTGGATGGATGCCCGACTGGGGATAACTTGCGCCCTCGGCGGGCTGGACCGGCTCGGCGCGGTGCAGGTTGTCGGCTCGGCGGTGCAACCTGGCCGCCATGACGACCACAAAGACACTGACCCGGATCCAGCTGGGAGCGATGGGCGAGGCGCTCGCCGTGGATCACCTTACGAGCATGGGCCTGCGGATCTTGGACCGCAATTGGCGTTGCCGCTACGGCGAGCTGGATGTGATCGCGTGCGATACAACGACGAACACCGTCGTCTTCGTCGAAGTCAAAACGCGTACCGGCGACGGTTATGGCGGGCTGGCGCACGCGGTGACGCCACGCAAGCTGCGTAGGCTGCGCCGGCTGGCAGGGCTGTGGCTGGCCAGCCAGGCGGGCGGCTGGGCGGCGGTTCGCATCGATGTGATCGGCGTGCGGATCGGGCGTCGGCGCACCCCGGAGATCACCCACCTGCAGGGAGCCGGCTGATGGCGCTGGGGCGCGCGTTCTCGGTCGCGGTCCGCGGACTGGACGGCGAGATCGTGGAAATCGAAGCCGACATCAGCTCCGGGTTGCCGGGCGTGCATCTGGTGGGCCTGCCCGACGCCGCCCTGCAGGAGTCCCGCGACCGGGTTCGCGCGGCGGTCGCCAACTGTGGCAACGACTGGCCCCAGGCCCGGCTCACCCTGGCGCTCTCACCGGCCACGTTGCCGAAAATGGGTTCCGTCTACGACATCGCCCTGGCCGCGGCGGTGCTGTCGGCGCAGCGCAAGACGCCGTGGCACCGGTTGGAGAAGACGGTGTTGTTGGGGGAGTTGTCGCTCGACGGGCGGGTCCGGCCGGTGCGCGGAGTGCTGCCCGCGGTGCTGGCCGCCAAGCACGGCGGCTGGCCGGCGGTCGTGGTTCCGGCGGCCAACCTGGCCGAGGCCAGCCTGGTCGACGGAATCGACGTGTGGGGGGTCCGCACGCTGGTGCAACTGCAGAGCTGGCTCAAGGGCTCGGTCCAACTCGAGCACCGGATCGACTCGGCGGCAACGCCTTTGGATTCATCGGCGGACCTGGCCGATGTGGTGGGTCAGTCGCAGGCCAGGTTCGCCGTCGAGGTGGCCGCGGCCGGGTCGCATCATCTGATGTTGACCGGGCCGCCGGGGGTGGGCAAAACGATGCTGGCGCAGCGTCTTCCGGGGATACTGCCGTCGCTGTCGGACAGCGAGTCGCTGGAGGTCACCGCGATCCACTCGGTGGCCGGCCTGCTGTCGGGTGATACGCCGTTGATCACCAGGCCGCCGTTCGTGGCGCCGCATCACAGTTCTACTGTCGCGGCGCTGGTCGGCGGCGGCTCGGGGATGGCCCGGCCAGGCGCTGTGAGCCGGGCCCACCGCGGGGTCCTGTTCCTCGATGAATGCGCCGAGATCAGGGTCAGCGCGCTGGAAGCATTGCGAACTCCGTTGGAGGACGGCGAAATTCGGTTGGCCCGCCGGGATGGCGTGGCCTGCTACCCGGCTCGCTTCCAGTTGGTGCTGGCAGCCAACCCGTGTCCGTGCGCGCCGGCGGATCCGCGTGACTGCATCTGTGCCGGGGCGGTCAAACGGCGGTACTTGGGCAAGCTGTCCGGGCCATTGCTGGATCGAGTGGATTTGCGGGTGCAGATGAATCCGGTACGCACCGGCGCATTTTCGGCGTCCGGGGGCGAGTCGACGGCCCGAGTTCGCCATCGGGTGACCGTTGCTCGCGACGCTGCGGCCGAGCGTTGGCGACCACACGGGTTCCGGACCAATGCCGAGGTGAGCGGCACTTTGTTGCGTGAAAAGTTCCGGCTCGGCACCGCAGCGATGGATCCGCTACGCCGGGCGCTGGACAGTGGACTGCTCAGC
This sequence comes from Mycobacterium sp. NGS66, assembly GCF_059812225.1. Lineage (NCBI taxonomy): Bacteria > Bacillati > Actinomycetota > Actinomycetes > Mycobacteriales > Mycobacteriaceae > Mycobacterium > Mycobacterium sp. NGS66. Next base: position 266,047 of record NZ_JCALCG010000005.1, on the reverse strand, counting down.
ATCCGGGGCGTCGACCGCACGTTGCGAGTCGCGTGGAGCCTGGCCGATCTGGCCGGCCGGGCATCCCCCGGGTTCGACGAGGTTTGCACCGCGCTGAGCTTTCGGCAGCCGGGAGCCCGGCGATGAACACCACCGATCCCACACTGCTGGCGTGGGCCTACCTGTCCGCCGTCGCCGAGCCGCCGTGCCGGGAACTCGCCGCCCTGGTCCACCGCGTCGGGCCGATCGAAGCCGCCGAGCGGGTCCGGCGCGGGCAGGTTGACCAGCAGTTGGCCCAGCACACAAAGTCCAGACGCGAAATCGACCGGGCCGCTGCCGATCTCGAGCTGCTGGCACGACGCGGCGGGCGATTGATCACACCCGATGACCAGGAATGGCCGACGCTGGCATTTCGCGCATTCGAGGGCGTGCAATCCAGGGAACGCAGCGAACCTCCGCTGGTGTTGTGGGCGCTGGGACCGGCACGCCTGGACGAGGTGGCGCAACGCGCCGCCGCCGTCGTCGGGACCCGCGCCTCCACGGTCTACGGCGAGCATGTAGCCGGCGACCTGGCGACGGGACTGGCCGAGCGCAACGTCGCGGTGGTGTCCGGTGGCGCCTATGGCATTGACGGTGCGGCGCACCGCGCCACCTTGGACGGCGACGGCAGCACCGTGGCGGTCCTGGCCGGCGGGATCGACATTCCCTATCCCGCAGGGCATTCGGCGCTGCTGCATCGCATCGGCCAGCACGGGCTGCTGTTCACCGAATATCCGCCGGGCGTGCGACCCGCCCGGCACCGATTCCTGACCCGCAACCGACTGGTAGCCGCCGTCGCCGGGGCGGCGGTGGTCGTCGAAGCGGGACTGCGCAGCGGGGCCGCCAACACCGCCGCCTGGGCGGCGGCACTGGGCCGGGTGGTGGCCGCGGTGCCCGGGCCGGTGACGTCGTCGGCGTCGGCGGGTTGCCACGCGCTGCTGCGCAACGGCGCCGAACTGGTCACCCGAGCCGACGACGTCGTCGAGCTTGTCGGTCGCATCGGTGAGCTGGCGCCCGAGGAACCACGGCCCAGCACGCCGTTGGACGGGCTCAGCGCAGCCGAACGCCAGGTCTACGAGGCGCTGCCGGGCCGCGGCGCCGCCACGGTCGACGAAATCGCCGTGGCGTCCGGCCTGCCGCCAGAGCGGGTGCTGGGGCCGCTGGCGCTGCTCGAACTCGCCGGGCTGGCCGAGCGCCGCGACGACTCCCGGTGGCGAATCGTTCGCAGCGGGTCGGAGGCCGCCGCCGGAAGTCCGGCGACGCGGCTCGTATAGTCGACGGGGGTCGGGTCTGATCGGGAGGTCAAGTGGCAGGTCGACCGCTGCAAACTTTCGAAGTCGTCGGTACCGAGCAACTCGCGCCGCGCATGGTCCGAGTGATCCTGGGCGGCAAAGATTTCGACAGCTTCGTGCCCAGCAAGTACACCGACTCCTACGTCAAGCTGGTATTCGTCGCCGACGACATCGATGTGGCCGCACTGCCCCAGCCGCTGACCCTGGACAGCTTTGCCGGGCTGCCGGCCGCCCGACAGCCTTCGGTGCGGACCATGACGGTCCGGTACGTCGACGAGGCCGCGGGTCAGATCGCGGTGGACATCGTGGTGCACGGCGAGCACGGGATAGCCGGACCGTGGGCGGCGGCCGCCGAACCTGGGCAGCGTATCTACCTGATGGGTCCCGGCGGCGCCTACGCGCCCGATCCGACCGCCGATTGGCACCTGCTGGCCGGCGACGAGTCCGCGTTGCCCGCGATCGCCGCAGCGCTGGAAGCGCTGCCGGCGAGCGCGGTCGGCAAGGCCTTCATCGAGGTCGCCGGCCCCGACGACGAGATCCCTTTGACCGCACCGGAATCGGTCGAAGTGCGGTGGATATATCGCGGTGGCCGGGCCGATCTGGTCCCCGAGGACCGCGCCGGTGACTGCGCGCCGTTGATCGAGGCGGTCACCACCGCCCTGTGGCTGCCCGGGCAGGTGCACGTCTTCATCCATGGCGAGGCCCAAACCGTCATGCACAACTTGCGGCCGTACATCCGCAACACGCGTCAGGTGGACGCCAAATGGGCGTCGATCTCGGGTTATTGGCGGCGCGGGCGCACCGAAGAGACGTTCCGGCAGTGGAAGAAAGAGCTGGCCGAGGCCGAGGCTGGGACGCAGGCAGCCGGCTGACTCCCGGCTGGCATTCTCTTTCGCATGGCATTCACACCCCATTTCGGCGACTACCAAAACGAGATCTACTTTCAGGGCCTGGCCGGCGTGGTGCCGCCGCTGCCGATGGCGTTCGCCGAGTTGGAGGCCAAGGCGGAGAACGCGATGCCGCCGTCGGTGTGGTCGTACGTCTCCGGGGGAGCCGGCGATGAACGCACCCAGCGGGCCAACCGCGAGGCTTTCGACCGGTGGGGGCTGATGCCGCGCATGCTTGTCGGCGCCAAACAGCGCGACCTTTCCGTCGAGTTGTTCGGCCTGCTCTGGCCGTCCCCGCTGTTCATGGCGCCCATCGGCGTCATCGGTCTGTGCGCGCAGGACGGACACGGCGATCTGGCCACCGCTCGCGCGGCGGCCCGCACCGGCGTTCCGATGGTTGCCTCCACGCTGACGGTCGACCCGATGGAAGACGTCGCCGCCGCTTTCGGCGACACTCCCGGCTTTTATCAGCTGTACACGCCCACCGACCGTGAGGTCGCGGCCAGCCTGGTCAGTCGCGCCGAATCGGCCGGCTTCAAGGGCATCGTGGTCACGCTGGACACCTGGGTCACCGGCTGGCGCCCGCGTGACCTCACGACAGCCAACTTCCCCCAACTGCGCGGGCACTGTCTGGCCAACTACTTCACCGATCCGGTATTCCGCGCGGGCCTGCAGCGCCCACCGGAGGAAGACCCGCAGGGCGCGGTGCTGCGCTGGGCGCAGATCTTCGGAAATCCGCTGACCTGGGACGACCTCGACTGGCTGCGCTCGCTGACCGACCTGCCGCTGATCCTCAAGGGCATCTGCCATCCCGACGACGCCCGGCGTGCCCGGGACCGTGGAGTGGACGGCATCTACTGCTCCACGCACGGGGGCCGGCAGGCCAACGGCGGACTGCCCGCGCTGGACTGCCTCCCGGCGGTGGTCGAGGCGGCCGACGGGCTGCCCGTGTTGTTCGACTCGGGGATCCGCAATGGTGCCGACGTCGTCAAGGCGCTGGCGCTGGGCGCGACCGCCGTCGGCGTCGGACGGCCCTATGCGTACGGGCTCGCACTCGGCGGCGTCGACGGCATTGTGCACCTGCTGCGCATGATCCTTGCCGAAACCGACCTGATCATGGCCGTCGACGGCTATCCGACCCGCAAAGATCTCACCCCGGACACGCTGCGGCGCGTCGACTGACACCATCGGCGTCGCCTGCGACCGTGGGGAGATGCCGAACAAGAGCGTGGCTGTGCTCGAGGAGTTCGACGAATATCTGCACCTGCAATGCGGCCGGTCGGCGCACACCCGTCGTGCCTATCTGGGTGATGTGCGTTCGTTGCTGGCGTTTCTGGCCGAGCGTGAACTGGACCTGGACGCGCTGAGCCTGCAGTTGTTGCGGTCCTGGCTGGCCGGCGCGGCTGGTAGCGGGACCGCCCGCACGACGCTGGCCCGGCGCACCTCGGCGGTCAAGGCGTTTACCGCCTGGGCGACCCGGCGTGGCTTGCTGGCCAGCGACCCCGCCGCCCGCCTGCAAATGCCCAAGGCGCGCCGCACGCTGCCGGCGGTGCTGCGCACGGACCAAGCGCTGGCGGCCATGTCGGCCGCACAATCCGGCGCCGAGCAGGGTGACCCGCTGGCGCTGCGCGACCGGCTGATCGTCGAACTGCTGTATGCCACCGGGATCCGGGTGAGCGAACTGTGCGGCCTGGACGTCGACGACATCGACACCGACCATCGGCTGGTACGGGTACTCGGCAAGGGCAACAAACAACGCACCGTGCCCTTCGGCGGGCCCGCCGCCGAAGCGCTGCAAGCATGGCTGACGCACGGGCGTCCGGTGTTGGTCACCGCGGAGTCCGGGCCGGCGCTATTGCTGGGCAGCCGGGGTAGACGCCTAGACGTGCGCCAGGCGCGCACCGTCGTGCACCAAACGGTCGCGGCCGTGGACGGCGCGCCCGACATCGGACCGCACGGGCTGCGGCACAGCGCCGCCACCCATCTCCTCGAGGGCGGGGCTGACCTGCGGGTGGTCCAGGAGTTGCTCGGTCATTCCAGCCTGGCAACCACGCAGCTCTACACCCATGTCGCCGTGTCGCGGTTGCGGGCGGTGCACGATCAGGCCCATCCGCGAGCGTGAAGCCGCCGGTCGCGGCGTTGGCTGTGAGCGCAGGGCGGCGAAATCGCCGCAGATCGGCCGCCCCAGCTTCACGCTCACCCCGGCAGCGGCTTCAGCCGAATGGGCGTCGACTGAAGCAGGCCTAGCGGATCGACATAGTCGGCGCGCGAGGCCGGACCCCACATCGCGCCCCAGTGCAGGCACGCCGCGGCCCGGCACCCCGGATGCCCCGCGGCCAGCTCGCCGATCGGGCTGCCCCCGGCGACCAGCTGACCAACCCGGACCATCGCGCGGACCGGCTCGTAGCTGGTGTGCAGACCACCCGGATGAGCCAGCGACACCACCGGCCGGCCCGCCAGCAACCCCGCGAACACCACGACCCCATCCGCCGCGGCGTACACCGGCTGCCCCGGCACACCGGCCAGATCCACGCCGCGGTGCCCGGGATGCCAATTCGGGGACGGCGCGTCGAACTCCCGCACGACGGCCGGGCGCGGGCGTAACGGCCAGTCGAGTCGCCCCTGGTCCGCGTGGGCAACACCGGCGGATAAACCGGCGGTAAACACTGCCCCGCACAGCATCACCGACATCCACCGCATCGGTTCAGTCCAGCGCCGCGACCACGAGCGGGCCAGTCACCGTGCGGCTGCTGTGGAATACGACGTGTAAACTTCTCGACGCAGCTCGTTGAATCGGGCTGACTTCGCGCGTCTGCACCGCGACTCCCGTAGTTCAGGAATTCGCACCGCATGCCGAGCGGTCCCGTAGCCCGGTGTTCCGGAAACGGGTCCGGCATGCAGCAGGCGCCAGGGCCCGGCCTCACCCGATGCCAGGCAGCAACCGACAAGTAAGGCACAAGCATGGCCGTAGTAACCATGAAGCAGCTGCTTGACAGCGGCACCCACTTCGGGCATCAGACCCGTCGCTGGAATCCCAAGATGAAGCGGTTCATTTTCACCGACCGCAACGGCATCTACATCATCGACCTACAGCAAACACTGACCTTCATCGACAAGGCGTACGAGTTCGTCAAGGAAACCGTCGCCCACGGTGGGACGGTGCTGTTCGTGGGCACCAAGAAGCAAGCCCAGGAGTCCGTCGCCGCCGAAGCGACCCGCGTCGGCATGCCCTATGTGAACCAGCGCTGGCTCGGCGGCATGCTCACCAACTTCTCCACCGTGCACAAGCGGCTACAGCGCCTCAAGGAGCTCGAGGCGATGGAGCAAACCGGTGGCTTCGAGGGCCGCACCAAGAAGGAGATCCTGGGCCTGACCCGGGAGAAGAACAAGCTGGAGCGCAGCCTGGGCGGTATCCGGGACATGGCGAAGGTGCCCTCGGCCATCTGGGTCGTCGACACCAACAAGGAGCACATTGCCGTCGGCGAAGCCCGCAAACTGGGCATCCCGGTCATCGCGATCCTGGACACCAACTGCGACCCGGACGAGGTGGACTACCCGATTCCGGGCAACGACGACGCCATCCGCTCGGCCGCGCTGCTGACCAAGGTGATCGCTTCCGCGGTCGCCGAGGGGCTGCAGGCCCGCGCGGGTCTGGGCCGCGGTGACGGCAAGCCGGAAGCCGAAGCCGCCGAGCCGCTGGCCGAGTGGGAGCAGGAGCTGCTGGCCTCGGCAACAGCGACCGCGACCCCGGCCGACCCGGCTGCAGGCGCCACCGGCACAACCGAATCAACCCCTACGGAAGGCTGAGCATTGGCGAACTACACCGCAGCCGACGTCAAGCGACTTCGGGAGCTGACCGGCGCAGGAATGCTCGACTGTAAGAACGCGCTGGTGGAGACCGACGGCGACTTCGATAAGGCCGTCGAGGCGCTGCGGATCAAGGGCGCCAAGGACGTCGGCAAGCGTGCCGAACGGGCAACGGCCGAGGGCCTGGTCGCGGCCAAGGACGGGGTGCTCATCGAGCTGAATTGCGAGACCGACTTCGTCGCCAAGAATGCCGAATTTCAGGCGCTGGCCAACGACATCGTCGCCGCCGCAGTCGCTTCGAAAGCCGGTGACGTGGAGACGCTCAAGGCAGCCAAAGCCGGCGACCAGACCGTCGAGGAGGCCATCGCCGCGCTGTCGGCCAAGATCGGCGAGAAGCTGGAACTGCGCCGTGTTGCGGTATTCGACGGCACCGTCGAGACGTATCTGCACCGGCGGTCGGCCGACCTGCCACCCGCGGTGGGTGTGCTGGTCGAATACCAAGGCGCCGACAAAGAAGCAGCCCACGCGGTCGCCCTGCAGATCGCCGCGCTCAAGGCCCGCTACCTGTCCCGCGACGACGTGCCGGACGACGTGGTGGCCAGCGAACGCCGCATCGCCGAGGAGACCGCCAAGGCCGAGGGTAAGCCGGAACAGGCGCTGCCCAAGATCGTCGAGGGCCGGCTGAACGGTTTCTTCAAGGACGCCGTGCTGCTCGAGCAGCCGTCGGTGTCCGACAACAAGAAAACCGTCAAGGCCCTGCTCGACGAGGCGGGTGTGACTGTGACGCGGTTCGCTCGCTTCGAGGTGGGCCAGGCCTAAGCAGCTAGCGTCGACGGCATGCAACGCATCCACGCTTTCGGCGACGACGCCCTCGGCGAGCTGGACGCCGTCGGCCTGGCCGACGCCATCCGCGCCGACTGGGTCAGCAGGACCGACGTCATCGAGGCGGCCATCGCGCGCACCGAGGCCGTCAACCCGACCCTCAACGGCCTGGCCCACGAGGCGTTTCAGCGGGCCCGCGACACTGCGGCGCGTGGGCTGGGCCGGGGCTTCTTTGGCGGCGTCCCGACCTTCATCAAGGACAACGTCGACGTCGCCGGCCTGCCCACCATGTGTGGCACCGACGCGTGGGCGCCGTTCGCCGCCGCCGTCGACAGCGAATTCACCCAGGTGTACTTGGCCACCGGGCCGGTATGCCTGGGCAAGACCCAGCTGTCCGAATTCGGGTTCAGCGCCTCTGCCGAGCACCCTCGGCTGGGGGCCGTCCGCAACCCGTGGGACACCGACTACACGGCCGGCGCCTCGTCGTCAGGGTCGGCGGCGTTCGTCGCCGCCGGTGTGGTGCCGATCGCGCACGCCAACGACGGTGGTGGCTCGATCCGGATTCCGGCTTCTTGCAACGGACTGGTCGGGCTCAAGCCCTCCCGCGGCCGGTTGCCGCTGGACCCGGAGTACCGCCGGCTGCCGGTGGGAATCGTCACCAACGGTGTGCTCACCCGCTCGGTGCGCGACACCGCCGCCTTCTACCGGGAGGCCGAGCGCATTTGGCGCAACCCCAAGCTCCCGCCGGTCGGCGACGTCACCCGGCCCGGCAAGCAGCGGTTGCGGGTCGCGGTGGTGACACGTTCGGTCCTGCGCGAGTGCAGCCCGGAGCTGCGTGAGTTGGTGCTGAAGACGGCCGGGCTGCTCGAGGAACTGGGGCACCGCGTCGAACACGTGGATTCCTGGGTGCCGGTCAGCTTTGTCGACGACTTCGTCATGTACTGGGGATTTTTGGCGCTGGCGCAGGTGAGCATCGGCCGGCGCAGGTTCGGTGACACCTTTGACCGCACCCGCCTGGACAACTTCACCTTGGGGCTGGCCCGCCACACCCGGCGCAACCTGCACCGCCTGCCGACGGCGATCGCGCGGCTGCGCAGGCTGCGACGGCGCAGCGCACAGTTTTTCGGCACTCATGACGTCTTGCTCACGCCGACGCTTGCCGATCCGACGCCACAGGTCGGCTACCTCGCGCCCACCGACTACGACCAGCTGCTGGAACGGCTGACCAGCTGGGTCGCCTTCACGCCGCTGCAGAACGTCACCGGGGAGCCCGCGATCTCGCTGCCGATGGCGCAATCCGCGAACGGTCTGCCCGTGGGAATGATGCTGTCGGCCGACATCGGAGGCGAGGCAGGGTTGCTGGAACTGGCCTACGAACTCGAAGAAGCGCGGCCGTGGGCGCGCATCCAAGATTGACCGCTCAGTCGGAGCCCAGCTTGGCCAGCATCCGTTTGAACTCACGTTGCTGAGCCGCGGTGAGCTTGGCCAGGATGCGGGCATCGGCGACTTGGACGGCGGCCTCGGCGCGCTTCAGCAGGGTGCGGCCGGCAGCGGTCAGGGTGGCGGGGAGCGCACGCCCTGAGGACACCGACGCCGGCCGCGTCACTGCGCCAATGTTTTCCAGCTTGCGCAGTACCGTGTTCATCGCCTGCGGTGTGACGTTGGCGTTGCGGGCCAATTCAGCGCTGGACAGGCCGGGAGACATGGAAAGGGCACGCAGACAGACGAATTCGGGGAGGGTGAGGCCGAGCGGACGCAGCACGGTGGAAACCTCTGGCCGCAGTGCGGCGGCCACGCGGTAAAGCAGGTAGCCCAGCGGGGCGTCTTCGGCCGGACCCATGTCAACGATATTGACATATCAACGCAGGTATTGCGCCGAGCAGCGTGGGGTAATCATGCCGAATGCCCAAGACGACGAAATCCGGCCAGCCGAAGAAGAGCGAGATGCCCAGCACGCTGCAACGGTCCAACGCCAAGGCGCAACGCACCTTCGCAAAAGCGCACGACGCCGCGGCAGAACAGTACGGCAGCGAGGAACGGGCTCACCGGGTGGCCTACTCCGCCCTCAAGCACAGCTTCGAGAAAATCGGTGATCATTGGGAGCCCAAGGAGCAGAAGGGTCCTTCGGACGAACTCGCCGAGGGTGGTGGGCTGCACAACACCGGCCGCTCAGCCGAGGGTGTGGATGCCAACGCCAGCAAGAAACATCTGCTCGATGTCGCGCGGCGGCTGCACATACGTGGGCGGTCGACGATGACCAAGTCCGAGTTGGTCGAGGCGATCATGAAGGAAAACCGCCGCGTCAGAGGGCGTTAGAACGCAGGCTGGCGCCGCAGTCACCGCTTGGGCGAAAACCGCGGACCCTGAACCTTATTCGGCGGCGCCCAGTAACGGTCAGAGAATTGGCCGGCCTCCCGTGACCGCGACTCGCGCCCCGGAGATGTAACTGGACTCGTCGGAGGCCAACAGCACGTAGATCGGGGCCAGCTCCGCCGGTTGCCCGGCACGGCCCAGCGGCACGTTGTCGCCGAAGGATTCCACACTGTCGGGAGGCATGGTCGCGGGGATCAGCGGGGTCCAAATCGGGCCCGGCGCGACGCTGTTGACGCGAATTCCTTTCTCGCCCAACAGCTGAGCGAGGCTAGCCGAGAAGTTTGCGATCGCTGCCTTGGTCGCAGCGTACGGCGCCAGGGTGGGGTTGGGCGTGTCGGAGTTGACCGACGAACTGCCGATGATCGACGAGCCCGCTTCCATGAACGGCAGCGCCGCCTTGACGAGGTGGAAATACGCTCCGACGTTGAGCCGAAAGGTGTAGTCCCATTCTTCGTCGCTGATCTCTTCCAGGCTTTGGTGCATCATCTGGAAGGCGGCGTTGTTGACCAGGATGTCGATGCGGCCGAACTCCTGGGCGGCGCGCTCAACCACCGCACGGCAGTGCGACGCATCGGAGAGATCACCCGGAACCAGCACGCATTTGCGGCCGGCGGCTTCGACATAGCGCGCCACATCGCGGGCATCCTCGTCCTCGTTGAGGTACGAGATCAACACGTCGGCGCCTTCCCGGGCGAACGCGATCGCGACGGCCCGCCCAATTCCGCTGTCGCCGCCGGTGATGATTGCCTTCTTGCCGGTGAGTTTTCCTGAGCCCTGGTAACTGTTTTCGCCGCAATCGGGCACCGGGTTCATGTGTGCCTGGATTCCGGGCACACTTTGTTGCTGCGGCGGAAAGCTCATGACGACGTCCTCTCGTGACTTTGTCGAATTGGAAACCGCGGCAACAGGTTTACCGGTTCACCGGACCCGCCGTCGGCGTGTCCGGATCGTCGTCGGCCGGCGGCTCGGGGTCACGCCATTCCTCGGCGCGGCTGGACCGGTTGCCCGCAATCGTGCCGCGCAATTCGTGTTTGAGTTGGTCGTCGTCGCGTTGACTGTGTTTGGCGTTTCCACGTTCCATGAGCAGCTCCTAAATCAGCTAACACGTCGTATCGCTTCGGCTACCCGCCACCTAGCGGGTTAACCGACGTCGTGGCAAATGATGCCGATGTTAAGCAAGTGCTGGAATTTAAATTTGCGAATAGTGCTGAAAACGAATATCAAGACGAGGTTTCTGCAGGTAAGCGACTGTATACAAAGGTATTTCACCAGGCAGCGGTGTTTTGGCGTTAGGGCTGTGGGGTATTGGGTTTGCCGTGCGGTTTAGCTCCCGCGTGCCTACAAAGCGGGACAGCTGCTCGAACGACACGAATGAAAGGAGTCAACGTGAAGTTCACCGGTAACACAGTGAGAACCTCCGCCAAGACTGCTCTTGCTGCCGCTGGCATCGCGGCGGTTGGTTTCTTTACGGCGGCACCGGCTTCCGCGAATCCCATCATCGAGGGACTCGGTACCAGTGAAACGCTGGTCGACGGGCCACTTGTCACCGCCTACACGGTCAACAACCTGGAGCCGACCAATGTGGTGATCCCCGGCTACACCCCGACCGGACACCTTTGGCAGGCCGACGTGAACGTGCGGGCCAACAGCGGGACCGTCACCCCCGTTGTGTCCAACTTCAACGCCCGGACCAACGACAACCAAACCTACCGGGTGGTGAGCACGTCGCCGACGCCGAACGGGCTGAGCCCCGCGCCCATCAGCCAGGGCGCTCAGGCGAGCGGGAAGATCTACTTCGATGTGACCGGCGCGCCGCCGACCAGCGTCGTATACAACGACGGGGTTCAGGACGTCCTGGTGTGGACGTCCAACGCGGCCCCCAACTCGGCACCCGGCAACGCGCCCGGGACGGCACCCGGCGCGACGCCTAGCCCGGCGCCCAACTCGCCGCCGACGCAGTCATAAGCCGCAACCGAGTTCCCCGCGTCACCGACCGTGGCGCGGGGAACTTCGTGTAAAGACCCGATCGCGTGGGGTACCCGACCGGGATGACTCACACCGACCGACGGCCATCGGAAGTACGCGAACAAGCAGAGCAGCACGCCGAGGACGCCCGGGCGTCGATGCGGAAGCGACGTCGGGCGCAGGACGGGGGGCTCAGCGGCTGGGTAGCCGAGCGGGCCGGCCAATGGGATCTCAGCGGTCAGGATGAACGCACGCTGCAACGCCAAAAGTTCTTCTGGAACGTGCTCGTCGACTACTGGTTTCGCATGGAGATCGACGGATGGGAGAACGTTCCCCCGCCCCCGGCGCTGTTGGTGGGCATCCATTCCGGCGCTCCGTTTGTATGGGACGCGTGGACCGTGGGCCTGCAATGGTGGCGGCGTTTCGGTCAGGACCGTCCACTGCACGGCACGGCGCACGACGCGCTGATGGCGATTCCGGTTATCGGACGCTATTTCCGGTCGATGGGGGTGCTTCCGGCCGCCCCGGACGCGATCGCCACAGCTCTCGCCCAAGGGCGCGACGTGGCCCTGTGGCCCGGCGGCGAGGTCGACTCGCTGCGACCGTGGACGGAACGCGATTGCGCCAACCTGGCCGGTCGCAAGGGCTTCGTGAAGATGGCGATTCGGGCCGGGGTGCCGATAGTGCCGATCGCGACCGTCGGCGGCGCCGACGCAATGCCGGTGCTGATCCGCGGTGACCGCCTGTCCCAGGTGTTGAAACTCGACCGCGTACTGCGCCTCAAGGTGTTCCCATTGGCGGTTTCGCTACCGTGGGGCATCGCGCCGGCCGCGCTGCCGCAGTTGCCGCTGCCGGCCAAGATCAGAACCCGGTTCATGCCTGCGGTCGAGATCGACCACGACCCCGCACGGGCCGACGATGACGACTACGTGGACCGCAAGTACCACGAGGTACAGGACAGCATTCAGCAGGGTATGGACGCGCTGGCCCGCAAGCGTGCACTGCCGTTGTTCGCGTGAACCTGTTATCGCGCGATCGGGTCACGGGCGTGCGCTGACGGGGCCGGATTCAGCACCGGTTCGCTGACGATCCAATGCGGCTGCGGCGGCGACACCGCCATGTAGCCCACGCCGCGGACGGTCTCGATCATCGACTCGTGCTCGGCGCCCAGCTTGGCCCGTAGCCGGCGCACGTGAACGTCCACGGTGCGCACCCGGCCGCCGCAGTCATAACCCCACACCTCGTGCATGAGCCGGGTGCGGCTGAACGCCCGGCCCGCGTGCTGCGCCAGGAAATTCAGCAATTTGAACTCGGTCAACGTCAGGCCGAGGTCCTTTCCCGCCAGGGACGCCGTGAACCGGGCCGGATGCAAGGCGAGGTCACCGAATTTCAGAGTGCCGTCCAATGCGCTGCGTCGACGGGTGATGGCCAGCTGCAGCCGTGCCTGCAACTCCACGGCGCCGGTGCCCGGCAGCAGGACGTCGTCGAAATGCCAGTCGACGTCGACGGCCAGGAAATCCGCCGGCGCCACGACGCCAACGACCGCAATGGCCGCCAGACTCGCCGTCAGCCGTCGCGACACTCTGCGGGCGGCCGCTGGGTCCGTACGCGCGTCGACAACCGCAACATCGACGCCGTGACGGTACGCATCAGGGTGATCACCGAGCGGTGCCTGCCGGATGGTCTGCGCGAACGAGTCCAGCGTCGGCAACGCCGACAAGAAGTCGTCGGCATCCGAAAGTAGTAGCACGTTCACGGATATCTCCCGACTTCGTGCCGGTACCCCGTCCCTGCGGCGGATTGGGCATCCCCTACGGAATGTCGACCAGCGCAGCGCTGAGTACCCGGTTGGCCGCAGAACTATTCCATAGCTGTACAACATGCCGAGAAAGTCGATGGATCCGGCCCGTTCGTCCGGGCCGGACCCATCCTTCCAACAAGCTTGCGCTCACGCCTGCCAACAGGCGATCGACTGGAAATCGGGACCGACCGGCCCTTCTTCTCAAGGCCGTGGTTTTCACCCGCGTTGGACGGGGATTTCCCGGGCCAGCCGACGCCCAAACATGGCAACTGAGCCGCCAGGCATGCGTGCCCGATCGGCGACCGTCGCGTCGGTTGGCCGGTGTCCGGCGCGGGTGGCGATTGCGGTCACCAGCTGTGCGGATTCTCCCACCCGGCCCGTTGCATACAGCGGCGATGAGGCAGGATGTCAAATGCCGTCCCGGGCGGGTGGCCGGGTCGGCACTCTCATGCAAGGAGTCTGATGACGGAGGCCCAGCCGACGAGCACCAATGGGGTGCGTTCCAAATATGCGCGAGTGCTGCTCAAGCTTGGCGGCGAGATGTTCGGCGGCGGCCAGGTGGGGCTGGACCCCGATGTGGTGGCACAGGTGGCCCGCCAGATCGCCGAGGTGGTTCGCGATGGCGTACAGGTGGCCGTCGTGATTGGTGGTGGCAATTTCTTCCGCGGCGCGCAGCTTCAGCAGCGTGGTATGGAGCGCACCCGTTCGGACTATATGGGCATGCTTGGCACCGTCATGAACAGCCTTGCGCTGCAAGATTTCCTCGAAAAGGAGGGGATCGTCACCCGGGTTCAGACCGCGATCACCATGGGCCAGGTGGCCGAGCCCTATCTGCCGTTGCGGGCGGTCCGCCACTTGGAAAAGGGGAGGGTGGTCATCTTCGGCGCCGGCATGGGTTTGCCGTACTTCTCGACGGACACTACCGCCGCGCAGCGGGCCCTGGAGATCGGCGCGGACGTGGTGCTGATGGCCAAGGCGGTCGACGGGGTGTTCGCAGAGGATCCGCGGGAGAACCCGCACGCCGAGCTGCTCACCGCGATCAGCCATCGCGAAGTCATCGATCGCGGTCTGCGAGTGGCCGACGCCACCGCGTTCAGCCTGTGCATGGACAATGGCATGCCGATTCTGGTGTTCAATCTGCTGACCGATGGGAATATCGCCCGTGCGGTCGCTGGTGAGAAGATCGGAACGCTGGTCACCACGTCTTGATCGGCGGCGACGATGCAGAGCAGAGCGATGAGGAGGAGCGGCGCAAATGATTGAAGAGGCTCTCTTCGACGCCGAGGAGAGAATGGAAAAGGCCGTGTCGGTGGCCCGAGACGATTTGTCGACCATCCGAACCGGCCGCGCCAACCCGGGCATGTTCTCCCGGATCACCATTGACTACTACGGCACCAACACCCCGATCACACAGCTGGCCAGCATCAACGTCCCCGAGGCGAGGCTGGTCGTGATCAAGCCGTATGAGGCCAACCAGTTGCACGCTATCGAGACCGCGATTCGCAACTCCGATTTGGGCGTGAACCCCACCAACGACGGCACCCTCATCCGGGTCGCGGTACCTCAACTTACCGAGGAACGGCGCCGTGAGCTGGTCAAACAGGCAAAGCACAAAGGTGAGGAAGCACGCGTGTCGGTGCGCAACATCCGGCGCAAGGCGATGGAGGAGTTGCACCGCATTCGCAGGGACGGCGAGGCCGGCGAGGACGAGGTAGGCCGGGCGGAAAAGGATCTCGACAAGACCACCCACAACTACGTCAACCAGATCGACGAGTTGGTCAAGCACAAAGAAGGGGAGCTGCTGGAGGTCTAGCGGTCCTCAGCAGCCAAGTCCGTTTCCGCCCGTGGCAACTACCGATGCCGGTACCGGCAGTCCGCCCGACGAGCCAGCGCCGGGAGCGGATCAGACCGCTTCGGAGCCGGCCAAGAAGTCGTCGCGGGCCGGGCGCAACCTGCCCGCCGCCATCGTGGTGGGCATGGCCACCGGTGGACTCGTCATCGCCACGCTGCTGTGGCTTCCACGCTTCTGGGTGGTACTGTGCTCGGGCGCTGCCCTGCTCGCCAGCCATGAGGTGGTCCGGCGACTGCGCGAAAACGGGTACCTGATCCCGGTCATCCCGTTGCTGATCGGCGGGCAGGTGACCATCTGGCTGACCTGGTGGCATCATGCCGTCGGCGCGTTGGCCGGCTTCGGCGGCATGGTAGTCGTCTGCATGATCTGGCGGCTGTTCATGCAGGACAACCGCACGCAGGATGCCACGGGTTCGCCACCGTCGAACTATCTGCGCGACGCGTCGGCGACCATATTCCTGGCCGCGTGGGTACCGCTGTTCATCTCGTTCGGTGCCCTGCTGATCTACCCGCGCGACGGCTCGGCCCGGGTGTTCTGCCTGATGATCGCGGTGGTCTGTTCCGACGTCGGCGGCTACGCCGTGGGCGTCCTGTTCGGCAAGCATCCGATGGTTCCCAAGATCAGCCCGAAGAAGTCCTGGGAGGGATTCGCCGGGTCGCTCTTCTGCGGGATCGCCGCCACCACCCTGACCGTGCACTTCTTGGCCCATCGCGAGCTGTGGGTGGGCGCCCTGCTGGGGTTGTTGCTGGTACTGACGTGCACGCTCGGCGACCTGGTGGAGTCCCAGGTCAAGCGCGATCTCGGTATCAAGGACATGGGCCGGCTGCTGCCGGGTCACGGTGGACTGATGGACCGGCTGGACGGGGTGCTGCCGTCGGCCGTGGCAACCTGGACGGTGTTCACGCTGCTGCCCTGACGCGTGGCCGATACTGGACCGGTCATGGTGCAGGAATTGATTTTCGATGCGCCGCGGCGGGGAAAGCCGCCGCGGCACTTCGCCGACCTCGACGAGCAGGGCCGTGCCTCCGTCGTCGGGGAGCTTGGCTTGCCGGCGTTTCGGGCCAAGCAGCTCGCACATCATTACTACGGCCGGCTCACCGCCGACCCTCGTCTGATGACCGACCTGCCCGCGGGTGTGCGTGACCGGGTCGCCGAGACCATGTTCCCGACGTTGATCGTCGCGGCCGCCGAAGTCACCTGCGATGCCGGTCAGACACGAAAAACGTTGTGGCGAGCCCTCGATGGGACCAACTTCGAATCGGTGCTGATGCGCTACCCGCGGCGCAACACGGTCTGCATTTCCTCGCAAGCGGGCTGTGGCATGGCGTGTCCGTTCTGCGCCACGGGCCAGGGCGGGTTGAGCCGCAACCTGTCGGCTGCGGAGATCCTCGAGCAGGTGCGTGCCGCCGCCGCGGCGATGCGGGACGACTTCGGAGACCGGCTGTCGAACGTGGTGTTCATGGGGATGGGGGAGCCGCTGGCCAACTATCCCAGGGTGGTGGCCGCGGTACGGCGCATCACCGAGCGTTCGGGTTTCGGAATCTCGGCGCGTTCGGTGACGGTGTCGACGGTGGGGTTGGCCCCGGCGATACGAAAGCTGGCCGACGAACGGCTCGGGGTGACGCTGGCGTTGTCCCTTCATGCCCCGGATGACGAGCTGCGCGACACGCTGGTGCCGGTCAACAACCGGTGGAAGATCGACGAAGCGCTGGACGCCGCACGCTATTACGCCGAGGTGAGCGGCCGGCGGGTCTCCGTCGAGTACGCGTTGATTCGCGACGTCAACGACCAACCGTGGTTGGCCGACTTGCTCGGCAAGCGGTTGCATCAGGCGCTGGGACCGCTGGTGCATGTGAACCTGATCCCGCTCAACCCGACACCGGGCAGCGACTGGGACGCCAGCCCGAAGCCGGTGCAGCGTGAGTTCGTCAGACGGGTGCGGTCGAAAGGAGTGTCGTGCACGGTGCGTGACACGCGCGGCCGCGAAATCAGCGCCGCCTGCGGCCAGTTGGCTTTCGAAGAAAAGTGAGCCTCGCCGGGCATCGAGCCTGCGATGATGGCGTCCAGGCTGCACTGACGGCGCTGAAAATGCCGGCACCCGCGCCGTCACCGCAGTCTCGATGCCGTCGAACGGCGATGAACCATACTGGCAGCCCGCACGTCTCTAAGACATCCGACCAGCAAATGAGGTATGTCATGATTTTTCGCTTGATGTCCCCGCTCAGGATGTTTGCCATCGCCTTTGTCGCGGTCGCGTTGTTCGTCGCCCTGCTCGGTGCGCCGCGCGCGGTGGCATCGGATGACCGTCTGCAGTTCACCGCAACCACGCTCAGCGGTGCGCCGTTCAACGGCGCCACTCTGCAGGGCAGGCCGGCGGTGCTCTGGTTCTGGACGCCATGGTGCCCGTTCTGCAATGCCGAAGCTCCCGGCGTCGGCCAGGTAGCCGCCGCCAACCCGGCCGTCACCTTCGTCGGAGTGGCGGCGCACTCGGAAGTCGGTGCGATGCAAGGATTTGTCTCCAAGTACCACCTGAACTTCACCAACCTCAACGACGCCGACGGTGCCATCTGGGCCCGCTACAACGTGCCCTGGCAGCCGGCGTATGTGTTCTACCGGGCGGACGGCAGCTCGACGTTCGTCAACAACCCGACCTCGGCGATGTCGCAGCAGGAGTTGTCCGAGCGGGTTGCCGCCCTGACGTCCTGACCCTGAGCGTCCAGTGGACCACGGCCTGATCGGGCTGGCCTTCGCCGCCGGATTGGTGGCTGCGCTGAACCCCTGCGGGTTTGCCATGCTGCCCGCGTACCTACTTCTGGTGGTACGCGGGCAGCAGTCCGGCGAACAACCGGCCCTGCTGCGGGCATCGGCCCCCTTGGGCCGGGCACTGGCCGCGACCATCGGTATGGCGCTCGGCTTCCTGACCGTCTTCGGCGTGTTCGGCGCGCTGACCATATCGGCGGCCGCGACCGTCCAGCGCTATCTGCCGTACGCCACGGTGGTAATCGGTGCCGTGCTCGTCGGCCTCGGGGTCTGGTTGCTGGCGGGCCGAAAGCTGGCGCTGTTCCAACCGCGCGCGCAATGGGCGCCGACGGCACGGCTGGGATCGATGTTCGGGTACGGCGTCAGCTATGCCATCGCCTCGCTGTCCTGCACCGTCGGACCGTTTCTGGCGGTCACCGGCGCCGGTTTGCGGGGCGGTTCGATCCTCGGGACGGTGGCGATCTATGCGGCCTACGTGGCCGGCCTGACCCTGGTGGTGGGAGTGCTTGCGGTGGCGGCCGCCACTGCGAGTTCGGTGCTGGCCGATCGCCTGCGGCGCATCCTGCCACTGGTGAACCGGATCGGCGGCGCGCTGTTGGTGATCGTCGGGCTCTATGTGGGCTATTACGGCCTTTACGAGGTACGGCTGTTCAGCATGACTGCGCATGCGAATCCCGAGGATGCGGTGATCGCGGCGGCCGGACGCGTGCAGGGCACCCTGGCCGGCTGGGTGCACCAGCACGGCGGATGGCCGTGGGCAGTGGCCCTGCTCCTGTTGGTCGGCTGCGTAGTCGCCGGCGCCTGGTGGCGCCGAAGGCGCAGCGCCCGACACCACCTCGCACCAAAGTGACACTTGAAATGACGTCAACATAGTGTCACCATGACACCATGGATCTGCAACCCTATGTCGACGCCGTCCGGCATGAGCTGAGTGTGGCCGCTGCGGCGGGCGGCGACGCCGCTCAAGAGCTGGCCGACCGGCTGAGCGCGCCGCTGGAATCAGCGGTGCGGCTGGCGCTGCTCGAAGCGTTGTCGGCCGCTGCCGAGGAGATCACCGGCGAGCTGGCGCCGCGGTCCGTAGAGGTCCGGCTGCGCGGCCGCGATCCCGAGTTCATCGTCAGCGCACCCGTCGACGAGGACGACGGCCCGGCCGACGCCGACCACACCAACCACCTGTTCGGTGCCCAATACGACGACGACGGCGGCACCTGGCGCGTCACCCTACGGCTTCCGGAGGGACTGCGGACCGTGGTCGAGGGGGCTGCTCGGCGCGAGGGCGCGTCGATAAACGCATGGCTGGTCCGGGCCGCCGCGCTCGCCAGCCAGGCGGCCGGTCAGCCGGCCGGTCAGCACGGAGCAAGCCACGCCAGCCGCAGCGGCGGTCGCCGTGTCACCGGCTGGGTGCGTTGAGACATCGACTACAGCAACAGGAGACCGAAGATGCCGAGTTTCGAGACCCCCACCGCGATCGACGTGTGGATCGACACCGCCGGTGGTTCGGTGCGGATCGCCGCGAGCGATCGCGCCGATACCGTCGTCGCGGTGCGCCCCTGCGACGAATCCCGTAGCTCCGACGTCTGGGCGGCCGAACACACCCGCGTGGACTTTCGCGACGGCAAGCTGTCGGTCACCGGCCCCAAACGTGGCCTGCCGCGTCTTCTCGGCGGCGACACCGATGTCGAGATCGGTTTGCCCACCGGGTCGCGTCTGCACGTTTCGGTGGCGTCGGCCAGCATGCGCGCCGAAGGCGAGTACGGCGACGTGCGCTTCACCGGCGCCAGCGGCGAGGTGGAGATCCACGGCGTCACCGGAAAGTTCAAGGCCAGCAGCGCATCTGGCTCGATCAGCGTGCACACCATGCACGGCAATGCCTCGATTGCGACGGCTTCCGGCAATGTGGCGATCGGCGACCTCGACGGCAACCTGAGGTTCAAGGCCGCCAGCGGCTCGCTGACCATCGATCGGCTGCGCGGAAGCATCAAGTCCCGCACCGCGTCGGGATCGGTGGACGTCGCCGTAGCGGTTTCCGGCGCGATATCGGCAGGCAGCAGCAGCGGTGACGTCGAGGTTGGGGTCGCCGAGGGCACCGCCGCGCGCCTGGACATCAACACCGGAGCCGGCCACGTCACCAGCGAGCTGCAACCTGCGGACGGCCCCCGGCAAGGTGACGAAACTCTGCTCGTACAGGTGCGCAGCGGATCCGGCGACATCCGAATCCACCGCGCCGCCGAACCGGCGCGCGAAACGGTGACCGGCTGAGGGCTACCTGATCCAGCCGCGCCGGCGGCCCCAGAGGTCGCGTACCAGCACGAAGAGTGTCAGCGCGGCGAAGCCGAGGAGAAACCAGTCCTCCACGTGGCCGACGTGGTTGCCGCGCAACATCGCCAGCAGGAAGCCGAAGATGACCAGCCCGGTGATGTGCCAGGTGCGAACGTTGATTCGGCTCCATCCCCACGCTGCGGACGGCACCTCGGCGACGTCGACGCCGTCGTAGTGCTCCACCTCGGTACTGGCCACGGCGATGCCTCCGGTCGGATTGAACTTCGGACTCACACTGCCACAACATTTTGGCACAGGCCCGGTGTGGCCGCCGGTGGGCCCGAGTCTGTGGTCCGGCGGCGCCGAAATCCGCGGCGGCGGGCACTTGCAGGTGTCGCGCCGCCGCGGATCCGGTGGGGAAGCGGCGCTACGCGGGAGGCATCAGCACGGTGTCGATCATGTACACCGTGGCGTTGGCAGTGGGCACCCCGCCGCACACCACACCAGCGTTGTTGACCATGAGGTTGTTGCCGCGGCCGGTCACCGTCACATTTGCGCCCTGGAGGGTCTTCCACGTGCCGACAATCTTGGATGGGCTGACCTGGCCTGGCACGACGTGATAGGTCAGGATGTTGTTCAGCATCGGCGCATCGGTCTTGAGCTGCTCGATCGTCGCGGGCGGCAGTTTGTTGAACGCTGCGTCGGTAGGCGCGAACACCGTGTACTGACCGCTGTTGAGCGTGTCAACGAGGTTCACCTGCGGGTTGAGCTTTCCTGACACCGCCGCCGTGAGTGTCGTCAGCATCGGGTTGTTGGACGCCGCCACCGCGACCGGGACTTGCGACATGCCCTCCACCGAAGCCGGACCGCTGGGATGTGCTGCCGCGTACTCGGCGCATCCCGGTCCTACCAGGTCGGCCGCCGCGGCGGCCGGGGAGAAGGCCACTGCCACGCCCACCATGCCGGCCGCGGCGAAACTGGTTGCCGCAAATTTGTTTTGGATCTTCATAGTCGTGCTCTCCTTTGTAAGAGGTCGGAGACATCGTCTCCCTGTTACCCGACATAGGTTCTTCGGAGCGGCCGGGCTTTCGGATGGACGTCGTCGCCGCACAAGTCAGCCGTAGGTGAAGGAGAACACCTGTAACCCCCTGCTGGGGCGGACTTCTAGCGTTCCCGGTGCCACCTGGTCGCCGGCGACGATCTGGTGGACCGTGGGCGGCCCGCTCACCGAAAGCGTGGCCGACTTGCCATCCCGCAGCACCGTGACCGTGCCCGTCCCCCCGACGACGAGGTAGACGGTTTTGGCGTGGTAGTTGAGCTTGATCGCCGAGTCGTCGCCATCGGCTGTAGCACCCTGGTAATCCAGCGACCATGGCCCGCTCAAGGCGAACTTATCGGGTGCCAGGGCCGGCGGATAGTTGAACGTCGCGGATCCTTCGTCGTAGACGCCGGTGCCGCCGTAATTCACCATTTTGCCGACCCCGAAATATGTCTCCGGCGTAAGTCCGGCCTGCGGCGTGGTGTCCGGTGCATCCACTGGGCGGGGGAGCTTGACGCCGCGCTTGGCGTCGGTGAGCAACTGACGGATCAGGGCTTCTGTGGCGTCGTAGTCGCCCTCGCCGAACTTGATGTGCCGCACGGTGCCGGTGGCGTCGATCAGGTACTCGGCGGGCCAGTACCGGTTGCGGTAGTTCGTCCACGTCGAGTAAGCGTTGTCCAGTGCAATCGGGTATGTGATGCCCAGGTCTGCCGCACCTTTGGCGACGTTGCCGGCAACCTTTTCGAACGCGTACTCGGGCGTGTGCACGCCGATGACCTCCAAACCGCTGCTGCGGTAGGCCCGATACCACCCGACAACGTGCGGTATCGCGCGCTGACAGTTGATGCACGAATATGCCCAGAAGTCGATCAGCACGACTTTGCCGCGCAACTCGCTCAGCGTGACCGGCTTGCCGCCCGGTGTGTTCAGCCAGGCCGCGATGTTCCTGAGATCGGGTGCCGGGCCGCAATTTTCAAGCCTTTGAGCGCCGTCGCTGCAGTTCGACAGCTGCGCGTTCTGGTCGTTGACGATGCCGCCGAGGTTCAGCCGTTCCCGAATCCTGTCAGAGTTACCGACCTTGTGCTGCAGGGCAGCGGTGTAATCGGGAATGGCCCGTTGCAGCACCGCGGGCAGATCGAACACCAGCGCCACCGCGAGAAGTATCGTCACTATGCCTGCGGCGATTCGAATCTCGCGCTGTCGGCGCCGGAAGGCGCTCACGCGCTCGGCCACCCGTTGGCCGGCCAGCGCGAAGAACAGCAGCGGCACCGCCGCACCCAACGCGAATGCCATGGTTAGCACCACGATTCGCATGCCGATGGGTGCGGTCGCGCCGGCCACCACAATGGCGGCCAGAACCGGGCCGGCGCACGGCACGTACAACACGCCCAGTGCCAGGCCCAGCCCGAAGCCCCCAAAATCATTGCCGCGGGGCATGATTTGCCTCTGCGGGATGCGGGCGAACGGACGCTCCAGCAGCTGTTCGAACCGCGGAAAGATCAGGCCGATACCGATGGCTACCAAGGCCACCAATGCCACCCAGCGGATTGCGTCTTGTGGCAGATGCAGTGCCGCCAGCAATGCCGAGCCGAGCAGGGTGACCACACTGAAGCTGAGTACCAACCCGCCGATGACGCCATACGGCCGTAACGTTGCGGACAGCCTCTGCTTCTGCTGAACCGCCACGGCACCTTCGGATTTCGGTGACTCACCTGTGGTGCTCTGCGCGCCGGAGAAGAAGATCACCGGCAGGACCGGCAGGATGCACGGTGATATCCCGGTGATGAGGCCACCGAGGAAGCCGATCAAGGCCAGGGTCGACATGCCTGCTATTCGTTGCCACTGCCGCCACGGATTGGCCGGGCTGCCAACGAGGTTCGCAGCATCCACGCCGCAAAAAGCGGCGAGGCGCCCTGCCCGCGGGGTACACCGTCACGTCAGCACCCTGCAAAGTCTTGTGTGTTCCGGCGACCTTGGCGGGGCTGACCTGGCCGGATACCACGTGATAGGTCAGGATGCTCTTCAGCAGCAGCGGGGCATTGCGCCAACCAGGTCCGCCCCGGGATCAGGCGTCGCGGATGAAGTCAAGGTTGCCGACGGGCGGGCGCTGGTGGTGCCTTCAGACGCGGACTTGTTGCCCGAGCACCCTGAGAAACCCGCGATGGCCAACCGCAGCGAGACCCGCTGCCGCAAGTGCACTGCAACCGGCGCAAACGAGAAACCCGCGGCCGGTGCTCAACCAGGCTCGCCATCGCAAGCATTCGGCGATCAGCCTCGGCGGCGGCACAATGGTCAGATGACAAACGAGGGAGTCAGATGACAAACGAGGGAGTCAGATGACAAACGAGGGAGTCAGATGACAAACTCCGACGGCCGCCTGCGCGTGCTGGTGCTGGGCAGCACTGGCTCCATCGGCACTCAGGCCCTCGAGGTCATCGCCGCCAACCCCGACCGCTTCGAGGTGGTCGGGCTGGCCGCGGGTGGCGGGCATCTGGAAACACTGCTGCAACAGCGCGCCGAAACCGGGGTCACCAATATCGCCGTCGCCGACGAGCACGCCGCCCGGCTGGCTGGCGACATTCCGTTCCGCGGGCCGGATGCGGCGACCCGGCTGGTGGAAGAGACCGAAGCCGACGTCGTCCTCAACGCCCTGGTCGGCGCCTTGGGGCTGCGTCCAACGTTGGCGGCGCTGCAGTCCGGCGCCCGGCTGGCCCTGGCGAACAAGGAATCGCTGATCGCGGGCGGGCCGCTGGTGCTGGCCGCTGCGCAGCCCGGCCAGATCGTGCCCGTCGACTCCGAGCACTCCGCGCTGGCCCAGTGCTTGCGCGGCGGAACTCCCGGCGAAGTCGCCAAGCTGGTGCTGACCGCGTCCGGCGGGCCGTTCCGCGGTTGGTCGGCCGCTGAGCTGGAAAACGTCACCCCCGAGCAGGCCGGCGCGCATCCGACCTGGTCGATGGGGCCGATGAACACCCTCAATTCCGCGTCGCTGGTCAACAAGGGGCTCGAGCTCATCGAAACGCACCTGCTGTTCGGCATCGCCTATGACCGCATCGAGGTCGTCGTGCACCCCCAGTCGATCGTTCATTCGATGGTCACGTTCATCGACGGCTCGACCATCGCCCAGGCCAGCCCGCCCGACATGAAGCTGCCCATCTCGCTGGCACTGGGCTGGCCACGGCGGGTCAGCGGTGCTGCTCCCGCTTGCGACTTCACTACCGCGTGTAGCTGGGAGTTCGAGCCGCTGGACGCCGACGTCTTTCCCGCCGTGGACCTGGCCCGGCGCGCCGGGCAGCTGGGCGGCTGCATGACCGCCGTCTACAATGCGGTCAACGAAGAGGCGGCGGCGGCCTTCCTTGACGGCCGGATCAGGTTCCCCGCCATCGTCCGCACCATCGCCGACGTCTTGCACATCGCCGACCGATGGGCCGCCGAACCCGCTACCGTGGATGACGTGCTCGATGCCCAGCGCTGGGCCCGTGAGCGAGCCCGGCGGCTGATCGCCACGGCAAGCTCGGCACCGGCTGCTGGAACCGCCTCCAGAATGGTCTTAGAAAGGTCCTGACACCGCAGATGAAGTTCGTTATCGGCGTCGCACTGTTCGCGCTGGCCATCCTGGTCTCGGTGGCACTGCACGAGTGCGGCCACATGTGGGCGGCCCGAGCGACCGGCATGAAGGTGCGGCGCTACTTCGTCGGCTTCGGCCCAACCTTGTGGTCGACGCGCCGAGGTGAGACCGAATACGGCGTCAAGGGCGTCCCGCTGGGCGGCTTCTGCGACATCGCCGGCATGACGCCGGTCGAGGAGCTGGCGCCCGACGAGCGCGATCGCGCGATGTACAAGCAGGCAACCTGGAAGCGCGCCGCGGTGCTGTTCGCCGGGCCCGGCATGAACTTCATCATCGGCCTGGTGCTGATCTACGCGATCGCGATCGCCTGGGGCCTGCCGAACCTGAAGCCGGACACGCGTGCGGTCGTCGGCGAAACCGCTTGTGTGGCACCGGAAGTCAAGAAGGGAGAGATGGGGAAGTGCAGCGGTGCCGGTCCGGCGGCCAACGCCGGAATCCGCTCCGGCGACGTCGTCGTCAAGGTCGGTGACACCCCGGTTTCCACCTTTGACGAAATGGCCGCCGCGATACGCAGGTCGCACGGCACCATCCCGGTGGTGGTCGAGCGTGACGGCAACAGGATCACCACGTACGTCGACGTCACTCCCACCCAGCGGTTCGTCGCCAACGGCTCGGGCAAGGAATCCGTGCCCGCCACGGTGGGCGCTATCGGGGTGGCGCCGAAGACCTATCCGCTGACCCACTACAACCCGCTGTCGGCTGTCCCGGCGACGTTCAGTTTCACCGGCGATCTCTCCATGTTGATCGGCAAGGCGCTGGTGGCGATCCCGACGAAGGTCGGCGCGCTGGTGCACGCTATCGCCGGTGGCGAGCGCGACCCGAACACTCCGATGAGCGTGGTCGGCGCGTCGGTCATCGGCGGCGACATGGTCAGCCACGACCTGTGGGTCGGGTTCTGGTTTCTCCTGGCCCAGTTGAACCTGGTGCTCGGCGCCGTCAACCTGCTGCCGCTGCTGCCGTTCGACGGTGGCCACATCGCCGTGGCGGTATTCGAGAAGATCCGCAATCTCATCCGGCGCACCCGGGGCATGGTCGCGGCGGCGCCGGTGAACTACCTCAAACTCATGCCGGCAACGTATGTGGTGCTGGCCATCGTGGCCGGCTTCGTGGTGTTGACGGTAACCGCTGATCTGGTCAGACCGATCCGGCTCTGATCACCAGCGCAACCAGCAGACCAGCAGAAAGGAAATCGTGACCACTGGCCTGGGCATGCCGGCCGCCCCGCCGCCCGTGCTGGCGCCGCGGCGCAAGACGCGCCAGCTGATGGTCGGCGACGTGGGCATCGGCAGCGACTATCCGATCTCGGTGCAGTCGATGTGCACCACCAAAACCCATGACGTCAATTCGACGCTGCAGCAGATCGCGGAATTGACCGCGGCGGGCTGCGACATCGTCCGAGTGGCCTGCCCTCGCCAAGAGGACGCCGACGCGCTTGCCGAGATCGCCCGGCACAGCCAGATTCCCGTCATCGCCGACATCCACTTCCAGCCGAAGTACATCTTCGCCGCCATCGACGCCGGATGCGCCGCGGTACGGGTAAACCCGGGCAATATCAAGGAATTCGACGGCCGGGTCGGGGAGGTGGCCAAGGCCGCCGGCGCCGCGGGCATTCCGATCCGCATCGGCGTCAACGCCGGCTCGCTGGACAAGCGGTTCATGGAGAAGTACGGCAAGGCCACGCCGGAGGCGCTGGTCGAGTCGGCGCTGTGGGAGGCCTCGCTGTTCGAGGAGCACGGCTTCGGCAACATCAAGATCAGTGTCAAGCACAACGACCCGGTGGTGATGGTCTCGGCCTACGAGCAGCTGGCCGCGCAGTGCGACTACCCGTTGCACCTGGGTGTAACCGAGGCCGGGCCCGCCTTTCAGGGCACCATCAAATCCGCCGTCGCCTTCGGTGCGCTGCTGTCGCGGGGCATCGGGGACACCATCCGGGTGTCGTTGTCGGCGCCGCCGGTGGAGGAAGTCAAGGTCGGCAATCAGATTCTGGAGTCGCTGAACCTGCGCCCGCGTTCGCTGGAGATCGTGTCCTGCCCGTCTTGCGGTCGCGCCCAGGTCGACGTCTACACGCTGGCCAACGAGGTCAGCGCGGGGTTGGACGGCCTCGAGGTGCCGCTGCGGGTGGCCGTGATGGGCTGCGTCGTCAACGGTCCCGGAGAGGCCCGCGAGGCGGACCTGGGCGTGGCGTCGGGCAACGGCAAGGGGCAGATCTTCGTCAAGGGCGAGGTGATCAAGACCGTTCCGGAGGCGCAGATCGTCGAGACGCTGATCGAGGAGGCCATGCGACTCGCCGCCGAAAACGGTCCTGACGCGACAGCGAGCGGTTCGCCTATTGTGACCGTAAGCTGATAGGGGCCAGCGCCCTTTTGGCCCTGCTCGTTTTGCATAGTTCGCACCACTAGAGGTCCCGAGATGTCGGCTCCGCCCATCTTTCGCCTGGTCGGCGAGCGGCGGGTGTCCGTGGTGCGTGACGCCGCCGCCGTCTGGCGGGTTTTCGACGACGACCCAGTGGCCGCGTGCATGGTTGCAGCCCGGGTCGCCGAACACGGCGTGGAGCCCAACGCGATCGGCGGCGAATTGTGGACGCGTCGCGGCGCGGACGAGTCGCTGTGTTTCGCCGGCGCCAACCTCATCCCGCTGCGCGGCGCAGCGGCCGACCTGAACGCGTTTGCCGACGAGGCGATGAGTGGGGTGCGGCGGTGTTCGTCGCTGGTCGGCAGGGCCGAGCTGGTGTTGCCGATGTGGGAGCGACTGGAATCGGGCTGGGGCCCCGCGCGTGATGTGCGCGACGACCAACCGCTGATGGCGCTGGCCAGCCATCCGAGCTGCGAGGTCGACACCGAGGTGCGCCAAGTCCGGCCCGACGAGTTGGACGCCTACCTGGTGGCCGCCGTCGACATGTTCATCGGCGAGGTCGGGGTCGACCCGCGCATAGGTGACGGCGGGCGCGGCTACCGGCGACGGGTGGCCAACCTCATCGCCGCGGGCCGGGCGTGGGCTCGCTTCGAGCACGGCGAAGTGGTCTTCAAGGCCGAAGTGGGATCGCAGTCGCCGGCCGTCGGTCAGATCCAAGGGGTCTGGGTGCATCCGCAGTGGCGCGGCCTGGGACTGGGCACCCGCGGCACCGCAATGCTGGCCGCGGTGATCGTCGCCGGTGGGCGTATCGCCAGCCTGTACGTGAACAACTTCAACACGGTGGCGCGCGCGGCGTACGCGCACGTCGGCTTCAAGGAAGTCGGCACTTTCGCAACAGTGCTGCTGGATTGAGGTTGTGCTTACTGGCGATGGCGTCGGCGGGCCCAAATCCGGCTGTTGCGAAGTTCGTGGTTACTGCCCGTAGGCGCGGAGTCGTGTCTTGATGAGCTCACGGCGCTTGCTGTGAACTGACGGACTTGAGTGTGAACTGACGGCGTTGCGCGTGTAGTGACGGCGGGATCCAGCGCGGATTTCCGCCCTGGCTGCACCCTCAACGCCCTGGCTTCACACCCGATGCCCAGGATGCACTGGCTCGAAGCGACGTGGTAACGGTGCGGTCTCGGTGTGCCTACAGCCCGGCCACCCGCAAATTGCCTAACATCAGCCTCAATGGCAACTTTGAACTCATCAGTATCACGAGCCGCCGGTTTGCTCGCTGTGCTCGTCATCGCCGCAGCGGCCCAGGGCTGCACGCCGCGGCCCGAAGGCCCCGGCCCGGCGGCCGAGAGGTTCTTTCGCGCGCTATCCATCGGCGACACCGCCACCGCGGCGCAACTGTCGGACAACCCCAACGACGCTCGCGAGGCGCTCAACGCGGCATGGGCCGGCCTGCAGACGACCCACCTGGACGCGCAAATCCTCAGCTCGAAATACACCGAGGACACCGGCACCGTCAGCTACCGCTTCACCTGGCACCTGCCCAAGAACCGGACCTGGAGCTATGACGGCCAGCTCAAGATGGCCCGCGACGAGGGGCGGTGGCACGTTCGCTGGTCGCCCACCGACCTGCATCCCAAGCTCGGCGAACACCAGACGTTCGCATTGCGCGCCGACAAGCCGCGACGGGCGGCGGTGAACGAGCTCGGCGGCAGCGACGTCCTGACGCCCGGGTACGTGTATCACTACACGCTGGACGCCACCCAGGCCGGGCCCGCCCTGATGGCCACGGCGCACGCGGTGGTCGAGGCGCTGCATCCGTTTAACGACACGCTCAACGACCCCCAGCTGCTCGCTGAACGAGCCAGTTCGGCCACCCAACCTCTGGACCTGGGGGTCACGCTGCTACCCAACGACAACGACAGGGTGGCCCCCGCAATCGGCAGACTGCCCGGCGTCGTCATCGTTCCTCAGGCCGAGATGCTGTCGACCGACCCCCATTTCGCCCCCGCTGTCGTTGCCGAGGTGAAGAAGTCCGTGGCCGACCACCTCGACGGCCAGGCCGGCTGGCGGGTGGTCAGCGTCAACCAGAACGGCGTCGACGTCGAGGTGCTGCACGAAGTGGAAGGATCGCCCGCGCCGTCGATCTCGATCACCCTGGACCGGATCGTGCAGAACGCCGCGCAGCACGCGGTGGACACCCGTGGCGGCAAGGCGATGATCGTGGCGATCAAGCCGTCGACCGGAGAGATTCTGGCGATCGCCCAGAATGCGGGCGCGGACGCCGAGGGCCTGCTGGCCACCACCGGGCTGTTCCCGCCCGGGTCGACGTTCAAGATGATCACCGCCGGCGCCGCCGTCGAACGCGACATGGCCACCCCCAACACGATGCTGGGCTGCCCCGGCCACATCGACATCGGGCACCGGATCATCCCCAACTACGGCGGCTTCGATCTGGGCGTGGTTCCGCTGTCGCGGGCGTTCGCCAGCTCGTGTAACACCACGTTCGCCGAGCTGAGCAGCAGGATGCCGCCCCGCGGTCTGTCGCAGGCCGCTCGAAGCTACGGGATCGGCCTGGACTATCAGGTCGACGGCATCACCACGGTGACCGGTTCCGTGCCGCCCACCGTGGACCTGGCCGAGCTCACCGAGGACGGCTTCGGTCAGGGCAAGGTGCTGGCCAGCCCGTTCGGCATGGCCCTGGTGGCGGCCACGGTGGCAGCCGGGAAGACCCCGGTGCCGCAGTTGATCGCCGGCCACCCGACCACGGTCGACGGCGACATCACGCCGATCTCGCCGAAGATGATCGAAGCCCTGCGGCCGATGATGCGGCTGGTGGTCACCAACGGGACCGCCAAGGACATCGCCAACTGCTGTGGCGAGGTGTTCGGCAAGACCGGTGAGGCGGAGTTCCCCGGCGGCTCGCATTCCTGGTTCGCCGGATACCGGGGCGACCTGGCATTCGCGGCCCTGATCGTCGCGGGCGGGAGCTCGGAATATGCGGTCCGGATGACCAAGGTGATGTTCGAGTCGCTGCCGCCGGGCTATCTGGCTTGATCGCGGCCCCGAACTCTTAACAGCGGTAAGTTTGCGGCGTGGGCGAATTCCATGGGGACATGGTGTCTCCGACGTCATTGCGAGTCTCCGACGCCGATCGCAACGGCACGATGCGGCGACTGCACAACGCCGTCGCGCTCGGGCTGATCGACATCGAGGAATTCGAACAGCGCTCGTCACGGGTGTCCTATGCGCGCACCCGCAACGAACTGGACAGCCTGGTCGACGACCTGCCCGGGCCCGGAGCGATCGTCACATCCGCGGCTGACCGGATCGAACTGCGCGGCTGGGCCGGGTCGCTGAAGCGACACGGCGAATGGACCGTTCCCACCCATCTGGCGCTGGTGCGCCGGCTCGGGTCGATCGACCTCGACCTCACCAAGGCCCGCTTCGCCGGCCCGGTGGTGGTCATCGAGCTTGACATGAAGTTCGGCTCGCTGGATCTCAGGCTGCCCGATGGCGCCAGCGCCTCGATCGACAACGTCGAGGTCTACGTGGGCAGCGCCAGCGACCGCCGCAAAGACGCCCCGGCCGAGGGCACGCCGCATGTGGTGTTGACCGGCCGGGTGGTGTGCGGCTCGGTGATAATCCGGGGCCCGCGTCGCTCACTGCTGAGGCGGCAACCGTTCGGGTCTGGATAAGCTGAGCGACATGCCCGGCCGCACCGCACTTTCTCCCGGCGAAGTGTCCCCGACACTGCCGGTGCCCAAATGGATCGAGCGTCCGGAATACGTCGGCAAGCGCACGGCGCGCGAAGGCACGGAGCCGTGGGTTCAGACGCCGGAGGTCATCGAGAAGATGCGCGTCGCCGGCCGGATCGCGGCCGGTGCGCTGGCAGCGGCCGGCAAAGCCGTCGCGCCCGGGGTGACGACCGACGAACTGGACCGCATCGCCCACGAATACATGGTCGATCACGGCGCCTACCCATCGACGCTGGGCTACAAGGGATTTCCGAAGTCGTGCTGCACCTCGCTCAACGAGGTCATCTGCCACGGAATCCCCGACTCGACGGTGATCGCGGACGGCGACATCGTCAACATCGACGTCACCGCCTACATCGACGGCGTGCACGGCGACACCAACGCGACGTTTCTGGCCGGCGACGTCTCAGAAGAACACCGGCTGCTGGTCGAGCGGACCCACGAGGCGACGATGCGGGCGATCAACGCGGTCAAACCCGGGCGCGCCTTGTCGGTGATCGGCCGCGTCATCGAATCGTATGCAAATCGGTTCGGGTACAACGTGGTTCGCGACTTCACCGGACACGGCATCGGCACCACCTTTCACAACGGACTGGTCGTCTTGCATTACGACCAGCCGGCGGTGGAGACGATCATGCAGCCGGGGATGACGTTCACCATCGAGCCGATGATCAACCTGGGCGCGCTGGATTACGAGATCTGGCCCGACGGCTGGACGGTGGTCACCAAGGACCGGAAGTGGACCGCCCAGTTCGAGCACACCCTGCTGGTCACCGACACCGGCGCCGAGATCCTCACGTGCCTCTAGCGCGAGCTGGGGGGTGCCCCCAGTTCGCCGCAACTTGATGAGCGGCGCGTTGCTGGTGGCGGGCACCAGCTCCGACGCCGGCAAGTCTGTCGTGGTCGCGGGCCTGTGCCGGCTGCTGGCCCGCCGCGGGGTGCGGGTCGCGCCGTTCAAGGCGCAGAACATGTCCAACAACTCCGCCGTCACCGTCGAAGGCGGCGAAATCGGCCGGGCCCAGGCCATGCAGGCCCGGGCCGCCGGCCTGGAACCCAGCGTGCGATTCAACCCGATCCTGCTCAAGCCTGGCGGTGACCGGACCTCGCAGCTGGTGATTCGTGGACAGGTCGTCGACACCGTCACTGCGACAAGCTATTTCACGCACCGAGACCGCCTGTCGGACCTCGTCGCCGGCGAACTGGCCGGTCTGCGCCGGGACTTCGACGCGGTCATCTGCGAGGGTGCTGGATCGCCCGCCGAGATCAACCTGCGGGCCACCGACGTGGCAAACCTGGGCCTGGCCAGAGCCGCGAACCTGCCGGTGGTCCTGGTCGGCGACATCGACCGCGGCGGCCTGCTGGCGCACCTCTTCGGCACGGTCGCGGTGCTCGAACCCGAGGACCAGGCACACATCGCCGGCTTCGTCGTCAACAAATTCCGCGGCGATTCGGCGCTGCTGGAACCGGGGCTGCAGCAGCTGAAGGCCATGACCGGCCGGCCCATCTACGGGGTGCTGCCGTACGCGGACGAGCTGTGGCTCGACGCCGAGGATTCGCTGTCGGTAGTTGCCCACCGGGTGGTCGGCACCCCAGCGCCGCCGGTGGGCGAACAGTGGTTGCGGGTGGCCGCGGTCCGGCTACCACGGATTTCGAACTCCACCGACGTCGAGGCGCTGGCCTGCGAGCCCGGGGTACTGGTGCGCTGGGTCGCCGACCCGGCAGATTTGGCCGACGCCGACCTGGTCGTGCTTCCGGGCAGTAAGGCCACGGTCGCCGACCTGAGCTGGTTACGGGACCGCGGGCTCGATGGCGCGATCGCCGATCACGCACGCGCCGGCAAACCCGTGCTGGGCATCTGCGGCGGGTTCCAGATGCTGTGCCGGCGCATCGAGGACAACGTGGAATCCGGGCGCGGGGAGGTCGAGGGCCTGGGACTGCTGGACGCCGACATCGTCTTCGCCGCGGACAAGGTGCTGCGCCGCTGGCGGTCACCGCTGAGCGGCTACGAGATTCACCACGGGCGACTGGCCCGGTGCGCCGAGCCGAGTTGGTTCTCACGCGCGTCGCACGAATCGCAAGAGCCGCCCGGCGTGGTGCGCGGCGCGGTGTTCGGCACCCACTGGCACGGCCTATTCGACAACGACGACTTCCGTCGCCGTTGGCTCACCCGGGTCGCCGAGGCCGCCGGACGCCGCGGGTTCGTCGTTGCCGATGACGTGAACGTCGCCGTGCGCCGCGACGCCCAACTGGAGTTGATGGCTGACCTGCTGGCGTCGCACCTCGACGTCGACGCTGTCCTCGGCCTGCTCGACGGCCCACTGCCGCGGCTGCCGCACATCGCCAGCGAGCTGCGTCGCTAGTCGTCGTAAACCGTTGCGCGGCAAGGATTTCACCGCAAAACCTCGCGCCAATTGCCCGATTCGCTGTAACGTTCGACAAATGCCCTCGATGATGACCACACTCGACGGCTTTCCTGTCCAAGTGGCGGTAGCCGGTCCCGAGCGGGGTGTCGTCGTCGTCATTCTGGGTGCCGAACAGCGCCAGCCCGCCGCCTACGACGCGGTTTGCGAACGGTTGCACACGGCTTCCCTTCGCACGATCGTCATCGGTCCCGAGCCGCGGCTGACCGCCAAATCGGTGATCGGCATCCTGGACGTCCTGCGGATCGGCTGGGCGGTGGTGGTCGGCGATCGCAGCGGCGGTGAGTTGGCGTGGGAGCTGGCGGCCACCAGATTGGGCCGGTTCGTCGCTCTGGTGGCTATCGATCGTGGACATCCGCGGGTCGCCGACCACAACGGAGTGGTGCAAGACGCCGACTGCCCACCGGTCGAGATCAGCACCACCGTCCTGGTCAGTTCACCGGCCGCGCGGGCGGTGGCCCGCGACAGCCAACAGTTCGTCTACGCCGACTACCGCATCGTGGACCTCCTCGGACGGCGTAACGCCCAGGAGTCGACCGCCCAGCTGGCCGCCGAGATCGTCTTGCGCACCAGCACCTGGTAGCGCACTTTCGGGGAGGAAGTGTTGTGACCGGTCCGGGCTCTGCGTTGTTGTCGTGGGCCGACCTGGAACGACTGGTCGGGGCCGGCGACGTCGACACCGTCATCGTGGCGTTCACCGATATGCAGGGCCGGCTGGTCGGCAAGCGGGTGTCGGCCCGGCTTTTCATCGACGAAATGGCCGAGCACGGCGCCGAGTGCTGCAGCTACCTGCTGGCCGTCGACGTCGAGATGAACACCGTGTCCGGCTATGCGATGTCGAGCTGGGACACCGGCTACGGCGACATGGTGATGACCCCGGACCTCACCACGTTTCGGCTCATTCCCTGGCTGCCCGGCACGGCACTGGTGATCGCCGACCTGAGCTGGGCCGACGGCAGCGCGGTCGCCGTCTCGCCGCGCGCCGTCCTGCGCCGTCAGCTGGACCGGCTGCGGGAGCGGGGACTGGCCGCCGATGTCGCCACCGAGCTGGAGTTCATCGTGTTCGACCAGTCCTACCGTCAGGCCTGGGCCGACGGCTACCGCGGCATGACCCCGGCCAGCGACTACAACATCGACTACGCGATCCTGGCGTCGTCTCGGATGGAGCCGCTGCTGCGCGACATCCGGCTCGGCATGCAGGGCGCCGGACTGCAGTTCGAGGCCGTCAAGGGTGAGTGCAACCGGGGCCAGCAGGAGATCGGATTTCGTTACGACGACGCCCTGGTCACCTGCGACAACCACGCCATCTACAAGAACGGCGCCAAGGAGATCGCCGACCAGCACGGCAAGAGCCTGACGTTCATGGCGAAATACGATGAGCGCGAAGGCAATAGCTGTCACATCCATCTTTCGCTGCGTGGCCGGGGCGGCTCCGAAAACGCGGCGTTCGCCGATGGCGGTGGGCAGTACGGCATGTCGTCGTTGTTCCGCCAGTTCCTCGCCGGCCAATTGGCCACGCTGCGCGAGCTCACCTTGTTCTTCGCGCCGAACATCAACTCCTACAAGCGTTTTGCCGACGGCAGCTTCGCGCCCACGGCGTTGGCCTGGGGACTGGACAACCGGACCTGCGCACTGCGGGTGGTCGGGCACGGGCGCAACATCCGCGTCGAATGTCGGGTTCCCGGCGGCGACGTCAACCAGTACCTCGCGGTGGCGGCGCTGATCGCCGGCGGCCTGTACGGTATCGAACAGGACCTCGCGCCGCCGGAACCGTATACCGGTAACGCATACCAAGCCGCGGAAGCCGAGCGGTTACCCACCACGCTGGCCGAGGCCGCGGCGCTGTTCGAGGCTTCGGCAGTGGCGCGGGAGGCCTTTGGCGACGACGTCGTCGCGCACTATTTGAACAACGCACGCGTCGAGTTGGCGGCTTTCAACGCGGCGGTCACCGACTGGGAGAGGATGCGCGGTTTTGAACGGCTGTAGGCCTGTCATCGGCCTGACGACCTACCTGGATCGCGCGCAGACCGGAGTGTGGGATGTCACTGCGGGTTTGCTGCCCGCGAGCTATTTCAACGGTGTCACCATGGCCGGCGGGATTGCGGTGCTGCTGCCGCCGCAGCCGGTGGATCCCGACGCGGCCGGGCGGGTGCTCGACGGCCTGGACGGTCTGGTGATCACCGGGGGCAAGGACGTCGACCCCGCCGCCTACGGCCAGCAACCCCATCCGGAGACCGACCCGCCCGGCGCGGTCCGCGACGCCTGGGAGTTCGCGCTGTTAGCCGCTGCGCTGCAACGGAATCTGCCGGTGCTGGGCATCTGCCGCGGCGCCCAGGTGCTCAACGTCGCGTTCGGCGGGACGCTGCATCAACACCTGCCCGAGGTGCTGGGCCACCACGGCCACCGGGCCGGCAATGCGATGTTCACGACGCTGCCGGTGCGCACCGTGGCGGGCACCCGGCTGGCCGGGCTGATCGGAGAGTCCACCGAAGTGCGCTGCTACCACCATCAGGCGGTCGCCGAGGTGGGTGCGGGCCTGGTGGTCAGCGCATGGGATGCCGACGGCGTCGTCGAGGCGCTCGAGCTGCCGGGTGAGAACTTTGTCCTCGCGGTGCAGTGGCATCCCGAAGAGTCACTGGACGACCTGCGGTTGTTCACCGCAATCGTCGATGCCGCGCGGGCGTACCGGATGAGCTCGGTGCAGCAGTGACGAACGCGGCGCAGCTGATCAACCCCGCCACTGAAGAAGTGCTGGGAACGGTCGCGCACAACGACGCGGTCGCCGTCGACGACGCGGTGGCGCGGGCCCGCGCAGCACAGCGGCGCTGGGCGCGGTTGTCACCGGCGCAGCGGGCGGGGAGCCTGCGCGCGTTCGCCGCCGTCGTCGATGCACATGTCGACGAGCTGGCCGCGCTGGAAGTGGCGAATTCCGGACATCCGATCGCGTCGGCCGAATGGGAGGCCGGCCATGTCCGTGACGTGCTGGCGTTCTATGCTGGCAGCCCGGAACGCTTGTCCGGCAAGCAGATTCCCGTCGCCGACGGGCTGGACGTTACTTTCCACGAACCGCTGGGCATCGTCGGGGTGATCACGCCGTGGAACTTCCCGATGATGATCGCGTCCTGGGGCATCGCGCCGGCCCTGGCCGCCGGCAACGCGGTGCTGGTCAAACCGGCCGAGTGGACACCGCTGACCACCATGCGCCTCGCTGAGCTGGCCGTCGAAAGCGGGCTGGACGCCGACCTGCTACAGGTCTTGCCGGGCCAGGGTACGGTGGTCGGCCAGCGCTTCGTCACCCACCCGGACGTGCGCAAGATCGTGTTCACCGGGTCCACCGAGGTCGGCAAGAAGGTGCTGGCCGGGGCGGCCGCTCAGGTGAAGCGGGTGACGCTGGAACTGGGCGGTAAGAGCGCCAACATCGTCTTCGCTGACTGTGATCTAGAGCGCGCGGCGGCCAGCGCGCCGGCCGGGGTGTTCGACAACGCCGGGCAGGACTGCTGTGCTCGCAGCCGAATCCTGGTGCAGCGCAGCGTCTATGACCGGTTCATGGAGCTGCTCGAGCCGGCGGTGCAGCGCGTCGTCGTCGGTGATCCCGGCTCCCGCGAAACAGACATGGGTCCGCTGATTTCACGTCCACATCGGGACAAGGTGGCCTCCTACGTCCCCGACAACGCGCCGGTCGCCTTTCGCGGCACCGCGCCGTCAGGCCCCGGATTCTGGTTTCCGCCAACGGTTCTGACGCCTGCGCGCACCGACCGCTGCGTCACCGAGGAGATTTTCGGCCCGGTGGTCACCGTGCTGGCCTTCGACGACGAGGCCGACGCGATCGCACTGGCCAACGACACCGCCTACGGGCTGTCCGGATCGATCTGGACCGACGATCTGTCTCGGGCGCTGCGGGTATCGCGGGCTGTGGAAGCGGGGAACCTATCGGTGAATTCGCACGCGTCGGTGCGCTACCACACGCCGTTCGGCGGATTCAAGCAGTCGGGCCTGGGCCGTGAGCTCGGGCCGGACGCACCACTGCAATTCACCGAAACCAAGAACGTGTTCATCGCGATCCGAGAGGGCGATCAGTGATCGACTTGACGCGCCGCCTGGCCGGCCGGGTGGCGGTCATCACCGGCGGTGCCAGCGGAATCGGGCTGGCCGCTGGGCGGCGGATGCACGCCGAAGGCGCCACGATCGTGGTCGCGGACATCGACGCCGACGCGGGTGCGGCTGCGGCCGAAGCGCTTTCGGGTCTGTTTGTGCCAGTGGATGTTTCGGATGAGAGCTCGGTCAATGCACTGTTCGACACGGCGGCCCAGCTCTGCGGATCGGTCGACATCGCCTTCAACAACGCGGGCATTTCACCGCCCGAGGACGATCTGATCGAGAATACCGGGTTGGCGGCATGGCAACGGGTCCAAGATGTCAATCTCAAGTCGGTGTACCTGTGCTGCCGGGCAGCGCTGCGGCACATGGCGCCGGCCGGGAAAGGCTCGATCATCAACACGGCATCGTTCGTCGCCGTGCTCGGGTCGGCGACCTCGCAGATCTCCTACACCGCCTCCAAAGGCGGCGTGCTGGCCATGTCGCGCGAACTCGGCGTGCAATACGCGCGGCAGGGTATCCGGGTGAACGCGCTGTGCCCGGGGCCGGTCAATACCCCTCTGCTGCAAGAGCTTTTCGCCAAAGATCCGCAGCGGGCCGCCCGCCGGCTGGTGCATGTGCCGCTCGGTCGCTTCGCCGAGCCCGACGAGATCGCTGCTGCAGTCGCCTTTTTGGCCAGCGACGACGCGTCATTCATCACCGCATCGACCTTCTTGGTGGATGGCGGTATCAGCTCGGCTTACGTGACGCCGCTATAGCCGGGTGAATTGTCAACGGGCCAAAGGCCACAACGGTGGCTCGCTGTATTCGGGTTCGACGATCTGTTCACAGACCCAGCCCCTACGTTGCACCGGCGCTGCGACCGGCGCGACCGCCGTGGCCGTCGCCCAAGCGCGCGGCACGGACAGGCTCCCGAGCGCCCTACCGCGGCCGAAGCCCGCTTCGACTGCGCCGCCGACAACGGCGCTGCCAGCAGCAGCGGCCGACTTCGCCGCTCGGGCAAACCCGAGCCGCACCTTGCGCAGTTTCGCAAGTGCCGGTAAGACGGCCGCAGCGGCCGCCGCCGCGACCGGCGATGTGGCGAGCGCCCGCAGCGCCCGCGGGACCGCCGGAATCAGCTGATTGCCGCTGGCCAAGATCTCGTCCGCGTCCAGCAAAGCCGAGGTCGCATACCCCAACCCGACTGGATCGAGGGCGAAGGGCGGCGAGGCGAACGGCGTCAGCTCCGTGGCAGCCGCCGACGTGCGGGCATAGGCATACATGGCGTCAGCGTCCTGCGCCCACATCCGTTCGTATTCGGCGTCGGTGTCGGCGATCGCGGCGCTGATTTGGCCCAGACAGTTCGTCGAGGCCAGTGAGGCCCGCAGCGCGCGGTTGGCGTCGATCAACGCGGGGGGCACCATCGCCGCGTACGCCGTTTCATAGGCGCTGGCGGCCTCTTTGGCCTGGCTGGCGGCCTGCTGGGCCTGACCGGCGGCGGCGTTGAGCCACGCTATCTGCGGCGCTACGGCCGAGGTCATCGCCATCGCTCCGGAGCCTTGCCAGCCTCCAGCGAGCTGTGCGGTGACCGACTGGTAGGCGGTCGCCTGGTCGTAAAGCCCAGCGGCCAGCCGGTCCCACGCTGTGGCGGCATCCAGCATTGGCCCTGCACCTGGGCCTTCGTATATTCGCCCCGAGTTGACCTCCGGCGGCAACGCCCCGAAACTCATCGCTATCCGTCCTGACCATGGCTGCAGCAAGCAGCCGTTCATCTGCTGTATACCTTTTGTTCACGATGAATTAAATGTACATTAACGACGGTGTTCTGAACCTGGAAGGTTTCTTTGAAACCGCTTAGAGACTTCGTCGTGTCCTGCCGGTGTGGAGCCTGACCTCGTCAAACGCTGGTGAGGTGAGCTGCTTCCGGCATATCTTGATCGCTTCGCTGCGCCGGCGTGTCGCGGCGCTGGCTGACCGTCAGCACCGAGCGGTGCAGAATTGGCACAAGATGTCTTGTCCAGCAACGGGAATGGTCACATGCGCGCCCGGGTCGGCGTCGCTTGATCTAAATCCTAAGGCGGACAGCACGATCGGCGACGATGATTGGGCTTCGGTGCGTGTCGAGGGTTGCCGATTGCGTTTCATCGCAGTGGTTTTGAACCAGATGTGATTCGTCGGCGAGCTGCCGGAGAGGGATTCGTGGTCGGACTGCCCCGAACCGGAATCCAGCGTCGTCAGCGACTGCGGTGTTGCAGCTGTTATCAGCTTGGCGTGCAACGGGTTACCGGCGAGAACGGCAAGAAGCAAACCAAGTGCGGCAAGGATCAGGATGGTCGCTTGCCACCGTTGATTTTTGGCCGCGGTCGGAACATTCACAGTGGCTCAACCGTATAACAACGCGATCATTCCGAGGCCGGTCAGCAGGTTTGAAATCGATATGAGGTTCCGTTGGAACTTTCAAATGTGCTGCGCCAAGACCTGTCACGAGCCAGCGTGGAAAACGATGAGCGGTATCGCCATTTCGGCGGCCGTGGCCCCGCCGTGAAAACCGATGAGACGAGCCGTTTCCGGTGGTTCGCGACCGGTCGCCAGCACCGCCGTGCAGCCGGTGCACACGACGACGACGTCGCCGATCCGAGGCAGGAATCGAGGGTTCACCGGCCCGAACATTCCGGTGCCGACAGCCTCGTCGCGCAGGTAGACATCGGCCCGTCCGTCAAGCACCTCGCTCCACGTGGCGCACACATCGGTTGCGGCCCCGGGCTCGGTGTGCAAGTAGCGCACCCGCGGCTCGCCAGCAACCACTCGCACCCCGGCAGCCAGCACCGGGTCAGTGCCGAGGTCGACCCGTGCCTCCGGCGGAACATTCAGACCGCCGTGGTCGGCGGTCACCAGTAACGCCGCATTCGGCGGCAGGTTCTCGACGAGCCGGGTCAACAGCGCATCGACCTGCGCGGCCGCTTCATGCCACTGCGGTGAACCGATGCCGAACAGGTGGGCCGCGGTATCCAGTGCGGCAGTGTAGCCGTAGACCAGTCCGGGTGCCGAGCGCAGCTCGTCAATCACGTGCCGGGCGTAATCCTCACTAGGCCCACTGGGACGAAACTGCGCGCCCCGATATGCCGCATCCGTCAGTCCGCTGCCGATGAACCACTCCGGCAGCACGGCGCGCGCGCTGACTCTGGCCCGATTCAGCCGTTCGAACCAGCTGGGCAGCGGCTGCCATTGCCGATGCGGTGGATCGTCGCGCCAGGTGATGTGGCTGAGTACGCGATCGGTGCCGGGGATGTTGAGCGTGAACCCCAGGATGCCGTGCTGGCCCGGCTGCACGCCGGTGCCCAGCGACACCAGGCTGCTCGGTGTCGTCGAGGGGAAGGTGCAGGCAAGCTCCTGCAGCCGTCCCACGCTGCCGGTGAGCACGGAGGCGAGCAATGGCGCGTCACCGGCCAGCTGGGGCAGCAGGTGCCAGCCCAACCCGTCGACGAGCACCACCGCCACCCGGTCGACCCGGTCGAGGCCGCCGAGAAAACCTGGCAGCACCGGCGCGCCGCTCACACCGGGGACACCGAGCATCGTCGCCGCAGCCGGCAAGACGTCGCGGATTGAGCCGGCCATCCGGTCAGTTTGGCACGGGCTGGGCTTGATGGCGGTGACCCGCTTCGCCCGGCTCCGCCGCGCTTGCGATCACCGCTGGCGGCTAGACATGCACCAGCCGACGGCTGGTCACGCCCAATTGGCGATCCGTACTCTCGGCAAGCGCCTCGACCTGCCGCGGTCCCAACCGGCCGCACAGCCGGCCCCAATGCATCGCAACCTCGTCACCGACGGCCACGTCGGGCACCGCGCTATAACCATCGGCCCATACCTCGAGCCGGCGTTGCGACGGCGCGGACAGGCGCAGCGTCGCACCATCCCAGATCAGCTTCCGGCACAACACCTCGACCTGGTCGGCATCGCGGGAAACGACTGTCCCCCAAGTGATCCGGCAATTGTCCAGTACCATCAGCGGGTGTTCGTCCATACCGCGTCCCAAAAACCGCGTCCACGGATACACCCCGAACACGTGAAAGCAGTGGTTTGCCGCCGCCTCGCCGGCCAAGTCCGGCGTCAGATGCGACCAGTAGCGGCCCGCCTGCGGGCCAATGATGGTCAGCAGTTCGTCGAAGAACGCAGCCGGATCGAGGCCGGCACCGACGCCACCGCCGAGCCAATATGACCCGACCAGCCGCTGATCCAATGGGTCGGCGATGCCGGTCAGGCTGGACAGCACCCGCAGGTACGGCCAGGCGCCGGAGAACTTGGTCGCGGCACGCCGCACGTGGTCCACCGAGCCGTCACGCAGGGTCGCGCCCAACGGCGGACCGCAAAAGCCAAGCGCGTTGGGGGCGTAGGCATACCGGGCGAACATCTCGACGCCGCGGTGATCTGGACCGGCCATGTCAGCCTCGTCCGGACTGCCCCACCAGCTTGACCGCATCCCGATGCAACCGCCCGAAGTTGTAGTAGGCCGCGCACGCTCCCTCCGGGGACACCATGCACGTCCCGATCGGCGTCTCCGGGGTGCATGCGGTGCCGAAAACCTTGCACTCCCAAGGCTTGAGCACACCCTTGAGCACCTCGCCGCACTGGCATGCCTTGGGGTCGGCCACCCGGACCCCGGGCATCGCGAACCGCAGCTCGGCGTCGAACTCCGCGAAGTCGTCGTGCAGCCGCAGCGCGCTCTGCGAGATGAATCCCAGTCCGCGCCATTCAAAGTGCGGGCGCAACGCGAACACCTGACCCATCAGCGCCAGCGCGGCCGGGTTGCCATGCTCGGGAACCACCCGCGTGTACTGGTTCTCCACCTCGCACCGACCCTCCCGGATCTGCCGGAGCAGCATGGCCACGGCGGCCAGGATGTCCAGCGGCTCGAAGCCGGCCACTACCAACGGCTTTCGGTACACCTCGGGTACGAACCGGTAGGGCCGGTTGCCGACGACGGTCGAGACGTGCCCGGGGCCGATGAAACCGGACAGCCGCAAATCGGGTGACTCCAGGATGGCCTTGATCGGCGGCACGATCATGACGTGGTTGCAGAACACGCTGAAATTGCGCAATCTCAGGTCGCGGGCACGCACCAGGGTCACTGCAGTCGATGGCGCGGTGGTCTCGAAGCCGATGGCGAAGAACACCACCTGCTTGTCGGGACGGTCGACCGCGATCTTCAGCGCGTCGAGGGGGGAGTAGACGAACCGCACGTCGGCGCCGCGCGCCTTGGCGTCCAGCAGGCTGCCGGACGACCCCGGCACCCGCATCATGTCGCCAAAGCAGGTGAAGACGACATCGGGCTGACTGGCCAACCACATCGCGTCGTCGATGCGGCCCATCGGGATAACGCAGACCGGGCAACCCGGGCCGTGCACCAGTTCGACATTCTCGGGTAGCAGGTGTTCGATGCCGTGGCGGTAGATGGTGTGGGTGTGTCCGCCGCACACCTCCATGAACTTGAAGTGCTCGTCATGACCCGCCAAATGCTCTATGGCAGAAAGCAATTTGCGGGCAGCGGCCGGATCGCGGAATTCGTCGACGAATTTCATTGCGGTTCCTTACACAATGGCAGAGGAGTCGAAGGCTTCGATCTCGGTGGTATAGGCCTCGCCGAGTTTCTTGACGGCGGCCAGGGTCAGCAACGCTTCCGTCTCGTCGATCTTGGCCATCGCGAAGCCGACGTGTACGAGCACCCAGTCGCCGGGCTCGGGCATGTCGTTCTCCAGCAGCCGAACGCTGATCGTGCGCTGCACGCCGCTCACGTCCACCTTCGCCAAATAGTTTGCGCGGTCGGTGATCTGTACGATCCGACCCGGAATGCCGAGACACATTGCAGGCGCACCTCCTTTCCCAAGTTCAGCAGATTCGCGGCAGCGGGTCACCGACGAGCATGTCGACGATCCGGGTGCCGCCGAATCCGGTACGCAGCACCACGCTTTCGGCGGGTTCGGCGACAATCTCGCCGACGTCGGCCGCGTCGGCACCCAAGGGATGCGACCGCAATGCGGCCAGCCCCGCCTCGGCCTCCTCCGCCGCGACGACGGCGACGAACTTGCCCTCGTTGGCGACATAGAGTGGGTCGATGCCGAGCAGCTCGCAGGCGCCGCTGACCATGGGCCGCACCGGAAGTCGCTCCTCTTCGAGCAAGACCCCGAGTCCGCAGGCCTGGGCCAATTCGTTGCAGACGGTGCCCACCCCACCGCGGGTGGCGTCGCGCAGCCAACGGGTGGACGGCGCAGCCGCCAGCAGCAGTTCCACCAGCGGGCTGACCGAGGCGGTGTCGGAGTGAATGTCGGCCTCGATGGCCAGGTCACCGCGGGCCAGCATGACGGCCATGCCGTGGTCGCCCATCGTGCCGGACAGCAACACCTTGTCGCCGGCGCGCACCGCCCGCGCATCCAGTCGCCGTCCCACCGGAACGACGCCGGCGCCGGTGGTGGTGACGAACATCCCGTCCGCGGCGCCTTTGGGCACCACCTTGGTGTCACCGGCGACGATCTGAACACCCGCGTTCGCGGCGGCGGCCGCCATGTCCGCCACGACGTCCTTGAGCTCGGCGATCGGGAAACCCTCTTCGAGCACGAACGCCGCCGAGATCCAGGACGGCACGGCTCCGGCCATCGCCAGGTCGTTGCAGGTGCCGTGC
The DNA here is from genome assembly GCF_059812225.1 of Mycobacterium sp. NGS66. Taxonomy (NCBI): domain Bacteria; kingdom Bacillati; phylum Actinomycetota; class Actinomycetes; order Mycobacteriales; family Mycobacteriaceae; genus Mycobacterium; species Mycobacterium sp. NGS66. The sequence continues at coordinate 222,273 of NZ_JCALCG010000005.1, read as the reverse complement.
ACCGCGAGCTTCCCGATGGATCCGCCGGGAAAACGCCTGGGCTGCACCACAAATGAATCGGTCGACATCGCCAGCCGCTCGCCGCTGGGCAGGGTGAGCACCGCGCCGTCCCCGAGCGACTCGAGGAGCGGATTGCGGAACGCCTCCAGGAACACCGCGTCGACCAGTGCCGCCGATGCCTTACCGCCCGCGCCGTGCGCCAGGGTGACGTGCTCGTCGAGCAGCCGCGGGCGACGTCGGCGGAACGACTCGATCCGCTCGATCACCTCGCCCTCGCCGAACCTTGGGCCGGAGGACAGGTATTCGCTGGGCCGGCTCATGCCGCCCCCAAGCCTCGGTCGTCGTGCTCATGGACCGCCAGCCACAGCTGGTATCCCAATAGTGCTTGCGACTCCTGGATTCGGTGCACGCTCTGCGACCGAACGACGAAGCAGACGTCCACATTCGGGTTGTTGACGAATGCGCCGCCGTCATATCCGGCGAAGCCGATGGTGTACATGCCACGCTGCCGGGCCTCGGCCAGCGCCGCCAGCAGATTGGGCGAGCCGCCGCTGGTCGACATGGCGATGGCGATGTCGCCGGCCTTGGCGCGCGCGATCAACTGGCGGGCGAAGACGAGCTCGAATCCGACGTCATTGCCCAGGGCGGTGATGATGGCCTGATCTGCGGTCAACGACCAGGCGGGCAGCGGCCTGCCCATCGGTGGCCGGGCGAACAACCAGGCCAGCGTTGTGCAGTCGGTACAGCTGCCGCCGTTTCCGAAGGTGAACATCCTTGCGCCCGAGGCAAATCGGCGTGCCATCTCGCTGGCGGCCTCGGTCAGCAGGTCGGCGTTGGCTTCCAGCGTGGAGCGCCGCAGCGCCAGGCTCTCGGCCGCTTTGGCCTGAGCGGAGGCGGCCAGGTCGGTGAGCAGCGACTGGGAATCGTCCTCTTGCGCATCGATGAACGGGTAGAGGAAGTTGGTGGGTTCGTCGTCGCTCATCGGACGTTCTCCATGCGGCTGATCGCCGTACCGGCATGCACCAGCACCAGATCGCCCGCGGCGACCGGCCCGATGAGCGTGGTCACCACGTCCTCGACGCCACGCGCGGTGCGCACGGTCGCTGACCCCTGCGTCGAAGCAGCCATAACCTCGCCCGGCCGGCCCTCGTCGCTGCAGGTGACGCAAACATCCTCGGCGCCTGATGTTTTGAGCAAGCCGGGATGCTCGAAACACACGTGGGTCAACTCCCACAGCAGGTGGTAGAACAGCACGAAGCCGCCCGTCGCGGGTATCCGCGGGTCGGGATCGTCCAGCCACAGCACGTGGTCGGCCAGGCCCGCCGTCGGCCGCTGCCCGCTGCCGATCCAGACGGTGCCGGCCCCCCACGCCGGGCTGCGGCGCATCACCGAACACACCGCAGGGTCGTCCGCGGCGGAGACGGCAATCACGATGTCGCCCGGCCGGACTGACACCCGGACCAGGTCCACCAGGTCCGGGCCGGTCAGGGCGACCGCGGGCAGTGCGCGTTTGCCCATGATCACCGGGTGGACGAACTCGACCGCGATGTGCATGGCATGCGGTTGCCACGCGGGTGCGATGGACCACATGGTGGCCCCGGCCGCGAATCGCTTCGCCAAGGTGAGCGCGGTGGCGGCCAGGTCTGCGGCGAGCTCGGCGCTCAGGCCGCGGTCGATCGCGGTGGTGGCATTCAACGGTCAGCCCTCCTCCCGTGCCGTCATAACGGAGATAGCCGCCTGGCCCAGCGCCAGGCCGCCGTCGTTGGGCGGCACCAGGTGATGGGTCAGCACGTCAAACCCGGCCCGCTGCAACCGTTCCCGGCATGCCCGGAGCAGCAGCACGTTCTGGAACACGCCACCGGTGAGGCCCACCAGTCGCACGGCGCCGGCGAGCTGTCCGACGGTAGTGGCGACGGCATCCGCGACCGCGAGGTGGAACGCCGCCGCCAGCGGCGCCGGAGGGTCGCCGGTCTGCAGCGCCGACACCAGCGCCCGCACCATCGGCGCCGGATCCATCACCCCGTCGTGCCGCACCGTCAGTGACAGCGACGGCAGGGGCCGCGCCAGATCGCCGCGGACCGAGTCGGCCAATGCCTCGAGTTCGATTGCGGCCTGGCCCTCGTAATCGATCCGCTGCCGCACCCCGAGCAAAGCGGCGACCGCGTCGAACAGCCGGCCCATGCTCGAACACGGCACACACCCGGTCCCGCTCTCCAATTGCGAACGGATCAACCGTAATTCGCCCGGCGCCGCCGCACGGACCGGCGCGAGGTCGGCAGTCCACTCGATGCCGGCCACCCACAGTTGGGACAGCGCCATTCGCCATGGATTGCGCACCGCCGCGTCACCGCCGGGCAGCGGCACCGGCAACAGGTGGCCCGCCCGTACGAAGCGGTGGCTGTCGCGGCCGAGCCGCAGGATCTCTCCGCCCCAGATGGTCTGGTCGCAGCCGAAGCCGGTGCCGTCAAACGCGACGCCGATGATGGGTTCACCGAGGCGGCCGTGCTCGGCGAGCAACGAAACGACATGCGCGTGATGGTGCTGGACCAGATCCAGCGGTCGTCCCCGTGCGTGCCGTTCGGCCCAGCTGCGGGTGTGATATCCCGGATGCAAATCGGCGGCCAATCGTGCCGGGCTGCCGCGTATTTCACTGAGCTGTCCGACCGCCCGCTCGAACGCCCGCAGCGTCTCCCAGGTGCCCATGTCACCGATGTGTCCCGACAGGTACGCGCGTGGGCCGTCGGTAAGGCAGAAGGTGTTCTTGAGCTCCCCGCCGACCGCCAACACGGCGGGCCCGTCGATGCCGAGATCCACCGGCAGCGGCGCGTAACCACGCGACCGCCGGACGGGCAACTCATCAGCGCGAGCGGAAGCGCAGTGGACCACGCGCACCACGGAGTCGTCGCACGGCACGTGGATCGGGCGGTCGTGATCCAGGACGGCGTCGCACAGCGCGGGAAGCCTGCGCGCGGCGTCGTCGTCGGTGAAGCAGATCGGTTCGTCGGAACGATTGGCGCTGGTGAGAACCAGCGCGTCGGGCACCGGCGTGCCGGCGCCGGGCACGGGCGATAGCAGCAGGTGATGAATCGGGGAGTAGGGCAGCATCAACCCGAACAGTGGGCTGCCCGGCGCGACGCCCCCGGCCACCGGCGCACGGGCGTGCCGCCGCAACAGCACGATCGGCCGGGCCGCGCTGCGCAACACGGCGGCCTCGTCCTCGTCGACGAACGCGTAGCGCCGAGCGACGTCAAGGTCACGCACCAGCATGGCGAAAGGCTTTGCCCCCCGCGCCTTTCGGGCCCGCAGCGCACCGACCGCCATGTCGTCGTCGACCGCGCATGCCAGGTGGTAACCGCCGATCCCCTTGATCGCCACCACCGAACCGGCCGCCAGCGCGCGTTGGGCGGCCGCCAGCGCGGCATCGGCTTCGCCGATGCGCCCGGCCGTCGACGAGAACCACAGCGACGGACCGCAATTCGGGCAGGCTATCGGTTGGGCATGGAACCGGCGATTGGCCGGGTCGTGGTATTCGGCGGCGCATCGCTCGCACATGTCGAACGTGGCCATCGTGGTGGCCGGACGGTCATAGGGCAACGCACTGATGATGGTGAATCGGGGCCCGCAGTTGGTGCAGGTGATGAACGGGTGCCGGTAGCGCCGGTCGCTGGGGTCGAACAACTCGGCCAGACAGTCGTCGCACACCGCGATATCGGGGGGAATGGGGGTGCCGGCACCGGCCGCGGTCCGGCTGGCCACGATGTGGAACCCGTTGCGGCCCTCGGTTTCCGGTGCGATGTCGACGGACGACACAGTGCCGATCCGCGCCAGAGGTGGCGCCTCGGCACGCAGCCGCCCGGCGAATTCGTCGATGCGTGCGCGGTCGCCCTGCACCTCGAGAAAGACCGCGCCCGAATCGTTTCCGACGAAACCGGCCAGTCCCAGCTCTGTCGCGATGCGGTGGACGAAGGGACGAAAGCCGACCCCTTGGACGACGCCGGTCACGGTGAACCGCTGCCGAACATCGGCGGTTCGCGGAACCACGGCGGTCAGCACAGGGGTGTCGGTCATATCAGCCGACCCCCGGGTCGCTGGGGCCGCGGCCCATCAACTCCAGACCGGCCATCGCCTGCTCGGCTCCGGCGCGGTCGGTCTTTTCGACGACGAAGCCCATGTGGATGATCACCCAATCACCGGGCGCGAATGTCTCGTCGGGAAGCATGCCGACGTTGACCTTGCGCTGTTCACCGGTGACATCGACCAGCGCGAGTTGGTTACCGTAGCCATCCAGCATCCGGATTACTTGACCGGGTATGCCCAGACACATCTGCTCAACACTCCTCCCGCGTCGGAGCCCCGGTGCGCAGCGCCGCGACGATCTCCTGCACGGCGCGAGCGGCCCGGGGCACGGCTTCGGCCACCGGATCGCTGAGTCCGATCCCTTCCTCGACGCTTTCGGCTTCGCAGCCGACCACGACGGTGTACGGCGGCTCGCCGCCCAGGGCGCGGAGGCTGGCGAAGACGGTTCCCGGGTCCATGCCGTGAGCATCCAAACCCGGTGCGCCGCAGTCGGTGTGGCAATCAGCCTGGAACACGTGCAGGGCGCCCGGACGGCCCTGGCTCGGCACGGTGTCGACGAGGACCAGCGAATCCCAATCCTCGAGCAGGTCGTAGGCCAGATGCATGCCGCGGATCCCGTAGTCCACCACACGCACGGAGTCGTCCTGGGGTATCTCGGCGTGCCGAACCACCTCGGAGCCAAACCCGTCGTCTCCCAGGAAGATATTGCCGATTCCGGCGACCAGAATGCGTGCTGCCATGGGCTACTCTGCCAGGCTACATGCGTCTCAGCCGAAGATAGCGTTTGGCATCGGGCAGGGATATCAATCCCATCGCCGCTGCCGACACGACCACGATCGCGATGAGAGCAAGGAACACCCAGCCTAACAATTCCATCGTGAGCTCCTTTCAGGGTTTACCGAAATATCTTGCGGATCAATGGGTTCAACTTCGTCGGGGGAGAAGTACAGGTAGCGGCCATACCAGTCGTGCAGGTCGGCGGCCGGGTCATCCTCGACCACGACGGCGACATGCTTGTTGCCCTCCACGTCCTCATGCACGGAGGTGACCCGGGCGGTCTTGCCGGCGACGAAGATGTCCTGGGCGTCGGCGGTACGCCGCGGCCGCAACCTCACCCGGCTGCCGCGGGAGACCGGCGTCCCGTTCACCAGTACGGCGTCGATCTCCGGTCGAACGGCGTTGTCTGCCAATGGATCCCACCAGTCGACTCCGGCCGGTACCTCGGGAACCAGCCCGGGGTCGCGCAACACACCGTGCAGTCGCGCCATGGCCTCGGGCGACATGGTGTCGCACTGGTCGATGATCTGCGCCGCCCGCGGGTCGGTCGCCCGGGCCTGCGCCTTCTCCTCGTCGGTCATGGTCATCACCCGCAGAGTCAGGATCTCGTCGATCTCCGTGCAGTCGTACAGCGCGGCGTTGCTCTCCTCGGCGACCTCGGGATGGTCGTAGAGGATGATCGGCGAAACCAGCAGCATCTCATCGGTGCCGGGTGGTCCGGCCAGCACCGGGAAGCACCGGTGTTGCCGGCACCGTGACGCAGCGTCGGCCGCGCCGGGCGGCGGCTCCAGCAGCGAGACGAACCGGCCGCCGACGACTTCGGCGATGACGTGAGCGCCGATCAGAGAGCGTGCGATCGCGTCCTTTTTGTCGATTGCGGCCTCGCCGACGTTGCGGAGTTGCGCGGAGACCCGCAGCAGGCGCGCTGCTGCGGGTTCGGTGCGTACGGTCAATTCGGCGCGCACCTGCTGACGCTCGCGTACCAGTCGGCCGCCGTCGACGGGTTCGACAGCGGTCTCTTGCGACGCGGTCACCGGCAGTGTCCAGCACTGGTCGCCGTCGTCGAGGGCCAGCGGACCGAAGGACGCTTCACATTCGACCGCCTCGTCCCAGGTCAGCCATGACCCGGATGCGGCGGTTAGTTCCTCGACCGGCACGAATACGCCGTCGATTTCGCGTTCGGCGCGGCGATGCTGCAACTGCAGGAACCGCACCACCAGCGTGATCGCCCGCGCACCGTCGACCAGAAACTGGGCCGCCATCGTGTCGTCCTCGCCCAGCCCGGCGGCGTCGGCGCCCGGCGGACCCAGAACACCGAATTGCCAACGGGATTGGTTCTTGCTCGAAGTGGCGCGGTACGGGTAGAGCAGGTAGCCCTCGTACAACACCGCGTCGGCGACGGCCCGGACGCGATCCATTGACGGCGCGGGCGTCACCGGGCGCCCTCCGGTTCAGACGCGCCGGCCAGCAACGCGATCACCGCGTGATCGAAGTCCAACATGCCACGCGCGGACTTGTAGCGGGACAGTGCGGCGATGGTGTCATGACTCATCCGCACCCAGCCGGTATTCGGATAGTGCTGGGCGATCAGCTCCCGCCAGACCGTGACCGGCATGTCGTAACGGTCCTCGCAGTCCCAGGACACCTGCTGCACCGAGAAGCCGCGTTCGGACTTGGCGAAAATCGTTCCGCTGAACAGGAATTGGAGGGGCAGCGCGCCGTCGCGCAGCGCGTGCAGGTACTTGGCGGCCGCGACCTCGAAGTCGTAGGTGCAGTCCAGTGGAAGCACGATCGTGGTGTTGCCGGTGAATCCCGGCACCATTGCGGCGCAGTGCTGCCAGAGGAAGGTGCGTTGGGTGGACGCCCAGCGTTCCCGAGGTCCGAAGAGATCGCGCAATCCGGCGGCTTCCTCGTCGGAGTACGACCGCCGCACCGGCTCGACGCGCACCTGGCAGCGCAGCGCGATGGCGTGCACCGGGTCACCGCCAGCGGCGGCCACGCCGATCCGGGCGGCAAGCACCGGCGTGACCGCGTAGGGCTCGGGCGCCACGTCCAGCACGGTGAAGGTCACGTCGGTCGGCCGGGGTGTCGTCATCGCGGCGCCTCCCGTGGCATCCGCTGGGCGCGGGCCGCGATCCGCGCGAAGAAGCCGTCGATGAACTCGCGTGCCTGCTGGCCGCCGTCAAACCCCCGCCACAGCATCCGTAGCCGCCCGACGAACTCGTAGCAGGCGTCGATCGGGACCAGATAACTTTGTGGCCGGCCCGCTTCGCCGTCCTCGCCCGCTTCGGGAACGCGGACCAGCAGCGCCTCCACGTCATCGGCCGGCAACCCGATCCGCCAGTCGGCACCGCGCAAGCTGTCCCAGGCGGTCAGGTCCAGTTCTGATTCGCATGCTCCAGCCGGTCCGGGATATAAGGCGACGGTGCGGCCCAGCGCCGAGTTGGTGAAGAAGAAGGCAACGCCGACCGGGATCTGCAGCGCTTCCCAGGCGCGACGGTCCAGCGCACAATCCGGGAAGGACAAATACCGGTCGGGCACCGCCCGGTATCGCAGCTCGGCTTGCGTGTCGGTAAACAGCAGATAGCAGGCGCGGCAGACGCACATCAATTGGCGCCCTGCGACATTGACGACGTGCTGATGCTCGTCGGCGATCGGCTCGGAGCACATCTCGCAGCGCTCGCCGGCCGGTTCGGCAAGTGGGCGGTTGCCGCTGATCCGGGCCAGCACATCGTACGGGGTGGTCATACCGGCACCGTTGTGCCTTCGCTACGCAGCGCCACCGACAGCACGCCGTCACGGGGTAACAGCGGCAGCGGCTCGAGATGAACACCGCCGGGACCGCAACCGGCGTGCACGACGTCGAAATCCGTCTGGCAGCGCGGGCACCGCAGCAGCGCCCCGGTCAGTCTTGCACCGGCCAGCGAGTCTCGGCATATCGGACAGTGGTCGCGGTAAGCCAGCGCCTGGTCACCCACCCGGCAGGCCAGCATCGCCGTGCCGGCGACCAGGAAGCCACCGACCTCGCCGGGCGCCAAATCGGCCACCTCTGGCACCGGGTACCAGCTGGTCGGGCCGTGCCCGTTGGAATGCAGTTGCGCCATAAGCGATTCCGCGGGAATCACGCGGTCCTTGCCGGCCGCCACCACCTCGATCGAGGCGATCTCCGGTGCCGCTGCGCGGATGGCGTCCTGCACGGCCAGCTCCAGCGTCACCGCCGACGACGGGCAACTCTTGCAACTACCGGTGAATGCCAGCCGCACGACGCCGTCGTCGGTGATCTCAAGCAGGTCGACATCCCCACCATGCGAGCCCAGGTAAGGCCGGACCCGGTCCAGCGCATCGGAGACGCGGCGGCGCAGGTCGTGCGGATGCAGGCCGTGTACCAGGAGCAGGCTGGCCACCAGGTCGTCGGTGGCCAGCCGCTCGGCTAACGCCGCATCGGCGCCCGAGGTCTGGGCGAGCTGCATGATCCGTTCCAGCGCGGCTCCGTAGAGCCCGACCACCTCCCGGACCAGTTCCTGGGCACGTTCATATGCGGCCGCACCTCCCGCCGCACAGGAATCCAGCAGAGTCTGGATCCGATCGCCCGCCGTACGCCATTGCGTGTCGCTGCCAGAAAGTTCCGGGCGATCCGCCATCAGTCACTCTCCGACGGGTGACTGAGTCGGTGTGTGCAGTCTCTCCAGCGTCTTTCCGTTGCCCAGGTGCATGTGCACACCGCAGGGCAGACACGGATCGAAGCTGCGCACCGTGCGCATGACGTCGATGCCCTTGAAGTTCTCCCGGTCGTTCTCCTCGAATATCGGTTGCCCCTGCACCGCGTCCTCGTATGGGCCCGGAGTGCCGTAGCTGTCCCGCGGGTTGGCGTTCCATGGGGTCGGTGGGTACGGGTGGTAGTTGGCAATCTTGCCGTCCCGGATCACCATGTGGTGACTCAGCACGCCGCGAACCGCCTCGGTAAAGCCGCAGCCGATCGCCTCGTCGGGCACCTCGAACTTCTCCCAGGTCTTGGTGCGGCCGGCGCGGATTTCCTCCAGTGCCTTCTCGGCGAAGTGCAACCCGCACGCCGCGGCATAAGCCTGGAAGTAGGTCCGGGCCCGGTCCCGCTCGATGGTGTTGCTGCCGTGTTTGGGGATCTTCCACTCGAATTCCACCGGACCCTTCAGGGCGGTCTTGGGGAAGTTGATCTTGACGCTGCTACCGGTCGCCTTGACATAGCCGATGTCGACCAGGCCGGCCAGCGCGGTCGCCCACAGCCGAGCCAGTGGCCCGCCGCCGGTGTCCAGCGCCAGGTGGTCCTTGCCGTCGAACCAGCGCGGCGACATCACCCAGCTGTACTTGCCGCCGTCCATATCGCGTTTCTGCGGGTGCGGGTTGGTGTGCTGGTTCCACGGGTGACGCCGGTCCACCGCGTTGCCCAGCGGATCGGTCTTGACGAACATCTCCTGGTCGGTCCAGTCGTCGTAATACGAACTGCCCAACAGGATCCGGATACCGAGGTTGATGTCCACCAGCGAGTGGGTGACCAGCTTGCCGTCCACCACCACGCCCGGGGTGACGAACATCGCGTTGCCCCAGCGCTCCATGTCCTTGTACGCGAAGTTGCACACTTCGGGATCCTGGAAGGACCCCCAGCAACCGAGCAGGGTGCGCCGCAGCCCGACCTTCTCGTAGCCGGGCAGGGCTTCGTAGAAGAAGTCGAAGAGGTCGTCGTGCATGGGGACGACCTTCTTCATGAATTCCACGTACCGCATCAGCCGGGTCATGTAGTCGGTCATCAGCTGGATGGTCGCGACGGTGCCGATGCCACCGGGATACAGGGTGGACGGGTGCACGTGGCGACCCTCCATGAGGCAGAACATTTCTCGGGTCCATCGACTGACCTGAAGCGCTTCCCGGTAGAACTCGCCGCTGAACGGGTTCAGCGAGCGCATGATGTCGGCAATCGTCTTGTACCCATGCGCGTCGGCATGCGGCGCCGCGGTGTTCTCCGCCTTGGCGAGCACGCTCGGGTTGGTCTCGGAGACCATCTTCTCGCAGAAGTCGACGCCGACCAGGTTCTCCTGGAAGATGTTGTGGTCGAACATGTATTCCGCGGCCTCGCCGAGGTTGATCAGCCACTCACCGAGGTGCGGCGGCTTGACGCCGTAGGCCATGTTCTGCGTGTAGCACGAGCAGGTGCAGTGGTTGTCGCCGCAGATGCCGCAGATGCGGCTGGTGATGAAGTGGGCGTCGCGCGGGTCCTTGCCCTTCATGAAGATCGAGTAGCCGCGGAAGATCGACGAGGTGCTGTGGCACTCGACGACTTCTCGGTTCTCGAAATCGATCTTGGTGTAGATGCCGAGGCTGCCGACGATCCTGGTGATCGGATCCCAGGCCATTTCGACGAGTTGGCCGGGTTCCCGGCTGGCTTGCGTCGGTTCGGGAATGATGGTTGTCATCGCTATTACTACTCTCCGCCCGCAGGGCTCTTGGGGAGGCTAGGGGAAATCGATCCGGCCGCGACCTACCAGGTGCGGCGGGCTCCGGTCTCGAGCTTGGTGCCCTTGTGGCGCCAGCGCGGTTCTTTGTCGACGGTGCGAGCCGTGATGCCCCGCAGGTTGCGAATCACGCTGCCGTACAGACCCGAAGCGGTGGTCGACACCTTGCCGCCCGGGGGCTCGTCCATGAACGGCATGAACTTGTCCGGGAAGCCCGGCATCGTGCATCCGATGCAGATGCCGCCGACGTTCGGGCAGCCGCCGATGCCGTTGATCCAGCCGCGCTTGGGCACGTTGCACTTGACGACCGGGCCCCAACAACCCAGTTTGACAATGCATTTCGGCGACCCGTACTCGGTGGCGAAATCACCTTGCTCGTAGTAGCCGGCCCGGTCGCAGCCTTCATGCACGGTGTTGCCGAACAACCACTTTGGGCGCAGCGCCTCGTCGAGCGGAATCATCGGCGCCTGGTCGGTAGCCATGTAGAGCAGGTAGGTCAGCGTCTCCGACAGGTTGTCCGGCTGGATCGGGCACCCGGGCACACAGACGATCGGGATGCCGGCCTTGCTCTTCCAATCCCAACCGAGGTAATCGGGTACGCCCATGGCGCCGGTGGGGTTGCCGGCCATCGCATGGATGCCGCCGTAGGTGGCACAGGTGCCGACGGCGACGATCGCAGTGGCCTTGGGGGCCAACCGGTCCAGCCACTCGCTGGTGGTCATCGGCTGGCCGGTCGCCGGGTCGTTGCCGAACCCGCACCAGTAACCCTCGTCCTTGATCTTCTCGTTGGGAATGGAGCCTTCGACGACCAATACGAAGGGCTCGAGCTCGCCCCGGTCGGCTTTGAAGAACCATGAAAGGAAATCATCGGCCCCTCCCGTCGGTCCGCATTCGAAGTCGATCAGGGGCCAGTGCACGGCGACCTGTGGCAGGCCGGGTAGTGCGCCGAGGGCGATCTCTTCCACGCTGGGCTGGGTGGCGGCAGTCAACGCCACCGAATCGCCATCACAACTGAGACCAGCGTTGATCCAGAGCACGTGGATCAATGCTTCTTCTGCTTTGACTGCTGCTTCCGTTGGCATGCTGCAGCTTTCCGGGGCGGGCTGAGGCCCCTCCGCCGCCGGAGTCGACCGTCGGCCCACTTGCGCGGCGTTGTTTCTGGGTCTACTCCCGCCATCGGGTGTTGTCAATGTCAGCGTGGTGGTGAAAAATGCAGCTGGTCTAACGTTTTACGTTGTCTTGCAAGTCATTTGCAATAGCGAACCTGCGCAGCCAGCCGAACCAGGCTGGCATGCCGGCTCCGGTGCGGGCGCTGACCGGCAGGATCGTCGCCGCCGCGTTGACCTGGCGGACGTTCGCGATATAGGCGTCGACGTCGACGTCCAGATGCGGAACCAAGTCAATCTTGTTCAGCAGCACCGCATCTACCGATCTGAACATCACCGGATACTTCAGCGGTTTGTCTTCCCCCTCGGTGACGGAATAGACCATCGCCTTGGCGTGCTCGCCGACGTCGAACTCCGCCGGGCAGACCAGGTTGCCCACGTTCTCGATGATCACCAAATCCAGCTGCCGAAGGTCCAGCCCGGGCAATGCGCGGCTGACCATCGGCGCGTCGAGGTGGCATTCACCGCCAAACCCGTTGCTGGTGTTCAGCAGAGACACCTGGGCCCCGCGGCCGCTGAGCTTGGCCGCATCCAGGTCGGTGGCGATATCGCCTTCGATCACCCCGATGGCGAACTCACCGGCCAGCGCATCGAGCGTGGCCTGCAGCACGGTCGTCTTACCTGAGCCCGGCGAACTCATCAGGTTCAGCGCACGGATCCCGTTGCTGTCGAACGCTGCCCGATTGACGTCGGCCAGCTGGTCGTTCTCGGCGAAGATCGCCTGCAAGACGTCGACGCGCTGTTTCCCGGTCTGATAGGCGTGAAAGTCATCGTGCTCGTGCTCATACTCGTGGGAATGCACGGTACCGTCGTCGTGCCGGTGAAACCTACCCATAATGAACACCTTTCACGAGACGTCCAACGACGTCACCAGAAACTCGTTGCCGCGCAGCACCTCGACATCGGGACTGTCACACTGCGGGCACCAGATCGACCACGCGGAGGTGATCTCGGACTGTTCGCCGCAGGACCGGCACTTCACTTCGGCGGTGACGCACTCGAGTTCAAGCTCGGCGTCGGGCATGTTCTCGGAGTCCCGGACCAGGGTCCAGCAGAACGACAGCGATTCCGGCACCACCTGGCGCAGTGCGCCGACCCGGACGCGGACGACGTCGACGTGCCGGCCGTCGGCGTACGTCTTGACCACACCGGCGATCGCCTCGCAGAGCGACAGCTCGTGCATGGCCCTTTTCTACACCCGAATCGTGCTCATTCGAAGACCGCGGCACTCACCAGCTCAAGGGCGTGCCCGGCGAATGGCGGCTGTCCGTTGACCTGTACTCAGAAGGGCGGGTCGTCGTCGCTGTCGCCGGGTGGCGGGGGACGGAAAGTGGGCACCTGGGGTTGTCGGCGTTCGGCTTGCAAGGCAAGCAGATTCGCTTGGCGTTCGGCGTCGATGCGCGCGGCGCGGTCTTGTTCTCGGGTGCGCCGGCGGGTGGGCATCATCACGCCGCGATTCCGCGATGAGCGGTAAGTGTTGGGGGCGGTGCGTATTTCGCCGGTGGGCAAACACAGCGCGGGAAACAGCAACCGGCTACCCGGACGGGTCACGTATTGCTGACCGCTGGGCGAGGTCCACACGATGGTGCCGTCGGGGTGTTGCTCGTCGCGCCAGGAGGTCCAAAAAGTCTTGAGCAAGTGGTGTTTTCGGCACAGGCACTTGAGGTTGGACGCGCAAGTGGGCCCCAACGGCCAGGCGATGGTGTGATCGATATCGGCGAACTCGGCGGGGTGATCGCATCCGGGGAACCGACACGTCATATCGCGGGAGCGCACGAAGCGCTCCAGGGCGGCCGAGGGCCGATGCCCCGGCTCTGGTGGAGCGTCGCCGGGGTGGCGCACCTCGCGGACTTGGGCGCCCCTGCGGATCAGCTCGGCCACCATCGAAGCCGGCAGCGTCCAGCCGCCGCTGAGCAGGTGAGCCGCCGGTGGCCGCGGCCCAGCCGGCAGGTCGGGTTCGGGGTCGGGGGCCAGCGCCTCGGCCACAGTCATGTCCGGGGTGATCGGGCGCGACGGTGGCTCACCGGAGGTGTGCGGGTCGGGTTCCGCGTCCAGGGTGGCCTGCTCGGCGACGGCGTGGATGACCACCGCGGCCGCGCGCGGATCGGGATCAGAACCGGTGGGGCATTCGGGGCGTCCGCAGCCACAGACCAGCCGCTCTCCTCCGGCGCCCAGCGTGCCCAACGCGTCGGCGCGGCGCTGGGCGACGGTGCGCGGGTCCTCGGCGCACACGTCGTGGGCCATCTGGGTGAGCCGGCGCTCCAAGACGGCGGCGTCGTGGGCGAACAAGCAGCCCCATAGGTTCGCGGTGCCCGAGTGGTCGTTTGCGGGGCCAATCACCACGTCGCGTCCGCGCCCACCCGCGCGGGCGCGGCGCACCGCGGCGGGGTCGTGGCGATCCACGATCGCGTCGATGGCCTGGGCGGTCTTGGTCACCGACAGTGGCCCGAAGTGCGTGGCGTCGCCGGCCAGTTGCTGATCGACGAGGCCCAGCGTGTCGGGGTCTTTGATCAAGGCGGTGTGCCACACGATCGAGCTGGCCAGCCGCACGCTGAGTGCACCCGCCGCGAACAGGGCGCCCACCTTCGGCAGGCGGTCACGCAGCGCCACCCCCAGATACATCTGCCCCGACGCCATGGCGTGGCTGATCCCTTGGGCGGCGGCGACCTCGGCGGCGATCGCGTCCCAGTTGTCACACGACCAGCGCGCCCGATCGGTGGAACCCTCGGCGCGGCGGGCCACCAGCTCGGCGATGGCCGAAAGCCGGCGCGCCGCCGCGGCCGCTTCCACCCGAGCGCCCTCGGCGATCGCGGCGACCACCGCCGCGTCGTCGGCGTCGCGAAGCGCGGCGGCGTCGGGCAACTGGGCATCGAACATACTTTCGAATCTAGTGGGAGTTGCCCGCGGAATGCTGAGCCAGATCGCCAAGTTGTGGACAAACTTCCAAGTGTGGATAACTGGACCTAAGTCCCGCTTTCAACGCCGAAACCGGAGGACCATTTCTCCTCGAACCGGCCAAAGCGCCAGACGAGCAACGCCACTGCCCAGGTCAACACGAAGATGCCGACGACGACGAATCCGACCGCGTTGAGGTCCAATCTGCCGATCCAGTCCCAGAACGTCCCACGCCAGCCGAACTGCCCGGCGAACAAGCTCAGCAGTTCCACGCTGCCGATCAGCAGAGCGACGGCCACCGACAGTGCGGTGATGGTGATGTTGTAGTAGATCTTGCGCACCGGATTGGAAAAGGCCCAGCCGTAGGCGAAGTTCATGAACGACCCGTCAATGGTGTCCAGTAGGCACATGCCGGCGGTGAACAGCACGGGCAGACACAGGATGGCATACCAAGGCAGTCCGGCCGCCGCGCTGGTGCCGGCCAGGACCAGCAGCGCGATCTCGGTGGCGGTGTCGAACCCCAGCCCGAACAGCAGACCGACCGGGTACATGTGCCAGGACTTGGTGATCGACTTGGTGAAGCGGCCGAGCAGACGGTTGATCAGCCCGCGGTTGTCCAGTTGCCGCTCGAGTTGAGCCTCGTCGTAGTCGCCGCGGCGCAACCGGGTCAAGACCCGCAGGATGCCGATCAGAATGACGACATTGAGGACGGCGATCAGGTACAGGAACATCCCCGAGATGCTGGTACCGATCACGCCGGTGTAGTGATGCAGAGCCGACGATTCGCTTTCCACCGGCCCGGCGATGGCCTTGAGCCCGGTCGCCAGCAGCACCGCCAACGCGAACACGACGGTCGAGTGGCCCAGGGAGAAGAAGAAGCCCACCGCCAGGGGGCGCTGACCATCGCTCATCAGCTTGCGGGTGGTGTTATCGATGGCAGCGATGTGGTCGGCGTCGAAGGCGTGCCGCAGGCCCAGGGTATACGCCGTCACACCGACGCCGATCCCAAATGCCTTGCCGCCCAAACTGAGTGCGGCGGGATTCACGAAGAACACCAAGGTGATCCAGCCGACCAGATGCAGCGCGGCGATTACCGCCAGCATCGATGCCAGCCGCCACCATTCCGCCGGTTCGAGCATGTCGCGCAACCTGGACCACCACGATGGGAGCCGGTCGAGCTCGGTGCTGGCCATGCCGTCCTTCCGCATCGGGCAGAACGCAACAGTCCCGACTGTAGGTTTGGTCAGAACCTGGATGCAAGTGGCTTGCAGGAACGGTGAGACCCTGGCAATCCCCGGTATCCGGCGCGACACTGGACGGATGGGGCCCAAGCCCGCAGCACTCGATCCGGCGGTCACCGAGCGGCTCGGCGAATTCCTGCGTGCCCGGGGACTGCGCCGGATGGCCTCGCGAATTCAGGTGCTGGCCGTGCTCGAGCCGGTTAACGGCCACCTGCCCGTGGCCGAGATTCACCAGCGGGTGCGCGAAAGCCTGCCACCCGATGCCCACCCGCCCGACGTTGCCACCATCTACCGCACCGTGACGACGCTGGTTGAGCAGGATGTGCTGCACGCGTTGACCCTCGACGGCGGCGTGACCACGTATGGATTGGCCACCGCCCCCCACCACCACGCGGTGTGCACCCGATGCGAATCGATTATCGAAGTGCCTGCGCGCCAGCTCAGCTCAGCGCTGAAACATGCGATGGAGGGCAGCTCGTTCGCGCTGTCGGAGCGGGCCGGCCTGACGCTGCGCGGCCTGTGTCCCCGATGCCAGCAGAGCCGGGAACCGTCAGCACAGTCCCAATAGCGCGTTTTCCACCACCTCGGGCAACGCCGGATGTATCCAGTATTGGCCGCGCGCCATTTCGGCGGCGGTCAGCCCGAAACTCATCGCCTGGATCAGCGGCTGGATGATCGATGAAGCCTGGTAACCCATGATGTGCGCGCCCAGCAGGCAACCGGTGCGGCGATCGGCGATGAGCTTGACGATTCCGGTGGTGTCCTCCATCGCCCAGCCGTACGCGACGTCGCCGTAGTCCTGGATCTTGACCGAAATGTCGAATCCACGTGCGATGGCTTGATTTTCGGTCAGTCCGACGGTGGCCAGCGGAGGATCGGTGAACACCGCCGACGGGACGAACCGGTGGTCGGTGACCGCCATCGAGTCGGTGTCGTCCCAGTCGCACAGCAGATTGTGCTGCACCACGCGGGCCTCGTGGTTGGCGACGTGTTTGAGTTGGTACGGCGACGACACGTCACCGAGGGCGAAAACCCCACGCGCCGAGGTTCGTTGATACTGGTCGACCACCACCCGGCCGTTCTCGACGTCGACGCCGGCCTGCTCGGCGTCCAGCTGGTCGGCGTTGGACAGCCGGCCGGTCGCGACCAGCAACATGTCGGCGTCGAGCGTGCAGCCGTCGTCGAGTTCCAGGGTGATGCCGGAGCCACGCGTCACCGCACCGACGATGTTGCGGTGAGTGCGCAGTTCCCACTTACTCGAGGCAATACGGGTGAACCGCTCGCAGATGGTGTCGTCGTAGTGGCGCAGCAACGTGCTACCCCTGATCACCAGCGTGACCCGCACGCCGAGCGCGGAGAAGATATGGGCGAATTCGGTTGCTACGAAGCCGCCTCCGTCGATCACCAAGTGCTCGGGCAGTTCGGCGATCCGCATAATGGTGTCGCTGGTGTGATAATCCACGCCGGACGCCAGGATCGCGGGTGGGATCACCGGCCGCGAGCCCGCCGCGATCACCACCTGATCGGCGGTGAATTCCTCACCGGCATCGGTGCGTAACAGATAGCGCCCATCCGCCTGCACCGGCCCGAAGCGGGTGTGCCGGCCATAGACCTCGACGTTGGGCGCCGAGCGCCGATAGTCCTCGCCGCCGAGCGCGATCGGATCGATCCGACCGAACACGCGCGACACCATGTCGCCCCACCGCACCCGGTCGATGTGCGCGTCGACGCCGTATCTCCCTGCGCCCCTGATGGTCTTGGCGACCTCGGCGGCGTAGACAAACATCTTCGTCGGAATGCACCCCACGTTCAGGCAGGTGCCGCCGAACGTTCCCTGCTCACAGATCGCCACCCGCTTGCGGGCGTAGCGATCGTCGAGAATGCTGTTGCCAGAACCCGTTCCGATGATCGCTAAGTCGTAGGTCTCCATTGTGCCTGAGCCGCTTACCCTTTCGATGGTGAGCTGTCGGTCGCTGCCTTGAGGTAATCGTCCAGCCAGTGGTCCAGGTAGTTGTAGGCCAACCGGCGCGGTTGCGGCATCGACAAGAACACGTCGTGTTTGGCGTCTTTTACCGGAACAATGGTGCTGCGGTTGCCGATACAACCGGACCATCGGGCGATCTGCTTGACGTCCAGAACCGCGTCGCCATGTTCCAGGGCGGCCGGCCCGGCGTCTTCGCGAACGGTGTGGTCCGAACGCAGGATCAGGTTGGGCACACCCACGTCGAGGCCGCGCTGCAGCCGGGCCTGACCGCGGCGCATGGCGTGCAGCCAGCCCAGGGTGATGGGAAATCCCCCCAACGGTTTCCATTCCAGGTTGTAGTCGAATTCGCCGTGATAGTCCCGGTGCAGGCTGGACCCGTAACCGCCGTTGCCCTGCCCGCGAATCACCCCTTTGGTCCGCAGCCGCGACAGCGCCGCGATCGCGGCCGAGGTCAGGCCGAGCCGCAAGACCGCCGGACCCTGCAGATCCAGCCAGGGGCTGTTGAGCACCAGGCCACCGACGCCGGCCTGTGCCGTCGCCCCCCGCCGTCGCAGCCGGTCCAGCCACAGCGCCACGGCCAACCCGCCGGTGGAGTGGCCGTAGACCAGCACCTGGGGCGAGCCGGCTTCCTCGCCGATGATCCTGAGCGCCTGTTCGAGTTCTTTGTCGTAGTGCGCCAGGTCGGTGATGAAGTGCGGCGTCTGGCCGGCCCGCCGCGACCGGCCACACTTTTGCAGGTCCATCGCATAGAAGGCGAAGCCGCGGTTGGCGAAGTGATCGGCCAACTCGGTGTGGAAGAAGTAGTCGGTAAAGCCGTGTATTGCCAGCACCGCGTGCTCGGCCTGTGCGGCTTGGCCCGTTTCCGGCCCGCGGCGTATCAAGGTTGCGACGATGTCGCCCTCGCCGGCGGGATCCCGACCGAGCGGGATCGTGCTCTGCCAATACCCGGGCAGGACATCGGGCACCCAGCCAGTCGCCCCGACGGTCACCGGGCCAGCTTAAAGCGTGTTCGGCCGGTTTTGCCGTGCGGTGTAGAAATCTGGCCGGGCAGGCACCGGGATAACCTTGGGACGGTTTGGAGGTGACGAGTTTGTGGTTGGGCTAGCCCGTACGGACGTCGCTCTGGTGGGTGCCGGCATCATGAGCGCCACCCTGGGTGCGTTGCTGCGGCGGCTGGAACCGAACTGGTCGATCACCATGGTGGAACGGCTGGATGCCGTCGGCGCCGAAAGCAGCAATGCCTGGAACAACGCCGGCACCGGGCACTCCGCGCTGTGCGAGCTGAACTACACGCCACAGCGCCCGGACGGCTCGATCGACATCGCCAAGGCGGTGCGCATCAACGAGGAGTTCCAGGTCACCAGGCAGTTTTGGGCCTACGCCGTGGAGAACGGCATCCTGACCGATCGCGGCTTCCTCAACCCGGTGCCGCACGCGAGCTTCGCCCAGGGCGCATCCGGCGTCGACTACCTGCGCCGGCGGCGGCGGGCGTTGGCGGACAACCCGCTGTTCGCTCGCGTCGAATTGATCGAGAACCCCGACGAGTTCGCCAGGCGGTTACCGTTCATGGCCGCCGGCCGCGACTTCCGCGAGCCGGTAGCGCTGAACTGGGCGCAGGACGGCACCGACGTCGACTTCGGCGCCCTGTCCCGGCAGCTCGTCGGCTACGGGGTTCGCAACGGCACTGTCGCGTTGTTCGGCCACGAGGTCCGCAACCTGTCGCGGCAGTCCGACGGCACCTGGACGTTGACGGTCAATAACCGGCGTACCGGCCAAAAGCGGCAGCTGAACGCGAAATTCGTGTTTGCCGGGGCCGGCGGCGACACCCTCCCGCTGTTGCAGAAGTCCGGCATCAAGGAGATCAGCGGCTTCGCCGGATTCCCGATCGGCGGCAAGTTCCTGCGCACCGACAACCCGGGGCTCACCACCGCGCACCGGGCCAAGGTGTACGGTGCCCCGGCGCCGGGAGCCCCACCGCTCGGGGCGCTGCACCTGGACCTGCGGTTCGTCGACGGCAAATCCTGGCTGGTGTTCGGCCCCTACGCCGGCTGGTCGCCGAAGTTCTTGAAACACGGTCACTTCAGCGACCTGCCGCGGTCGGTCCGGCCGAACAATGTGATGTCCATGCTCGGGGTCGGGTTCACCCAGGCGACGCTGCTCAACTATCTGCTCGGCCAACTACGACTCACACCACCCGACCGCGTGCAGGCACTGCGCGAATTCGCGCCCAGCGCAGTCGATTCCGACTGGGAATTGACGGTGGCCGGCCAGCGGGTGCAAGTCATCCGTCGGGACCGGCGCAAAGGCGGCGTGCTGGAATTCGACACCACTTTGGTCGGTGCGGCCGACGGCAGCATCGTCGGCCTGCTTGGCGGTTCGCCGGGCGCCTCGACGGCGGTGCCGATCATGCTCGAGGTGTTGCAGCGCTGCTTTGCCGACCGGTATCAGTCCTGGCTGCCCACACTCAAGGAGATGGTGCCGTCGCTGGGGGCTCAGCTTTCCCGCGAACCGGCGCTGTTCGATGAGGTTTGGTCGTGGGGCAGCAAGGCGCTGCAGCTGGAGCGGCGCCAATGAGCGCAGTGCTGCGCCGGGTATGGTCCAAAGACCTTGCCGCCCAGACGCTTTACGAGCTGCTCAAGCTTCGGGTGGAGGTGTTCGTCGTCGAACAGGCTTGCCCTTACCCGGAATTGGACGGACGCGACCTGCTCGCCGAAACCCGGCATTTCTGGCTGGAGACACCGGCGGGAGAGGTGATCTGTACGCTACGGCTGATGGAGGAGCACGCGGGGGGCGAGAAGGCGTTCCGGATCGGGCGGCTGTGTACCAAACGCGGCGCACGCGGCCAAGGTCACGCCACGCGGCTGCTACGCGCCGCATTGGCGGAGGTGGGCGACTATCCCTGCCGCATCGACGCGCAGTCATACCTGGCCGACATGTATGCCCAGCACGGATTCGTCCGCGACGGGGCGGATTTCGTGGAAGACGGTATCCCGCATCTGCCCATGCTGCGGCCCGGCTCCGGTTTGGCGCAGCAGCCGTGAAGCCCTATCCGTTCAGCGCGATCGTGGGCCACGACCAGATGCGCCTGGCGCTGCTGCTGTGCGCCGTGCGTCCGGAAATCGGCGGTGCGCTGATCCGCGGCGAGAAGGGCACCGCCAAGTCGACGGCCGTGCGCGGTCTGGCCGCGCTGCTTTCGGCGGCGACCGGGAGCGGTGGGGGCTTGGTGGAGATGCCGCTGGGCGCCACCGAGGACCGGGTGATCGGGTCGCTGGATCTGCAGCGGGTGTTGCGTGACGGCGAGCACGCGTTCTCACCCGGGCTGCTGGCCCGCGCACACGGCGGCGTCCTCTACGTCGACGAGGTCAACCTGCTGCACGATCACCTGGTCGACGTGCTGCTCGACGCCGCCGCGATGGGACGGGTGCATGTGGAGCGCGACGGCATCTCGCATTCGCACGAGGCCCGCTTCGTGCTGATCGGCACCATGAACCCGGAGGAGGGTGAGCTGCGGCCGCAACTGCTGGACAGATTCGGCCTGACCGTCGACGTGCGGGCGTCGCGTGACGTCGATGTGCGCGTGCAGGTCGTCCAGCAGCGGATGGCCTACGAGGCCGACCCGGACGGGTTCGCCCAACGCTACGCCGACGCCGACGCCGAACTGGCCCGCCGAATCGCCGCGGCACGAACCCTGGTCGACGATGTGGCATTGCCCGACAACGAGTTACGTCGCATCGCGGGGCTGTGCGCCGCGTTCGACGTCGACGGGATGCGGGCCGACCTGGTGGTGGCCCGGACCGCGGTGGCGCACGCTGCCTGGCGTGGCGCGCTTTCGGTCGAGGAGCAGGACATCCGGGCGGCGGCCGAATTGGCGTTGCCGCATCGGCGTCGCCGGGACCCGTTCGACGAGCACGGCATCGACCGCGACGAGCTGGACGAGGCACTGCGACAAGCCGGCGATCACGAGCCGGATCCCGACCCGGATCCGCCGGGGGGTGGGCCGTCAGCAGACATGGAAGACCATCCGCCACAGCGGAATTCGTCGTCGAACGCGCCACAACCACCACGCCCCAGCGCGCCGCCGACGAAGGTCTTTCGCACTCGGGCGCTGACCGTCCCCGGGACCGGCGCGGGCGCGCCCGGCCGACGCTCGCGCGCCCGCAACCGGTTCGGCGCAGCGGTGTCGGCAACCCCAGGCGATGCCGCGGGCGGACTGCATGTGTTCGCCACGTTGCTATGCGCCGCCGAGCGGTCCGGCGCAGCGGGGCCGCTGCGGCCGGGGCCGGACGACATCCGCCGGGCAGTCCGCGAAGGGCGCGAGGGCAACCTGGTGATATTCGTGGTCGACGCGTCCGGGTCGATGGCCGCCCGCGACCGCCTGGCCGCGGTCAGCGGAGCCACGCTGTCGCTGCTGCGCGACGCCTACCAGCGGCGCGACAAGGTCGCGGTGATCACATTCCGTCAGCATGCGGCGCGGCTGTTGCTGCCGCCGACGTCGTCGGCGCATATCGCGGGCCGGCGATTGGCCCGGTTCGACACCGGCGGGAAGACTCCGCTCGCCGAGGGCCTGCTGGCGGCGCGCGAGCTGGTGATCCGCGAACGGGTTCGCGACCGCGCCCGGCGGCCGCTGGTGGTGGTACTGACCGACGGCAGGGCCACCGCGGGTCCAGATCCCTTGCGACGCAGCGGAATCGCGGCGGCACGGCTGGTCGCCGAAGGTGTGGCCGCGGTGGTCGTGGACTGCGAGACGTCCTACGTGCGGCTGGGGCTGGCCGAGCAGCTGGCCCGGCAACTCGGTGCGCCCGCGGTACGGCTCGAGCAGCTGCGCGCCGATCATCTGATGCAAACCGTGCGCAACGTCGCCTGAACGGCGAGGACAAAACGCTTATGCCACAGGGCCGTCCGCTCCAAGTTCCCGATGATGGCCTGACCACCCGGGCCCGGCGCAACACACCGATCCTGGCGGTACACACCGGCGCGGGCAAGGGAAAGTCGACGGCGGCGTTCGGAATGGCCTTGCGGGCGTGGAACATCGGTCTCGATGTCGCCGTGTTCCAGTTCGTCAAGAGCGCCAAGTGGAAGGTGGGCGAGGAGGCGGCCTTTCGTCGGCTCAGCGACTTGCACGACCGCGACGGTGTGGGCGGCGCGGTGGAATGGCACAAAATGGGCGCCGGCTGGTCCTGGACACGCAAGTCGGGCTCTGAACTCGATCACGCGGCGGCCGCAGCGGCCGGCTGGGCCGAGATCGCTCGTCGGCTGGCCGCACAGCAACACGACTTCTATGTGCTCGACGAGTTCACTTACCCACTGAAGTGGGGCTGGGTCGACACCGACGACGTGGTGGAGGTCCTGCTGGCCCGCCCCGGCTACCAGCATGTGGTGATCACCGGACGCGATGCCCCGGCCCGTTTGGTCGAGGCCGCCGACCTGGTCACCGAGATGACCAAGATCAAGCATCCGATGGACGCGGGACGCAAGGGGCAGAAGGGCATCGAGTGGTGATTCCGGCGCGACCCCCGTCCCGCGAGCGTCCTCATTTGTACGCCAAAACCCCCTATCGCGTGGCATTTTGCGGGCGCTCGCGGCATCGGTGCGCGCGGTGAGATCTACCCCCGCGATAGTCATCGCCGCGCCTGCGTCGGGCAGCGGAAAGACCACGCTCGCAACGGGTTTGATCGGAGCCCTGCGGACGGCAGGTCATACCGTGGCGCCGTTCAAGGTGGGCCCGGATTTCGTCGACCCCGGCTACCATTCGCTGGCCGCGGGACGGCCCGGCCGCAATCTGGACCCGGTGTTGGTGGGGGAGCGGCTGGTCGGCCCGCTGTACGCCCATGGCTCCGCCGGTGCCGACATCGCGGTCGTCGAAGGGGTGATGGGCCTGTTCGACGGGCGCATCGGACCCGACGCCGGCGGCCCGGCCGCGGGCTCGACGGCCCACGTCGCGCGGCTGCTCGGCGCGCCGGTCATCCTGGTCGTCGACGCCCGCGGCCAAAGTCACAGCATTGCCGCACTGCTACATGGTTTTTCCACGTTCGACACCGCAACCCGCATCGTCGGCGTGATCCTCAACCGAGTCGGATCACCCAGACATGAGCAGGTGTTACGGCAGGCCTGCGAGCAGGCCGGCGTCCCGGTGCTCGGAGCGATTCCCCGGGTCGCTGAATTGGAGCTGCCGACAAGGCATCTGGGCTTGATCACAGCGGTCGAATACGGCCGACGAGCGCGGCTCGCGGTCGAGGCGATGACGGCTCTGGTGGCTCGGCACGTCGATCTGACAGCGGTTTTCGCCGCGGCCGCGAGCCGAGTCACCGGTCCGCCATGGGACCCCGCGGCCGCACTGGGTGAGGCGGATACCACGGGCAAATGCATCGTCGCGTTGGCGTCCGGAAAGGCGTTCAGCTTCGGCTACGCCGAACATGCCGAGCTGCTGCGCGCCGCGGGCGCCCAAGTGGTCGAGTTCGACCCGCTGGCCGACGAATTGCCCCAGGACTCGGACGCGCTGGTGGTGCCCGGCGGTTTTCCCGAGCAATTCAGCGCCGAGCTGTCCGCCAATGACGTCGCCCGCCGGCAAATCAACGAGTTGGCCGGGTCCGGCGCGCCGGTGCACGCCGAATGCGCCGGCCTGATCTACCTGGCCGCGCAGCTGGACGGATACCCGATGTGCGGCGTGCTGGCCGGATCGGCGAGCTTCACACCGCACCTGAAGCTGGGGTACCGCGACGCCGTCGCCGTGGCCGATTCGCCGCTGTATCGCCCGGGCGAACGAGTGGTTGGCCACGAATTTCACCGCACCACAGTCTCATTCAGCGACGGCTACCCGCCGGCGTGGGAGTACCGGGAGGCAACTGCGGCGCGCGTGCGAGAAGGTGCGGTGCATCGCGGAGTGCACGCGTCGTACCTGCACACCCATCCCGCTGCGGCACCTCAAGCGGTGGCACGCTTCGTCGCGCACGCGGCCAACCGAGCTTCTAGGCTTGGCGGGTGACTGAGAGCCCCTACCTGGTGGGTCTGCGACTGGCCGGCAAAAAGGTCGTCGTGATCGGTGGCGGCTCGGTTGCCCAGCGCCGGTTGCCGCTGCTCATCGCCAGCGGCGCAGACGTGCACGTCATCTCCCGAAGTGCGACTCGCGCCGTCGAGGCGATGGACGGCATCAGGCTGTTGATCCGGGAATACCGCGACGGCGACCTGGACGGCGCCTGGTACGCGATCGCGGCCACCGACGACCCCGAGGTGAACGCGGCCGTCGTCGCCGAGGCCGATCGACGCCGAATCTTCTGCGTCCGCGCCGACATCGCCCTCGAAGGGACCGCCGTGACCCCCGCTTCGTTCAGCTATGCCGGGCTGTCGGTAGGGGTGCTGGCCGGTGGTGAGCACCGGCGGTCGGCGGCCATCCGATCGGCCATCCGCGAGGCATTGCAGACCGGGGTGATCACCCCGGAAAGCCCCGAAAGCCCGGACAACTCCGATGTGGTGCGCGGTGGCGTGGCGCTGGTGGGCGGAGGCCCCGGCGATCCGGAGCTGATCACCGTGCGTGGCCGCCGGCTGCTGGCCCAGGCCGACGTGGTGGTCGCCGACCGGCTGGCCCCGCCCGAGTTGCTCGCCGAGCTGCCGCCGCACGTCGAAGTGATCGACGCGGCCAAGATCCCGTACGGCAGGGCGATGGCCCAGGACGCGATCAACGCGGTCATGATCGAGCGCGCCCGAGCGGGGAATTTCGTCGTCCGCCTCAAAGGAGGCGATCCATTTGTGTTCGCCCGCGGATATGAAGAAGTACTCGCGTGCGCGGACGCCGGAATTCCGGTCACGGTGGTGCCAGGTGTGACGAGCGCCATAGCGGTGCCCGCGTTGGCCGGCGTTCCGGTCACTCACCGAGCCACAAATCACGAATTCGTGGTGGTCAGCGGCCATCTCGCGCCCGACCACCCCGAATCGTTAGTGAATTGGAATGCACTGGCCTCGATGTCCGGCACGATCGTTTTGCTGATGGCCGTCGAGCGCATCGAACTTTTTGTCGCCGCACTGCTGAAAGGCGGCCGACCTGCGGATACGCCGGTGCTCGTGGTTCAGCATGGGACGACGGCCGCTCAACATACCTTGCGGTCGACGCTGGCCGACACGCCGGAGCAGATCCGCGCGGAAGGGATTCGACCTCCCGCGATCATCGTCATCGGGGCCGTAGCGGGCCTGAGAGCCGTCCGCCGTTTAAACAATTCTTAAGATTACTGTAAGGTAACCCGTTATGACGGCTCTCAACGACACAGAGCGCGCGGTCCAGATGGACGCCTCTGCGCGCCCCGGTCGTCCGGCCCAGGAGCGCGCCACGCGCCCGGCGGAGACCGCCCCACCACGTACCAGCAGGTATTACCCTGCGTGGCTGCCTTCTCGCCGCTTCATTGCCGCGGTCATCGCGATCGGTGGAATGCAGCTATTGGCGACCATGGACAGCACCGTCGCCATCGTCGCGCTTCCTAAGATTCAGAACGAACTGAGCCTGTCGGATGCCGGCCGCAGCTGGGTGATCACCGCCTATGTGCTCACGTTCGGCGGGCTGATGCTGCTCGGCGGCCGCCTCGGCGACACCATCGGGCGCAAGCGCACCTTCATCGTCGGCGTCGCGCTGTTCACCATCTCTTCGGTGTTGTGCGCCGTGGCCTGGGACGAGGTCACGATGGTGATCGCCCGGCTGCTGCAGGGCATCGGGTCGGCCATCGCCTCGCCCACCGGGTTGGCG
Source organism: Mycobacterium sp. NGS66 (assembly GCF_059812225.1). Taxonomy (NCBI): domain Bacteria; kingdom Bacillati; phylum Actinomycetota; class Actinomycetes; order Mycobacteriales; family Mycobacteriaceae; genus Mycobacterium; species Mycobacterium sp. NGS66. The sequence continues at coordinate 195,922 of NZ_JCALCG010000005.1, read as the reverse complement.
CTGGTGGCAACCACATTTCCCAAGGGACCCGCGCGTAACGCCGCGACGGCGGTGTTCGCCGCGATGACCGCCGTCGGCTCGGTGATGGGCCTGGTGGTCGGTGGGGCGCTCACCGAGTGGTCCTGGCGGCTGGCGTTCTTGGTGAACGTGCCAATCGGCCTGGTGATGATCTACCTGGCCCGCACCTCGCTGCGGGAAACCAACCGCGAGCGGATGAAGCTCGACGCCACCGGGGCCATGCTCGCCACGCTGGCGTGCACCGCGGCCGTCTTCGCCTTCTCGATGGGTCCGGAAAAGGGCTGGATCTCGGTTACCACGATCGGTTCGGGTGTGGTGGCCCTGGCCGCCGCGATCGCCTTCTTGATCGTGGAGCGCACCGCCGAAAACCCCGTCGTGCCATTCCATTTGTTCAAGGACCGCAACCGGTTGGTCACCTTCAGCGCGATCCTGCTGGCCGGTGGCGTGATGTTCAGCCTCACCGTGTGCATCGGCCTGTATGTGCAGGACATCCTGGGCTACAGCGCGCTGCGTGCGGGCGTCGGCTTCATTCCGTTCGTCATTGCGATGGGAATAGGGCTCGGCGTGTCCTCCCAGCTGGTGTCGCGGTTCTCGCCGCGGGTGCTGACCATCGGCGGTGGCTGGCTGCTGCTGGGCGCCATGATCTACGGCTGGGCGTTCATGCACCGCGGTGCCCCTTACTTCCCCAACCTGGTGCTGCCGGTCGTCGTCGGCGGCATCGGCATCGGCATGGTCGTGGTGCCGTTGACCCTGTCGGCCATCGCCGGAGTCGGCTTCGACCAGATCGGCCCGGTCTCGGCGATCGCGCTGATGCTGCAAAGCCTCGGCGGCCCGCTGGTGCTGGCCGTCATCCAGGCCGTCATCACCTCGCGCACCCTCTACCTGGGCGGCACCACCGTCCCGGTGAAGTTCATGAACGACACGCAGTTGCAGGCCCTCGACCACGGCTACACCTACGGGCTGCTGTGGGTGGCCGGCACGGCCGTCATCGTCGGAATCATGGCGCTGTTCATCGGGTACACCCCGGAGCAGGTGGCCCACGCGCAGGAAGTCAAGGACGCAATCGAGGCCGGCGAGCTGTAGGCCCCCGCCTCCCGCGAGAGTGCAGCTACCGATGACGCCACTGGCGAAAACGCGTCGCTGGTTGCACTTTCGCGACGTCATCCGCCGCAGGTTAGGCTTGCCCGCTGTGGTCACCCGGATGTCGAAACTGTTCCTGCGCACCCTGCGTGACGATCCCGCCGACGCCGAAGTTCCCAGCCACAAGCTGCTGATCCGGGCCGGTTACATCCGGCCGGTCGCGCCCGGGCTGTACAGCTGGCTCCCGCTGGGCCTGCGGGTGCTGCGCAACATCGAACGCGTGGTTCGCGACGAGATGAACGCCATTGGGGGGCAGGAAATCCTGCTGCCCGCCCTGTTGCCGCGCGGACCATACGAAGTCACCAACCGGTGGACCGAGTACGGCGACAGCGTCTTTCGGCTCAAGGACCGTCGCACCAACGATTTCCTGCTGGGCCCCACGCACGAGGAGCTGTTCACCCTGACCGTCAAGGGCGAATACAGCTCCTATAAGGATTTCCCGCTGGTGCTCTACCAGATCCAGACGAAGTATCGCGACGAGGCCAGGCCGCGAGCCGGCATCCTGCGCGCCCGAGAATTCGTCATGAAGGATTCCTATTCCTTCGACATCGACAGTGCCGGGCTCAAGGACGCCTACCACGCACATCGGGAGGCTTATCAACGCATCTTCGACCGGCTGGGCGTGCGCTATGTCGTCGTGTCGGCGGTCTCAGGCGCCATGGGCGGCAGCGCTTCCGAAGAGTTCCTGGCCGAAAGCCCCATCGGCGAGGACAGCTTTGTGCGATGCCTGGAGTCCGGTTATGCGGCCAACGTCGAAGCGGTTGTCACCGCCCGCCCGGAGGCGCTGCCGGTCGAGGGCCTCCCCGCGGCCGTCGTCCACGACACCGGCGACACCCCGACGATCGCGACCCTGGTGGCCTGGGCGAACGAAGCCGGCCTCGGGCGCACCGTCACCGCCGCGGACACGTTGAAGAATGTCCTGGTCAAAGTGCGTCAGCCCGGCGCCGACTGGGAGTTGCTGGCCATCGGGGTGCCCGGCGATCGCGAGGTCGACGACAAACGGCTGGCGGCGGCGCTGGAACCCGCCGAGTTCGCCTTCCTCGGCGACGACGACTTCGCCAAGTACCCGTTCCTGGTCAAAGGCTATATCGGTCCGAAAGCGCTGCGGGACAACGGCATTCGTTATCTGGTAGACCCGCGGGTGGTGGACGGCAGCAGTTGGATCACCGGAGCCGACGAGCCCGGACGCCATGTCGTGGGCTTGGTTGCCGGCCGGGACTTCACCGCCGACGGGACCATCGAGGCCGCCGAGGTACGCGAGGGCGATCCTTCCCCGGACGGCGCCGGCCCGCTGGTAATGGCGCGCGGAATAGAGATCGGGCACATCTTCCAGCTCGGACAGAAGTACACCGACGCATTCACCGCCGACGTGCTCGGCGAGGACGGCAAGCCGGTGCGGCTGATCATGGGCTCTTACGGCATCGGGGTGTCGCGGCTGGTCGCCGTGGTCGCCGAACAGCACCACGACGAACTCGGCCTGCGCTGGCCGTCGTCGATCGCTCCGTTCGGTGTCCACCTGGTGATCGCCAACAAGGACACCGAAGCCCGCACCGGGGCCGTTGAGCTGGCCGAGGCGCTCGATCGGCTGGGCATCGACGTGTTGCTTGACGACCGCCAAGCATCGCCGGGTGTCAAGTTCAAGGATGCCGAGCTGCTGGGCATGCCCTGGATCGTCGTGGTGGGGCGCGGCTGGGCAGACGGCGTGGTCGAACTGCGGGACCGCTTCAGTGGCCAGGTTCGCGAGCTGGCTACCGGCGCTGGACTGGCCGCCGACATCGCTGGCGCCGTCGGCGGTTAGTTATTCGTTGCCGCCCGGGAAACTCGAGGTGATCGGCCAGGCGCCCAGCACTCGATTCCACCTCGCGGCCATGACCGCGCTCTGAATTAGGGCATTGGATGCAAACGCCCGGTCGCCCGCGGTGCCGGCGTGCTCGATCACCGCGCGCCAAGCCGTCGCGCCGTCGTTCTCCATCCGGACGGCCAGGCGTGCCGCGTCGGCCGCACTGGCCACCAGCATCGGCAACTGATAGCCGGCCGCTGCGACCGGGGGAGTCACCTTGCGGGCCGCCAGCATCGCGATGACGTCGTCGCGACGTTGCCGATGCTGCAGCAGGGCCTCCACCACCAGGTCGTTGACCGCAGGCGGTGACAGGGCGGACACGATGCCGTAGCCGTAGACGGTCGAATGTTCGATGGCCAGAGCGTCCTCGAGCGCCGTGACATCGGGCTCTTTCCCTGTGGACGGGCCGGGAGGAGACCGCTTCGGCTTCGCACCCGGAGTGGGTTCGGCCGTGGTCATATCGAGGGACCCCCCGGCACCAGCGCAACGGTGTAGGAAGCGGTGCAGGAAGCGGCGATGGAGGCCAGCAGCCCGGCCCGGTAGCCCGACGCGTTGGCCACCAGGCGGCCGGCGTTTTCCGCCGAGGTGCGCAGCGCGGCGATCACGTCGGAGACCGGTGGCGGAGGAGGCGGCGGCGCAGGCTGTCCGGTGCTGCTGGGGGTGGTGGTTTCGCTTGTTGAGGCGGTGAGCTTGCCGGCAGCGCGGGCGATCTCCGTCGACAGTGCCCTGGCGTGCGCGCCGCGCTGGGTGGCGACCACGGTCAGCGCGGCGGCGATCTGCGGCTGGAGGCCGACGGCCTCGGCGGCGGCAGAGGCGAGCGCGGTGTCGCGTCGGGCCTGGTCCAACGGCCCCAGCAGCTCTTCGACGGCCGGGGGCTTGGGCGGGGGCTGGCCGCAGGCGGACGCCGTCATCCCGAGCACAGCGAGAGCGGCGCCACCGACGAGCACACCCCGCCGGTCGATGACGGGTCCTGTGCTGGGCACCCCAACATCCTGCCATTGGGGCCGAAAGATCTCCTCGGCCGAGCTTGCTTCTGGCGTATCGTTGGCGGTTGGACCTGGAAAAGATGTAAGACAACTCAAGATGAGGAGCTCGCCGTGGCGACGAGGTTGCCGTCACAGAAGCAGGTGATAGAGCTGCTCGATGGCGAGTTCGCGCGCGCCGGTTTTGAAATCGAAGACGTGGTCGTCCAGGCAACCACCAGGCCGCCGCGCATCACCGTCGTCGCCGACGGCGATGTGCCGTTGGATCTGGACACGATTGCGGCGTTGTCCCGCTCGGCATCCGGTCTGCTGGATGCGGGCGCCCAGGTCGACGGCCACTACGTCCTGGAAGTCAGCTCGCCGGGCGTGGACCGGCCGCTCACCGCAGAGAAGCACTTCCGCCGGGCGCGTGGTCGCCAGGCCGTCGTGACGTTGACCGACGGCAGCGAGGTGACCGTTCGGCTCGGGGACGTCATCGACGGCCAGCTTCGGGCGGTGGTCCGCTGCAATCGCGGCGCTGAACCGGCCGTACGACATATTCCCCTCTGCGACATCGCGAGCGCGGTGGTTCAGGTCGAGTTCACTCGTCCGGATCCGCGCGAGATGGAACTGCTCAGTGGTGCAGAGGAGGGCGGCGGATGAACATCGATATGGCCGCATTGCATGCCATCGAGGTGGACCGGGGCATCTCGGTGAACGAGCTGCTCGAAACCATCAAGTCCGCGCTCCTCACCGCCTACCGCCACACCCAGGGTCACCAGAACGACGCACGCATCGATATCGACCGCAAGACCGGCGTCGTCCGCGTGCTGGCGCGGGAATTGGATGCCGATGGCAATCTCATCAGCGAATGGGATGACACTCCCGAGGGCTTTGGCCGGATTGCCGCCACCACCGCCCGCCAGGTGATGCTGCAGCGCTTCCGCGACGCCGAAAACGAGCGCACCTACGGCGAGTTCTCCACTCGCGAGGGGGAGATTGTCGCAGGCGTCATCCAGCGGGACAGCCGGGCCAACGCGCGAGGTCTGGTCGTCGTCCGGATGGGCACCGAGAGCAAGGCCTCCGAAGGTGTGATCCCGGCCGCCGAGCAGGTACCCGGTGAGAGCTACGAACATGGCAATCGGCTGCGCTGCTACGTGATCGGTGTGACGCGCGGCGCCCGGGAGCCGCTGATCACCTTGTCGCGCACCCATCCCAACCTGGTCCGCAAGCTGTTCTCGCTGGAAGTGCCTGAGATCGCCGACGGGTCGGTGGAGATCGTGGCGGTGGCCCGAGAGGCCGGTCACCGGTCCAAGATCGCAGTGCGGTCGAATGTGCCCGGCCTGAACGCCAAGGGCGCGTGTATCGGCCCGATGGGGCAGCGGGTTCGCAACGTGATGAGCGAGTTGTCCGGCGAGAAGATCGACATCATCGACTATGACGAGGATCCGGCTCGCTTCGTCGCCAATGCGCTTTCGCCGGCCAAGGTGGTCTCGGTGTCGGTGATCGACCAGACCGCCCGCGCCGCCCGGGTGGTGGTTCCGGATTTCCAGTTGTCCCTGGCCATCGGCAAGGAAGGGCAGAACGCGCGACTGGCGGCCCGGCTCACCGGGTGGCGCATCGACATCCGCGGTGATTCACCGGCGCATCCGGAGAGCCAGCCCCAACAGGGCGCCAGCCACGGGATGGCGCACGAGCGCTGAGCGGTAGTCCCGGCGACCTGCCATCGTCGGTGGAGACTAGTATAATCGAACATATGTTCGAAGGAGCGTTTGTTCGTCCGCAGGCGAAGATCATCGCCGGCTTCGATGAGATGTTTCAGGCGGCGGTGGTGCGCACCCCGACCCGAGACTCTCGGGCGTGGCTGGAGCGGGTCGCGGCGGCCGCCAGGGTGGAGAATCGGGCCGCTGCGGCGCAGTTGGTGGCGATCGGGGAGTTGTTCGCTTACCGGTTGGCGCAGTCCTCGGAGACCGAGGAGTGGGCGATCGACACCGAGTCGGCGGTGGCCGCGGAGGTGGGTGCGGAGTTGCGGATCAGCCAAGGGCTCGCGGCCAGCCGGGTGCGCTATGCGCGGGCCATGCGCGAGCAGCTACCGAAGGTGGCCGAGGTATTTATCGCCGGGGATATTGATTATCGGGCGTTTCAGACGATTGTGTATCGCACCGATTTGATCACCGACGCCGACGTGCTGGCCCGGGTGGATGCGCTGGTGGCCGCCAACGTCACGAAGTGGCCGTCGATGACGAATGCGCGGTTGTCGGGCAAGGTGGATGCCATTGTGGCCGCCGTGGATGCCGATGCGGTGCGCCGCCGCAAAGACGAGCAGGCCGATCGGCAGGTGTGGATCGGGGGAGACCACGACGGCATCGCCCAGATCGGCGGCAGCCTGTTCAGCACCGATGCCCACGCCCTCGACCAACGGCTCTCGGCGTTGGCGGCCACGGTGTGTGCCCATGATCCGCGCACCCACGCCCAGCGCCGCGCTGATGCGCTGGGCGCGTTGGCGGCGGGGGCGGATCGGTTGGGCTGTCGCTGCCGGCGCGCCGACTGCAGCGCTGCGGGACGGCGCCCGGCCGCCCCGGTGACCATCCACCTGATCGCCCCACCCGCCCCCGACAGTGGCACTGCCACCACCGCGGGGTGGGAGGTCGGCGCCGACGGGCTGATCACCCCCGAACTCCTCCAGGAATTGGCCGCCACGGCCAAAATGGTGCCGCTGATCCATCCCGGGGACGCCCCACCCGAACCCGGCTACCTCCCGTCGCAGGCGTTGGCCGATTTCGTGCGGTGTCGGGATTTGACGTGTCGCTGGCCGGGCTGTGATGTGCCTGCCGTGCGCTGCGACATTGACCACACCATCCCGCACGCCGCGGGCGGGCCTACCCACCCGGGCAACCTCAAGTGCTACTGCCGCACCCACCATTTGGTGAAAACTTTTTGGGGCTGGCAGGAAAAACAACTGCCCGACGGCACGCTGATCCTGACCTCACCGGCCGGGCAGACCCATGTCACCACCCCGGGTAGTGCGTTGCTGTTCCCCAGCCTGTGCGCCGCGGTGGGTGGGATGCCCGCCGCCGAAACCGACGCCCCACCACCGCCACCGTGCCCCGAGCGGTCTGCGATGATGCCCAAACGCCGCCGCACCCGCGCCAAGGAGCGCGCCTACCGGGTGGCCACCGAACGCGCCCACAACCGCGCCGCCCGCCACGCCGAAGCCGGACCCGCCCCACCCGAGGAACCGCCACCGTTCTAATCTCCGTCGCTGCACTCTTCACCGCGAGTCCGATAGGCGGTTCTGAGCACCGCTGCGGTAACGCTAGACTGAGCCGTGATCCAGCGCGAGCGTTCGGCTCCCGAGACTACGAAGGCACACAGACACCCAGACGGTCCGGTGCGGACGTGTGTCGGGTGCCGAAAGCGAGAGCTGGCCGTCAAACTGCTTCGAGTGATTGCTGTGTCGACGGGGAACGGCGAATCCGCCGTGATCGTTGATACAGCCGGAAGCCTGCCGGGGCGGGGTGCGTGGCTGCATCCCGTACCGCAGTGCGTGCGACAAGCGATTAGGCGGCGGGCTTTCAGCAAAGCGTTGCGAATCGCCGGTTCGCCGGACACATCCGCGGTGGTCGAGCACATCGATGGTTTGAGTGAGTTCGACCCGACGGTCAATAGGACAGGTAGCAAAGAACATGAGCACACCGTGAAGTCCCGATGACAATGCGTCATAGCTAAACCCCGAGGCGCGGCCCACGACTGTCGCCTCATGGACAGGAGATGTAGTGGCAGGTAAGGCCCGCGTACACGAGTTGGCTAAGGAACTCGGTGTAACCAGCAAGGAAGTTCTCGCCCGGCTGAGTGAACAGGGCGAATTCGTCAAATCCGCCTCATCGACGGTGGAGGCTCCCGTCGCTCGCCGGCTGCGCGAGTCGTTCGGTGGCAGCAAGCCGGCTCCCGAAAAGGCAGCAGAGAAAGCGCCGGAAGCCAAGGGCAAGTCAGCCGACAAGCTCGACGCGGCCCTCGACAAGGCCGTCGGCAACGGTGAGGCCGCCACAAAAGACGCCCGTGGCGTGGCAACCGCCCCGCCCGCGCCGGCGGCCGAAGCAACGGCCCCGCCGGCGCCCAGCCCCCGGCCGGCGGCGCCTGCCCCCGGGCAAGCGCCCGGCCATCCGGCACCCCATCCGGGCATGACGCCCGGCGCTCGGCCGGGCCCGGCGCCGAAGCCCGGGGTCCGTCCGCCCAGGGTGGGCAACAACCCGTTCTCGTCGGCGCAACCCGTCGACCGGCCGATTCCGCGTCCCCCCGCGCCGCGGCCGGGCGCGCCCAGACCGGGCGCCCCGCGGCCGGGCATGTCGCCCGGCAGCATGCCGCCCCGTCCCGGCGGGGCCGGTGGACCCGCTCGCCCAGCGCGTCCCGGCGCCCCGCGGCCCGGCGGCGGTCGCCCCGGTGGGCCGGGAGGCGGCCGCACCGATGGCGGCGGCGGTAACTACCGAGGCGGCGGCGGCGTAGGCGCCGCACCCGGAGGCGGTCCGGGAGGTTTTCGGGGCCGTCCCGGCGGGGGCGGTCCCGGCGGCGGCGGACGTCCCGGGCAGCGCGGCGGTGCCGCCGGTGCGTTCGGGCGCCCCGGCGGTGCGCCCCGGCGTGGCCGCAAGTCCAAGCGGCAGAAGCGCCAGGAATATGACTCGATGCAGGCTCCGGTCGTCGGCGGCGTGCGCTTGCCGCACGGCAACGGCGAGACGATCCGGCTGGCCCGCGGCGCGTCGTTGAGCGATTTCGCGGAGAAGATCGACGCCAACCCGGCGGCGCTGGTGCAGGCGCTGTTCAATCTCGGCGAGATGGTGACCGCCACACAGTCGGTGGGTGACGAGACGCTCGAGCTGCTGGGCAGCGAGATGAACTACAACGTCCAGGTCGTCAGCCCCGAGGACGAAGACCGCGAACTGCTGGAGTCGTTTGACCTCTCCTACGGCGAAGACTCCGGAGACGAGGGCGATCTACAGGTCCGTCCGCCGGTGGTCACGGTCATGGGTCACGTCGACCACGGAAAGACCCGACTGCTGGACACCATCCGCAAGGCCAACGTCCGCGAGGCGGAAGCGGGCGGCATCACCCAGCACATCGGTGCTTACCAGGTGAGTGTCGACCTGGACGGCACCGAGCGACTGATCACCTTCATCGACACGCCGGGTCACGAGGCGTTCACCGCAATGCGGGCCCGAGGCGCCAAGGCCACCGACATCGCGATCCTGGTGGTCGCCGCTGACGACGGCGTCATGCCGCAGACGGTTGAGGCAATCAACCACGCGCAGGCGGCTGACGTGCCGATTGTGGTGGCAGTCAACAAGATTGACAAAGAGGGCGCCGACCCGGCCAAGATCCGCGCCCAGCTCACCGAATATGGTTTGGTGGCAGAGGATTTCGGCGGCGACACCATGTTCGTCGACATCTCGGCGAAACAGGGCACCAACATCGAGGCGCTCCTCGAGGCGGTGTTGTTGACCGCCGATGCCGCGCTCGATCTGCGCGCCAACCCCGACATGGAGGCCCAAGGCGTGGCGATCGAAGCGCACCTGGACCGCGGTCGCGGACCGGTTGCCACCGTGCTCGTGCAGCGCGGCACGCTGCGCGTCGGCGACTCGGTGGTCGCCGGGGATGCGTACGGCCGCGTCCGCCGCATGGTCGACGAATTCGGGGAGGACGTCGAAGCGGCACTGCCGTCGCGTCCGGTGCAGGTGATCGGCTTCACGTCGGTGCCCGGCGCCGGCGACAACTTCCTGGTTGTCGACGAGGACCGCATCGCCCGTCAGATCGCGGACCGGCGCAGCGCCCGCAAGCGCAACGCCCTGGCCGCGCGGTCGCGCAAGCGGATCAGCCTGGAGGACCTGGACTCGGCGTTGCGGGAAACCAGCCAGCTGAACCTGATCCTCAAGGGCGACAACGCCGGTACGGTCGAGGCCCTGGAGGAGGCCCTGATGGGCATCCAGGTCGACGACGAGGTGGTGCTGCGCGTCATCGACCGCGGCGTCGGTGGCATCACCGAAACCAACGTCAACCTGGCGTCGGCGTCGGATGCGGTGATCATCGGCTTCAACGTGCGCGCCGAAGGCAAGGCGACGGAGCTGGCCAACCGCGAGGGCGTGGACATCCGCTACTACTCGGTCATCTACCAAGCGATCGACGAGATCGAAAAGGCCCTGCGCGGCATGCTCAAGCCGATCTACGAGGAGCACCAGCTGGGCCGTGCCGAGATCCGCGCGCTGTTCCGCTCCTCCAAGGTCGGCCTCATCGCCGGCTGTCTGGTCACCTCGGGTGTGGTGCGTCGTAACGCCAAGGCCCGGCTGTTGCGGGACAACATCGTGGTCGTCGAAAACCTCTCGATCAACTCGCTGCGACGGGAGAAGGACGACGTCACCGAGGTGCGTGACGGCTTCGAATGCGGTATGACACTGGGCTATTCGGACCTCAAGGAAGGCGACGTCATCGAGTCCTACGAGCTGGTGCAAAAGGAACGCGCGTAATGGCTGATCCGGCCCGGGCACGCCGGTTGGCCAAGCGGATCAACACGATCGTCGCAAGCGCGATCGAGTTCGAGATCAAGGATCCCGGGCTGGCCGGGGTGACCATCGTCGACGCGAAGGTGACCGCCGACCTGCACGACGCAACGGTGTACTACACGGTGATGGGGCCGTCGCTGGACGACGAGCCGGATTACGACGCCGCGGCCGCCGCGCTGGAACGGGCCAAAGGCGCCCTGCGCACCAAGGTCGGGGAGGGGACCGGGGTGCGGTTCACGCCCACCCTGACGTTCATTCGGGACACGACGTCGGATAATGCCCGGCGGATGGAAGAGCTGCTGGCCCGCGCCCGCGCTGCCGATGAAGATCTCGCCCGCGTTCGCGTGGGCGCCAAGCCGGCCGGGGACGCCGACCCTTATCGACAACCGTCAACTGAGCCTGAGGACACCGGTGACGGCGATCGATCCGAAGACTGAGCTGCCCGGCACCGGGCTCGCGGGGGCGCGTGTCGCCGCCCTCGGCGCCGTCGAGTTGCTGGCGGCGGCGCAGACCGTCGCGGTGATCTGCCACGTGCATCCCGATGCCGACACCATCGGCGCCGGGTTGGCATTGGCCTTGGTGCTGGACAAATGCGGCAAAGAGGTGCAGGTCAGCTTCGCCGCGCCGGCCGCCTTGCCGGAGTCGCTGCGGTCGTTGCCCGGTTGCGACTTGCTGGTCACCCCTGATGCACTGCGCCGTGACGTGGATCTGGTTGTGACCGTTGACGTTCCGAGCGTCAAACGGCTGGGCGCGCTCAGTGACATGGCGGACGGCGAGCGGCCGCTGCTGGTCATCGACCACCACGCCTCCAACGACTTGTTCGGGACCGCGAATTTCGTTGACCTGTCCGCTGATTCGACCACGATGATGATCGCCGAGCTGCTCGACGCGTGGGAGAAGCCGATCGAGCTGGACGTTGCGCACTGCATCTACGCCGGGTTGACGACGGACACCGGCTCGTTCCGGTGGGCCAGCGCCCGCGCGCTTCGGCTGGCCGCCCGGCTGGTCGACCTGGGCGTGGACAACGCCGCCATCAGCCGGACGGTGATGGACAGCCATCCGTTCGGGTGGCTGCCGATGTTGTCGCGGGTGCTGGGCTCCGCGCAGTTGGTGCCCGACGCAGCCGAGGGTCGCGGGCTGGTGTATGCGGTCGTCGACAACCGGGAGTGGCTCCGCGCGCGCCCTGAGGAAGTCGAAAGCGTGGTCGATATTGTGCGCACCACCCAACAGGCTGAGGTGGCGGCGGTGTTCAAAGAGGTTGAGCCGCAACAATGGTCGGTGTCCATGCGCGCCAAGAAGGACGTTGACCTGGCGGCGGTGGCGTCCGCGTTCGGCGGGGGCGGCCACCGTTTGGCCGCCGGCTACTCGACCAGCGGCTCCATCGAGGACGTCGTGGCGTCGCTGCGCGCCGCTCTTGGCTGAACGGGGCCGACCCGCCGCCGACGGCCGGGACGTCGCCAAGCTGGCGCTGCCCGCGCTGGGTGTGCTGGCGGCCGAGCCGCTGTATCTGCTGTTCGACACCGCCGTGGTGGGGCGGCTGGGCGCGCTGGCGCTGGCGGGCCTGGCCATCGGCAGCCTGATACTGGGCATGCTGGGTTCACAGTTGAACTTCCTGTCCTACGGCACGACGGCGCGCTCGGCGCGCCATTTCGGGGCCGACGACCGCACGGCGGCGGTGCACGAAGGTGTACAGGCGACCTGGTTGGCACTGGGCGTGGGTGGATTGATCGTCGTCGCGGTGGAGGCGGCGGCGGTTCCGCTGGTATCGGTGATCGCGTCGCGCCCTGCCATCGCCGGCGCGGCGCTGCCCTGGCTGCGGATCGCGATCCTGGGCGCTCCGGCGATCTTGGTGTCGCTCGCGGGTAACGGCTGGATGCGCGGCGTGCAGGACACCGTGCGGCCGCTGCGCTACGTGGTCGTCGGCTTTGGGCTCTCGGCCCTGCTGTGCCCGTTGTTGGTCTACGGCTGGTTGGGCTTTCCGCGCTGGGGGTTACCCGGTTCTGCGGTCGCAAATTTGGTCGGCCAGTGGGTCGCGGCGGTGTTGTTCCTGGGCGCCGTGCTTGCCGAGCGCGCACCGCTGCGACCCGACGGCGCCGTGCTGCGTGCGCAGCTGTCGATGGGCCGGGACCTGGTGTTGCGAACGCTGTCCTTTCAGGTCTGCTTCGTGTCGGCCGCGGCGGTCGCGGCGAGGTTCGGCGCCGCGGCCGTCGCCGCCCACCAAGTGGTGCTGCAACTCTGGAATTTCCTTGCGCTGGTTCTCGATTCGCTGGCCATCGCGGCGCAGTCGCTGGTCGGCGCCGCGCTGGGTGCGGACGACGTTGCCCGCGCGAAGTCGGTGGCGCGGCGGGTGACGGTGTCTTCATTCGTGGCGGCGGGAGTACTGGCCGCGGTATTCGGGATCGGCGCGCGCGTCCTGCCTGCTCTGTTCACCGACGACCCATCGGTGCTCGCCGTGATCGGCGTGCCGTGGTGGTTTATGGTCGCCCAATTACCGCTCGCGGGAATAGTTTTCGCGCTCGACGGGGTGCTGCTGGGCGCGGGTGACGCGGCGTACCTGCGCACCGCGACCATTGCCGGCGCGCTGCTGGGCTTCTTGCCGCCGATCTGGTTGTCGCTGGTCTACGGCTGGGGGCTGGCCGGCATCTGGTCGGGGCTGAGCATATTTGTCGTGCTGCGGTTGGTCTTCGTCGGCTGGCGGGCTTTGTCGGGCCGTTGGGCAGTGCCGGGAGCGGCATAACCCAGCTTCGGCGAAATCGGAGATACACTGCGCCGGTGACGGTGACGCGACGGACACGGCACCGTTCCTGGCGTGACTACGCGTTGTTCGCCCTCCTGGTGGGCCCCAATGTGGCGCTGCTGCTGGTGTTCATCTACCGCCCACTGGTCGACAACATCCGGCTGTCGTTCTTCGACTGGAACATCTCGGATCCCAGCGCGCAGTTCGTCGGACTGTCCAATTACGCGGAGTGGTTCACCCGCTCGGATACCCGCCAGATCGTCGTCAACACCGTCGTGTTCACGGCGGCGGCCGTCATCGGCTCGATGGTGCTGGGGCTGGTGCTGGCGATGCTGCTCGATCAGCCGCTGCGCGGGCGAAACCTGGTGCGCTCGACCGTGTTCGCGCCGTTTGTCATCTCCGGTGCCGCGGTCGGACTGGCGGCCCAGTTCGTCTTCGACCCGCACTTCGGTCTCATCCAAGATCTGTTGCATCGCATGGGCGCCGGCGTGCCCGACTTCTATCAAGACCCGCACTGGGCGTTGTTCATGGTGACGGTCACCTACGTGTGGAAGAACCTCGGCTACACGTTCGTCATCTACCTCGCCGCATTACAAGGTGTGCGTCGAGACCTGTTGGAGGCGGCCGAAATCGACGGCGCCAGCCGGTGGGCCACGTTTCGCCGAGTCCTGCTGCCGCAACTGCGCCCGACCACGTTCTTCCTGTCCATCACCGTGCTGATCAACTCGTTGCAGGTGTTCGACGTCATCAACGTCATGACCCGCGGCGGGCCGCTGGGCACCGGCACCACGACGATGGTGTTCCAGGTGTATTTGGAGACGTTCCGCAACTTCCGGGCCGGGTATGGCGCCACGGTCGCCACCATCATGTTCCTTGTCCTACTGGCCATCACGTACTACCAGGTGCGGGTGATGGATCGAGAGCAGCGCCAATGAACGGGACCCGCAGGGCGGCACGGCTGCTCGGCTACGCGGCGATGCTGCTCGTGGTCGCGCTGATCGCCGGGCCGCTGACGTTCGTCTTCTTCACCTCGTTCAAGAACCAGCCCGACATTTATTCGCAGCCGACCACCTGGTGGCCGCCGCATTGGCACCCGCAGAACTACCGGACGGCCACCGGGCAGATCCCGTTCTGGACGTTCCTGCGCAACTCGGTGATCATCACGTCGGTGCTGGCGGCGGTGAAGTTCGTGCTCGGTGTGCTCAGCGCCTTCGGGCTGGTGTTCGTGCGATTTCCGGGCCGCAACGCGGTGTTCCTGTTGATCATCGCCGCGCTGATGGTTCCGAACCAGATCACCGTTATCTCCAACTACGCCTTGATCTCTCAGGTAGGTTTGCGCAACACCTTTCCCGGCATCATCCTGCCGCTGGCCGGTGTGGCTTTCGGAACCTTCCTGATGCGCAACCACTTTCTCTCGCTGCCCGCGGAAGTCGTCGAAGCGGCCGAGATGGACGGAGCCCGTTGGTGGCAGCTGCTGCTGCGGGTGGTGTTGCCGATGTCCGGGCCCACGATGGTGGCTTTCGGCATCATCACCGTCGTGAACGAATGGAACGAATACCTTTGGCCGTTCTTGATGTCCGACGACGAATCGGTGGCGCCGCTGCCGGTGGGCCTGACCTTCCTGCAGCAGGCCGAGGGCGTGACGAATTGGGGACCGGTGATGGCGGTAACGCTGCTCGCGATGCTGCCCATCCTGCTGATCTTCATCGTCTTGCAGCGACAGATGATCAAGGGCCTCACGTCCGGCGCGGTCAAGGGATAGCCATGGCCGAGCTGAGTCGCAGAGCGTTCCTTGCGTTAGCAGGGTTGGCGACCGGTTGTGCAGGGATGGGCGGTAGCAGTGGGATCAAATCAGGGTCGGGGCCGATCGCGTTCTGGTCCAATCATCCCGGCCAATCCAGCGCCGTCGAAAGAGAGCTGATCGGCCGTTTTCAGGGCCAGTTTCCCGGTCTGGAGGTCAAGCTGATCGACGCCGGCAAGGACTACGACGAAGTGGCACAGAAATTCAACGCGGCGCTCATCGGCACGGATGTGCCCGATGTTGTTGTGCTGGACGATATCTGGTGGTTCCACTTCGCTCTCAGCGGTGTCCTCACCCCACTGGATGATCTTTTCGGCGAAGTCGGGGTGGACGCAGCGGACTACGTGGACTCGCTACTCGGGGACTTCGAATTCCACGGAAAACACTATGCGCTGCCGTATGCGCGCTCGACGCCGCTGTTCTACTACAACAAAGACGTGTGGGGCCGGGCCGGATTGCCTGACCGGGGTCCGCAGTCCTGGCAAGAGTTCGACGAATGGGGCCCGCAGCTGCAGCGGGTCGCCGGCGCCGGAAGGTGGGCGCACGGTTGGGCCAACGCCCAGGGGATCTCGTGGACGTTCGAAGGACCGAACTGGTCATTCGGGGGCGCATACTCGGACAAGTGGGCACTGAAGTTCACTGATGCGAATACCATATCGGCGGGCAACTTCCTGCGAAATTCCATCCACGGCAAGGGTTACGCCGCAATCGCCCACGACCTCGCCAATGAATTCGCCACCGGCATACTGGCCTCGGCGGTGGCGTCGACCGGCGCCCTGATGGGCATCACCGCCGCCGCCCGGTTCGATTTCGGTGCCGCACCGCTGCCCACCGGACCCGGCGGAGCACCCGCATGCCCGACCGGCGGAGCGGGGCTGGCCATTCCGGCAAAGTTGTCCGAAGAGCGAAAGCGCAACGCGCTCAAGTTCATTGGCTTCATCACCAGCCCGCAGAACACCGCATATTTCAGCCAGCACACCGGATACCTGGCGGTGCGAAAGTCGGCCGTCGACGACCCCGTCGAGCAGAAGTACCTGGCGGACAATCCACGTGCCCGGGTGGCGCTGGATCAGCTCCCGCACACCCGCCCGCAGGACTACGCCCGCGTTTTCCTGCCCGGCGGGGATCGCATCATCTCGGCGGGGCTGGAATCCATCGGACTGAAGGGATCTGACGTGAGCACGACATTCACGGCCATCAACAGACAGTTACAAGTCATCTACGACCGCCAGATCAAGCGGAAGTTGCCGGTGTAGCCGATGGCCAGAGTGCAGTATGCCGCAGTCACCCACCGCTATCCCGGCGCCGACGCGCCGGCGGTGGACAACTTGGACCTCGACATCGCCGACGGCGAGTTTCTGGTGCTGGTCGGCCCGTCCGGGTGCGGCAAGTCCACCACGCTGCGGATGCTGGCCGGTCTGGAATCGGTTGCCAGCGGCCGCATCACCATCGGCGACGTGGACGTGACGCACCTTCCGCCGCGTGCGCGCGACGTCGCCATGGTGTTCCAAAACTATGCGCTCTACCCGAACATGACGGTGGCGGCCAACATGGGGTTCGCGTTGCGCAACGCCGGCGTCTCCCGCGCGGATACCCGACAACGCGTGCTCGAAGTCGCCGACATGCTGGAACTGACCGACTTGCTTGACCGTAAGCCGGCGAAGCTCTCCGGCGGGCAGCGGCAACGGGTGGCGATGGGACGCGCTATCGTGCGACGGCCTCAGGTGTTCTGCATGGACGAGCCGCTGTCGAATCTCGATGCCAAGCTGCGGGTGAGCACCCGATCGCAGATCTCGGGATTGCAGCGACGGCTGGGTACCACCACCGTCTACGTCACCCACGATCAAGTGGAGGCGATGACGATGGGTGATCGGGTCGCGGTGCTCAAAGACGGTGTGCTGCAGCAGGTTGACACACCGCGTGCGCTCTACGACGACCCGGTCAACACGTTCGTCGCGACGTTCATCGGCGCGCCGGCCATGAACCTGATCGACGCGACGGTGGCCGACGGGCTGGTGAAATCTCCCGATTTCGCGATACCGGTTCCCCGCGGGGCGGCGCAGCGTCTGCTGGTCGGCGTTCGCCCGGAGTCCTGGGATGTGTTCCCTCCGGGCGCCCCGGGAGCCTTGCCGGTAATCGTCGAATTGGTCGAGGAGCTGGGGTTCGAATCCTTCGTCTACGCAACCCCCGTCGAGCAAGAGGGGTGGTCGTCGCGCGCCAACCGCATCGTGTTTCGCACCGACCGCCGGACAGCGGTGAGCGTAGGCGAATCATTGTCGATCCTGCCGCACCCACGCGAAATCTGCTTCTTCGACGCCCAAACCGGAAACCGTATTCGGTGAATACGGTCACTCGCCTTTCACGTTGAGTATTTGGCGCAGCTCGAAGTCGATCCTCACCAGCTCCCGTGCATCGTCCATCACCACGTCGATGTCCTTGTACGCCGCGGGGATCTCGTCGACCCATGCACTGCCGTGGCGGTACTCGATGCCCTGCATCGCCCGCGCGAGATCGTCGGCGGTGAAGCGTCTTCGGGCCTCGGTGCGAGAAAACCGCCGGCCCGCCCCGTGCGGGGCGCTGCACAGCCCGGCCTTGTTCCCGAGGCCGGTGACGATGTAGGAGCGGGTGCCCATGCTGCCCGGAATGACCGCCCGCACACCCTTGTTGGCGTTGATCGCCCCCTTGCGGGTAATCCAGACGTCCTTGCCGCCATGGTTTTCCACCGTCGAATAGTTATGGTGGCAATTCACCCGGTCCACCTCGATGGCGGCGGGGTCGTCGCCCATCCAATCGGCGAGCACCTGCCGGAAGCGGTCCATCATCTCGGCGCGGTTGGCCAGCGCGAACGCCTGGGCCCACTTCAATTCGTTGATGTAGCTGGTGAACTCACGCGTGCCCTGCGGCAGGTACGCCAGGTCCGGGTTCGGCAGCTTGATCCAGAACTGGGCCATCAGCTGCTGGGCTATCTTGATGTGACGGTTGGCGATCCGGTTGCCGACGCCGCGGCTGCCGGAATGCAGGAACATCCAGACGTGATCGTTGTTGTCCAGGCACAGCTCGATGAAGTGGTTGCCGCCGCCGAGGGTGCCGAGCTGAAGGCGCCAGTTAGGGGAGTGTCGCAGGTCGACTCTGCCCGAGTCTGCCTGGCGTTCAAGGGATTCGATGCGTGCTGCAGTGAAATCGAAGCGGTCCGCCCGGTCGTTGTAACCGCCCTTGCTCATCGGAATGGCAGCTTCGATGGACGCGCGTAGTTTCCCGAGCGGCAGATCGGCAATGTCGTCCTTGGTGTACCTGGTGCGCGCGGCGATCATGCCGCACCCGATGTCCACGCCCACCGCGGCGGGGATCACCGCACCCAGGGTGGGGATCACCGTTCCCACCGCCGAGCCCTTCCCGACGTGAGCGTCCGGCATCAGCGCCACGTGCGGATACACGAACGGCATCGAGGCGGTTTGCTTGGCCTGCTCGATCGTTCCCTCGTCGATCTGTGAGGCGAAGTTGAGCAACTTGTGCCCTGGGACAGCCAAGTCGCGCTTCATAACAACCAATCATGGCGCGCAGCCAGCAGGAAAGCTTCCGAATTTTTCCCGGCTCCGCCTAGCGCACCTGCGACCGCCCACGCTGCAGCACGGCCTCGCGGTTGGCCGCGATGTCGTCGCCGCTGGTCCGGAATTGCCTGGCCGCCATGGCTTCCAGCCACAGGCCCGCACTGGTCTGTGACTCGTCGATGCGATGGTATGACGCCAGCAACGCCCGCACCGCGTTCTGGTTGTTGCCGACGATGGTCGTCGCCACCTGACGCGCGGCGGTCAGCAGCTGGTCGTGCGGCACCACCTCGGTGACCAGGCCGGCCCGCAGCGCATCGGCGGCGGATAGATAGTCCCCGGTCAGGCTCATCCGCCTGGCCAGGCCGACCCCGACCTTCTGCGGTAGCCGAACACTCAGCCCCCAGGTGGGTAGCAGCCCGACCCGGGCGTGGGTGTCGGCGAACCGTGCCTGCTCCGACGCGATGACGATGTCGCAGTACAGGACCAGCTCCAGTCCACCGGTGACCGCGGCGCCGTTGACGGCGCCGATCACCGGTTTCGTCATCGCCGGCCAGCGCGGCGAGATATCCGGCAACGCCGTTTGTCCGCCCAGTTCCTTGAGGTCCAGTCCGGCGCAGAACACCGGGTCGGCGCCGGTGACGATGACGACGTCCACGCTGTCGTCGCTCTCCGCGTCGGCCAGCGCGCCGAAGAACCGGTCGCGCAGCGCCGCGGACAGCGCATTGCGGGATTGTGGCCGGTTGAGGGTCAGCGTGCGAACCCGTTCGTCGGTGGCGATCAGCAGGATGTCGTCGGTCATAGCGGCAACCGTAGCCAGGCTCGACAAGACCAGTATGCTTGCCATATGACCAGAATTATGACCGCTACCGAGGTGAAGGCAAGAATTCTCGCCTTACTTGACGAGGTCGCGGAGGGTGAGGAAATCGAGATCACCAAGCATGGCCGCACGGTAGCCCGGCTGGTGTCAGCGACCGGATCTCATCCATTGAAGGGCCGGCTGTCCGGGGTGGCCATGACGACCGCCGACGACGACGAACTCTTCACCACGGGGGTTTCCTGGAACGCTTCATGACAACGCTGCTGCTGGACACACACGTAGCGCATTGGTGGTCGGCCGAGCCGCACCGGCTCAGCCAGGCCGCAGCGCACGCCGTCGAACAGGCCGACGAACTTGCCGTCGCCGCGATCACCTGGTTCGAGTTAGCCTGGCTTGCCCATCACGAGCGCATTCGATTGACAATCCCAGTTCGGTCCTGGTTGCAGCAACTCGCCAGCCACCTGCGCACCGTCGGCATCACACCATCCGTGGCTGCGACCGCGGTTGACCTTCCCTCATCGTTCCCCGGCGACCCGGCCGACCGGTTGATCTATGCCACCGCGGTCGAACACGGCTGGCGATTGGTGACCAAGGACAAGCGGCTCCGAAATCATCGGCATCCGCGTCCGGTCACTGTTTGGTAGTTGCGCCTATCGTGAAACCCATGTGCCGAAACATCACCGAACTGCGCGGATTGCAGCCCGCGGCCACGCCCGAGGAGATCGCGGCGGCGGCGCGACAGTATGTGCGCAAGGTCAGCGGCATCACCCGCCCGTCGGCCGCCAACGCCGAGGCGTTCGAGGCAGCCGTCGCCGAGGTCACCGCGACCACGACGCGGTTGCTGCAAGCCCTGCCGCCGCGACGCCAGCCCCCCAAGTCCGTGCCGCCGTTGCGCCGGCTGGCCACCGGATGACGCAGGTCGCGACCGCACCCGCGCTCAAGGAGTGGAGCGCGGCGGTGCACGCGCTGCTCGACGGCCGTCAGCAGATCCTGCTGCGCAAGGGCGGCATCCACGAGAAGCGATTCGAAGTGGCCGCCCGCGAGTTCCTGTTGTTCCCGACGGTCGCGCACAGCCACGCGCAGCGCGTCCGGCCCGAACACCGTGACCTGCTGTCCGCGGCTGCCGCGGACAGCACCGACGAGCACGTGACGCTGCGTGCCGCCGCGAAAGTCGTTGCCGCACTTGACATTAACCGGCCAGACGGCCTACCGGAAATCGAGGATCTGCACATCTGGACCGCCGAGTCGGTGCGCGCCGACCGGCTCGACTTCCGGCCGAAGCACAAACTGGCCGTGCTGATCGTGCAGGCCATTCCGCTGCTCGAGCCGGTTCGAGTCGTCCGCACCCCGGAATACGCCGGCTGCGCCAGCTGGGTGCAGCTGCCCGTCGAACCCGCCTTGGGGGCGCCGATATACGGCGACGCGACGCTAGCGCAAGTCGCCGCCCGGGTCCGCGACGCCGTCGGCTGACCTGTCGACCGGCAGCACCAGCCGAGAACGTCCGAAGTGCACCGAATGGGTGACCGTCTGCACGTGCCGGGCCGTCAGCAGGGGCTCGTCGGTACCCAGATTGCGCGCGTAGCGCGGGAACCAGCTACCGGCCACCAACACCCGGATCCGGGAGCCGGCCCGGAACCGGTGCGCGGTGGCGTCGAGTTCAAGGCTGACGAGCCGTTCCCCGGGATCCGGCCGCCGATAGCAGTCGCTGACGTTGCGTGACCGGCCTTTCGCATCGACCTCACTGACCCGGACGAACAGGTCGACGTGCGGATTGTCCGAGGTGTGCTCCAACTCGACGACGGGGCTGCCGTACACCGGCAGGTCCTCGGTGAGAGTGGCGCTGGTGAAGGCGAGCACGTCGGGGCGGGCAGCCAGCCGGGTGTCGTTGCGGTAACCGCCGCGTGGGGACAGCAACGGGCCGCCGGTGGTGGGCGTCGGGTCGGCAGGGTCGTACCGAAACGTCGCGGGTGCGGCGTGCGGCTGCGGAGCGGTCTCGCCGAGGGCGGCGCCGGGCTGCAGGTACAGGATGTAATCGGTGGTGGCCGGTGGCCAGTCGGGCAAGTCGCGCCAGCCCTGATTGTTGACGAACACGCGCACGGCGCTGCTGCGCCGAATCGTCAGCGCGTCACCCAGGTGGGCATCCAGCCAGTCCAGTGATTCGCGGATGGTGATGGGCAGCGCCGCGAAGACCATGTCGACGTGTGCCCAGGGCCCGATGGTCAGGGCGGCGTCGACCCCGCGGCTGCGCAAGCGCCGGTACTGCTCGAGGGTTTGGCGCAGGAAGATGTCTTGCCAGCCGCTCTGCAACAGCACCGGCACCTGCACCCGGTCCAGTGCCGCGGAGCATTGCATCGGGTTCCAGAACGGGTCGTCGGCGCCGGGATGTTCGATCCACGTCTCGAACCAAGGTGCGCCCGCGCCCAGCATCCTGCGGGCCGACGTGCCGATCGGCAGCTCGCGGATCGTGCGTTCCACCCTGCGCGGCGCCGTCATCAACCGGATCCTGGCGCGGAGCTGATGCGGGTCTTCCTGGTGGCACACCAGGTCGCACCAACTCAGGCAATCGTTGACCGCGAAGGAACCGGTGCCCCACACCGCTTCCCCGAAATCATGCGGACCCACCGTGATGACGGACGCGGCGAGCTCGGGCGGCGGATCCTGCAGCAGTGCCCACTGGGTGAAGCCCAGGTACGACAGTCCGACCGTGCCGAATCGGCCGGTGAACCAGGGTTGTTCACGCAGCCACTCGACCGTGTCGTGGCCGTCGGCGGCCTCGTTCACCAGGGGCTCGAATACGCCGCCCGACCCGAACGTCCCCCGCGCGCTCTGCAGCACCACGTGGTATCCGCGGGCGGCATACAGCCGGCCGAACATCAGCGAGAACGGAAACTCACGCCCGTAGGGTCCGCGCGCCAACAGGATGCCGCGGGGGCGGGCGGTGGCCGGGACGTAGTGGTCGGCTACCAGCTCGACGCCGTCGCGCATGGGAATGCGGACGCTGCGCACTGTGTAGCGGTTGGTCGCGCGCGGCAACCCCAACAGCCGGCCCATCGCGGCGTCGCGGGCCCTCTTCGTCAAGTTGCGCGCCCGAACCTGCACAGCAGCCGGGAGGACTCAGAACTTGTAGAACGGGACGAGGTCGTTTGCGCGCTGCAGGTTGGTGGACATGCAGTCGACCTCGGGGTTCGAGTACACCGTCGAGAAGTACAACGCCTGCTGGAGCACCCCGTAGCTGGTCTTGAAGGCAACCATGCAGGAGAAGAACCAGAAGCTGTTGTGATAGGTGGGCTTCATCACCCAGTACTGGGCGGCGCGGTGCCCTTGGATGGTGGTTTCGAGCGCGTCGGCCGGCAACGTCTGCTCGTACGTACGCCAAACGATCGGTTCCACGGCCAGCTGATAGTTGCCCGCGTCGAAGTGGCAGCGCAGCCCGTCTTCGTGCTCGGGTGGCGTGAACGCCAGTCCCAGCCGCTGCACAACATCGAACGGGATGTCCTCACACGCGTCGAACGGGCGGGGGTCGGTGGTTGCCACGATGGGGCTCTTCATGGTGGTTTCCACCGGCATCGGGGTTCTGATCGGCTGCGCGGTGGACCGTAGTTGGACCGGCCCGCGTCCACCCGTCGCGGTCGGGGCGCCCTGCCAGCTCACCGTCCCCACCAGGACCGCTGCCACTACCGCGCCGAGCGCTCCGATCAGTCGCACCCTGGTTAACACGACACCCCCTGCGATCGGCGGTCCTTTGCCCGGACTATACAAGTCGGTTGCTCGCCGTCACAGTGAAACCAGAACTCGTGCCGGCCCGGCTAGCGTGCCGGTGTTGCTGCGGCCGGTCGTTAGGGTGGTTATCCGTGGGGCAAGAACCAGGGCGGCGGTTGACCAACGGCGGGCAGCCGACGTTGTGGGCGATCTCCGACCTGCACACCGGTCACACCGGCAACAAACCCGTCGCCGAGTCGCTGAACCCGTCGTCGCCGGACGATTGGCTGATCGTGGCCGGTGACGTTGCCGAACGCACCGACGAGATTCGCTGGACGCTGGACCTGCTGCGGCGGCGGTTCGCCAAGGTGATCTGGGTGCCGGGCAACCACGAGCTGTGGACCACCAGCCGTGACCCGAACCAGATCTTCGGCCGGGCGCGGTACGAGTACCTGGTCAACATGTGCGACGAGATGGGTGTGGTCACGCCCGAGCACCCGTTTCCGGTGTGGACCGAGCGCGGCGGCCCGGCCACCATCGTGCCGATGTTCTTGCTCTACGACTACAGCTTTCTGCCGCAGGGGGCGACCAGCAAAGCCGAGGGTATGGCCATCGCACGCCAGCGCAACGTGCTGGCCACCGACGAGTTCCTGCTCTCGCCGGAGCCGTACCACACCCGCGAGGCGTGGTGCCGGGAGCGGGTGGCCAGCACCCGCGCCCGCCTCGAACAGCTGGACTGGATGACACCGACGGTGCTGGTCAATCACTTTCCGCTGGTACGCGAGCCCTGCGACGCGTTGTTCTATCCGGAGTTCTCGCTGTGGTGCGGAACCACCAAGACAGCCGACTGGCACACCCGGTACAACGCCGTCTGCTCGGTCTACGGCCACTTACACATTCCCCGCACCACCTGGTACGACGACGTGCGATTCGAGGAGGTGTCGGTGGGCTATCCGCGCGAGTGGCGGCGACGCAAGCCGTACAGCTGGCTGCGGCAGGTGTTGCCGGATCCGCAATATGCGCCCGGTTATCTCAACGACTTCGGCGGGCACTTCGTGATCACTCCCGAGATGCGGGCGCAGGCGGCCCAGTTCCGGGAACGGTTGCGGCAGCGGCAATCTCGATGACGGCCGGCATGCTGGTGTCAGCCGTGCTGCCCGACGTGCGAGACATGGCGTACGCGGAGCTGTACACCGACCCGCCCGGGCTGTCCCCGCTGCCCGAAGAGGAGCCGTTGATCGCCAAGTCGGTTGCCAAGCGGCGCAACGAGTTCATCACCGCCCGCCACTGCGCCCGGATCGCGCTGGGTGAGCTCGGCCTGCCGCCGGTGCCGATCCTCAAGGGCGACAAGGGCGAACCGTGCTGGCCCGACGGCGTGGTGGGCAGCCTCACCCACTGCACCGGATATCGCGGCGCGGTGGTGGCACGCAGTAGCGCGGTGCGCTCGGTGGGCATCGACGCCGAGCCGCACGACGTCTTGCCCGACGGCGTGCTCGACGCGATCACCATCGACGAGGAACGCCACGAAATCGCCGCCCTGCCCGCGGGGCTGCACTGGGACCGAATCCTGTTCTGCGCCAAGGAAGCAACGTACAAGGTCTGGTTCCCGTTGACGAAGCGCTGGCTGGGTTTCGAAGACGCGCACATCGTTTTCGACGTCGACCCGGCGGGCCGGGGAAACACCGGCGACTTCGTCTCCAAGATCCTCATCGAGGGTGCCGCGCTGTCCGGTCCGCCGCTGACAGCGCTGCGCGGGCGCTGGTCGGTCGAGCGTGAACTGGTGCTGACCGCCATCGTGCTATGACCGCCGGTCTTGTCATCGTCGACAAGCCCGCCCGCATGACGAGCCACGATGTGGTGGGGCGGTGCAGGCGGATCTTCGGTACTCGCCGCGTGGGACACGCCGGGACGCTGGACCCGATGGCCACCGGCGTGCTGGTGATCGGGATCGACCGCGCCACCAAGATCCTCGGCCTGCTGACGGCGGCGCCCAAATCGTATGCGGCCACCATCCGGCTGGGCCAGACGACGTCCACTGAGGATGCCGAAGGCCAACTGTTGCACACGGTTTCGGCCGCACACCTGACCACCGAGGCGATCGGCGCGGCCATTGCGGGGCTGCGTGGTGACATCATGCAAGTGCCGTCGGTGGTCAGCGCCATCAAGGTCGACGGCCGCCGCTCCTACCGGCTGGTGCGCGAGGGTCACACCGTCGAGCTGAAGCCGCGGCCGGTGCGTATCGAGAGGTTCGAGCCGATGGCTCTTCGATGCGAGGGCCAACTGGTCGATGTGGACGTCGAGGTGGACTGCTCGTCGGGCACGTACATCCGCGCACTGGCCCGCGATCTCGGCGAGGCGCTCGGTGTGGGCGGGCATCTGACGTCGCTGCGGCGCACCCGGGTAGGGCGCTTCTCACTGGACCAGGCGTATTCGCTGGACGAGCTGGCGGAGCGGCCCGCGCTGAGCCTGACCCTCGACGAAGCCTGTCTGCTGCTGTTTCCGCGTCGCGAGTTGACCGCCGAGGAAGTCGCGGCGGCCGGCAACGGGCGTTCCCTTGCGCCAGGCGGCATCGAGGGCGTCTACGCCGCGTGCGACCCCGACGGGCGGGTGATTGCGCTGCTGCGTGATGACGGCGCACGGACCAAGCCCGTGGTGGTCATCCGCCCCGCGACGATGCAAGAGGGTGTTTGAAAGCATCAAATCCAAGTCCGTCTCGCTCATTCCCCTCGCCTATGGACGTGGCCGTGGACGCCGAACGCGTATCGGCGACAACCCAGCGCGGAACCGGACCTCCGCGACTACGACCTACACATATCCATGTCTACCCAGCCGGTGTAATGCACTGCGGGCCAGCGGCGCCATGATGCGCACGACGTTCGCGTAGCGGGTCGGCATCAGCGTGGCGGCCAGATAGGCCAGTCGTGCGTCGAGACCGACCAGGATCCGGGCGTGATCAGCCGCAACACCGCGATGAATGATCTCGGCGGCCCGCTCCGGAGACGTTCGGGCAAGGGCCTCGAAATCGTGGTGGAACGCCTCGAGGTCGGGATTCCCCAGCGGATCCACCCGGACTCTGCCCTTGCGGGTGATGGGTGTTCGCACTCCGCCGGGGTGGACGGTGATCGCCCGGACACCGGTCCCGTGCAGCTCCTGGCGCAGCGCCTCGGTATACCCGCGAACCGCGAATTTCGCTGCGCAATAGGCACTCTGGGTGGGAAAGGCGCACAGTCCCAGGATGCTCGAGATGTTGACAATGGCACCGGAACCCTGGCTGACCAGGTGTGGGAGAAAAGCCCGGGTGCCGTGGACGACGCCCCAGAAGTTGATATCCATCAACCACTTGTCGTCTTCGTAGTCCGCCTGCGCCGCCCACTGGGTGACCACCACGCCGGCGTTGTTGACGATGACGCCCAGCGGTGCCGGCGCCCATCCGGCGACCTCGTCGGCCCAACACAGCTGCGCATCGCGGTCGCGGACGTCGAGCACACGGCTGAGCACCGGTGGGCTCACCAAACCTGTCGTCTCCTTGAGCCCGGCCTCGTCCCAGTCGCTGAGCGCCAGCGGACAGCCGTGCCGGGACAGGCGTACTGCCAGAGCTCGGCCGATGCCCGAACCGGCGCCACTGATCGCCGCCGTGCGTCCGCTGACGGCAAGGCGTTCGCTCATGCCGCGGCCCCGGTCGGTGCATCGGTCCGGCGCCGAATAACCATAGGCAGGCCGCCTTTCGGACGAAGCGTGGTGAATCCCTCCTCGACGACCGAGTGGCCCGGCACCGCATCGAGGACGAACCGCTGGCTCGTTCGCGCCGCGATCAAAACGGTTTCCATCATCGCGAACTGAGATCCGATGCAAATCCGGCGACCGCCCCCGAACGGTACATATGCCCCCTTGGGCCGGTCACTACCGGCACCGGGCAGAAAGCGGGTGGGGTCGAAACGTTCTGGCTCGGGCCAGGTATCGGGATTGCGATGCAGCCGGTGGGTCAGCACGACGACGATCGTGCCGCGCTTGATGCGGTAGCCATTCAGGTCGTCCTCGGCGGTGGCTCGCCGCATCGACAGGTAAACCGGCGGGTGGATACGCATGGCCTCGCAGATACACGCCTTGGTCCAAGGCAACCGATCGACGTCGACGAAGGTGGGACTTCGGCCCTGCAGAGTGCTGTCGACTTCGTCGAGCATCCTTTTCCGGGCAGTCGGATTGACTGACATCAGATGCCAGAACCAGGCCATCGCCGTTGCCGTGGTCTCATGCCCGGCGGCCAGGAAGGTCGCCGACTGCTCAAGGATCTCGTCACGGCTGAGGGCGTATCCGCTGGTCTCGTCCCGAGCGGCGAGTAAGAGGCCGAGGAAATCGGCTGCTTGCGTCGCGTCGCTCGCATCGCGCTGATCGATGCGTTCGGCCATGATCGCGTCAAGTTCGCGAAGGCGACGCGCTATCCGCCTGGCCCGCCAATGGGCGGCGGCCGCGGCTGCCATGGTCATGCCCGGCAGCGCCTGGAGCAGCCAGGTGAACGGTGAGTTTCCGACCAGCAGCATGTCTTCGAGTACCTGCGTGATGCCTTCGCCGACCATGGCCACCTCGGCGTCGGATAGTTGCGTTCCGAACATCGTCTCCGCAGCGATCTGCAGTGCCACGACCATCATTTCGTGCGCTACGTCGATCCGGGCACCGTCCGGGTGGGCCGACCACCCGTCAAGCATGCTGTTTGCGTGATCGACCATGGTGTTCGCGAACGGCTCGAGGTGTCGGCGAGCGAACAGCGGATTGAGCATCCCGCGGTCGCGCTTCCAGCGTTCACCGCGGCTGGTGACCAGGCCACGGCGTAGCCCCAGAGCGGGCACGTCGTACTCCTGATCCTTGACGTATACGTCCTGTTTGCGTAGGAAGACCTGCTCGACGTCTTCGGGTCGGTCCACCAGCACAATGTCCACCACGCCGGGTATCGCCAATCGGGCAGGCGATCCCGTCGTGTCGAACAGCACGCTGAAGGCCGGCATCATGTCCTGGCGGGCGGCTCGCAGCAGCCGGGGAACCGCCCTGAGCGGCAACGCCGTCGGCCGGGGCAGAGTGCGCTGGGCCCGTAAATCACAAGTCATGTCATGCGCCTTTCGGTACTGGTTCGGGAATCGTGCGCTTCGCGGCTTGCAGGTCGAAGTCGTCGGGATCGAAGCGTCGGGTCCGCCTGCGGTAGTTGAAGCTCCAGTCCGGCCACAGGCCCGCATTACGGGTGCCGTCGGCGGTGGTGTAGTACCCCGAGCAGCCGCCGCGCAGCCAGATGGTTTTCTGGCTACGCCGCTCGGCTTCGGCCACGAAATTTTCCTGCGCTTGCGGTTTCACTTCGAAGGTGCCGACCCGGTGGCGTCGCATCCATGTCAACGCGTCGACGATGAACCCGAACTGTGCTTCCAGCATGTAGATGAACGATTGGTTGGCCGCGCCACCAAACGGACCCGAGGTGAACAAAAGGTTTGGAAAACCAGACACCGCGGTGCCTAGGTAGCCCTGCGGACGACCGTCGTACGCGTCGGCGAGCGGTCGACGCCGCCGACCGATGATGTCGTCAGCCAGGGGATGACGCAGCGAGAACCCGGTGGCGAGCACGATCACATCCACCCGGTGTCCGGTGCCGTCGGTCGTGACAATGCCGTGGCGCCGGATTTCGCTGATCGGTTCGGTCACCAGCTCGACGTTCGGCCGGTTGAAGGTCGGCAGGTAATTCGAGCTGACTGCCGCGCGTTTGCAGCCGATCCGGTAGCTGGGCGTGAGTTTGCGGCGCAGTGCTGGGTCGGGTACCTGGATCCGCAGGTGTCCGCGGGCCACCGCCTCGAACAGGTAGGCAAATCGATTGTCGACGAAGTTGAAGGTGCCGTAGCTTTCGTAGATCAGGTACTGCAGGAGGCGAATACTTTTGCGTAGCAGTGTGATTCGTGCAAGCCGATGTTCCAATGATGAGGTGCTCCAGTCGAATCGGGGCATGATCCAGCACGGCGTGCGCTGGAATACCCGCAGCTGAGACACCAGCGGCTGGATTTCTGGAATGATCTGCACCGCAGACGCGCCGGTGCCGATGACGGCGACCCGTTTTCCCGAGAGATCGTAGTCGCGGTCCCACGCGACGCTATGCATCGTCTTGCCGGCGAAGGTGTCCAGCCCGGGGAACTCAGGCGTGACGGGGCGACCAAACGGGCCAACCGCGCTGATGACGATATCGGCTGTCATCGGACCCTGGGTGGTGTCCAGATTCCAGCGGCCGGCGCCGTCGTCCCAACGGGAACTGAGCATCTCGCAGCCGAACCGAACATCGCGGGTCACGTCGTGGCGGGCCGCCACAGTACGCGCGTAGTCCAGTATCTCGTCACGATTGCCATATATCCGCGACCAATTTGGCTTCGGTTCGAAGGAGAACGAATACAGATGCGATGGCACATCGCATGCGCAGCCCGGATAGTTGTTCTGCTGCCAGGTCCCGCCGACGTCCCCGGCCCGCTCAAGCACCAAGATGTCGTCAAATCCTGCCTCGCGCAGCTTGATGACCAGCCCGATACCGCCGAAACCGGCGCCGATGATCGCGATATGACGATGTTCGGTCATTAAGCAATCACCTGAGCGGTCATAAAATCCGTTAGGGAACAAGCGAATTCGTCGACAGCGGTATCTGCTGCGGCTAGCAGTCCCGCCATCAGGTGGAAGACGTGCCACATCCCGGTGTGCTCGCGGTAGCGAACGATGACGCCTGCCTCGCGTGCTCGCCGCGCCAGGTCGCGGGCGCCGGCAACGATCAGATCGTTGGACGCTGCGTCGATTACTAGCGGGGGCAGGCCGTTCAGGGCGGCACGCGCCGGTGAGACGTCGGGCTGGTTAGGGTCTGAACCGGCGCAGTAGGCCGCCGCGAAACGGTGGACCAGACTCTTGGTCAGAACGGGATCCCGGGTGCGCTCGTCGAGTTCTTGCAGCGCCTCGGTCCCGACATCACAGGCCGGACAGATCAACCCGAGGACCGCGGGTAATGGGATGCCCGCATGCCGCGCACGCAGCGCGCACACCAACGCAAGTGCGGCGCCCGCCGAATCACCCGCGACCGCGATCTGCTCACCAGGCCAGTCATCGTTTAGCAGCGCGCGGTAGGCCGTCATCATGTCTTCGATGGCTGCGGGATAGGGATGCTCTGGGGCGAGGCGATAGTCCACCGAGTAGACCGCCGCGTTCATCGCGGCGGACAGCCGTCCGGTGAGGGCCCAGTGCGTGCGTGGCGAACCTGTGGTGTAGCCGCCGCCGTGCAGGTAGAGCACGGCGCGGCGCGGTTGACCGATCGGCGGCCGGCTGACCTCCGCTGGCACGCCGTCCAGGCAGGTCTGCTCCAGGATTATTGACCGCGGCGCCCCCGGCCAGGCCGTAATCCAATGCAGCCGTCGACGAATCTGCGGCCAGTCGCGGCCGCCGGAGAAGGCCCACCTCGAAACGGTGCGCACACCGGGCGCCACCACAGCGCGGGGTAGCGGAACTGACACGAATGCCACGGTATGGCCCGCCGAACAACGCCGGAATGATCTGGACGGACGTCGATTTGATATGTTCGGACACATGCGGGTCGACGGTGACCGCCCAGGCGCGGAATGGGACGTCCCGCGGCCGGTGGCGACGTGCCGACACCTCTTGGCGGCGGCGCGACTCCATGAAATCGGCACAGCAGTATGCTTGGCCGGCACGGACTTGACGGTCGCCGACCTCGAGAACAACGCAACGGAGGTACAAGCCGGCCAGGAGCTTGGGATGGTTCGGAATGTTCTTGCCTGCGTTGATGATCCGCACGAGTTCGCTCGCGATGTCGGGCTTCAGTACAACTTTGCGAACATGGGGATCCTCGGTTACGCACTGTTGGCCAGTCCGACTATCGGCGATGCGGTCAACGTTGCCTGCCGATACGCGACTTTGTCCTCGACGTTCCTCCGTCTAATTCGTCACGACACACCCGCCGGCGCCGTCATCGAGTTCGACAACAGCCAGGTTCCCGCGGATGTGCGGGAGTTCATGCTCGAACGCGACATGTTCGCCATAACCAATCTAGCGCCGCTGTTGATCGGGCAACTGGAATCGGATGTGGGCCTGAAGGTTGAGCTGGGGGGCATCGACTTGCCGGTAGACCGGCTCGAGTTTCCCGGGTTGACAATCGATTTCGATAGATCGTCGACGCGCAGCGCTATCACGATCCCCACCGAGGTGCTGGTGCTCGCGATGCCGGCCGCCGATGCTGTGACCGCCGCAGCGTGCGTGCAGCAATGCGAAGATCTGTTACAAGAACGCCGCCAGCGCAGGGGGATGGCCGCGTTGGTGCGCGCCCGCCTAATCCGAGATCCCGGTCGGCTGCCATCGATGGCCACGATCGCCAAGGAATTCTGCGTCACCGAGCGCACGCTGCACCGCCGCCTCGCGGCTGACCACACCAGTTATCGGGCACTCGTCGACGAGATCCGCGCCACGCTCGCAGCAGCCCTGCTCGAATCGGGCCTCACCGTCGAGGAAACAGCTCGCCAACTCGGGTATTCGGAGACGGCTGCGTTCAGCCGCGCCTTTATGCGATGGAGCGGCAAACCGCCTAGCATGCATCGAGGGCGCGAACACTACCTGTCGTCGGGCAGCAGTCGGAACGCCTGAGCGCCGGTCAGAGGAGTGAGTGCGCGGAAATCTCGACGGTCAAGCGTGAGCACCGTGTCGGTTTCGTACTGTTCGGCAAGCACGACGGAGACCGCGTCGGTGAGGTCGAGGCGCAAAGCGTCATAACGGTTTTGGATACTTCGCGCTGTCCGCAGTGTTGGTGCCGAAACAGCGGGGATGGCAACGCGGCCGGTACGCTCCTGCGCGAGTAGCCAATCGTTGATCGCAAGTGCCTCCCGCCGACCGACATTTCGGGTGGTGACGTGTTCGATCTCGAGAAATACCAACGGGGAGATGACGGTGAGTGCCGCCTCGATCAGGACCTTGCGCGCCGCCGTGTGTTCCGGGTCAGCGGTGTTGAACGCTGCCAAGAGCCCGGAAGTGTCTCCGACGACGATCATCGCGCGCTGTCTGCAGCCTCGTCTGCCACGGCCTGGTGGATCTCCTCAGCGCTCACCGCATGTCCAAAATCCAGCGTGGGAATGTCCCATTTCTCGGGCCAGCGACGTGCCCTCAGTGCGGCGAGGTGGAAGGCTTCGCGAAAGTACTCCGACTCGGGTCGCCCCTCACGCTCGGCCGCTTCCTTGATCACCGCAAGGTCGTTCTCGTCGACCATGACTGTCGTCTTCTTGAGCGCCATATGGTTATGGTACCAGTGCCATAACATCTCTCGAATCGGCATTTACATGCAATACTGCATGTATTTCCGTCTCTGGCATTAGGATGAACGCCGGAAAGGCGGGTTAGCGGTGGTGACGAATGGCGAGGGCGGTGCAGCGCGGCGCACCCAGGCGGAGCGCAGCGCGGCGATGCGCACCCGTCTGCTTGACGCGACGGTCGAATGCCTGGTTAGCCACGGATACGCCGGAACGACAACACCGCGCATTGCCGAGATGGCCGGAGTCACCCGTGGAGCCCAGGTCCATCACTTCGGGTCGAAGGAAGACCTAGTGGTAGCGGCCATCGAGCACCTGGCACAACAGCGGGCTCAAGCCGCTATTCGTGAACTCGGCCGCCTGCACGACAGCCCGGACCGGGTGTCGGCGATGCTGGACTTCATGTGGGAGGTCCACCAGGGCCCGCTATTCATTGCGACAATGGAACTTTGGGTTGCCGCCCGCACCGATCGGGTGCTGGCGCAACAGATCGAACGAGTGGAACCCGTCGTCACCAGCGCGCTGATTGCCGCGATCGCCCATGTGCTGCCGGAGCACCCGGCGCCCACGGAGCTCGCGAACCTCCTCTACACCGCAATGGATACGCTGCGCGGCATCCTGGTGGCGAGCTTCGTCGACCAAAACACCGAACGTGCCCGGCGAAGGTGGGACCGCGCCTGCACCCATCTGCGCGAGATCGTCAGCGCAGCCTTGCCGCCGCTGCCCTGAACGCCGCTGCACTGAACGCCGCGCCACTCCGCCGCGCGTAATCGCTCGATGCAGCAAAAGCGCTTGTTCGTGGCCATCCCAAAAACAGCGCCCTTGCGAAGATACACACACGCCTGTATGTTTTTGTCCACGAGGGGCCAAGTCCGCTGATGGGAGTGTGATGTCAAACAAGGTCTACGTCGTCGGCGTCGGCATGACGAAGTTCGAGAAGCCAGGCCGCCGTGAGGGCTGGGATTACCCCGACATGGCCCGGGAGTCGGGCACCAATGCGCTGAAGGACGCCGGTATCGACTACCGCCAGGTTGAACAGGCCTATGTCGGCTACGTATACGGCGAATCCACGTCCGGACAGCGCGCCGTCTATGAGCTGGCGATGACCGGCATCCCGATCGTCAACGTCAACAACAACTGCTCGACCGGATCGACGGCGCTCTACCTTGCCGCCCAAGCGATTCGCGGTGGGCTGGCGGACTGCACAATCGCGCTCGGGTTCGAAAAGATGAAACCCGGCTCGCTCGAGTCGACCTACGACGACCGGGCACAGCCGATGGAAAAACACATCCTGGCGATGGCCGAGATTTCCGAGGTTCTCTTCCCGCCGGCGCCATGGATGTTCGGGGCGGCGGGTCGCGAGCACATGAAGCAATACGGCAGCACCGCAGAGCATTTCGCCAAAATCGGATACAAGAACCACAAACATTCGGTGAACAACCCCTATGCACAGTTCCAGGAGCAGTACACGCTGGACGACATCCTGGGCGCACGGATGATCTACGACCCGCTGACCAAGCTGCAGTGCTCGCCGACCTCCGACGGCTCGGGTGCGGCGATTCTGGCCTCGGAGAAGTTCGTCGACAAGCACGGACTGGCCGGGCAAGCGGTCGAGATCGTCGGGCAGGCGATGACCACCGACTTCGCCGACAGCTTCGACGGCACCTGCAAGGCGCTGATCGGATACCACATGAATGTGGCTGCGGCACAACGGGTGTACGAGCAATCCGGGTTAGGACCAGAGGATTTCCAGGTCATTGAACTGCACGACTGTTTCTCGGCCAACGAACTTTTGCTGTATGAGGCACTGGGGCTTTGTGGCGAGGGTGAGGCCGCCAAGCTGATCGACAACAACGACACCACCTACGGCGGACGTTGGGTGGTCAACCCGTCCGGCGGATTGATCTCCAAGGGACATCCGCTGGGCGCGACCGGTTTGGCGCAGTGTGCCGAGTTGACCTGGCAGCTGCGCGGCAGCGCCGACAAACGCCAGGTCCAGGGCGTCACCGCGGCGCTGCAGCACAACATCGGGCTCGGCGGCGCCGCCGTCGTCACCGCCTACCAGCGTGCCGAGCGCTGAAAACCAACCAACCACCAACGAATTAGGGAGCAACTGCCATGGGACACATCGAAGCCACCAAAAAACTGTCGTCCACCCCGGAAGCGCTGTGGGCGATCGTGGCGGATCTTCCCAACTGGGACAAGTGGTTCACCGTCCACGAGAAGTGGCTGAGCGACGTGCCGGAGACGATCACTCCGGGCACCACGCTCACCGCGAAGATCGTCATGCTCGGCATGGCCAACAAGATCGAATGGAAGATCGAGCGGATGGACGCGCCGACCGCGTTCGCCCTGTCCGGAACCGGAATGGCCGGGGTCAAAGCCCGGTTCGACTTCACGCTGACGCCGACGGGTGACGGCACGGAATTCAGCGTGGCCGGCGACTTCGAGGGCGCCCTGGTCAAAGGGGCGCTGGCCAAAGCGGTCGAAAAGGACGGCGCCAAGCAGCTCGACAAGACGTTGGAGCAACTCGACGCGCTGGCCTCCGCGGGGGTTTGAAATGTCCGATGAGGACTTGGCATTCGACGACGACGGTCTGGACAAGTGGACCGACGAGGACCGCTTCGAGGTCACCCGCGAGCGGCTTGTCGAATACGCGAAGGCGACCAACGACCCGATCCCGGCGCACCTGGCCGGCGACGTGGCCCCGCCGGTATTCGCGATCGTGCCGGTATTCGAGTCACTGATGACCCCGACCGTCGACGTCGCACCGGTGGAGCTGATCCCGCGGGTAGTGCACGGCGAGCAGGACTTTCATTTCCACCGGCCGATCCGCCCCGGCGACACGTTGGTGTCCCGCGGCAAGATGATCGGCTACGAGGGGTTGGAGAAGGGGACCCGCGCGGCGGTCTACCTCGAATGCCGCACGCAGGACGGCGAATTGGTCAACGAGCAGTACGTGACCTGCTTCTTCCGCGGCCACAACGCGGGCAAGAAGGTCGGTGAGCTGAGCCCCACCCACAGGTTCGACGACGCATTGCGCGCTCTGCCGCCGCTGGCCAAGATCGTCCAGCATGTCGATGCCGACCAGACATTCCGTTACTCACCGGCCGCGGGCGACCCGATGCCGATTCACCTGGACGAGGAGGTCGCGAAAGACGCTGGGCTGCCCGGCATTATCGCCCACGGTTTGTGCACCATGGCGTTCACTTCGTGGGCGGTGCTCACCGAGGTCGGTGGATCTGACGTAGAGCGGCTCAAGAGGTTTGCGGTGCGGTTCTCCAAGATGGTCTTCCCCGGGGATGATTTGGAGACCCGAATCTGGCGGACCGGTCGTACCGGTGACGCGACGACGTACGCATTCGAGACCGCGCGAAACGGCGAGTCCGGCGAGGAACTCGCCATCACCGACGGCCTGGCCGTCATCGCCGACTAGACGATGTAAGCCGACTAGACAAATTACGGAGTAGACACATGGGAGCTTTGGACGGACGGATCGCCGTCATCA
This sequence comes from Mycobacterium sp. NGS66, assembly GCF_059812225.1. NCBI lineage: Bacteria > Bacillati > Actinomycetota > Actinomycetes > Mycobacteriales > Mycobacteriaceae > Mycobacterium > Mycobacterium sp. NGS66. Next base: position 159,993 of record NZ_JCALCG010000005.1, on the reverse strand, counting down.
CCGGCGCCGGTCGCGGCATTGGCCGCGAGCACGCGCTGCTGTTCGCCCGCGAGGGAGCCATGGTCGTCGTCAACGACCTCGGCGGCAGCAACACGGGCGAGGGCGCGGACACCGGACCGGCACACGAAGTCGTCGACGAGATCGTCGCCGCCGGAGGCAGGGCCCTCGCCAACACGGAGAACATCGCCACCTGGGAGGGCGCGCAAAGCGTTGTGCAACAGGCCATCGACGAGTTCGGCGGCCTGGACGTTCTGGTCAACAACGCCGGGATCCTGCGGGACAGCTTCATCGCCGGGATGGAGGAATCGGCGTGGGATGCCGTCCTGGCTGTGCACCTCAAGGGGCACTTCGCGATGCTGCACCACGCCGCCGCCTACTGGAAGGCGCAGAGCAAGGCCGGTAACCAGCCCAACGCCGCCGTCGTCAACACCGCGTCGGGATCGGGGTTGACGATCGCGAACGCAGGACAGGTGAACTACGGAGCGGCGAAGGCGGGAATCGCCGCGATGACGTTGGTCGCGGCGGAGGAGTTGGAACGATACGGCGTGCGCGTCAACGCGATTGCGCCGATCGCGCGCACCCGGCTGACCCTGGCGACGCCCGGCATGGGCGAGCTGATGGGCGCGCCGGAGGACGGCGGGCTGGACCTGTTCAGCCCGGCTAACATCTCGCCGCTAGTGGCTTACCTGGCCTCGGAGAAGTGCCCGCTTACCGGGAAGGTGTTCGCGGTGCAGGGTGGCGCGATCTCCGAGCTGGCCGGCTGGCATGACGTGAAGACCATCGAAACTGACGGCCTGTGGCTGATCGACGACATCGCAACGAGGCTGCAGTCATAGCCACCGCCGACGATGCGGAACGCAGTGACGAGGAGGAGGCGGAATAGAAATGATCGAATGGTCGGAATCCGACGAGCTCATTCGCGAGAGCGTGCGCGAGTTCATCGACAAGGAGATCCAGCCGTATCGCGACGGGCTGGAAAGCGGCGAGCTGTCGCCGTACCCGATCGCGCGCAAGCTGTTCAGTGAGTTCGGTTTGGATGTGGTTGCCGCCGAAGCGATCAAGACGCTCCTGGATAAAGAGCGCGCCAAGCAAGCCGAACCGGAGCAGCGTGCATCGGGTGGGCTGGGCGACATGGGCGCCCAGGCGTCGATGGCCGCCGTGCTGGTGTCCGAACTGGCAGGGGTCAGCATCGGGCTGCTGAGCACCATCGGGGTCAGCCTGGGTCTCGGCGCGGCCACCATCATGAGCCGCGGCACCCTGGCGCAGAAGGAACGTTGGCTGCCCGAGCTGGTGACGCTGGAGAAGATCGCGGCCTGGGCCATTACCGAACCCGATGCGGGCTCGGATGCGTTCGGCGGCATGAAGACGACGGTCAAACGTGACGGTGCGGATTACATCCTCAACGGCCAGAAAACGTTCATCACCAACGGGCCGTACGCCGACGTGCTGATCGTCTACGCCAAGCTCGACGAGGGCGACCCGGCGGTGGACCGGCGCAACCGGCCGGTGCTGACGTTTGTCCTCGATTCGGGTATGCCGGGCCTGACCCAGGGCAAGGCGTTCAAGAAGATGGGCATGATGTCCTCGCCGACGGGCGAGTTGTTCTTCGACAACGTACGGCTCACGCCGGATCGGCTGCTGGGTGAGACCGAACGGCACACCAGCGGCGACGGACGGGAAAGTGCCCGAGCGAACTTCGCCGCTGAACGGATAGGCGTCTCGTTGATGGCGTTGGGGATCATCAACGAATGCCACCGGCTGTGCGTGGACTACGCCAAGACCCGCACGCTGTGGGGCAAGAACATCGGGCAATTCCAGCTGATCCAGCTGAAGCTGGCCAAGATGGAGGTGGCCCGGATCAACGTGCAGAACATGGTGTTTCAGACCTTGGAGAAGCTGCAGGCCGGCAAGATGCCGTCGCTGGCGGAGGCCTCGGCGATCAAGCTGTACTCGTCGGAGGCCGCGACCGATGTCGCAATGGACGCCGTTCAGTTGTTCGGCGGCAACGGCTATATGGCCGAGTATCGGGTCGAACAACTGGCCCGCGACGCCAAGTCGCTGATGATTTACGCCGGCACCAACGAAGTTCAGGTGACCCACATCGCCAAGGACCTACTGGCCGGATGATCACCGCAGCCCGGGCCGACTATGGCGGTGTCGGCACCCGGGTGCTCTCGGTGCCGGGCAGCGGGACGCCGATCGTTCTGCTGCACGGCTACGCCGACAGCGCCCAGACGTGGCGGCCGGTACTTACCCGGTTGGCGGCGGCCGGCCGCCACGCCATCGCGGTCGACCTGCCCGGTTGCGGGCAGGCGGATGCGCGGCGGTCCGGGCCGCTGGTGGCGCAATTCGATGATTTCGTCGACGCAATCCTCGCCGACACCGGTCCGGCGGTGCTGGTGGGCAACTCACTGGGTGCCGCGACCGCGGTGCGTGCGGCCGCCCGCAATGCAGACTTGGTGAAAGCACTTGTGGTGCTGAATGATCCGCTGAACGCACGGCACTGGATCGCCCGGCTCGCCCGCCGGCGCGAGATCTCGGCCGGGTTCTGGTCACGGGTGGGGCGCATCCCGATATCGCCGACGGCGCTGCGCTGGGCGACCGGGCGCGCCGTGCCCAAGGTGCTCTACGGACCGGGGGCTATCGTCGATCCCGAAGTCGTCGCGTATTGGACGCAGTTAGTATCAGGGGCCTCCGATGTCGCGACGTTGGGACGCGACGCTTTCCGCTACGCCCATGAAGCCCTCGGCGCGCACCGCGGGCTGCGGATCAGCTGCCCGACGGTGATCGTGCATGGCGCGCGTGATCGCATCATCCCGGTACAGTCGAGTCGCGTTCTGCACCAACAGATCCCGGGCAGCGAGCTGGTGATCCTGCCCCGCTCCGGACATTGCCCGCAGCTGGATAACCCGGACCAGGTCACCCGGCTCATCCTGAACATTTCATCGATGCAACAGCCGGAAATCCACTGGTAAGTAAGGGGAGCGCAGGTGCCTGTCGAGAAGATCCGTGACTACGTCAACAGCGCACGCGTATTGCTGCGCAGTGGGATCGTCGAGCCGCAACGCCCCGATCACATCGCGCGGTCGCTTATCAGTTTTCGCCGCTATGGGCCGTTCGCCGGGGTGGTTAACCATGCCGCCGTGCGGTATGGCAACTCGCCGGCGATCCTCGACGAGTGGGGTGTGCTGAGCTTCCGGCAACTCGACGAGCGGTCCAATGCGCTGGCGCGCGGGCTGATTGGCCTCGGAATTGGCGCGGGCGATGTGATCGCCGCACTGTGCCGCGACCATCGCGGACTAGCCCTGACCGTGATAGCGGCCAACAAGGTCGGCGCGCGACTTGTCCTGATGAACACCGGCTTTGCCAAGCCACAGTTTGCCGACGTCGCCGCACGCGAGGGTGTGAGCGTCGTGTTGATGGACAGTGAGTTCGCCGATCTGCTCGACGCGATACCGGCAGAGATACCGCGCATCCTTACCCGGATCGACGACGAGGATGCTGCGAAAGCCAACGGTGCCAAGACAATTGACAACCTCATCGAAGGCCAACCGACGACCCCGGTGCCCTCACCACCGCGGCCCGGCGGCATAGTGTTGTTGACCAGCGGTACCACCGGAACTCCCAAGGGCGCGCCGCGGGACCGTGTCGATCCGCTGCAATCGGCACAACTGCTGGACCGCATACCCTGGCCCGCGCGCGAAACCTTCTGTGTCGCAGCACCGATGTTCCATGCAACCGGATTGGCCGTATTCAGCCTCGGCCTTGCGCTGGGCAACCGGGTGGTGTTGCAGCGGCGTTTCGATCCGGAGAAAACTTTGCAGCTCATTGCGAAGCACCGGGTGACCACCGTGGTCGTGGTGCCGACGATGCTGCATCGCATCGTGGAGTTGGGTCCCGAAGTGCACGCGAAGTATGACCTGTCGTCGGTGCAGATCATCTTCGCCGCGGGGTCCTCGCTATCGCCCGATCTGTGTAAGCGCACCGCGGAGATCTTCGGTGACGTGCTCTACAACCTCTACGGTTCGACCGAGGTTTCCATCGCCGCGGTCGCCACGCCACAAGAACTGCGCGAGGCACCGGGGACGGTCGGCAGGCCACCGGTCGGCTGCCGTGTTGCGCTCTATGATCAAGAGCGCCAGCGGATTACCGAACCGGGGGTCACCGGAACAATTTTTGTCTCCAGCGGTCTGAGCTTCCAAGGGTATACCGGCGGCGGGCACAAGGAGATGGTCGACGGCCTGCTGTCCACCGGCGACGTCGGGCATTTCGACGAGAACGGCCTGTGGTACGTCGACGGTCGCGACGATGACATGATCGTCTCCGGCGGCGAGAACGTCTTCCCGCTGGAGGTCGAGAACCTACTCGCCGATCGCGACGACGTCAGTGAGGCAGCGGTCATCGGTGTCGATGATGCTGACTTCGGGAAACGCCTGCGCGCCTTCATCGTGCCGGCATCGTCGTGCAACCTCGATGCCGACGAGATCAAGGCCTATGTCAAAGCAAATCTGGCTCGCCACAAGGTTCCCCGCGACGTGGTGTTTGTCGACGAGCTGCCGCACAACGCGACCGGCAAGCTACTCCGAAACCAGCTGGCCGAGAGGTAGGCGAAAGTCAGGAGGACACTGCGGGTTTCCGGTCTTCGGCCAGGTCGGCCTGCCGAATCGCGGCGCGCAATCGGGCGCTGCGGGCCATCAGCGGTTCGGCGAGCGCGATGGTCGTTCGTAAGGCGAGCAGCACCGGCAGGTAACGCGGCGCGTAGACCCACCGCGCCCTGGCCTTGATCCCGGCCACGATGGCTCGGGCCGCATCATCGACGGGCGCGGGTTCGCTGAACCACTTTGGCAGTGGAGCCAGGATCGCTTCGAGTCCGGTGCCACCCAGCAAGTCGTCGCGCACCATTCCGGTGTCGATCAGACCGAAGTAGGCGACACCGGCGCTGGCACCGGTTTCGGTGAGTTCCATCCGCAACGACCTGCCCAGCGCTTCGGCACCCGCTTTGCTCACGCCGTACGCGGCGATGGTCGGCGTGGGAATCGCCGCTGCCGCCGAGGCGATTACGAGTACGTAGCCGTGCCGCTCGATCACCGACGGCAGCGCGGCACGCACCGTGCGAGCCACTCCGAAGACGTTCACGTCGATAACCTTCTCGAATGCGTCAGTACCTAGCGCCGCGAATGTCGCTACCGGCCCGACGATTCCGGCGTTGGCAACCACCACATCGATACCGCCGAAATGATCGATGATGAGTGATATCGCGCGGTCGACGGCAGCGGCGTCGCAGACATCCGCGAGAAACGGCGCTGCGCGTCCGCCCAGCGATTCCGCAACGCGCTGAACCGCTTCCTTGTCGCGGTCGACGAGTGCCACCCGGGCGCCCTCGGCGACCAGCTGCCTGGCGGTGGCTTCCCCGATACCCGCTGCGGCGCCGGTGATCACCACTACCTTGTCCGTGAGATTCGCTCGGTTCGCGAGGCGCAGCCGTCTAAGTGCCATGGCTGAAGACTACGAAGCGCCAGTGCGGCGCGGAATGCGGGAATCGGACACCGATTTGATATTTTCCGACGCATGGCCGATTCCGGTGCGAACTGGGATTTCCCGCGCTCTCCGGACGCCAGCCGGCACCTGCTCGAGACCGCCGAAGCGCACGGCATCGGCGCCGCAGCGATCCTCGCGGGAACGGGTCTCACCGCGGCGCAACTCGCCGACCCCGCCACAGTCGTCCAAGCTCGGCAGGAGCTGGCGATCGTGCGCAACCTGCTGCAGCACGTCGACGATCCGACGGGGCTGGGGATCGAAACCGGGCTGCGGTACAGCCTTGCCAGCACCGGAATCCTCGGGTATGCGTTCCTCACCAGTCCCACCGTGCGTGACGCTGTCACCATCGGCAGACGATTTGCGACCCTGAGCTCGATTTTCCTCGACGTCGTCATGCACGAATCCGACGAGGGGCTGGTGCTGGAATTCGATGCGAGCCAGATCCCGCCCGATGTGCGCCGGTTTCTGCTGGACCGTGACTTGGCGGCCATCGCGCATATCGCGCCGTTGCTGGTCGGAACGTCAGATTCCGTAGCGGGCGTGAAAATCGAGCTGCCGGAATCCGATTTCCCGCTCGACCTGTTGGCGGCCACTGGGGTCTCGTTCTCCGTCGCGGCTGCCGCCCCACGGACCGCGATCACCATCCCCCGTGCGCTGCTGGACCAGCCGATGCCGGCCGCGGATCCGGACACCGCGGCGACGTGCATCGCGCAATGCGAGGAATTGCTTGACCGGCGCCGCCATCGTGGCGGATTCTCGGCACAGCTACGGGCCCGCCTGATCAAGGATCCGGCGCAGATGCCGTCGATGGCTGTCGTCGCCCGTGAGTTCGCGGTGACCGAGCGGACCTTGCACCGTCGGCTGGCCGCGGAGAACACCAGCTTTCGCAGCTTGGTGGACGAGGTCCGGGAAACTCTCGCCGTCGAACTGCTCGGCAATGACCTCACCGTCGAAGAAGTCGCGCGTCGACTCGGCTACGCCGAAACCGCGGCGTTCACCCACGCGTTCACCCGGTGGCGGGGACACCCGCCGAGTCGGCTGAACCGTCGATAGTTCGTCCGGACGATGGACCTCCGACGTCTGGTTCTATCAAATACGTGACCGGTTTGCGCATTCCGCAGCAGCTGGACCCGCACTTAGCTTGGGTGCATGAGTAGTGGCAAGCGGAGGCGCATGCCGTCGGTGGCGATCATCGGGGCCGGCATGTCCGGCATCTGTGTGGCGATCAAGCTGCGCCAGGCCGGAATCACCGACACAACGATCTACGAGAAAGCCTCCGAGGTCGGCGGAACGTGGCGCGACAACACCTACCCCGGGTTGAGCTGCGATGTCCCCTCCCGGTTCTACCAGTTCACCTTCGCCACCAACCCGAACTGGAGCCATTTCTTCTCCCCGGGCGCGGAGATCCAGTCCTACTTCACCAAGATCGCCGACGACTACGGTCTGCGCGATCAGATCCGGTTCGACACCGAGATCGTCGATGCCATGTTCACCGAGCACAAGTGGCGGCTGCGTACGGCCGCCGGCGACGAGCATGAGGTCGACTTCCTGATCTCGGCGGCCGGGGTCCTGCGCGAACTGCGCTACCCCAGTATCGAGGGGCTTGCTGACTTCGACGGTGCGATCATGCATTCGGCGCGGTGGGACCACTCGGTGGAGACGACCGGCAAGCGGGTCGCGGTCATCGGCACCGGCTCGACCGGGGTGCAGCTCGTGTGCGGATTGGCGCCGACTGTCCAGCGGCTCGAGCTGTTCCAGCGCAGCGCGCAGTGGGTGTTTCCGCTCCCGAACCCGTCGTACTCGAGGGTGACCGACCGGATCCGAAAGCGGCTGCCGGTGTTGGGCCCCCTTGCCTACCACACCTACCGGAATGCTTTCGAACTCCTGGCGCATGCGCTGGTGCGGCCCGGCTGGCAGCGCACCCTGCTCAGCCAGGCGTGTCGGGCTAACCTGCGCACCGTGCGCGACCCGGAACTGCGGCGCAAGCTCACCCCCGACTACCAGCCGATGTGCCGGCGGCTGATCATCTCCGCCGGCTTCTACCGGGCGATGCAACGCGAGAACGTCGACCTCGTGACCGAGGGCATCGACCACATCGAGCCACGCGGCATCGTCACCGCGGACGGTGTGCTGCATGAGGTGGATGTCATCGCCCTGGCCACCGGTTTCGACGCGCACGCCTACATGCGGCCGATGCGGCTGACCGGCCGCGACGGCGTCACGATCGACGACGCGTGGAGTGACGGGCCGCGGGCCCACCTCACCGTGGCGATACCGGGATTCCCGAACATGTTCATGCTGATGGGCCCGAACAGCCCGTTCGGCAACTACTCGCTGACCGCCGTCGCCGAGACGCAGGCCGAGCACATTCTGGGCTGGATCCAACGGTGGCAAGACGGACAGTTCGACTCGATCGCACCCACCCAAGCCGCCACCGACGCGTACTACACCCAGATACGCGAGGCGATGCCGAACACCGTCTGGACGACCGGATGCACCAGCTGGTACCTGGGTGCCGACGGCCTGCCCGAACTGTGGCCCTGGACCCCGACGCACCATCGCGCCTGTCTCGGTGAACCACCCGTTCTGGACAACTATGAACTGCGATCCGCGGTCGGCAGCGCGACGGCAAGCACTCGCTGATGGCCATCCACGTCCCGCCGCTGACATGCTGGCTCTCCGCAAGCAGAGTAGTGATATCCCGATGAAGCGCCAGCCAGCTCCAAAGGTGGTCGCAATCAGCGGTGCCGCCCGCGGAATCGGGCTCGCGACCGCGAAAGCCTTTGCGGCCCAAGGCGCGAGCGTCGCGATCGGCGACATCGACATCGACCTGGCAAAGCAGTCAGCGGCAAGCGTGCCAGGTGCTGCGATCGCGCTGCCGCTCGACGTGACCGCCCCGGACTCGTTCGCCGCATTCCTCGCCGACGCCGAGGCGCAGTTCGGACCGATCGACGTGCTGGTGAACAACGCCGGCGTGATGCTCACCGGCGACTTCCTCGACGAGCAGCGGGCGACCGCCGAAAAGATGATCGCGGTCAACCTCGGCGGCGTCATCACCGGCGCGCAGCTGGCGGCCAGGAACTTCGTCAAGCGGGGCAGCGGCCACATCGTGAACGTCGCATCGATGGCAGGCGCCGCGGGCTTCCCCGGCGTCGCGACGTACTGCGGCACCAAGTTCGGCGTCGTCGGGTTCACCTTGGCGTTGCGAGAAGAACTGGCGCCCACCGGGATCCGGGTTTCTGCCGTGCTACCGGGGATCGTCCACACCGAGCTCTCGGCGGGACTGCAGCTCCCGGCGGCTCTCGAGAAATTTGGATCGGTGGAGCCCTCCGACATCGCGGACGCGGTAGTGCGTGCCGTCCAGCGCAACAAGGCACTGACGTACGCGCCCGGGCGCCTCGGAATTGCGCTGCGCACCGCGAACGCGATTCCCGAACGGCCGCGTCGCGCCCTGCACCGATGGATGCATACCGAGCGGCTCTACTTGAACGTCGACCAAGCCACCCGCGACGCCTACCACGCTCGGGCTAACGGCGCGCCCAGCGCATCGTGAGCATCCTCGCGCAACTCACCGACCACACACCGCCAGGCCGCGGTGAATTACATGTATTGACAGCACCGTTCACCGGTGCGCCGCTGACGCGGATTCCGCAGTGCACCGTGGCTGATATCGAATCCGCCTTTGCCAGGGCGAGATCCGCTCAGCCCCAGTGGGCACGCCGGCCGGTCTCCGAACGCCGGGCACTGATCGTGCGTCTCCTGAATCTTCTGCAAAAGGACCGGGTCGCTTTCTTCGACCTCCTGCAGACCGAGGGTGGGAAGGCCCGGATCGACGCCTGCTCCGATTACGGCGAGATGATCCTCAGCGGAAGCTGGTGCGCGCGGCACGCAGAGCGCCTCCTGAAGCCCGGCCACCACAGCGGGGCGCTCCCAGGCCTGACCGCAACGACCGAGATCCGGCATCCGAAAGGTGTCATCGTCGTGATCGCGCCGTGGAACGCGCCGATGGGGATCGGTGGCGGCGACAGCATCCCAGCGCTGTTGGCCGGAAATGCGGTGATCCTCAAACCGGACAACCAAACTGCGCTATCCACCCTGTTCCTGCAACGCACAGCTGTCGCGGCCGGAATCCCCGCCGACATCTTCCAAGTCGTGCTCGGCGATCCCGCCGAGATCGGTGACGCGCTGATCGGGGGCGCCGACTATGTCGCCTTCACCGGATCTACCGCGACAGGTCGTAAGATCGCCGCCCGCGCCGGCGAGCACTTGATCGGATGTTCACTCGAACTCGGCGGCAAGAACCCGATGATCGTGCTGCCGGACGCCGACCTGCGGCGCGCCGCATCGGCCCTGCCGCGAGCCAGTTTCGCCAACGCGGGCCAGATTTGTCTGACGACGGAACGACTGTACGTGCACTCGTCGATATTCGAGGAGTTCGTCGAGCTAGCCTGCCGCAAGACGCGGGCGATGCGGCTGGGTCCGTCGCTGGACTTCGCAGCCGATATGGGTTCGCTCACCACTGCCGCGGGCCTGAAACGGACAACCGACTACGTCGAGCAGGCGACGGCATCCGGTGCACAAATCCATGTCGGCGGGCGTGCACGAGCAGACCTCGGTCCGTTGTTCTACGAACCCACCATCCTGTCGGGCGTCACCGCCGCTGCCGACCTGCACACCCAAGAAGTTTTCGGCCCGGTTGTCTCCGTCTACCGTTTCGACACCGAAGACGAAGCAATTGACCTGGCGAACTCCACCGAATACGGACTCTCGGCGAGCTTGTGGACCCGTGACACCAAACAGGGTGTCAAAATGGCTGCCCGCTTAGAAGCCGGAGCAGTCAACATCAATGATGCGTACACGGCGGCCTTCGCATCCCACGCCGCCCCGTCGGGCGGTATGAAGGCTTCCGGACTCGGCCGGCGGCACGGCGACGCCGGACTTCTGCGATACACCGAGCCGCAAGCCGTTGCGGTGCAACGACTTACCTCACCTGACAGCAGGCTGGGATTACCTCGCGGGGTGCACGGCCGACTGATGGGCGCGGCAATAGGCGCGCTCAAGCATGTGCCGCGCTGATCCGCGACGCGCGTGCGCGCGGCGGCTGTCCCACCCGGTCGTTGGTCGCGCACGGCCAAGATGCACACTGGGCCCAGGTCTCTAGCTTCTCCAGCGGTTCGGAAGGGCGTCATGGCTAAAAGCGGGTCCAACAAGGTTTACGTCGTCGGCGTCGGCATGACGAAGTTCGAGAAGCCCGGCCGTCGCGAGGGGTGGGACTACCCGCAGATGGCCAAGGAGTCCGGCACCAAAGCGCTCGAGGACGCCGGGATCGACTACACCGAGATCGAGCAGGGCTACGTGGGCTACGTCGCGGGCGACTCCACCAGCGGGCAGCGCGCCCTCTACGAGCTCGGCATGACCGGCATCCCGATTGTCAACGTCAACAACAACTGCTCCACCGGCTCTACGGCGCTATACCTGGGCGCGCAGGCGATCCGCGGCGGACTGGCCGACTGCGTGCTGGCGCTGGGCTTCGAGAAGATGCAGCCCGGATCGCTCAGCGGCGGCGCCACCGACCGGGAATCGCCGATGGGCAGGCACGTCGCGGCGCTGGCCGAGATCGACGAGTTCGCTTTTCCGGTGGCCCCGTGGATGTTCGGGGCGGCCGGCCGCGAGCACATGAAGAAATACGGCACCACCGCAGAGCACTTCGCGAAGATCGGCTTGAAGAACCACAAGCACTCCGTCAACAACCCGTACGCGCAGTTCCAGGAGGAGTACACCCTCGACGACATCCTGGCCGCGAAGATGATCTCCGACCCGCTCACCAAGTTGCAATGCTCACCCACCTCCGACGGCTCGGCGGCGGTGGTGCTCGCCAGTGCGGATTACGTCGCAACGCACAATCTCGCGGCGCAGGCCGTCGAGATCGTCGGACAGGCGATGACCACGGACTTCGCGTCAACTTTCGACGGCAGCGCCCGCAACATCATCGGCTACGACATGAACGTGCAAGCGGCTTAACAGGTTTACCAGCAGTCCGGGCTGGGCCCGGAGGACTTCCAGGTGATCGAGCTGCACGACTGCTTCTCGGCCAACGAGCTGTTGCTCTACGAGGCGCTGGGCCTATGCGGAGAAGGCGAGGCGCCCAAGCTGGTTGATGACAATCAGACCACCTACGGCGGTCGCTGGGTGGTGAATCCGTCGGGCGGGCTGATCTCCAAGGGACACCCGCTGGGCGCAACTGGCTTGGCCCAGTGCTCCGAGCTGACCTGGCAACTGCGTGGCACCGCCGACAAACGCCAGGTGGACAACGTGACCGCGGCCCTACAGCACAACATCGGCCTGGGCGGCGCCGCCGTCGTCACCGCCTACCAGCGGGCCGAGCGCTGAAATGTTCGAGTGGTCCGAAACCGACCTGGTGGTGCGCGGCGCCGTTCGCCAGTTCATCGACAAGGAGATCCGCCCGCATCTGGACGAGCTGGAAACCGGTCAGCTCTCGCCGTATCCGATCGCCCGAAAGCTGTTCAGCCAGTTCGGTCTTGATGCGATGGCTGCCGAGGCGGTCAAGTCGATGCTGGAGCGGGAGCGGGCCGGCGCTGCCGGTGATGGGCAGGACCAAAATCGCGGCAGCTCGGGCGGACTGGCTGGTCAGGCTTCGATGGTCGCGATGCTGGTCTCCGAACTGGCCGGGGTCAGCATCGGCTTGCTGAGCACGGTGTCGGTCAGCCTGGGCCTGGGCGCGGGGACCATCATGAGTCGCGGCACGCTGGCCCAAAAGGAACGCTGGCTGCCCGAGCTGATGACGCTGGAAAAGATTGCGGCGTGGGCGATCACGGAGCCGGACTCCGGCTCGGACGCGTTCGGCGGCATGAAGACTCACGTCAAGCGCGACGGCGAGGATTACATCCTCAACGGCCAGAAGACGTTTATCACCAACGGGCCCTTCGCCGACGTTCTCGTCGTCTACGCCAAGCTCGATGACGGGACCCGTCGGTGGACAAGCGCAACCGGCCGGTGCTGATCTTCGTGCTGGACGCCGGCATGCCCGGCCTGACCCAGGGCAAGCCGTTCAAAAAGATGGGCATGATGTCCTCGCCGACCGGCGAACTGTTCTTCGACAATGTGCGGCTGAGCCCGGACCGGCTGCTCGGCGAGAACCAACGCCATGACGTGGACGGCCGCGAGAGTGCCCGGGACAACTTCGCCACCGAGCGCATCGGGATCGCCATGATGGCGCTGGGCATCATCAACGAATGTCACCGGCTGTGCGTGGATTACGCGAAGACGCGCACGCTGTGGGGCAAGAACATCGGGCAATTCCAACTGATCCAACTCAAGCTGGCCAAGATGGAAATCGCCCGAATGAACGTGCAGAACATGGTATTTCACACCATCGAGCGGCAGCAGGCCGGCAAACCGCTGACGTTGGCCGAGGCGTCGGCAATCAAGCTGTATTCCTCCGAGGCCGCCACCGACGTCGCGATGGAGGCCGTGCAACTGTTCGGCGGCAACGGCTACATGGCCGAGTACCGGGTGGAGCAGCTGGCCAGGGATGCCAAATCGCTGATGATCTACGCGGGCAGCAACGAGATCCAGGTGACCCACATCGCCAAAGGCCTGCTGAGTTAGCGGCGATCGCAAGCGCGGCGGAGCCGGGCGCGCTGCGGTTCCCCGGCTTTGGCTGTGAATCCTTGGATTCGGTTGTGAAGTCTTGGATTTGGTTGTGAAGTGGGGGTGAGAATTCGCGCCGATTTCCGCCCTACGCTCACACCGAAAGCCGTCAGTTCACGCCGAAATCCGTGAGTTCACAACGAAATCCGTGAGTTCACAACGAACGCCCAGTACCTCTGCGGAAGGGAGCCCAATCTTGGAACGGGCCGAAAACTCGCCGCAGCAAGCGCGCAAGGCGGGGTTAGGCGACCACCCAGATCGCCCGGGCGGCCGGGCTGCCCAGCTCGACGGTGGTCTGGGCGCCGTCGGCCGACTCGATCGCCACCGAGATCATGCCGGCGAACTCGCGGCGGGTCAGCACCCGGAACTGCGAGTCCAAACTGATCCCGACGCTCGCGAAATAGCGCAGCATTTCCGGGTCGGCATCGGAGATTCGGGCCACCGTCCCGGTGTCACCGTCATCGCAGGCCCACAGCTGCCGGGCCGGCGGTGTCGGCACCTGTCCGTCGGTGGCGGGGATGGGGTCGCCGTGCGGATCGCGCCGCGGAAACCCAAGCTTCGCGTCGATGCGGGCCATCAGCCGATCCGAGACCGCGTGTTCGAGCACCTCGGCCTCGTCGTGCACCTCGTCCCAGCCGTAGCCGAGCTCGTTGACCAGAAACGTCTCCAGCAGCCGGTGCCGGCGCACCATCGCCAGCGCCGCTCGCCGCCCCGCATCGGTCAGGGTCACCGCGCCGTACTTCTCATGGTTGACCAGGCCCTGCTCGGCGAGCTTGCGGATGGACTCCGAGGCCGTGCTGGCCGACACGCCGATTTTCTCGGCCAGCATCTTCGTGCTGACCTTGTCGACCGACCACTCCTGCGCCGTCCAGATGACCTTCAGATAGTCCTGGGCAACCGCGGTAAGACCGCCAGGCTCTTCCTCAGCCTTCACAACCAACGAGTCTAGGGCCAACGAAACTGCAGTGACGGTCCGTCCGACGGCGTTGTCGGCGCCCTCACCGCAGTCTGAGCGCCCTCAGCGCAGGATCGGGCGGCGACGTGCAACCGGGGATCCGGCACGCCTTCGACCTGGACCCGTAGGCTTGCGATCGTGCAGCGGTGGCGCGGCCAGGACGAGATCCCGACGGACTGGGGCAGATGTGTGCTCACCATCGGGGTATTCGACGGCGTCCACCGCGGCCACGCCGAATTGATTGCGCATGCGGTCAAAGCAGGCCGCGCCCGTAATGTGCCGACCGTCTTGATGACCTTCGACCCGCATCCCATGGAAGTGGTCTACCCAGGCAGCCATCCGGCGCAGCTGACGACGTTGACGCGGCGCGCCGAGCTGGTCGAAGAACTGGGTATCGACGTGTTCCTGGTGATGCCGTTCACCACGGACTTCATGAAGCTCACGCCCGAACGCTACGTACACGAACTGCTGGTGGAGAACCTGCATGTGGTCGAGGTCGTGGTGGGCGAGAACTTCACCTTCGGCAAAAAGGCCGCGGGCAACGTCGACACCCTGCGCAAGGCCGGCGAACGATTCGGGTTCGCGGTGGAGTCGATGTCGTTGCTGTCCGAGCACCACAGCAACGAGACCGTGACGTTCTCGTCCACCTACATCAGATCCTGCGTGGACGCCGGCGATGTGATCGCCGCAGCCGAGGCGCTGGGTCGCCCGCACCGGGTGGAAGGCGTCGTCGTCCGCGGCTACGGCCGGGGCGCCCAGCTGGGCTTTCCGACCGCGAACGTGGCGCCGCCGATGTATTCGGCCATCCCGGCCGACGGCGTGTATGCGGCGTGGTTCACCGTGCTGGGGCAGGGTCCGGCGACCGGCGGCGTCGTCCCGGGTGAGCGCTATCCGGCGGCGGTGTCCGTCGGAACCAACCCGACCTTTTCCGGGCGCACCCGCACCGTCGAGGCCTTTGTCCTGGACACCGACGCCGACCTGTACGGCCAGCACGTGGCGCTGGACTTCGCCGCGCGCATCCGCGGCCAACGCAAGTTCGATTCGGTGGACGACCTCGTCGCGGAAATCGCCAGGGACACCGAGCGCACCCGGGCGCTGCTAGCTGCGGGTTAACGCCGCTCGCTGGTGCGCTGCTAAACTGCCCGACGACATCGGCGCGTGCTGCGGTTCGCGGTGGCCGCGCCGTCAAATCCCTGATCGCGGACCACTTGATGGAGATAATTCGTGGCGCTTACAGCCGAGCAAAAGAAAGAAATCCTGGGCACCTACGGCCTGCATGACACCGACACGGGGTCGCCGGAGGCCCAGGTCGCGCTGCTGACCAAGCGGATCGCCGACCTGACCGAGCACCTCAAGGTGCACAAGCACGACCATCACTCCCGGCGGGGGTTGCTGCTGTTGGTGGGGCGGCGGCGTCGGCTGCTCAAGTACGTGTCGCAGATCGACGTGGAGCGCTACCGTTCGCTGGTGGAGCGGTTGGGTCTGCGTCGCTGACGCCGCAGACCCTCTAGACCTGCGCGTTAGCCCGTGTAGAGTGAGAGCGTTCTGGACCGGCTCGGTCCAGCAAACGGTGCGGTTCACGCAGCTCCGCGTGTGCCGTTCCAGCGTGTCACGTAGGGAGCAGCCCAGTCTGTATCGGGCGGTCTTCGGTAGTGGCTGCCGGGCTCTCCTCATCTGGGGCAGACCGGCCGCTTCGATCGATGGCCGTAGCCGTATTCAGATTTGCTCCTGACGAGCACCCCGTTCGGGTTTCGCATGGACGCGCGAAACAGCTGAATACCCAGAGAGGCCATCCGGACACCTATGTCTGTAGCTGAAATTGAAGAAGGCGTGTTCGAGGCGACCGCCACCATCGACAACGGGAGCTTCGGCACCCGCACCATCCGATTCGAAACCGGGCGCTTGGCCCTGCAGGCCGCCGGCGCCGTGGTCGCCTACCTGGACGAAGACAACATGCTGTTGTCGGCGACAACCGCCAGCAAGAGCCCTAAGGAGCACTTCGACTTCTTCCCGCTGACGGTCGACGTCGAGGAGCGGATGTATGCCGCGGGCCGCATCCCCGGCTCGTTCTTCCGTCGTGAGGGGCGCCCGTCCACCGACGCCATCCTGACCTGCCGGCTGATCGACCGCCCGCTGCGCCCGTCGTTCGTCGACGGCCTGCGCAACGAAATCCAGATCGTCGTCACCATCTTGAGCCTGGATCCCAACGACCTCTACGACGTGCTGGCGATCAACGCCGCATCGGCCTCCACCCAATTGGGCGGCCTGCCGTTCTCCGGCCCCATCGGGGGGGTGCGGGTGGCGCTGATCGACGGCACCTGGGTGGCCTTCCCCACCGTCGAGCAGACCGAGCGGGCCGTCTTCGACATGGTGGTGGCCGGCCGTATCGTCGGCACGGACGATGATGGCAAGCCCGACGTCGCCATCATGATGGTGGAGGCCGAGGCCACCGAGAACGTCATCGAACTGATCGACGGCGGCGCCCAGGCGCCGACGGAAAGCGTTGTGGCGCAAGGCCTCGAGGCGGCCAAGCCGTTCATCGCCGCGCTGTGCACCGCACAGCAGGAGCTTGCCGACGCGGCCGCGAGACCGACGAACGAGTACCCGACGTTCCCCGACTACGGCGAAGACGTCTACTACGCGGTGTCCTCGGCAGCCACCGAGGAGTTGTCGGCGGCGCTGACGATTCCCGGTAAGGCCGAACGCAACGAGCGCACCGAAGAGCTGCGGGCCCAAGTGCTCGAGCGGCTCGCCGGCACGTTCGAGGGCCGCGAAAAAGAGGTCAGCGCCGCATTCCGGTCGCTGACCAAGAAGCTGGTCCGCCAGCGCATCCTCACCGACCATTTCCGCATCGACGGCCGCGGCATCACCGACATCCGCGCGTTGTCCGCGGAGGTCGCCGTCGTCCCGCGGGCGCACGGCAGCGCGCTGTTCGAGCGCGGCGAAACCCAGATCCTCGGCGTGACCACGCTCGACATGGTCAAGATGGCCCAGCAGATCGACTCGCTGGGGCCGGAGACCACCAAACGCTACATGCACCACTACAACTTCCCGCCCTTCTCCACCGGCGAGACCGGCCGTGTCGGCTCGCCCAAACGGCGTGAGATCGGG
Source organism: Mycobacterium sp. NGS66 (assembly GCF_059812225.1). Taxonomy (NCBI): domain Bacteria; kingdom Bacillati; phylum Actinomycetota; class Actinomycetes; order Mycobacteriales; family Mycobacteriaceae; genus Mycobacterium; species Mycobacterium sp. NGS66. The sequence continues at coordinate 142,718 of NZ_JCALCG010000005.1, read as the reverse complement.
CACGGCGCGCTGGCCGAGCGGGCGCTGGTCCCGGTGCTGCCCAGCGTCGCGGAATTCCCGTACGCCATCCGGCAGGTGTCGGAGGCCCTGGGCTCCAACGGGTCGACGTCGATGGGGTCGGTCTGCGCTTCCACGCTGGCGTTGCTGAACGCCGGGGTTCCGCTCAAGGCACCGGTGGCGGGCATCGCGATGGGTTTGGTTTCCGACGACGTCGAGGTCGAAGGTGGCGGCGCCGAGCGGCGCTTCGTCACCCTGACCGACATCCTGGGCGCCGAAGACGCCTTCGGCGACATGGACTTCAAGGTCGCCGGCACCAGGGACTTCGTCACCGCGCTGCAACTTGACACCAAACTCGACGGGATTCCGTCGCAGGTGCTCGCCGGTGCGCTCGACCAGGCCCGCGACGCTCGGCTGACCATCTTGGAGGTGATGGCCGAAGCCATCGACAAGCCGGACGAGATGAGCCCGTATGCCCCGCGGGTTACCACCATCAAGGTCCCGGTGGACAAGATCGGCGAGGTGATCGGCCCCAAGGGCAAGGTCATCAACGCCATCACCGAGGAGACCGGCGCGCAGATCTCGATCGAGGACGACGGCACCGTGTTCGTCGGCGCCACCGACGGGCCTTCGGCGCAGGCCGCGATCGACCGGATCAACGCCATCGCCAACCCGCAGTTGCCGACGGTGGGTGAGCGGTTCCTCGGAACCGTGGTCAAGACAACGGATTTCGGCGCTTTTGTGTCGCTGCTGCCCGGCCGTGACGGGCTGGTGCACATCTCCAAACTGGGCAAGGGCAAGCGCATCGCGAAGGTCGAGGACGTCGTCAACGTCGGCGACAAGCTGCGCGTGGAGATCGCCGACATCGACAAGCGCGGCAAGATCTCGCTGGTGCTGGTGGCCGAAGAGATCACCACGGAAACAGCAGACACGACTCCTGCCGATTCGGGTACCGCACCGGCCGATGCCACTAGCTGACCCCGCGACCGACGGGGCGCCGCGCCGCACCACGTTGCCCGGCGGCGTGCGGGTGGTCACCGAACATCTGCCCGGAGTGCGCTCGGCGTCCATCGGGGTGTGGGTGGCGGTCGGATCGCGCGACGAGGGTGCCACGGTGGCCGGAGCGGCGCACTTCCTCGAGCACCTGCTGTTCAAGTCGACACCGACGCGCTCGGCGGTGGACATCGCTCGGGCCATGGACGCCGTCGGCGGCGAGCTGAACGCGTTCACCGCCAAGGAGCACACCTGCTATTACGCGCATGTGCTCGACAGCGACCTGGAACTGGCGGTGGACCTGGTCGCCGACGTGGTGCTCAACGGTCGCTGCGCCGCCGAGGACGTCGAGCTGGAACGCGCCGTCGTCCTCGAGGAAATCGCGATGCGCGACGACGACCCCGAGGATGCGTTGGCCGACATGTTCCTCACGGCGCTCTTCGGTGACCATCCGGTGGGCCGCCCGGTGATCGGCACGGCGCAATCCGTATCCGCCATGACGCGCAACCAGCTCAACTCGTTTCATCTGCGGCGCTACACACCGGAGCGGATGGTTGTCGCGGTGGCCGGCAACGTCGACCACGACGAGGTGGTGGCGCTGGTGCGGGAGTATTTCGGGCCGCGTCTGGTGCGGGGCCGGCGTCCGGTCGCGCCGCGCAAAGGTGCCGGACGGGTGAACGGCGGTCCGCAGTTGAGGCTGGGCAGACGCGACGCCGACCAGATCCATGTGTCGCTGGGCGTGCGCACGCCCGGGCGCGGCTGGGACCACCGCTGGGCGCTGTCGGTGCTGCACACCGCACTCGGCGGTGGCCTGAGTTCCCGGCTGTTCCAAGAGGTTCGCGAATCACGCGGGCTGGCCTACTCGGTGTACTCGGCGCTGGACATGTTCGCCGACACCGGCGCGCTGTCGGTGTATGCCGCCTGTCTGCCCGAGCGTTTCGCCGAGGTCATGCGCGTGACCGGTGACGTGCTTGAATCGGTGGCACGCGACGGCATTACCGAGTCGGAGTGCCGGATCGCCAAGGGTTCGCTGCGCGGCGGCCTGGTGCTCGGCCTGGAGGACTCCAGCTCCCGGATGAGCCGCATCGGCCGCAACGAGTTGAACTACGGCAGGCACCGCACCATCGAACACACCCTGCAGCAGATCGAGGCGGTCACCGTCGACGAGGTCAACGCGGTGGCCCGCCGGCTGCTGGGTGGCCGCTACGGGGCGGCCGTGCTTGGTCCCTACAGCTCCAAACGATCACTGCCGCAACCACTTCGGGCGATGGTAAATTAGCGCGATGGTGCTCGGCTTCTGGGACCTCGCGGTGCCCATCGTGGGCGCTCCCATGGCCGGTGGCCCCGGCGGTCCGGCGCTGGCCGCGGCGGTGTCCAATGCGGGCGGGCTCGGCTTCGTTCCCGCCGGGTACCTGAGTGCGGAGCAGTTCGCCGACGACATCGCCGCCGCACGCGCCGCCACCACCGGACCGCTGGGCGTGAATCTCTTTGTGCCCCAACCCAGTGTCGCCGACTGGGTGCAGCTGGAGTACTACGCCGAGGAGCTGGAGGAAGTCGCCGAGCACTATCAGGTGGAGGTCGGCCGGCCGGAATTCGGTGACGACGACGAGTGGGAAGGCAAGCTCGAGGTAGTGGCCGACCTACGCCCGGAGCTGGTGTCGTTCACCTTCGGTGCGCCGCCACCCGACGTCGTCGCGCGGCTGAGCGCGTTGGGACTTCTGGTAATGGTCACGGTGACATCGGCTTACGAGGCGGGCGTGGCCATCGCCGCGGGCGCGGACAGCCTGGTAGTGCAGGGGCCGGATGCCGGCGGTCATCGGGGCACCTTCGCGCCGGACATGGAGCCCGGTGACGAGTCGCTGCACCAGCTGATCGACCGGATTGGCCACGCCCACCGTGATATTCCGCTCGTCGCGGCGGGCGGCCTGGGCAGTCCCGAGGCCGTCGCGGGCGTGCTGCGCAGGGGAGCGGTGGCCGCGCAAATCGGCACGGCCCTGCTGCTGGCCGACGAAGCCGGCACCAACCCCACCTACCGCGCCGCTTTGAAACATCCGCAATTCACCAATACCGTTGTCACCAAGGCATTCTCGGGCAGGTATGCGCGCGCACTGGAAAATGAGTTCACCCGCTTGCTGGACAATGTGGCGCCGTTGGGCTATCCCGAGGTCAACCAGATGACGGCGCCGATACGGGCGGCCGCGGTCGAGGTGGATGACCCTAACGGCATCAGCTTGTGGGCGGGTACTGCGTATCGGCAGGCGTGCTCTGCGCCCGTCGCCGAGATCGTGGCCAATCTCGCAGCGGGCTAGGCGAGTCGACGGGTTTGACTTGGCGGTTTTAGTGTGAAACGGCGGTTTTCGTTGTGAGGCTGCGGCTTTCGGTGTGAGGCCAGGGCGTGAGTCGGCGAGAATTTCCGCCCTGGCTACACGCGCAAAGCCAACGATTCACGCTCAACGCCAACGATTCACGCTCAACGCCAACGATTCACACCTAACCGCGGTCGCTGAGGATGCTCGCGGGTTCGGTGAACGCCATGCCCAGGTCGGCGGCGACCCGTTCGGACAGCAGCGCGCCGTCGTGGGTCGAAAGCCCTTTGGCCAGAGCGGGATCCGAACGACATGCCGCCTGCCAACCATTGTCGGCAAGCTTGAGCACGTAAGGCATGGTGGCGTTGGTCAGCGCGAAGGTGGACGTTCTGGGGACCGAGCTGGGCATGTTGGTGACGCAGTAGAACAGCGTGTCGTGCACCGCGAAGGTCGGGTCGTCGTGGGTGGTCGGCCGCGAGTCTTCGAAGCAGCCGCCCTGGTCGATCGCGATGTCTACCAGCACTGCACCCGGCCTCATATGTGCGACAAGTGAATTCGTGACCACTGTGGGAGCTTTGGCGCCGGGGACCAAGACGGCTCCGATCACCAGGTCGGCGCGTTTGACGGCATCTTCCAGCTCATAAAGCGAGGAGTACCGGGTGGCGAACATGCCGTACTTGCTGTCCAGTTCCCGAAGCCGGTTGATGTTGATGTCGAACACGGTGACGTCGGCGCCCATCCCTCGGGCGACCCGGGCGGCGTTGTAGCCGGCGTTACCGCCGCCGATCACCACGACCATCGCCGGTTCTACCCCGGGCACCCCGCCCATCAGCAGCCCGCGTCGAGCGGGCGGCCCGGCGTGAGTCCGCATCAGGTGATACGCCCCGACCTGCGCGGAGAGCCGCCCGGCGACTTCGCTCATCGGGGCCAGCAGGGGTAGTGCGCCGTCGGCCGTTTGCACCGTCTCGTAGGCGATTGCTGTTGTCCCGGAAGCCAATAACGCATCGGTGGCGGCGCGGGATGCAGCCAGGTGCAAAAACGTGAACAGTATCTGGCCGCGTCGCAGCAGGGGATACTCGACCGGCATCGGCTCTTTGACCTTGAGCAGCAACTCGGCGTCGGCCCAGACTTCTTCGGCGGCGGTGACCATTTGGGCCCCGGCCGCCTTGAAGTCGGCGTCGGAGATTGCCGAGCCTTCGCCGGCGCCGGCCTGGACGAGTACCTCGTGGCCGCGGTGGGTCAGTTCGGCGACGCCGCCGGGGGTGATGGCGACCCGGAACTCGTTGTTTTTTGTCTCGGTCGGAATGCCGATGCGCATGATTCAAGTGTGAAGAAAGTTCGAGGAGCCCGCAAAGAACGCGACGATAATTCGATAGACTCCCGCCATGCCCGATAAGTCCGCGGATTTTGCGGTCCCTTTGGATGACTCGCCGAAGGATGTTCGGCCGGCCGATCTGGACGCGGTGGACCGCCGCATCCTGGGGGTCTTGCACGGCGACGCCAGGATCACCAACAATGCGCTCGCCGAGGCCGTGGATATCGCCCCGTCGACCAGTCACGGCCGGGTGCGCCGGTTGGTCGAGCTCGGTGTCATCCGCGGCTTCTACACGGACATCGACCCGGTGGCGGTGGGACTGCCCCTGCAGGCGATGATCTCGGTAAGCCTGCAGTCAAGTGCGCGCGGCAAGATTCGCAGCTTCATTCAGCAGATCCGCCGCCGGCGGCAGGTGATGGACGTCTATTTCCTGGCCGGTGCCGACGATTTTCTGCTGCACGTCGCTGCCCGCGACACCGAGGATCTGCGCTCGTTCGTGGTGGAGAACCTCAACGCCGACGCCGACGTCGCGGGCACCCAGACTTCACTGATCTTCGAGCACCTGCGCGGTGCCGCCCCGATCTAACTTCGGCCCATTCCCCGGCTGGTTATGATCGCCGAATGAGTGAGCCATCCGCTTCGGCGACCGTCCAGATCGACCGCAGTCCCGACGAGGTGTACCGGCTGATCACCGACCTGCCGACACTGGCCTCGCTGGCCGAAGAGGCGGTGTCGATGGAGTTACGCAAGGGCGATTCCCTCAGCCTGGGGACGGTGTTCGTCGGCCACAACCAAAACGGTGACAAGCGCTGGACGACGACGTGCACCGTGACCGACGCCGAACCGGGCCGCCGCTTCGCGTTCGACGTGCGCTATACCGTGCTACCGATCGCCCGTTGGCAATACGACATCGCCGCGACCGACGGCGGTTGCCAGGTCACCGAGAGCACCTGGGACCGCCGGCCCGGCTGGTTTCGCAAGGTCGCCCACATAGGCACCGGTGTCAAAGACCGCGCCGCAGCCAACGCCGAACACATCCAGCTGACCCTGCAGCGCCTCAAGCAACGTGCGGAAGCCGGGTAGTTCGAAGACCATGCGTGATCGCGCGGGGCATCTATACTGACCAGATTTGAGGGGGCCAGCGATGATTACCGTTGACGACCAGGCAGTCGGTCCGCACGACGCGTTCCTCGATCACGAGCGCCTGGTCCTCGAGGCACGCGATGTCAAGTTCGACTGGGCAAACCTGCCGTTTCACTATGTGCCCGACGAGCCGCTGGCCACTCATGTCCTCAACGTCCTGCATCTGCTGCTGCCCGCCGGCGAGGAGTTTTTCGTCGAGGTCTTCAAGAAGGCGCTGCCGCTGATCAAGGACGACCAGCTGCGACTGGACGTGCAGGGGTTCATCGGTCAAGAGGCGATGCATTCCCAGGCCCACTCCGGCGTGCTCGCCCATTTCGCCGCCCAGGGCGTCGACCTGACCCCGTTCACCAGCCAGGTCAGGTGGCTGTTCGAGCGGTTGCTCGGTGAGAAACCCCGGCGCAGCACGCGGCGACAGCACAGTTGGCTGCTGGAACAGGTCTCGTTCATCTCGGCGATCGAGCATTACACCGCCGTGCTGGGTGAGTGGATCCTCGATTCCCCGGAGCTCGACGCCGTCGGCGCCGACCCGGTGATGCTGGACATGCTGCGGTGGCACGGCGCTGAAGAGGTCGAACACAAGGCCGTCGCCTTCGACACCATGAAGCACCTGCGGGCCGGGTACTGGCGGCAGGTACGCGCCCAGCTGGCGGTGACGCCGGTGATGTTGCTGTTGTGGATCCGCGGAGTGCGGTTCATGTACTCGGTGGATCCGCTGCTGCCGCCGGGCAGCAAGCCGCGCTGGCGCGACTACCTCAGGGCCGCGCGCCGCGGATTGGTGCCCGGACCGCTGCGCTTGGCACGCGTCGTCGGCGACTACTACAAGCCGGGTTTTCACCCCTCGCAGCTGGGCGGCCTCGACCTGGCGGTCGACTATCTGGCTGTCTCACCCGCCGCCCGGGCATCGCACTGAACTGTGGCCAGCACCAACGTCATTGCGTCCGACGGGGTCACCCTGGCCGTATTCCGGTACGGCGAAATCGACCCGCACCGTCCGACCATCCTCGCCATTCACGGCTGGCCCGATAACCACCATGTGTGGGACGGGGTGGCCGACGAACTCGTCGACCGCTATAACTTCGTGGCCTACGATGTTCGGGGCGCCGGCGAATCATCCTGCCCACCAAGACGTTCCGGATATCGTTTCGACCAGCTGATGTCCGACACCGGCACGGTGATCGACAGCCTGGGCGTCGGCAAGGTGCACCTGCTGGCTCACGACTGGGGCTCGATTGCCACCTGGCCCGCCATCACCGACGACGCGTTCACCGACACGGTGGCCTCCTTCACCTCGATCTCGGGTCCGCATCTCCGCTACGCGGGCCGGTTCCTGCGGTCGGCCCGCTCTGCGCGGGCTCTCGCCGATGTCGCCAAACAGCTTGTGGGCTCGTGTTATATCGGCTTCTTCCTTTGCCCGGGACTGCCGGAGTTGGTGTTTCGCTCCGGGTTAGGCGTGAAAGTCTTTGGCGCCCTTGAACGTATCGGCCAGTCCAGCACCCGCGGCCGACGGTATGTGCCGCCCCGCTCGATCGGCGACTATGTCAACGGGCTGGCCCTGTACCGGGCAAACATGCCCGCGCCGATCGTGTCACCCGGGTCGCCGCTGCCGCAAACCACCATGCCGGTCCAAGTGCTGATACCGCGCAAGGACGTATTCGTCACCCCCGCGCTGCAGCGGTTCACCGGCTCAATTCCGCAGGGCAGCAGGGTCATTACGATCGAAGGCGGACATTGGGTGGTGACGTCACGTCCCGACGTCATCGCCCGGCTGACCGCCGAATGGGTAGACCGGGCCACCGGTGCCGGTGCTGACGGCGAGACCGGGGTGCGGCCCGGCCCACGCGAGGTGCGCGGCAAACTCGCTTTGGTCACCGGCGCGGGCGCGGGTATCGGGCGGGCCACCGCGGTCGAGCTGGCCCGTCAGGGCGCGCGCAAGGTGGTGATCGTGGACCTCGACGCGGTGGCAGCCAAGGAAACCGCGGACGCGGTTCGTGCGGCGGGTGCCGAGGCGGCGGTATACCAGGTCGACGTCAGCGATGAAGCCGCGATGAACGACCTTGCGGCACAAGTTCTCTCAGAACACGGGGTGGTCGACATCCTGGTGAACAACGCCGGTATCGGGATGGCCGGGCGATTCCTGGAGACCACGTCGGCGCACTGGGATACCATCATCGGCGTCAATGTCCGCGGCGTCATCGCCGGCAGCAGGGCGTTCGGCGAGCAGATGGCCGATCGCGGCGAGGGCGGAACGATCATCAACATCGCGTCGGCCGCAGCATTTATGCCGTCGAAATCGATGGTCGCCTATAGCACGACGAAGGCTGCGGTGCTCGCCTTCAGCGAAGCCTTGCGCGCAGATCTGGCCGACGAGGGCATCACCGTGACAGCCGTGTGCCCCGGCTTCGTCAACACCAACATCGCCAAAAGCACTGTCTACGCGGGAATGACGGCAGAACAGCAGGAGCGTGCCCGGCAGAAGGCGGACGCTGCCTACCGGCGTCGCAACTTCACCCCGGAGGCCACCGCCAAGGCGATCGTCAAGGCCGTCCGGACCGGTCCGGCGGTCCTGCCGGTGGCCGCGGAGTCCCGCATCGGCTACGCACTGCGTCGCATCAGCCCGTCGGCGCTTCGACTGTTCGCGCGCTTCGATCTGCGGCAGAAGTGAGACGGTGTCGAACAGCATTTGGGATAGCAGGCCGGCCGACCTCTACGGTCGCCGCGACCGTGACCGCTTCGCCACCGCTCTGTGGGCCGTACGCACGGTGTTCGGCGGCTTTGCCGCAGCGTCGCGCTGGTCACCGGCGCGGGTGGTCCCCGTGCGCCGCACCCAATTTGCGGTGGTCACCCGGCGCGAACTCGTCGCACCCGACGTGGTCGCATTGACACTGGCCGACCCCGACGGAGGGTTGCTGCCGTCCTGGACGCCCGGCGGACACATCGACGTCCAGCTGCCGTCGGGACGGCGCCGTCAGTACTCCCTGTGCGGTCCACCCGGTCGGCGCACGGACTACCGCATCGCCGTCCGTCGGATCGCCGACGGCGGTGGCGGTTCGATCGAGATGCACGACGTGTACCGGCCGGGCGACACCCTGACCTTCGAAGGTCCGCGCAACGCCTTCTATCTCGGCACGACCGAACGCGATGTGCTGTTCGTGATCGGCGGCATCGGCGTGACGGCTATCCTGCCGATGATCCGGGTCGCCCACCAATACGGAACCGATTGGCGCGCAATCTATGCCGGCCGCAGCCGGGAATACATGCCATTCCTGGACGAGGTCGTCTCGGTGGCGCCGGACCGGGTCACCGTATGGGCCGACGACGAGCATGGTTGCGTGCCCGCCGTTGATGACCTGCTGGCCGAGGCCGGCCCGGCGACGGCTGTCTACGTCTGTGGGCCCAGTGCCATGCTGGAGGCGGTTCGGGTGGCCCGCGACGAACACTCCGATGCGCCACTGCATTACGAGCGGTTCAGCCCGCCGCCGGTGGTCGACGGAGTTCCGTTCGAGTTGGAACTGGCCCGGTCGCAACGGGTGCTCAATGTCCCGGCCAACCGGACCGCACTCGACGTCATGCTCGACCAGGACCCGACGACTCCGTACTCATGCCAGCAGGGCTTCTGTGGAACCTGCAAAGTCAAAGTGCTTGCCGGACAAGTCGATCACCGGGGCCGAGGCGTCGTCGGTGACGACGAGATGCTGGTTTGTGTGTCCCGGGCGAAATCGGACCGGGTGGTCATCGACGCCTAGTGGCATGGGCCGCGTCGAACGTGGGGGATATGTACGGGATTTGAGCGCTTTTCGTGCATAACGCCCACGTTCGGCGAGACGCCTAGAACACCTGCTGTTCTATCAGCACATCGGCGAAGTTCCCGAGATCCGCGGCGAAGGCGGCGGGCTGCTCGAAAGCCGCGAAGTGTCCGCCGCGGTCCTGAATCGCATAGTGCACCAAGTTATATCGCGCGACCGCCCAGGCGCGCGGGGTCTGCATCAACTCATAGGGGTAGACCGCGTATCCGGTGGGCAAGTCAACCCTGCCGGTCCATTCGCTGAGCACGCCGGTGCCTGCGCGCTTCGATTCGCAGTACAGCCGCGCCGCCGAGGTCGCGGTGCTGGTCAGCCAATAGAACATCAGGTTGTCGACGAGCCGATCGGTGGAAATGGGCATGCCCTCCCTGATGTCACACCAGGCATGGAATTTCTCGAGTATCCAGCCGGCCAGGCCCAGCGGCGAGTCCTCCAAGCCGAAACCCAGCGAATGGGGGCGCGTGGACTGTAGTTCCATGTACGCGGTGCCATCTTGGATGCGTTCCGCGCTGGACGCGAGGGCGGCGAGTTCCGATTCGGAGACGCTGGCCAGCAGTTCGGCGTCGGACTGATCGGGCGGTGCGAACAACATATTGCTGTGAATCGCGGCCACGGTGGGGGCGTAATGCTCGCCGAGGTGGCGCGTGACAAGCGCGCCCCAATCGCCGCCCTGTGCGATGTAGCGCTCATAGCCGAGCTGGGCCATCACGTCGGCGACCGCCGCGGCGATACGGGCGACGTCGACGCCCCGTTCGCTCGTCGTGCCGGAAAAGCCGTAGCCGGGCATCGATACGACGACAACGTGGAACCTCTGCCGCAGCATCGGTAGTGCGTCGAGGAACTCGACGATCGAGCCCGGCCAGCCGTGCGTAATGACAAGAGGGAGTGCGCCTTGATCCTCCGAGCGTGCGTGCAGGAAGTGCACCCGCTGTCCGGCCGCTTCGGTGACGAACGAGCCGATCGCGTTGACCTCCGCCTCGACGCCACGCCAGTCGTAGCGGTTAACCCAATGGTCGACGACGCTGCGCAGGAACGACTGGTCGGTGCCGTAATCCCAACCCGCACCGACGATTTCGGCGGGCCAGCGGGCGTTGCTGAGCCGTTGGCGAAGATCGCTGATTTGGGCTTCGGGCACATCGAGAATCAGCGGTTCCATGTACGTCACCCTTCCAAGTAGGCGGCCAGGGCGTTGGTCAGCCCTCGCCTCGCCATGTCGAGATCGGCATACGAACCCAGTTGGCGTTCGGACACCAAACCGCGCATCGCGCCCGGGATCAGGGCGGCCACCTCGCGCACCCGGCCCGGGTCGACATCGAGACCGGCAAAGGCGCTCTGACAGGTTTCCAGCCAGCTTTTGCCCCAGGAGAACAACTCTGCGGCGGTACGCGGGTAGAGGCGTTCCAGCTCGGCGGGATCCCGGGGGAGCGCGGCGCGCAGGTTTTCGATGGCGCGTGAATCTGGCGATGCCAGGCCGTGATACAGCGTTTCGATGATCGCGCCGACCCGCTCCCGCAGGGGCGCGTCCGGCCGGACCGGGGTCGACAGCGTCGAGAACGTCGCGGCACGCCGCTCCGCCGTGCGGTGCAGCACCGCAGCCCAGAAACCGTCGGTGTCGCCGAACTGGTACTGCACCGCGCCCCAGGTGGCGCCGATGTCCTTGGCGATGCGGTTGGCTGACACCGAGCCTGGCTCGCCGGAGGCCAGCGATCGCAGCGCGGCCTCGAGCATGCTCTCACGAGTCGCGTTGCCGCGCCGGTTGGGACGCCGACCTTCGACATCGGCCCCGGCAGCCCGCCCACTCACGTCGTTGATCCTAAGGTCTCGACATACTTTTTCATAGAGGGTACTTTGATTACGAATCTGCCAAGGAGGATTCGATGGCTAAACCGCCGTTGTCGATGAAACCGACCGGGTGGTTCCAGGTCGCGTGGTCGGACGAGATCGACGCGGGTGACGTGCACACGATGAAGTACTTCGACCAGGAGATGGTCGCCTGGCGGGCGGAATCCGGCCAGCTCACGGTGATGAATGCCTACTGCGAGCACCTCGGCGCGCATCTGGGTTACGGGGGCAAGGTCGTCGGCGAGGTATTGCAGTGCCCGTTCCACGGCTGGCAGTGGAACCAGCAGGGCCGCAACGTCTGCATCCCGTACCAGGACCGGCCCAATCGCGGCCGGCGCATCCGCACCTATCCGGTTGTGGAACGCAACGAGTCGGTCTACATCTGGCACGACGTCAGCGGGCGTGAGCCGTTCTTCGATGCGCCGGACGTGTTCGCCAGTTTCGGCGACGACAGCACAGCGGCGGACTACTACCCGCAGCAGCGGTTGTACCGGCAGGGCCTGGAGATGCACCCGCAGTACGTGTTGGAGAACGGTGTGGACTTCGCGCACTTCAAGTACGTGCACAACACGCCGATCGTGCCGGTGTTCACCCGCCACGACTTCGATGAGCCGGTGTCCTTCGTCGACTTCACCATCACCTTCGAAGGGGACGACGGCCAGAAGATCGAGGACGTCAACAGCGGCGTCGAGGCGATCAACGGGGGCTTGGGCATCGCGGTGACCAAGAGCTGGGGGATGGTTGACAACCGCACCATCTCCGCAATCACTCCGGTCGACGAGTCCACCTCCGACGTCCGGTTCATGGTGTACATCGGCCGGACGTCCGCCAAGGATCCGGCCCGGGCAGAGCTCAGGGCGCAGGAGTTCGGGCGAGAAGTGATCCGGCAGTTCGAGCAGGACGTCCACATCTGGCAGCACCAGCGCTACTCCGACCCGCCCGCCCTGGCCCCCGACGAGTACCAAGGCTTCACTGCAATTCGCAAGTGGGCCAAGCAGTTCTATCCCGACGGCATCGGTGGCAGCGCCGCCGAAGTATATGCAGCATCCCGGAAAGGCTGAACTTCAATGACCGCACCCACTCGTCCCGTTCGTGTCTTTCAGGTAGCCACGGGCAATGTCGGCTCGGAGATGATCAAGCGGATCGCCGCCTATCCCGACCTGGAACTCGTTGGCGTGCATTGCTATTCGCCGGAAAAGATCGGTCGGGATGTGGGCGAGCTGGTTGGTCTGGGCCCAAACGGGGTGAAGGCCACCGGCAGCGTCGAGGAAATCATCGCGGCCCGACCCGATGTGCTCACCTTCCACGGCGTTTTTCCCGACGAGGATCTCTACGTCAAAGTCCTTGAGGCGGGGATCAATATCGTCACCACTGCGGACTGGATCACCGGCTGGCACCGCGACAAGAACCACCCGCACCCGTCGGGCAAGCCGGTGACCCAGCTGCTGGCCGAGGCGTGCGAGAAGGGGGGTGCCACGTTCTACGGGACCGGAATGAACCCCGGCCTGAACCAAATCCTCGGCGTGGTGTGCTCCGCCGACGTCGCCGAGATCGAGAACATCACCACCATCGAGTCCGTCGACGTGTCGTGCCATCACTCCAAGGAAACCTGGATCGAGGTGGGCTACGGGCAGCCCGTCGACGATCCGGAAATTCCGGCCAAGCTGGAGAAGTACACCCGCGTGTTCGCCGACAGCGTGCTGATGATGGCCGACTGCTTCGATCTGATGCTCGACGAGGTCAAGTTCAGCTACCAGCTGGGTGCGTGCACCAAGGACGTCGATTTGGGCTGGTACACCCTGCCCAAGGGGTCACTGGGCGGCAACTACATCAAGTACCAGGGCATGGTCGACGGGGTTCCGCGGGTCGAGACGCACCTGGAATGGCAGATGACCCCGCACACCGATCCGAACTGGAACATCAAGGGCTGCTACATCACTCGGATCAAGGGCGACCCGTGCGTCTACAACAAGCACATGATCTTGCCGAAGCCCGGCATCGACTTGTCCAATCCGGACAACTTTGCCTCCATCGGTATGACGGTCACCGGGATGCCGGCGCTGCACTCGATCAAGTCGGTTGTCGCGGCGCGTCCCGGGCTCATCACCAGCGCTGATTTGCCGTTGCGAGGGTTCGCGGGGCGGTTCAAAACCTGACCGGCGGCGTCAGTTGGTGGGGTGTCGGCGAGTCCGAGATGTTCGCGCACGGTGTTGGTTTGGAGTACGTGCATACCCAGCCGGGTTAATCCGATTTCGACGGCGTACTCCCTCCCTGGGATTTGCATGAGCAAGCGCGCGTGTTCGAGAACCTGTATTGCCTCGGCGATCGCGCGAAAATCGGGGTCTTGAAACCTGCGCGATTCGTTGCCGCTGATAAAAAAGCTAGAGACGCGGTGATGATACTGGCCTGTCCTGCACCATCCGAGGATTCCTTCGGTCATCGTGTTCTCATACACGTAAGGAGAATATGAAAACAGCGGCAGGATCGCCGCCGCCACTTCTTCGGGTGGCCATGTGAGCCACCACGGCTGAGGGTTGTTCATCCGCGTAATTGAACCACGGAGGTTAGCTGCCAAGACCTGTGACAACGGGGTGGTCTCGATTGACAACGTCCACGCGAGAGGGTGGCCGACGCCTTACCTATCGATGATGGTTTGGATCAGGTCGACGATCTGCCGCTGGCCTGCGGCCGTCGCGTCTAGTTTGCCTCGCATCTCAGTAAACCCGTCGTCCACGCGCACAAAGCGCTCGTCAACGTGAGTGCGTAGATCCCTCAAGTCCTCGCGAAGCGCGTTGAAACTGGCCACTGCGGCGTTGCGAAAGTCGCGAAGGGTTTCCAGCGCGCTGCCAGTTTCCTCGAGATTGGCCACGAGTCGTACGTTAACCGCATCCGAGCGCGCGGTGCCAGTCGCCAACGCCGGACTACCGGTCGGCAGCGCGCGGCACGGTCGTCAGAGCAGATCAACCCGAATATCGGGTTCGGCCTGTTCGGCCGCCCTCGCTAACCGGGCGTCGAACGTGACAAGCGGAGCGTTGTAGATGGCGGCTACGGCAAGGTAGACGGCGTCGTAAGCCGAGATGTTGTGGCGCATTGCCCAAATCGCTTGCAGCAGAACGACATCTGTTTCCACATAGTCAATCTGCATGGTGATAAGTGCCTGGAACGCGGCGTCGGCGTCAGCGGCGGTCAGGCGGTCACGGAGGACGGCTTTGTGCAAGGTGCGCAGCACCTCCATCGGCATATGTGCTGGAGCGACCCACGCATCGTCGGCGAGCATTGCGGCCCTTGCGGACTCACCCGCGGCTGTGGAACTGACCAGTGCCATCAACACCACATTCGCGTCGACGACGATCAATCGTCGCCCTCGCGGCCGCGCCGAACTTCCGACACGACCTCTTCGACGCGCATGTCGAGACTGCGGTGCCCCGCCATGCTCTCGAAGATGTGCCGGTTCTGTTCGGCACGGAACTCACGCTCGAGAAGTGAGCGCAAATAGACCTGGGTGGACTGGCCTCGAGCCGCGGCGCGTGCGGCGATGGCGTCGCGGACTTCTTCGGGGACGTCTTTTATTTGAATCGCCACAGCCATGACTCCAGCATACATGCGCATGCCATGCGCATGTGCGCCTCGGCCGGATGGTCCGTGGATAGCACATAACCGCGCGATCTCCACCATCACGAGGGACGACGTACGAGTGCCGCGCACGTTCGCGCGACAAGCACCCGCAGTAGGCTGCAGCAATGCGAGTGGGCGTGCTGGGTGCCAAAGGGAAAGTCGGGGCGACGATGGTGTCGGCCGTGCAGGCCGCAGACGATCTGACGCTCTCCGCGGAGGTTGACCTCGGGGATCCGCTGAGCTTGCTGACCGACAACGACACCGAGGTCGTCATCGACTTCACCCACCCAGACGTGGTGATGGGCAACCTGGAATTCTTGATAGACAACGGAATTCATGCCGTCGTCGGTACCACTGGGTTCACCGCCGAACGTCTGGAGCAGGTGGAATCGTGGCTGGCCGACAAGGACACCTCGGTGCTGATCGCGCCGAACTTCGCGATCGGGGCGGTGTTGTCCATGCATTTCGCCAAGCAGGCCGCTCCCTTCTTCGACTCAGCCGAGGTCATCGAGTTGCATCATCCGCAGAAGGCCGACGCGCCGTCCGGCACTGCCGCGCGCACCGCGAAGCTGATCGCCGAAGCCCGAAAAGGGTTGCCGCCCAACCCAGATGCCACCAGCGCGAGCCTGCCCGGGGCCCGTGGCGCCGACGTCGACGGTATCCCGGTGCATTCGGTGCGGCTGGCCGGATTGGTCGCCCACCAGGAAGTGCTGTTCGGGACGGCAGGGGAGACGCTGACCATCCGCCACGACAGCCTGGACCGCACATCGTTCGTGCCGGGCGTGCTGCTGGCGGTGCGTCGCATCAGGGAACGGCCCGGCCTCACGGTTGGCATCGAGCCCCTGCTCAACCTGCAATGAACACAACTGTTCGCATCCAGTTGCTCATCGCCTTCCTATGCGTGGCGATGCTGGTGTACTTCGTCCTGCTCGCCCGCATCGCGATCGCACTGATCGAATCGGGTCGCGCGGCCGCCGTCGGCCTGGGATTGGCGTTACTCGTCATGCCCGTCATCGGGTTATGGGCGATGATCGCCACGCTGCGGGCCGGTTTCACCCACCAGAAGCTGGCCCGGCTTATTGCCGAAGACGGACTGGAACTCGACGCCAGCGAGCTGCCGCGGCGGCCGTCGGGACGTATCCAAAGAGACGCCGCCGACGCGCTTTTCGCCTCGGTGCGCAGCGAGGTAGAAGGCGATCCCGACGACTGGCGGCGCTGGTACCGGCTCGCCCGCGCGTACGACTACGCCGGGGACCGCCGTCGCGCCCGCGAGGCGATGAAGAAGGCCGTCCAGCTAGAGGCCAGCCGATGAGCAAGCTGCTGATCGTCCATCACACGCCGTCGCCGCATATGCAGGAAATGTTCGAGGCGGTCCTGTCCGGTGCGACCGACCCCGAGATCGAGGCCGTGGAGGTCATACGCCGACCGGCGCTGACGGTATCGCCTAGCGACATGCTCGAGGCCGACGGCTATCTGCTGGGCAGTCCCGCCAACCTGGGTTACATGAGCGGTGCCCTCAAGCATGCGTTCGACGTGTGCTACTACCCGTGTTTGGACAGCACCCGCGGTCGCCCGTTCGGCTTGTACCTGCACGGCAACCAAGGCACCGAGGGCGCCGAGCGCGGCGTCAGCGCCATCACAACTGGCCTGGGTTGGGTGAAAGCTGCTGAGTACGTCCTGGTTTCGGGCAAGCCGACTAAAGACGACCTGCAAGCCTGCTGGGAACTAGGTGCGACGGTCGCCGCCCAGTTGATGGATTAGCCAGACGACGGTTGGAAGGCCTCGGCGGGTTGAGCCAGCGCGAGCGCCGAGCTGGTGCCGATCGGGCCGTGCCGGTCGAACACGGTCGCGCTGCCCGTGGCCACCCCGGCCGCGCCGTAATGACTTTGGGCCGCAAGCCCGATGTATTCGCCATCCGGAAGCCGACTGGCGGTGACGGTGTAGTCGGCGTTGATGTAACGCAACCCGCCTGTGCCCCAATGGGTTAGCGAACTGGTGATATCGCCGACGAATGCCAGCCGAGTGAAAGGCGTCAACGGAAACCCCTGCACCATCGGGCGAAACAGCCGAGTCCACGCGAACTTCTGCGAGTGCGACTGCTCCCATTCGCCGGCGGCGATACCGGGGCTGCCGTCCGAGGTGTTCCCGTACCCCCAAATGAGGAAGGGCATGTCCGGGGGGAATCCGTCGGAGTTCGTTGGTAGTGGCGGCATCTCGACCGAGGCGGACCAGACCTGCCCGTCAGGATGCTCGCCTCGTCGCAGAAAGAGCGCACTGGCACGCGCGACGGTCTTTCCGCTTTGCACCAGGACACCGTCGACCAGCTTGACGCGCCGGCCTTCGCGCTGCACGGAAGTCTGAATCTGGACCGGTTCCATCAAGGCCGGCCGTAACAAATCGACCGTCAGGCGAGCCGGCTGAAAGTCAGGGTCCACGCCGGTTCGCTCGATTCCCCAACCCAATAGACCGCCGACGACCTGACCGCCCATTCCGACGCCCCAGGGCCCCCGCGTCATCTCGCTCGGCAGATACGAGTCGCCGTCGACAGCGAAGAACGCCTCGGGCATGATGGCGGAATCTTCGATCGTCACCGCTACGACGATAGGACACCGAGGAGCGAGGTGCGGGCATGCCTCCGATTGCCCCTTTGACCGAGATTTCCCGACGCGGCAACCCGTTCCCGGTGACGGGTGTGTCCCGCGACGCCGACGCCATTCCGCACTACGACGACGTCCCGGCCACGTTGCTGGACATGCTTGCCGAGCAGGTTGACCGGCGTCCGGACAGCGAAGCGGTGGTAGAGCTCGGAGCGGGCCGGCTGACATACCGGCAGCTATGGGACCGCGCGTCGCGAGTTGCGGGTGGCTTGCGTGCGGAAGGACTGAAACCGGGCGACCGCGTTGCGGTGCGCTATCCGGCGGGGCTCGATTGGGTGCTGGCGTTCTGGGGCACGGTGATGGCCGGCGGCATTGCGGTGGCGGTCAATACGCGCTCGGCTCAACCGGAAGTGGATTTCGTGCTGTCCGACGCCGGAGCTCAGGTGGACCTGGCTGCCGGCACACCTCTGCCAGACGGTGAACCGTACGTATCCGAACGACTCACCCGCACCGATATAGCAGCGCTGTTCTACACCTCGGGTACTACCGGGCACCCCAAGGGTGTGCCCACCACCCACGAAGCGTTCGTGACCAATACCGAGAACGCGGTCCGGTGCCTTCGACAGCCCAGGGATATCGGTGACGCGCTGCGCACGCTCATCTCGGTGCCGCTGTTCCACGTGACCGGTTGCAACTCACAGCTTTTGGCGGCTACTCGGCTCGGCGGCGCGTCGGTGATCATGCCCGCGCTCAACCTCGACCAACTGATTGCCACGCTGAGCGCAGAGCGTATCTCGCTGATGGTGACCGTTCCGGCCATCTACTCATTGTTGTTGCGGCACAAAGACTTCCCCGCGGCAGACGTATCCGGGGTCCGCTGGGTGGGCTACGGCGGCGCGCCCATCGCACCTTCGCTGGTGCGTTCGGTCAAGAACGCGTTTCCGCAAGCCACGGTGTTCAACGGATACGGCATGACCGAAACCGCCTCGTTGATGACCGCGCTGCCCGACGAAGACGCCGTCGAGCATGCCGACTCCGTCGGATACGCAGTGCCGTCGGTCGATCTGGGCGTCATCCCGCTCAATGACGGTTCTGGTGAACTGGTAGGCGAATTGGTGACGCGCGGAGCCAATGTCACCGCGGGCTACTGGAACCGGCCGGAGGCCACGGCGGCGACGATCGTCGACGGCTGGTTGCACACCGGCGATGTGGTCCGCGTCGACGATGCGGGTCGGGTGCACATCGTCGACCGGCTCAAGGACATCATCAACCGAGGCGGGGAAAACGTGGCCAGCGTCGAGGTCGAGGCGGTGCTGCTCGCTGCTCCCGGTGTTGCGGACGCCTGCGTCCTGGCGGTTCCGGACGAGGTGATGGGGGAGAAGGTCGGCGCGGTGCTGTTCGGCGGAACCGAGCAGATCGACGTGACCGCGGTGATCGAGCACTGCCGCGCACAGCTTGCCGATTTCAAGGTCCCGCAATACGTCACCGTGGTGGACGATGCGTTGCCGCGCAACGCGGGCGGCAAGCTGCTCAAGGGCAAGCTGCGCGAGCAGGTGCAATGGGGTCCGGCGCTGCGCTGACAGAAGTTTCGTGAGTCGGACCGAGATCGACGGTAGCGCGGAAAAGTAGGTGTCGCGCCAGCGTCGATCTCGGCGTTGACACCAACGGGGTTTACGCAGCCGACCAGCCGCTGCGACGACGGCCCTGCGCCTGGCGCCGAGCCTGCGGTGGCGGCGCCGAGCCTGCATCCAGGGCTACGTCGCTGCCGGTTTGGTCGCTCTGACCGCAGTCTCGACACGTCGGCGGCGACGTACGGCCACGCGCGATCTGTATGTCAGTCGTCTACACCGACGCGCACGTTACGAATCTGTTAACGAATTCTCACATTGGCGCCGTCAATTGCGGGTACGGATGACCTGTCTTCGTCAAAACCACACGTCACACCGAGAGGAGCACAGATGTCGTTTCTGACTGCACAGCCCGAGGAGCTGGCCGCTGCTGCCGGAAAGCTCGGCGTGATCGGCTCGGCCTTCGCCGCCCAGAACGCGGCCGCGGCTGCCCCCACCACGGGCATCATGCCCGCGGCCGCGGACGAGGTATCCCTCTTGCAGGCGTCCCTATTCAGCGCGTACGGCACGTTGTATCAGCAGGTCAGCGGTGAAGCGACGACCATGTACGACGGCTTCGTCAGCACGCTGCAAACCAGCGCTGGCACGTACGAGGCCACCGAGGCCGCCAACGCGTCGGCGGCGGCTTCGCCACTGTCGTCGGTGGGTGCCGCGGCGCTGCCCGCGGCCGCGGCAGATCCGCCGGGGCTCGATATCGCCGACATCCTGGACGTCGGCGCCGGCAACTGGGGCTCGGCGGCGTCGAACTTCCTCGGCTTGGCAAACGGGGGCCTGCTGGTGCCCGCCGACCAAGGCGGCCCCGCCGGAGCCGCATTGCTGGGCTTGGACAGCGCAAGCCTGGAATCGGCGGCGACGGCCGGACTCGGCGAGGCGCCGCTCGCCGGTGTGGGTGTGGTCTCCGCCAGCATGGGTGGGGCAACTGCACTCGGTGCCCTTTCGGCGCCGCCTAGCTGGGCCGGATCGGCCACTTTGGTATCGCAAGTGTCGCCCACTGGCGTATCGCCGAGCGCGGGCTGGACCGCCGCTGCGCCGCCAGCCACCTCGGCGACACTTCTTCCCGGGATGCCGGGGTACGCCGCTATCGGCCGCAATAGTGCCGGCTTCGGGGCGCCGCGCTACGGCGTCAAGCCGATCGTCATGCCGAAACCGACGGCAGTCTGAGCAACTTCAACCCAAAGAAACGAGACACCAATGGATTTCGGAGCATTACCCCCTGAGATCAACTCCGCACGCATGTACGCCGGCGCGGGTGCAGCGCCGATGATGGCTGCCGCGGCGGCATGGAACAGCTTGGCGGCCGAGCTCAGCACCACAGCCACCTCCTTCGAATCGGTGATCACGCAACTCACCGCCGAGCAGTGGATGGGCCCCGCGTCGCTGTCGATGGTCGCCGCGGCGCAGCCGTTCGTGGCCTGGTTCACCTACACCGCGGAATCCGCTGCACTGGCGGGCTCGCAGGCAACCGCGTCGGCGGCCGCCTTCGAGACGGCGTTCGCGATGACGGTTCCGCCCGCCGAGGTGGCTGCGAACAGGATTCTGCTGGCACAGCTGGTCGCCACCAACGTGCTGGGACAGAACACTCCAGCCATTGCGGCCACCGAGGCGCAGTATGGCGAAATGTGGGCGCAGGACGCGTTGGCCATGTACGGCTATGCCGCGGCCTCGGCGGTCGCTGGAAAGTTGATGCCGTTGACATCGCCGGCGCAGCCGACCAACCCGGCCGGCATCGTCGGCCAAGCCGCCGCGGTCAGCCAAGCCGGAGCCTCGAGTTCCGTTCAGCAAGTGGGGCTGAACAACTTGGTCGGCAACGTGCCCGGCACAGTCCGGAGCCTCGCCTCGCCGGTCACCGCGGCTGCGGCTGCCGCGCCGGACGTCTCCGGGCTGGTGCAGGACGCCATTAACGGCGGAGTCAACACCGGCGCCTGGTTTACCACCGCCGGCATCGTCTCCGGGATATTCCTGGGCCACACGCTGAACACGATGCCGGCGGCCGGCGCAGCCGCCGGGGCGATTCCGGGTGCCGCCGCGGCGGCTGCAATGGCCAATACCGTGGCGCCCGCCGGGCTCGGTGGAGCAGCGACGCTCGCAGGTATGGGCACGGCGTCCTCGGTCGGTGGCCTTTCAGTGCCAGCCGCGTGGTCCGCTGCCGCCCCGGCTACCTCGCCGGCGACGGCCGGTGCCAGCGCTCTGGAGGGGAGCGGCTGGGCCGTGCCCGAGGAGGACGCCGCGATCGCCGGCGCGCCGGGAATGGCGATAGCCTCCAAGGGCTCCGGTGCTTACGCTGGGCCGCGGTACGGGGTCAAGCCCGTCGTCATGCCCAAGCTGGTAGTCGTCTGATTTCCGAGGTGCGCCTATGACGTTGCTGATCGCCAACCGTGGGGAGATCGCGCTCCGAATCATCCGCACTGCAACGGAACTCGGCATGCAGACGGTCGCGGTGTACGCCGAGGACGACGCCGACAGCCCCCATGTGCATGCGGCGGACGAAGCGATCGGCGTACCCGATTATCTCGACCAGGCCGCGATTTTGGCTGCGGCCAAGGAGTCCGCCGCCGAACTGATCCATCCCGGTTACGGGTTCCTCAGCGAAAACGCCGGGTTCGCGCGGGCCTGCGCGGCCGCCGGTGTGGGCTTCGTGGGGCCGGGTGCCGAGGCGCTGGAAACGGTCGGCAACAAGTCCGCGGCCCGTAAAGTCGCGATTGCCGCCGGGCTGCCGGTGCTGGCCGCGACCGAAGGGCCCAGCAGCCTCGATGACGTCCGCGAGTTCTTCGCGGCCCACGACGGACCGATCATGATCAAGGCGCTCGCCGGCGGCGGCGGTCGCGGCATGCGCAAGGTGGACAGCGTCGAGCAGATCGACAACGCATATCGGCAGTGCGCGGCGGAGGCACAACTCGGCTTCGGCGATCCGGCGGTGTTCGCCGAGGCGCATCTGGGCGCCGCGCGCCACATCGAAGTGCAGATCGTCGCCGCACCCGCCGGTTCGCAAACGCATGCGCTGGCTCTGGGCGATCGCGACTGCAGCATCCAGCGCCGTTATCAGAAGCTCGTCGAAATCGCGCCGGCGCAAGGGCTTTCGGATACGCTGCGGCGAAACCTGCACCAGGCCGCGGCCCGGCTGTGCGCCAGCGTGCAGTTGCATGGGCTTGCCACCGTCGAATTCCTGGTCACCGGCGAGAAGTTCGTCTTCCTGGAGGTGAACCCGCGAATCCAGGTGGAGCACACCGTCACCGAGGAGGTCACCGGCGTTGACCTGGTGGCTGTCCAGCTGGCCATCGCCGGTGGGGCGTCCTACTACCAGCTACGGCTGCCTGCCGGAATCGCCTCGGACGGAAGCGAAGTCATCGGCGAGCCGGCGGCACGACGAGGAGTCGCGATTCAGACTCGGGTCAACATGGAGACCATCGGAGCCGACGGCTCCGTCGTCCCGGTGTCGGGCACGCTGACGGTGTTCACCCCGCCGAGCGGACCGGGGGTACGCGTCGACACCTTCGGGCGTCCCGGGCTGACCCCCAGCCCGCGCTACGACTCGTTGCTGGCCAAGGTGATCACCCATACCCGCAGTTCGGATTTTCCGGCCGCGGTGCGCAAGGCGGGTACCGCGCTGGCCGAGTTCACCATCGAGGGCATCGCCACCAATATTGCGTTCCTGCGAGAGCTGTTGTCCGACAGTCTGATTCAATCGGGTGACGTGCCCACCAGCTTCCTCGACGAGAAGCTTCCGCAGCTGACGGCCGCGGCGCTGTCTCATCAGCACGACGCGCGGGTCACCGCCGTCGAACTGTATCCCGGTGAGGAGGTGTTGCGGGCGCAGTTGGCCGGGACGGTCGTCGAGATTCCGGCCGAAGGAGCCGAATTCGGTGCCGGCGCGCAAATGGTTGTGCTGGAAGCGATGAAGATGCAGCACGTGCTGGTTGCCCCGGACTTACTGCGTACCGTGCGGAATCTGGTGGCACCCCGACAGGTGGTCGGAACCGGTGACCCGTTGGTGGTCTTCGCCCGCACCGGCGGGAATGCAGACGGCGAATCACGGCCTGCCGCAGTCGATCTGGATCGCACTCGGGGCGACCTCGATGAGGTCCGGCAACGCCACCTGCTCACCCTGGACGAGGGCCGGGAAGCGGCCGTCGCCAAGCGGCACCAGCAAGGGCGGCGCACCGCGCGGGAGAACATCGCCGACCTGATCGATCCCGGTAGCTTCGTGGAGTACGGTGCGCTCGCCATCGCCGCTCAGCGCAGCCGGCGCTCGGAGGAGGACTTGATCGCCAACACCCCGGCCGACGGACTGGTCGCGGGCCTGGCCACGATCGGCGCGGACCGTTTCGGGCGGGCGGCGGCCGAGGCGGTCGTGGTCTCCTACGACTACACCGTGCTGGCCGGGACCCAGGGCATGCGCAACCACGCCAAGACCGATCGTCTCTTCGATCTGGCCGCCCGTAAACGCTTGCCGGTGGTGCTGTTCGCCGAAGGTGGCGGGGGCCGGCCCGGCGATACCGACGTCGGCGGGATGGCCGGACTCGACGTGCCGACGTTTCGGATGCTGGCCGGGCTCAGTGGTCAAGTGCCGCTGGTTTCGATCGTGTCGGGCCGGTGTTTCGCCGGTAACGCCGCGTTGGCCGGGGTTTGCGACGTGATCATCGCGACCCCGGACGCCAACATCGGGATGGGCGGGCCTGCGATGATCGAGGGCGGCGGGCTCGGGGTTTACCCACCCGAGGCGATCGGGCCGATCGAGGTGCAGCGCCGCAACGGCGTGGTAAGCCTGGTCGCCCGCGACGAGGCGCATGCCGTCGCGCTGGCCAAGCAGTACTTGTCCTACTTCCAGGGCGCTGTGGCCGATTGGACGGCACCCGATCCGCGGCTGGCCCGACATGTGGTGCCGGAGAACCGGTTACGCGCCTACGACGTACGCCGAGCGATCGAGTCCATCGTCGACGTCGGGTCCGTGCTGGAGCTGCGCGCTGACTACGGAGTCGGCATCGTCACCGCCCTGGTCCGTGTCGAAGGGCTGCCATACGGACTGATCGCCAACAGCAGTCACCACCTCGGGGGCGCAATCGACGCCGAAGCGGCGGACAAGGCCGGCGACTTTCTGGCGCTCTGCGAGTCGTTTCAGTTGCCGGTGATCTCGCTGTGCGACACACCGGGTTTCATGGTCGGTCCGGACGCCGAAAAGGAAGCCGCCGTGCGCCGGTTCGGCCGCATGTTCGTCCTCGGCGCTCGGTTGACCGTGCCCGTGGGCATGATCATCTTGCGCAAGGGCTATGGGCTCGGCGCCATGGCCATGGCCGGCGGATCCTTCCGCGCGCCGCAGTTCACCGTGGCATGGCCGACCGGCGAGATCGGCGGTATGGGTCTGGAAGGCGCTGTGCGGCTTGGCTTCAGCAAGGAACTGGCCGCCGCAGCAGACCCGGTCGAGCGCCAACAGCTTTTCGAGCGTCTAGTGGCGGCCGCCTACCAGCACGGCAAGGCGCTGCGGTCAGCCACCACCTTCGAACTCGACGACGTCATCGACCCGGCGGACTCCCGGACCTGGATTGCCAGGCTGCCGGGAGCTCGCCGGTCGCTCGAACGTTAGGCGTCAGGCGTGGCCGCCGCCGCAGCCTATGCCCGGCACGCACCCGCTGCCGCCGGGGACGCCGCCCGGTCCGGCGTTCTGTCCGCCGGAGCCGCAGCCGATGCCAGGTGCGCAGCCGCCGCCGCCCGGACCGCCGCCCGGCCCGCCGTTCTGGCCGCCGGAACCGCAGTTGCCGTTGGCATCGCAGCCACCGCCGCCGGGGTCATCCTTGAAGACGACGTGCGTCGGGGCAGGGGCAGTCATCGCAGGTCCAGCCGCAAAAACATCAGCGGAGGCCGCTGGCGCCGCCGCGATCGCTGCAGCGACAGCCCCAGCCACTACCAGTGGTTTCATGAGGTTTAATTTCGCTAACATTCTTTCCGCATACCACGTGCACGCCGGGACAAAACATTCCGTCACAGACCGGATGCAACCGCCTCGACCCTCGAACGAAGGCATACCGAATGACCTCACTGGATCTGACCGGCCGCACCGCGATCGTCACCGGCGCCTCGCGCGGAATCGGGTTGGCGATCTCCCAACAGCTGGCGGCGGCCGGTGCGAACGTCGTGCTGACCGCCCGTAAGCAGGAGGCCGCCGACGCGGCAGCGGCACAGGTGGGTCAGGGTGCCGTGGGCGTGGGTGCCCACGCGGTCGACGAGGAGGCGGCGCGACGCTGTGTCGACCTCACGCTCGAGCGCTTCGGGGGCGTCCACATCTTGGTCAACAACGCCGGAACCAACCCGGCTTACGGCCCGCTGATCGACCAGGACCACGCGCGCTTCAGCAAGATCTTTGACGTCAACCTGTGGGCACCGCTGCTGTGGACCTCGCTCGTGGTCAAGGCGTGGATGGGTGAGCACGGCGGTGCCGTGGTCAACACCGCCTCCATCGGGGGCCTGCACCAGTCGCCGGCCATGGGCATGTACAACGCCACCAAGGCCGCGCTGATCCACGTCACCAAGCAGTTGGCGCTGGAGCTCTCACCACGGGTCAGGGTCAACGCCATCTGTCCGGGTGTGGTTCGCACCCGTCTCGCCGAGGCGCTGTGGAAGGACCACGAGGATCCGCTGGCGTCGTCGATAGCGCTCGGCCGCATCGGTGAGCCGGTCGACGTGGCGCAGGCGGTGGCGTTCCTGGTGTCCGATGCGGCCAGCTGGATCACTGGCGAGGCGATGGTCATCGACGGGGGCCTGCTGCTGGGTCCCGCGCAGGGATTCCAGATGCAGCCGGGAAGCGCGCAATGAGTGCCCCGGACCAGGTTGAGGCTGACCTGAACGAACGCGTGCAGTCGCTGCTCACGGAACACGACCCGTCGACCACCGATGCGCGCGAGTTTCTCGGCGCACGCTTCGATGCCGGCCTGGCCTGGGTGTACTTTCCGCCCGGCAACGGCGGGCTCGGCCTGCCGCACACCTATCAAGGACTCATCGACGCGGAGCTGGCCGCCGCCGGGGCCCCGCCTGCCGGCGGTGGCCGCAACATCATCGGGCTCGGCATGGCGGCACCCACGATCGCTGCGTTCGGGACCGAGGAACAGAAGCGAAAGTTTCTGCGCCCGTTGTTTACTGGCGAACACGTCTATTGCCAGCTGTTCAGCGAGCCGGGAGCCGGCTCCGACCTGGCCGCGGCCGCAACCCGCGCCGTGCGCGACGGTGACGACTGGATTGTCAACGGGCAGAAGGTGTGGACGTCGATGGCGCAGCACGCGCAGATGGCGATCCTGGTCGCGCGTACCGACCCAAACGTGCCCAAACACGTTGGGCTGACGTACTTCTTGGTCGACATGACCCAGCCCGGGATCGACATCCGTCCGCTGCGTCAGATCACCGGCGAGGCGGAATTCAACGAGGTTTTCCTCACCGACATCCGGGTGCCCGACGCCAACCGGCTTGGCCCCGAGGGCGGTGGCTGGCGGGTCGCGACCACCACGCTGAACAACGAACGCGTCGCGATCGGCGCCCGCTCCGGCGTACCGCGCGAAGGGGGCCACATCGGCAAGGTCGCCGCGGCGTGGCGCAATGATCCGCAGCTGCGCAACCCGGCCATGCACGACCAGCTGATGCGCTTATGGGTGGAAGCGGAGGTGCTCCGGCTCAGCAGTGAGCAGCTGCGGCAGCGCGCCGCCGCCGGTCAGCCCGGACCCGAGGGCGCCGGCATGAAAGTGGCGTTTGCCCGTCTGGCACAAGCTATTTCGGGTTTCGAGATCGAGCTGCACGCCGAGGACGGGCTGCGCTACGACGACTGGACCATGCGCAGGCCCGAAGTCGTCGACCTGATCGGTCGCGGGCCCGGGTATCGCTATCTGCGGGCACGCGGCAACTCGATCGAGGGCGGTACCTCAGAGATCCTGCGCAACACCATCTCCGAACGCATCCTGGGGTTGCCCGGCGAGCATCGGGTCGACAAGACCGTGCCCTTCAAAGACCTTCCGAGGTGAGTTCGTTGAGCAATCTGCTGTATTCGGACACCGAAGAGGCGTTGCGCGACAGCGTCCGTCACCTCTTCGCCGACCGGTGTCCATCCGACGAGGTGGCGCGGGCCTATGACGTGGAAGCTGCGCCGGACTTTTCCGGGGTGTGGCGGACGCTGGCCGCGGAGTTGGGCGTGGCGGGACTGTTGGTGCCCGAGTCGCTCGGCGGCGCTGGGGCGAGCGCCCGCGAAGCCGCGGTCGTCATGGAGGAGATCGGCCGGGCCGTCGCGCCGGTGCCGTTCCTGTCCAGTGCCGTGCTCGCCACGCTCGCCTTGCAGGGTGCCGGCGACACCGAAACCTTGCCGGGGCTGGCCCAGGGCACGACGACCGCCGCGCTGGTGGTGCCGTTTTCCACCGCGCCAGGCGATCGGGTCGAGAAAGTGAGCGCCGGCGCCGACGGCCTGACCGGCGTGGTCAGCAACGTCGCGGGCGTGCGCGAAGCCGACGTGTTGGTGGTGCCGGTCGCGGGCGCGGACGGACTCGAGCTGCATACCGTCGCGCGCGACGCGGCCGGCGTCGAAGTGTCTCCGGTGCTCGCGCTTGACATGACGAGGCCCCTTGCGGATGTGCGTTTTTCGTCCGTCGCGTCGTCGCGGGTTGGTAGCGGCACGGCTGTGGGTGAAGCGCTCCAGACCGCCGCGGCTTTGTTGGCGTCCGAGCAGCTCGGGGTGGCGCAGTGGTGTTTTGATACCACCCTCGCGTACACGAAGGAGCGCAAGCAGTTCGGCCGAACCATCGGGTCGTACCAGGCGATCAAACATCGGCTGGCGGACCTGTGGATAGAGCTCAACTCGGCAACCGCTGCCGCACGCTACGCCGCCGACACCGCCGCGAGGGGTGATGCGGACGCGGCGATCGCGGCGGCCCTCGCGCAGGCTTATTGCAGTGATGTGGCGGTGCACGCCGCCGAGGAGTGCGTACAGCTGCACGGCGGCATCGGGATGACGTGGGAGTATCCGGCGCACCTGTACCTCAAGCGGGCCAAGAGCGACCAGCTGGCGTTCGGCACCGCCTACCGGCACCGCAGCCGGCTCGCCGAATTGGTCGACTTGAGCGTGCGCTGACGGCGATTGACTCTGCGGACAGGTAGAAGATTTGCGAGTGGGCTGCGCCCTCACCGCAGACTCAACGCGTGCTAGCCCAGCGCCCCGCGGAAGGTCTCGACCATCGCGGCCCAATGCCGCTCGGCGGCCGCCTCGTCGTAGGGCGGGTTGTCAGGCACCGCGAACCCGTGGGCGGCCTGATACCACTCGATGGTGTGCTGCACACCCGCCGCGGTCAGCGCCTTGTCGAGCTGCTCGGCGTGATCGGCGGTGAACGACGCGTCGTTCTCGGCGCCGCCGATGTAAACCGTGGCACCGATCTTGTCGGCGAGCAGGTGCGGACTGTCCGCGGAGTCGGTAACCAGGCCGCCGCCGTGGAAGGACGCCGCAGCGGCGACGCGATCCGGCTGGCGCCCCGCTACCACCACCGACATGCGCCCACCCATGCAATAGCCGCAGACGCCGAAGCGGTCGCCGGACACCTCCGGTCGGGCGGACAGGTAGTCGAAGAACGCGGCGGCGTCGCTGGCCATCATGTCCTGGGTGATGCTGCCGATCATCGACATCAGCCGCTTGCGCTCGGCGGGGTCACCGAACGCCGTGGACATGTCGATGGGGGCCCAGTCGCCGTGCCGGTAGTACACGTCGGGCAGCAGCACGGCATAACCAAACCCGGCCAGCTTGGCCGCCATCTGGAAGAAGGTCTCTCGCGCGCCGCCGGCGTCGGGATACATGACGACGCCCGGCCACGGGCCGGAACCCTCGGGGGTGAAGAGCTGGACGGGACAGCTACCGTCGGGAGTGCTGATGCTGTCGGTGATTTTCGGCATGGCCTCCGTTTTACTCTCCATGATCGCGGCTAAGCTGGCCGCGTGCCGATCGCGACGCCGTACGAGGATCTGCTACGCCTGGTGCTCGACCGGGGCACGGCCAAAGCCGACCGCACCGGCACCGGCACCCGCAGCCTGTTCGGCCAACAGCTGCGCTACGACCTGACGGCCGGCTTCCCGCTGCTCACCACCAAGAAGGTGCATTTCAAATCGGTAGTCTACGAGTTGCTGTGGTTCCTGCGTGGCGACTCCAACGTCAACTGGCTGCACCAGCACGGAGTCACCATCTGGGACGAATGGGCAAGCAGCGCAGGCGATCTCGGTCCAATCTACGGCGTGCAGTGGCGATCCTGGCCGACGCCGTCGGGCGAGCACATCGACCAGATCAGTAACGCGCTGCATTTGCTGCGCACCGACCCGAACTCTCGGCGCATCATCGTGTCGGCCTGGAATGTCGGCGAAATCCCGCAAATGGCGTTGCCGCCGTGTCACGCGTTCTTCCAGTTCTACGTCGCGGATCGACGATTGAGCTGTCAGCTCTACCAGCGCAGTGCCGACCTATTCCTGGGCGTGCCGTTCAACATCGCCAGTTACGCCCTGCTGACCCACATGATGGCCGCCCAGTCGGGTCTGGATGTCGGCGAGTTCATCTGGACGGGCGGCGACTGCCATATCTACGACAACCACGTCGAACAGGTTCGCATCCAGCTCGGTCGGCAGCCGCGACCGTATCCCGAACTTGTTCTGGCGCAAAGGGATTCGATTTTCGACTACACGTACGACGACGTCGTCGTCAAGAACTACGATCCGCATCCGGCGATCAAAGCCCCCGTCGCTGTATGAGCACTGGCCTGATCTGGGCGCAGTCGACGTCCGGGGTGATCGGTCGCGGCGGCGACATTCCGTGGCGGGTGCCAGAGGACATGGTTCGCTTCAAACAACTCACCATTGGTCACACCGTGGTCATGGGCCGCCTAACCTGGGACTCGCTGCCGGCCCGGAACAGGCCACTGCCCGGCCGCAGAAATGTCGTACTGAGTCGGCAGACTGATTTCACCACTGCGGGAGCTGAGGTGGTCGGTTCGCTAGAGGAGGCTTTGGCGAACGGCGCGACCGGGC
Organism: Mycobacterium sp. NGS66; assembly: GCF_059812225.1. Lineage (NCBI taxonomy): Bacteria > Bacillati > Actinomycetota > Actinomycetes > Mycobacteriales > Mycobacteriaceae > Mycobacterium > Mycobacterium sp. NGS66. The sequence goes on along the minus strand of NZ_JCALCG010000005.1, from coordinate 112,460 downwards.
CGCAGAACTGGGTGATCGGTGGCGGACAGATCTATGCGCTGGCACTGCCACTGGCCAGCCGTTGCGAGGTCACCGAGGTCGACATCGACCTGCCGCGCGACGACGACGACGCGCTGGCCCCGGTGCTCGACGAAACCTGGCTGGGCGAGACGGGCGAATGGCAGGTCAGTCGCTCGGGTCTGCGTTACCGGTTTCACAGCTACGTCCGGGCATGAGCGTCACCGGGCATTAGCTGACATACTCGGCAGGGGTCTCAGGTTTCTACGAGTCTTAACCGGAAGGGGGAATCGGCGGTGATAACCGAACCCGCAAAGACGTTCACCCGCACGTTCAGGGGCTACGACCCCGCTGCGGTCGATGCCTACATCGAGATGTTGACCACCAAACAGCAGTTGCTGCGCGACGACGTCGAGAGCCTAAGGGCCAGGTTGAAGGAATCCCGCGACGAAGTCGAGGCATTGCACAGGGAAGTGGCCGTGCTGACGGAGACCTCGCCGTCGCCGCACGCGGTGCAACAACGGATGGCGAAGATGCTGCGGCGTGCGGTCGATGAGGCCGCTGAGATGCAGGCCGAGGCCCGGGCCGAGGCTGAGGCGCTGATCGCCGCGGCGGAGGCTGAAGCCGAAGCTGTGCAGCGAAAGCAGGAAGAGCAGTTGGCCGACATGGCCGCGCAACTGAAATCCCTGGAAGCCGAGTACGGGGAAACCAAGAAAAGGCTTGACGCCGAAATGGCCGGCATGCGGGCAGACACCCAACGAGAGATCGATCAGGCTTGGGCGGACTCCCGGCGCGAGACCGATCTTTACCGTGAGCAGGCCGAGCGTGCGGTCGCCGAGGCCAGCCAGCGACGAATCAAGATCCTCGAGCAGCTGATGGACGTGTACCGCGACCTGGAGCCGGTTCCGGCCGCTCTCGAATCGGCGTACCAAGAGGCAAAAAACGCGGCCGAGACGAACTCCGTGGTGCCGTTGGACGAGAAAGTCACCGCGGGTCGAGCTAGCGCGTAGCCCGTCGGTGTCGGGCCAGGCCGGTAATCTCAGCGCCGTGTCGACCCGGAAGCGTAGGCTGACCGCCGAGCAGGCCCGCCGCATAGCGGTTGCGGCCCAAGGGTTTAGCGAGCCGCGGCCCGTCGGCCCCGTCACCCGTGCGCATCTGAAGCGGCTGATCGCCCGCATTCAGGTACTGCAATTGGATTCGGTATCGGTGGTGGTGCGCGCCCACTACGCGCCGGTGTTCAGCCGGCTCGGGCCGTATGACCGCGGCGTGCTGGACCAGGCCGCTTGGGCCGCGAAGGCACGTCTGCTGGTGGAGTACTGGGCGCACGAGGCGGCGCTGATGGCCGTCGACGACTGGCCGCTGCTGCGCTGGCGGATGCGCCAGTACCGGTACGGCCGCTGGGGCACGCACATCGTGAAGGCCAATCTGAAACTCGCCGACGAGATCGTCGCTGCCGTCACCGAACTCGGCCCTAGCACCGCCGGGCAGATAGAGCAGTACCTCGCGGCCGAGCCGCGGGGCGGCAAGGGTCCCTGGTGGGGACGCAGTGACACCAAGTGGGTGGCCGAGGCGCTCTTCGCGTCCGGAGTGCTGACCACGGCCACCCGAGTCGGTTTCGCGCGCCACTACGACCTGGCCGAACGAGTGCTGCCAGCCAACGTCCTGGCGCGTCACGTCGACGACGATGAGGCCGTCCGCGAGCTGACCTTGCGCGCCGCCAACTCGCTCGGCGTGGGCACCGAGGCCGACATTCGCGACTATTTCCGGCTGTCGGCGCAGCAGATCAAGCCGGCCATTGCCGAGCTGTTGGCCACCGGTGAGATCGAGCGAGTCGATGTGGACGGCTGGCCGGCGCCCGGGTATCTGCGAGCGGGCCGCAGCGTTCCGCGTCAGGACCGGGGCACCGCGTTGCTGTGTCCGTTCGACCCGCTGATCTTCTTCCGGCCGCGGGTAGAGCGACTCTTCAACTTCAGCTATCGCATCGAGATCTATGTGCCCGCGAGCCAGCGCAAATACGGCTATTACGTGTGGCCGTTCCTGCTGGATGGACGGCTAGTAGCGCGAGTGGACCTCAAGGCAGACCCCGCCGCGGACGCGCTCCGCGTGATAAGTGCGTTTTCGGAGCCGGACATACCGCGGGCCCGGGTCGCGGCGGCGCTCGCCGCCGAGCTGAACACCATGGCCTGCTGGCTGGGGTTGGGTGGGGTCGATGTGGCTGACCGCGGGGACCTGGCGTCCGACCTGCGACGAGCCGCCAAAAGGGCGAGTTGATGAACGAGCTCACAGACACTCTCTGGAAGGCCGCCAACAAGCTGCGTGGCTGCGTCCCGGCCAGTCAGTACAGGGACGTCATCCTCGGGTTGGTGTTCTTGAAGTACACATCAGATGCACACTGGAAACCTTTGGCGGACAACGCGAAAGCTCCTAACATCGGTCAACTCGCCGACGATTCGATGCAGGCGCTGATGGCTGCCCGCCCTGCGCTGGCGGGGATGTTGCCGCGGGTGTATGCAAACGTCGACCAGCGCCGCCTCGGTGAGCTGATCGCACTGCTCGACAGCGCGCGGTTGAGCCGTCATGGCCCGAACCCGGCTCGTGATTTGCTGGGCGAGGTCTACGAGTACTTCCTCGGCAACTTCGCTCGGGCGGAAGGACGCCGGGGCGGTGAATTTTTCACCCCACCCAGCGTCGTGCGGGTAATCGTCGAGGTCCTCGAACCGACCACCGGGCGCGTGTATGACCCGTGCTGCGGTTCGGGCGGGATGTTCGTGCAGACCGAGCAGTTCATCGCCCGGCGCGACCGCGATCCACGGGACGTCTCGATCTTCGGGCAGGAGAGTGTGGAGGAAACGTGGCGGATGGCGAAGATGAACCTCGCCGTCCACGGTATCGACGACACCGGCCTGGTTCGCGGCGACACCTTTGTCGACGACCGCCACTCTGACGTCCAGATGGATTTCGTGATGGCCAATCCGCCGTTCAATATCAAGGACTGGGCCCGCGACGAGCAAGACCCGCGCTGGCGCTTCGGTGTTCCGCCCGCCGGCAACGCGAACTTCGCCTGGATCCAACACATCCTGTGCAAGCTGGCGCCCACGGGTAGGGCTGGTGTGGTGATGGCCAACGGCTCCATGTCGTCGAACGCCGGCGGAGAAGGCGACATTCGGGCCCGGATCATCGAGGCGGATCTGGTGTCCTGCATGGTGGCGCTGCCTGGCCAGCTGTTCCGTAGCACGGGAATTCCGGTCTGCCTGTGGTTCTTCGACATGAACAAGACCGAGCGGTCGGGCCAGGTGCTGTTCATCGACGCCCGCCGACTCGGGTATTTGGTGGACCGGACGGAGCGGGTACTTAGCCAGGACGAGATTGTCCGGATCGGCGACACTTATCACGCCTGGCTCGGATCCGCGAAACCATCTGGCTACCAAGATATTCCGGGGTTCTGTAGGTCGGCTACGCTGGACGAGATCAAAGCCGCCGGCTACCTGCTGACGCCAGGACGCTACGTGGACATACCGGCAGCAGAGGACGACGGCGAACCCACGGCCAACAAGATCACCCGGCTGAAAAAGGAACTGCTGGCGGCGCTCGACGAATCCGCGTCCTGGGACAAGGTGGTCCGCGAGCAGGTGGAGCGCGCATGAGGCAGGTCAGGCTCGGCGATCACCTCGACTTCGGCACCGGAGCCGCCCCGCCGGAAAGAGGACCAACCGGACGTTTTCCCGTCTACGGCTCCAACGGCCCCATCGGCTATGCGGCGCAACGCAATGCCCGTGGCCCGCTCATCGTGCTCGGTCGCGTCGGGTCGTATTGCGGCAGCGTGCATTACTGCGAGTCCGACGTCTGGGTCACCGACAATGCGCTGGTATGCCGGGCGAAAGACCCTGACGAGACTCGCTATTGGTACTACGCTCTGCAGACCTGCGCTCTCAACGAGCACCGCACCGGCTCCGGTCAGCCGCTGCTCAACCTGCGGATTCTTCGTGACATCACGGTCGAGGCCATCCCGGTGCGGGAACGGCGGCGGATCGCGGAGCTACTGGGCGCCTTGGACCACAAGATTGCCGCCAACCGGCGGGCGATCAGCGCCGCCGAGGCTTTGATGGTCGCCACCGCCGAGTCGGTATCCGATGACGTGCCGCTGTCCAATTTGGCGGTGCGGTCGACCGTGTTCCGGGAACCTGATGATTTCGACCGGAACGTCGCCCACTTCAGCTTTGCGGCATTCGATGACGGAGCTACCCCTGAGCTTGTCGAAGGCAAGTCGGTGCAGAGCGGCAAGTTTCTGTTGACGACGCCCTGCGTGCTGTTCGCGAAGCTCAACCCCAACACCCCACGCGTGTGGAACGTCGTGCGTCTCCCGTCGGAAATGGCTTTGGCGAGCACGGAATTCGTCGTGTTGCGGCCCCTCGAGGTCGATACGTCGTCGCTCTGGGCTGCCCTGCGGCAGCCCTTAGTCCGTCGACGGCTGCACCAGAATGTCGCCGGGACGTCGGGAAGTCGTCAACGTATCCGGCCGGCGGAGCTATTGCAGATTCGGGTGCCGGACGTACGGCGGCTGTCCGGTGCGGCATCGCAGTCGCTCGCCGTGTTGGGCGCAATGTGTCATGCCCGACGCGCCGAATCCATCCGGCTGTCCGCCTTCCGTGACGCGATGCTGCCGGTGTTGATGTCATCTGCCAAACCAGCCTGCGCTGAGGGCGTCTGTCGGGGCGTGGCGCACGCCCTGGGCGCAGGCTCGATGCCACCGGCGCAGGCTCGACCGCCCGTCGCCGGGTTAAGGTGAGCGCCGTGGCCGAGACCGCGCCGCTACGGGTGCAACTGATCGCCAAGACGGAGTTCCTGGCACCGCCCGACGTGCCCTGGACCACCGATGCCGACGGCGGTCAGGCACTCACCGAGTTCGCAGGCCGGGCGTGTTACCAGAGCTGGTCGAAGCCCAATCCCAGGACCGCGACCAACTCCGGCTACATCAAGCACATCATCGACGTCGGGCACTTTTCGGTGCTCGAGCATGCGAGCGTCTCGTTCTACATCACCGGAATCTCGCGATCGTGCACGCACGAGCTCATCCGGCATCGCCATTTCTCCTACTCGCAGCTGTCGCAGCGCTATGTCCCCGAGAAAGAGTCGCAGGTGGTGGTGCCGCCGGGAATGGCAGACGACCCGGAGCTCATCGAGATCCTGACGGCCGCCGCGGACGCCAGTCGCGCGACCTATACCGAACTACTGGCCAAGCTGGAAGCCAAGTTCATGGCGGGTGAGCCCGCCGAAAACAGGGCCTTGTTGCGTCGCAAGCAGGCCCGCCAGGCCGCGCGAGCGGTTCTGCCCAACGCCACCGAAACTCGCATCGTCGTGACCGGCAACTATCGGGCGTGGCGGCACTTCATCGCCATGCGGGCCAGCGAGCACGCCGACGTGGAAATCCGCCGCCTGGCCATCGAGTGTCTGCGTCGGCTCGTCGATGTTGCGCCGGCGGTGTTCGCCGACTTCGAGGTGTCCACGCTCGCCGACGGCACCGAGGTCGCCACCAGCCCGTTGGCCACCGAGGCGTGACGGTGCACGAATTGGCGCGCCCTCGTGCTGACGAGAAAGAATTTGGCCCCGACAGGTAATCTTGGGAACCGTGACGACCGTCGGATTCGACGCCCCAGCGCGGCTGGGAACCCTGCTGACCGCGATGGTCACACCATTCGGCGCCGACGGGTCGCTGGACACCGCGGCCGCGGCCGGCTTGGCCAAGCACTTGGTAGACGCCGGTTGCGACGGCCTGGTGGTGTCCGGAACCACCGGCGAGTCGCCGACCACCACCGACGAGGAGAAGCTGCGGCTGCTGCGGACGGTGCTCGAGGCGGTCGGCGACCGGGCCCGCGTCATCGCCGGGGCAGGCACCTACGACACGGCGCACAGCATCCGGCTGGCAAAGGCCTGCGCGGCGGAAGGAGCGCACGGGCTGCTGGTGGTGACGCCCTATTACTCCAAGCCGCCGCAGACCGGGCTGCAGGCGCATTTCACCGCCGTCGCCGATGCCACCGATCTGCCGGTGCTGCTCTACGACATCCCCCCGCGGTCGGTGGTGCCGATCGAGCCCGCCACCATTCGGGCGCTGGCCGCACATCCCAACATCGTCGGCATCAAGGACGCCAAGGCCGACTTGCACAGCGGCGGCCAGATCATCGCCGAAACCGGGCTGGCCTACTACTCCGGCGACGACGCGCTGAACCTGCCCTGGCTGGCCATGGGCGCTATCGGCTTCATCAGCGTGATCTCTCATCTGGCCGCGGGTCAACTGCGAGAGTTGTTGTCCGCCTTCCAATCTGGCGACGTCGCCACCGCGCGCAAGATCAACAACACCTTGGCGCCGCTGTGTGACGCGATGAGCCGGCTGGGTGGCGTGACGCTGTCCAAGGCCGGCCTGCGACTGCAAGGCATCGACGTCGGTGACCCACGGCTGCCGCAGGTGCCCGCAACGACGGAACAGATCGACGCGCTGTCCGCCGATATGCGCGCGGCCTCGGTGCTCAGGTGAGCCGCCAGTGAGCCACACGGTGGCCCAGAAGTGAACGAAGACCTGGTCCCACCGGGCCCTCTGGCCGCGGGCGGATTGCGGGTCACCGCGCTGGGCGGCATCAGCGAAATCGGCCGCAACATGACCGTTTTCGAACACCTGGGCCGGCTGCTGATCATCGACTGCGGGGTGATGTTCCCGACGCACGACGAGCCCGGCGTCGACCTGATCCTGCCTGACCTGCGTCACATCGAAGACCGTCTGGACGACATCGAGGCGCTGGTGCTGACCCATGCGCATGAAGACCACATCGGCGCCATCCCGTTTCTGCTCAAGCTACGGCCCGATATCCCGGTCGTCGGCTCCAAGTTCACCCTGGCCCTGGTGGCCGCGAAATGCCGTGAACACCGGCTGAAGCCGGTATTCGTCGAGGTCGCCGAGGGGCAGAGCAGCCGCCACGGGGTATTCGAGTGCGAGTACTTCGCCGTCAACCATTCCATTCCGGACGCGCTGGCCATCGCCGTCTACACCGGCGCCGGAACCGTGCTGCACACCGGCGACATCAAGCTCGACCAGCTGCCGCTCGATGGCCGGCCCACCGACTTGCCCGGCATGTCGCGGCTCGGCGACGCCGGAGTCGACCTGTTCCTATGCGATTCGACCAACGCCGAGCACCCCGGCGTCGGGCCGTCGGAAAGCGAGGTGGGTCCCACGCTGCACCGGCTGATCCGGGGTGCCGACGGTCGCGTCATCGTCGCGTGCTTCGCCTCCAACGTGGACCGGGTGCAGCAAATCATCGATGCCGCAGTGGCATTGGGCCGGCGGGTGTCGTTCGTCGGCCGATCGATGGTGCGCAACATGGGCATCGCGCGGGAGCTGGGCTTCCTGCGGGTGAACGATTCCGACCTGATCGACATCGCCGCCGCCGAGATGATGGCGCCCGAGCAGGTGGTGCTGATCACCACCGGTACGCAGGGCGAGCCGATGTCGGCGCTGTCGAGGATGTCGCGTGGCGAACATCGCAGTATCACGCTGACGGCCGGAGACCTTGTTGTGCTGTCGTCGTCGCTGATCCCCGGCAATGAGGAGGCGGTGTACGGGGTCATCGACGCGCTGTCCAAGATCGGCGCGCGGGTGGTCACCAATGCCCAAGCGCGCGTTCATGTTTCGGGTCACGCCTATGCCGGGGAGTTGTTGTTTTTATACAACGGGGTGCGCCCGCGTCAGGTCATGCCGGTGCACGGGACCTGGCGGATGTTGCGCGCCAACGCCAAACTGGCGGAGAGTACCGGGGTGTCGCCGGAGTCGATTCTGTTGGCGGAGAACGGCGTCAGCGTAGACCTGGTGGCGGGCAGGGCTTCGATTGCCGGCGCGGTGCCGGTCGGCAAGATGTTCGTCGACGGGCTGATTACTGGTGATGTCGGCGACATCACCCTGGGCGAACGGCTGATCCTGTCGTCCGGCTTCGTCGCGGTGACCGTGGTGGTCGAACGCGGCACCGGCCGTCCGGTGGGGGCGCCGCACCTGCACTCGCGTGGATTCTCCGAAGATCCCAAGGCGCTGGAGCCGGCCGTCCGCAAGGTGGAAGCCGAGCTGGAGTCGCTGGTGGCCGCCAATGTCACCGATCCGGTCCGGATCGCCCAAGGGGTGCGCCGGACGGTCGGCAAGTGGGTGGGCGAGACGTATCGCCGGCAGCCGATGATCGTGCCCACGGTGATCGAGGTCTAGTGGCGATCGCGAGCGCGGCGGAGCCGGGCGAAGCGGGTCGCCACCATAAGGTCTAGTGGCGATCGCGAGCGCGGCGGAGCCGGGCGAAGCGGGTCGCCACCATAAGGTCTAGTGGCGATCGCGAGCGCGGCGGAGCCGGGCGAAGCGGGTCGCCACCATCAGGTCTAGTGGGCCGAGCAGACGCAAAGTCCCCTAATTCCAATTGTTTTCGGGGGATTTTGCGTCTGCTCGCCGCCGGACGGTTTCAGGTCTTTTCCGCGTACGCCGACCACTCGATCTGCGATGCCTCGAGGTTGCGGCCGGCGGGCTGGACATAGCGCTGCACCAGCTCGTCGGGCCCGGCCTGCTCCAATAGCCGCCAACCGTATTCGGCGAGAAAATCCGACACCTCCTCGGGTAGTAACCCGAAGTGCCACAATTGTTTTCGCTGGCGAACAGAGCGATACAGGGTGCGGGTGCCATACCGGTTGGTGCCGTCGATGAAGTCGCGGCGAACATAGGTGAATACCATCCGGCTGCCCGGCGCTGTGGGACGCAGTCCTTCCAGCGTCGCCCGGACGGCCTCCTCGCTGAGGTACTGGGTGACGCCTTCCCAGATGAAGAACACCCGGTAGTCGGTGCGGTAGCCATGCTCGGCCAGTGCGGTGAGCAGGTCGTCACGCTCGAAGTCCAGGGCCACCAACCGGACCGACAGCGGGAGATCGCCCAGCACCCGTCGCACCGTTTTGGCCTTGCGGGCGATGTTGACCGGCAGGTCCACCTCGAAGACCGGCTTGCGGATCCGCCGGGTCAATTGGTAAGCGCGGGTGTCCAATCCGGCGCCCAGGATGACGACGGCGTCGATGTCTTCGACGGCCTCGACGAGCTTGTCGCCGATGAAACGCTTGCGACAGGCCAGATTGGCCCACAGCCCGCGGCCGGTCCATTCCGACGCGCGGATGAATGCCCGTCGCACACGAGCCGGGCGAGTCGCGAGCACCATCAGCCGCAACGGGACGGGCAGGAACAGTTCGGCGAGGTCGTCGTCGACCAGTCGTTGGCCGGGCGGCTCATGTTGCTCGACGGCTGCCAACACCATCGGGCCAAAGGCGGTCTGGGCGGCGGGATTTCGGCTCATGGTCTATCGCTTGTTCACGCAGCCGGCATCGACCGGGAGGGTGACGCCGGTGATGTAGCGGGCCTGGTCGGATACCAGCCACGCGACGGCATCGGCGATGTCGTCGGGCTGCAGAATCTGCACCGGCAACGCGTTGCCCATGCCGGTCGCCGCGCCGCTCTCCGCGACCAGGTCGGCGAGCCACTGGCGGGTGAACTCGTTGTTGATCATCGGGGTGTCCACACCTGACGGGTGTATCGAGTTGACCCGGATATTGTGCGGGGCAAGCAGATTGGCGTATAAGCGCATCAATCCCACTAATCCGTGTTTGGCGGCGGTGTAGCCGATCGAGCCGGCATCGGCGCTGCCGACGCCGACCAGCCCCGCGGCCGAACTGATCAACACGATCGACCCGCCCGTGCCTTGCTCGACCATGGCGGGCACCGCGACGTCCACGGTGTGATAGGCGCCGGTGAGGTTGACGTCGATCACGTCATGCCAGGCGTCGGGGGACTGCATGGGCGCGATTCCGGCGTTGGCGATAACGATGTCGAGGCGGCCGAACTCGTCGAGACCGGCCTGTAGCGCAACGGCCAGCGATTCGCGGTCGCGGACGTCGGCCTGCTTGGCCACGATGCGCGCGCCGGTGTCCTCGACGAGCTTGACGGTGGCCGCGAGGTCAGCCGGGGTGGCCAGGGGGTATGGCACGCTGGCGATTGGTTGGCACAGGTCGACGGCGATCACGTTCGCGCCGTCGGAGGCCAGCCGAACCGCGTACGCACGGCCCTGGCCGCGCGCGGCCCCGGTGATGAAGGCGACCCGACCTTTGAGCGGGCGTTCCAGCGGGCGACCCATCAGGCGCGGAGCTGGCCCTTGCCCGGATCACCGGCGGGGATGGGCTCCAGCATCTTGATGTCCGGTTGCCCGGCCAGGTGGTCGCCGGCCGCGGCGAACATCTTGCCGATGGCGGGCGCGGTGCTGTGTGCCTTGAGCGCCTCGGGGTCGGCCCACTGCTCGACGAATACGAAGGTCTCGCCGGTCTGGTGCAGTGAGTAGAGCTGACAGCCTGGTTCGTCGTGCACCTCTTCGACCGCGGTGGTCAAGATGTCGCGGACGGTATCGACCGACTCCGGCTTGACGGTCAGGGTGGCGACAACGACGACGGGCATACTGAGGCCTCCTGTGGCGACGGGATTTGCGGCATGACGCGGCGTTTGCCACCATACCCACGCTTGCTGACAACACGTCGGACACGGGGGTGGGGGTGTAGGCCGTCGGGCCGATTACTGGCCGGTCCGATCCTTAATGCGTTGCCTGACAGCGTCCTTCCCGGCGGCCAAAGTTTCCGAGCCCAAACGGGTGGCGTTCCAAGAGCGGAGACCATGCTGGGAAATCTCGCTGATGTACACCAGTTCGGCATGCTCGAGAAGCTGCACGGCCTCCAATATCGGTCCCGCCAGACGGCTGTCGCCGCCGACCCGGATACTCTCCTGACTTCCCAGCCGACGGCGAAGGTCGCTTAGCGCGACCCGTATCTGCCCGGCTGGGGGGAATGCCGGCATGATGTGCGCGGCCAAGTCAGCTGGCGATGCCTGAATCGCCCACTGGACCATGGCTTCCCGGGCTTGATCGGCCTCTTGTTGCCTGACTCGGGCGGCTTCATCCTCGGCCGGGTCGTTTCTCTGCCCGAATAATGGCACGACACCCTCCTCGGGGATGCCCAGACGAACAGCGCGAAGTGTATCTCTGGCACACCCGGGTCAGTACCCTTCCGTTACCAGTGTGGCGGTTGGTGCATATGGGGTAATTGCGACTAGGCTTGCGCGCATGGCTAGTAAGACCGCTGCCCGCTCCGGAACCCGAACGAGCAGGTCAAGGGCCACTTCCAGGACTCGGGTTGCGGCCCGAAGTGGAGGGCACGCGCGCAAGAGGCCAAGCCGCTCCGCCCGGCGGAATCGATCGGTGCTGGTCACAACGGGACTGGCGGGCGGGCGGGCCCTGCGCGCAGCGTGGCTGATGGCGGCACGGGGCACCGGCAGCGCGGCACGCTCGATAGGTAGGGCCCGCGACATCGAACCGGGACATCGCCGCGACGGAATCGCGCTGGTCCTGCTCGGCCTCGGCGTTGTCGTCGCCGCTAGTTCCTGGTTCGACGCCGCCCGGCCGGTAGGCGCGTGGGTGGACATGGTGCTGCGGACGTTCATCGGCTCGGGCGTGTTGGTCCTGCCGGTGGTCGCCGCCGCGGTCGCGGTGGGCCTGATGCGCACGCAGCCCGACCCCGATGCGCGGCCGCGGCTGATCCTGGGTTCCAGCCTGATCGCGCTCTCCCTGCTGGGCCTGTGCCATCTGTGGGCGGGATCGCCGGAGGCCCCGGCCGCACGCCGGCATGCGGCAGGATTCATCGGATTTGCGATAGGCGGCCCGCTGTCGGACGGCTTGACGGCCTGGATCGCCGCGCCGCTGTTGTTCATCGGCGCGATGTTCGGCCTGCTGTTGCTGACCGGGACCACGATCCGCGAACTGCCCGATGCGGTGCGCGCCCTGTTCGGCACCGGGCTGTTCCAGCGTGACGATGCCGACGACGAGTACTACGACGAGCAAGACGAGGCGCACGTCCAGGAGACTCCCGCCGAGGACTTCTCGGACGGCTACTACGACCAGTCCCTGGACGAGGAGCCGCAGGCGTGGCCGTCGGCCAATGCACCCGACCTCGAGGACGACACACCCACCGTCCCGGACCCTCTGGTGGCGCGCAAGAAACGCAGCCGGGGGCGTAAGGCGAACACCGGGCCGGCCGATGGTCTCTACACCCTCCCCTCGCTGGAACTGCTGGTGGCCGGCGACCCGCCCAAGAAACGCAGCGCTGCCAACAACCACATGGCCAACGCCATCGGCGAAGTGCTCACCCAGTTCAAGGTCGACGCCGCGGTCACCGGCTGTACCCGCGGGCCCACCGTCACCCGCTACGAGGTCTCGCTGGGACCCGGCGTCAAGGTCGAGAAGATCACCGCGCTGCAGAAGAACATCGCCTACGCCGTGGCCACCGAGAGCGTGCGCATGCTGGCCCCCATCCCGGGCAAATCCGCCGTCGGCATCGAGGTGCCCAACACCGACCGGGAGATGGTGCGGCTGGCCGACGTGCTCACCGCCCCGTCCACCCGCCGCGACGACCACCCGCTGGTGATTGGGCTGGGCAAGGACATCGAAGGAGATTTCATCTCGGCCAACCTGGCCAAGATGCCGCACCTGTTGGTGGCCGGCTCCACCGGATCGGGCAAGTCCAGCTTCGTCAACTCGATGCTGGTGTCGCTGCTGACGCGCGCCACGCCCGAAGAGGTCAGGATGATCCTGATCGACCCGAAGATGGTGGAACTGACGCCGTACGAAGGCATTCCGCACCTGATCACGCCGATTATCACCCAGCCGAAGAAGGCCGCGGCAGCGCTGGCGTGGCTGGTCGACGAGATGGAGCAGCGCTACCAGGACATGCAGGCTTCCCGAGTGCGCCACATCGACGACTTCAACGAGAAGGTGCGATCCGGCGCCATCACGGCGCCGCTGGGCAGCCAGCGCGAGTACCGGCCGTACCCTTACGTCGTCGCGATCGTCGACGAGTTGGCCGACCTGATGATGACCGCGCCGCGCGACGTGGAAGACGCCATCGTGCGGATCACCCAGAAGGCCCGGGCCGCCGGCATCCATCTGGTGTTGGCCACTCAGCGCCCGTCGGTGGACGTGGTCACCGGGCTCATCAAGACCAATGTGCCCTCCCGGCTGGCGTTTGCGACGTCGTCGCTCACCGACAGCCGGGTGATCCTGGACCAGGCCGGCGCGGAGAAGCTCATCGGCATGGGTGACGCCTTGTTCCTGCCGATGGGGGCCAGCAAGACTGTCCGGCTGCAGGGCGCATACATCACCGACGAGGAGATCCACGCCGTCGTCAACGCCTGCAAGGACCAGGCCGAACCCGAGTACACCGAGGGCGTCACCACCGCCAAGCCGACGGCCGAGCGCGCCGACGTCGACCCGGACATCGGCGACGACATGGACGTATTCCTGCAGGCCGTCGAGTTGGTGGTGTCCAGCCAGTTCGGCTCCACGTCGATGCTGCAGCGCAAACTGCGGGTGGGCTTCGCCAAGGCCGGCCGGCTGATGGACCTGATGGAGACGCGCGGCATCGTCGGGCCCAGCGAAGGGTCCAAGGCCCGCGAGGTGCTGGTCAAGCCCGACGAGTTGGCCGCGACGCTGGCCTCGATCCGGGGTACGGACAGTTCCGGCGAACAGACGTAAAAGCCCCTTTTTCGTCGGTGTGTCGGGGGCTTTTGCGTCTGCTCGGCAGTTAAAGCACCAGCAGCATCCGGGAGTTGCCCAGGATGTTGGGCTTGACGTAGCTGAGATCGAGGAATTCGGCCACCCCGATGTCGTAGGACCGGCACATCTCCTCGAATACTTCAGCGGTCACCGGCGTCCCCTCGATCTCGGTGAAGCCGTGGCGGGCGAAGAACTCGGTCTCGAAGGTCAACACGAACAGACGTTTGAGCTCCAGCTCTCGGGCGACATCGAGCAAGCGGTTGACGATCGCGTGGCCGATACCGCGGCCGGTCATCGCCGGATCGACCGCCACGGTGCGGATTTCGCCGAGATCTGACCACAGCACGTGCAGCGCTCCGCAGCCAACGACCTGGCCTGGTTGTTCGGGGTGTTCGGCCACCCAGAATTCCTGGACGGCTTCATACAGCGTCACCAGGTTCTTCTCCAGCAGGATTTTCCCCGCATAGGTGTCGACCAGTCGCTTGATCGCCGGAACGTCGGATGTACGCGCACGCCGAACCAGCGGCCGGCGATCGCGTGGGGTTTCCGTCACGGGTAACAGTATCGGCATCCAGGACGGTTCAGCTGGTCGACCGTTATTCTGTTGCGGTGTCGGGGCAGCCTCAAACGAGTTCAGTAGGGGGCCGCGCCCGCATCGCCAATCTGGCCAACGGGTTGACCGGCTTGCGGCTGGTGATGGTGCCGATTTTCCTGTTCGCCCTGTTTTACGGGGGCGGCCACGTCAGCTCGGCCCGGATTGTTGCGTGGGCGATATTCGCCGCTGCCTGCTTTACCGATCGATTGGACGGTCAGCTCGCGCGCAACTACGGCATGGCAACGGAATTCGGCGCGTTCGTCGATCCGATTGCCGACAAGGCGCTGATCGGGTCGGCGCTCATCGGCTTGTCCATGCTGCACGACCTGCCGTGGTGGGTCACGATATTGATCCTCACCCGCGAGGTTGGCGTGACCGTCTTGCGATTGTCGGTGATTCGGCGCGGTGTCATTCCCGCGAGTTGGGGCGGCAAGCTCAAGACCCTGATCCAGGCGGTGGCGATCGGGTTGTTCGTCTTGCCGCTGACGGGCGCGTTGCACGTCGCGGCGGTGATCGTGATGGCGATCGCTATCGTGCTCACGATCGTCACCGGCATCGACTATGTGGCCTCGGCGATCAGGGAAGTTCGCCAAACGCCCCGCTAATCGGGGAACCACTGCGACGGCTGCCTGCGTTGACCTGATGACTGGTGCTTTCGGGTGCAGGCGTGAGCTGACGAACAGAGGAGAGCTTCATGGCCCTATTGGTGCGGGAGGTCATCGGCGACGTGCTGCGCCGGGCCCGAATGTCGCAGGGCCGGACACTGCGTGAGGTGTCCGACTCGGCACGGGTGAGTTTGGGGTATCTATCGGAGGTCGAGCGCGGCCGCAAAGAGCCGTCCAGCGAATTGCTCAACGCCATCTGCGATGCGTTGGAGCTCCCGCTGTCGAAGATGCTCATCGGTGCCGGCGAGCAGCTGGCTCGCGCGGAACACGCCGCTCACGCAGAGCCGGCCAGGCCGGCGGGCGGTCCTACCATCGACGCCAGCACCAAGGTCGTCATCCCGCCGGTGGTGTCGTTGGCGGTGGCCTGAGCGCGTGTCGAGGCGGCGCGGACGAACGAATGCGCACCAAGGGTGGGGAGATCGCCGCTGACGCACTAAATTGAGCGACAAGGCAAGCCCACACGGCACATCGGAAGCGAAGGCGGAGCTCACTCATGGCCAATCCGTTCGTCAAAGCGTGGAAGTACCTCATGGCGCTGTTCAACGCCAAGATTGACGAGCACGCCGACCCCAAAGTGCAGATTCAGCAGGCCATCGAGGAAGCGCAACGCACCCATCAGGCGCTGACCCAGCAGGCCGCGCAGGTGATCGGCAACCAGCGTCAACTCGAGATGCGGCTCAACCGGCAGTTGGCCGATATCGAGAAGCTGCAGGTCAACGTGCGCCAGGCGCTGACGTTGGCGGACCAGGCCACCGCCGCCGGAGACGCCGCCAAGGCGGTCGAGTACAACAACGCCGCCGAGGCGTTCGCCGCCCAACTGGTGACCGCCGAACAGAGCGTCGAAGACCTCAAGACGTTGCATGACCAGGCGCTGGGCGCGGCGGCTCAGGCCAAGCGCGCCGTCGAGCAGAACGCGATGGTGCTGCAGCAGAAGATCGCCGAGCGCACCAAGCTGCTCAGCCAGCTCGAGCAGGCGAAGATGCAGGAACAGGTCAGCAAGTCGCTGCGGTCCATGAGTGAGATCGCCGCGCCCGGCAACACCCCGAGCCTCGACGAGGTGCGCGACAAGATCGAACGCCGATACGCCAACGCGCTCGGGTCGGCGGAGCTTGCGCAGAGCTCCGTCCAAGGCCGCATGCTCGAGGTTCAGCAGGCCGGCGTGGAGATGGCCGGCCATTCCCGGTTGGAGCAGATCCGCGCCTCGATGCGCGGGGAGGCGTTGCCGACGGGAGGGTCTGTTCCCGGCACCCCAGCAACGCCGGCGGCGGCCGACCCCAGCCGTGGGCCGATTGCCGAGAAGCCGTTTGGCCAGTAGTCACGGAGGTCCCGATGGCGGTGAAAACGATCCA
The DNA here is from genome assembly GCF_059812225.1 of Mycobacterium sp. NGS66. Taxonomy (NCBI): domain Bacteria; kingdom Bacillati; phylum Actinomycetota; class Actinomycetes; order Mycobacteriales; family Mycobacteriaceae; genus Mycobacterium; species Mycobacterium sp. NGS66. The sequence goes on along the minus strand of NZ_JCALCG010000005.1, from coordinate 96,211 downwards.
GGACGGGCAATGGCGCGAATTGCTCCGCCGCGGTTTTGACACCGTGGGTGACTGGTCCGAGCTGGTGGCCGCGAAGGTCAACGCCGTCATGGATCCGCGCGCCCGGGGACTGCGCCGTCGTCGTCGGGCATTGCGCTGGGGGTTGATCTTCGCTGCCGGCGTCGTGTTCTGGGGCCTGGTGACGACGTTGCTGGCAACGTGGCGCACACCGTTCTGGGCGTTGTTGATCCCAATGCTGATCGCGGCGGGCGAGGCCATTCCGGCGACACTGTTGCTGCTGCGCTACCGCTGGTTGCGCAAGGAGCCGCTGCCGGCACCGCGGCCGGCCAACATCCGCCGGCTGCCGCCGCCCGGTTCGGCGGCACGGCCCGCGATGTCGGCGCTGGGCGCCTCCGAACGCGGGTTTTTCTCGCTGCTGGGCGTCATGGAGCGGGGCGCGATATTGCCGACCGCCGAAATCCGTGATCTGACGGTCGCGGCGAACCAGACGTCGGCGGCAATGGCGGCGACCGCGGCCCAGGTGGTTTCCATGGAGCGCGCGGCCTATTACGCCGAATCATCGCGCGAGCATTTGGCACCCACCATCAACGCCTATACCGCGCAGCTGAGCGAAGGCGTTCGTCAGTACAACGTAATGGTCACCGCCGCAGCGCAATTGGTGTCTGCGGCGAACGGTCAGGCGGGTGCCGTCGGCTATTCACAGCAGCGCTACCGTGCTGAGTTGGTCGATGCCACCGATCGGCTGGTCGGTTGGGCGCAGGCCTTCGACGAACTCAGCGGATTACAGCGGCATTAGCGGCGATCGCGAGCGCGGCGTAGCCGGGCGAAGCGGGTCGCCGCCATCGGTTAACCGCCCTTCGGCGGATCCTCGGGCCGCGGGCCGTAGCGGTCGATGTAGGCCTGGTGGATATGGGCATCGCGCTGACGCGCGCGTTCATTGACGAGTTCGGGGTCGAGGCCGTGTACCCGCAGCATGTGCTGGCGCCAGATCTTGTTGAGCGCATGCGAGAAGTACACAAACGGAATGAGAATCGGCAGCGTCATGCTCAGGTGGACTTCGAGCGTCGTCGGGATCAACCAGAACGGAGCGAGCACCAGCACGGCCGGGACCGCCACTCGGATCATCATTCGGGCGGTTGCGCCCTTGCCCGCCAAGTCGTTTCGCACCCAGTCCAGCATCGAGTCGGGCAGCCGTGCCCCATAGCAGTAGCGGATGTACTCGATGACGTTCGGCTTGGTCCGGCCGGGGTCGCCGCTCATGGGCTAGAGCCTCGCTCGCAGCGACGGCACAGCGACGCCGACCAGACCGCGAAGTGTCGCCTTGAGCATGTCGTAGAGGTCGAAATAGTCCCGCCACAGCGTGATTCGCCCGTCGCGGACCTCGAAGACGCCGCAGACCCAGAACTGGATCCGCAGTGGACCGAAGATCAGCGCATCGGTGCGTTCGGTGAGCACCGCATTGCCGTCGGCGGCGATGCGGTGGATTTTCACCTCGAACCCGACGCGGCCCTGTATCCTGCTCAGCAACTTCGCCGTTCGGTGCCCCCCGCGGATCCGCGACAGCCCGACGTTCTCGTAGACGAGGTCGTCGGCGAACAACTCTTCGATGGTCTCGAAGTCCTCGTCCTGCAGGGCGTGCAGGAAAGCCTCGACCATGCGGGTGTTCTCTGTGGTTGTCTGTGGCAGCTCGGTCATAGTGGCCAGAGTATGCGAGTGGCTCTGTGGCAGGGTAGGGCGAGTGCGCGTCGCGGTGGTCGCCGGGCCGGATCCCGGGCACTCATTCCCGGCGATCGCACTGTGCCAGCGGTTCTTGGCGGCGGGCGACAAGCCCACCTTGTTCACCGGCGTGGAATGGCTTGAGGCCGCGCGTGGCGCCGGAATCGACGCTGCTGAGCTGGACGGGCTGGTGGCCGACGACGAAGATCTGGATGCCGGAGCACGGATTCACCGTCGCGCCGCCCGGATGGCGGTGCTCAACGTACCGGCGCTGCGCGACCTGGCGCCTGATCTGGTGGTGTCCGACGTCATCACCGCGGGCGGAGGCATGGCCGCCGAGCTGCTGGGCATCCCGTGGATCGAGCTCAACCCGCATCCGCTGTATCTGCCGTCGAAGGGCCTGCCGCCGATCGGCAGCGGCCTGGCGCCGGGTACCGGTATCCGTGGCCGGCTGCGAGACGCCGCCATGCGGGCGCTCACCGCACGCTCCTGGCGCGCCGGCTTGCGGCAGCGGGCGGCGGTGCGGGTCGAGATCGGGCTGCCGGCGCGCGATCCGGGGCCGCTGCGACGGCTGATCGCCACGTTGCCCGCGCTGGAAGTCCCGCGTCCGGACTGGCCGCCCGAGGCGGTACTGGTGGGCCCGCTGCACTTCGAGCCGACCGACCGGGTGCTCGAGATTCCCGCCGGCTCCGGGCCGGTGGTGGTCGTCGCGCCGTCGACCGCGATGACCGGAACCACCGGACTGGCCGAGGCCGCTTTGAACTGCCTGACGCCGGGTGACACCTTGCCGCCGGGATCGCGGCTGGTGGTGTCACGGCTGGGCGGCGCGGATCTGACGGTGCCGCCATGGGCGGTGGTCGGACTGGGTCGCCAGTCAGAGCTGTTGACGCATGCCGACGTCGTGATCTGCGGTGGGGGTCACGGCATGGTGGCCAAGACGCTGTTGGCCGGCGTGCCGCTGGTGGTGGTTCCCGGCGGCGGAGATCAATGGGAGATGGCCAATCGCGTGGTACGTCAGGGCAGTGCCCGGTTGATCCGGCCGTTGACCGCGGAGGCGCTGGTGGCCGCGGTTGGGGACGTGCTTTCGTCGCCGCGGTATCGCGACGCGGCGCGTGAGGCCGCCGCCAGTGTGGACTTGGTCGCCGATCCGGTTGCGGTGTGCCGTGAAGCGCTTGCCGCTGGGTATGTTGGCTGACGTGCGGCTGACGGAATTCCACGAGCGTGTCGTCCTGCGATTCGGCACGGCATACGGCGCATCGGTGCTGGTCGACCACGTGTTGAGCGGCTTCGGCGGCCGGACGGCCGCACAGGCGATCGAGGAGGGCGTGGAGCCCCGTGAGGTGTGGCGAGCACTGTGCGTCGACTTCGACGTGCCACGCGAACAGTGGTGAGTGTTCGCGGCATCGAGCCTGCGCCCAGGGCTGCCGATCGGCTGTTTGCGGCGCCCCCAGCGCAGGCTCGGCGCCATAGTCGCAGGCTCGGTTAGCCGGAGCGCGGCGTGCGGTCGAACACGCAGTCGCCGCAAAGGGAACTGCCGGGGATGCGGTAGAAGAGGCAGCAGCTGCGGCGCCGGAAGCTCAGATCTGCAGCGGTGATGGTGCCGGACCCAGCCAGGTTGCCGGTGTTCAGCAGGGCTTCGGTGCTTGCGACGATTCGGCTGCGCAGGTCGGGCCGTGCCGAAAGTAGGGCCCGCGATGCTCCGACGAGTGCGGATGCGATGTTGCCGGACAACAAGCCGGGTGCCAGCTTGACCGGCATACCGGCGGCGAGCGGCTCCATATGTCGTTCTACGACAAGGTGATACAACAGGTCCGCCGCTGGTGCGGCCTCGCCGACGGGCTCGGGCAGGCGCAGCTGCGTCCCGTCGTCGGCCCGCTGCAGGTTCGTCAGGTCCGGGACGACGCCGTGGGCCAGCGCGCACGCCAGAACCGGGGCCCATAGCCGGGCGGCGTGGCCGAGGTGAACCAGCGACGCGCCGATGCGCAAGTCGGTAACGCGGTAGCGGTGGACGGTGGCGTCGATCAAGTCGGCGCAGCCGTCGGCATAGGACTGGCCGACCGGGTGCCATCCCGTCGGGTCGCCGCCCACGGTCAGCGCGAAAAACCCGCCGTAGGACGATATTTCGGCCAGCTCGGTAGAGATGTCGATGCTGAGCCGTCCTTCCGTTTTCTGCGCCTGGCGGGCCCTTTTCGGTAGCTGATCTTGTCACACGCCATCGCTACGGCGTGTCTGACTTGTATCGAACAGGTGTTCGTCTACTGTGGTGATCATTCGGTGGAACCGATTTGTCGGACCCCACGCCTAATGTCACGGCTAACCGACCGAAACCGGTCACCGAACACCGACTACAGGAGAGGCACCATGACGCAAGCCCCCGACCGCGAGAAGGCTATCGAACTGGCGATAGCCCAGATCGAGAAGAGCTACGGCAAAGGATCGGTGATGCGTCTCGGCGACGAGATGCGTCAACCCATCTCGGTCATTCCGACCGGGTCCATCGCACTGGACGTGGCGTTGGGCATCGGCGGCTTGCCGCGCGGCCGTGTCATCGAGATCTACGGCCCGGAGTCCTCCGGGAAGACCACCGTCGCACTGCACGCGGTGGCCAACGCCCAGGCCGCCGGTGGTGTCGCGGCGTTCATCGACGCCGAGCACGCGCTGGACCCGGAGTATGCGAAGAAGCTCGGCGTGGATACCGATTCCCTGCTGGTCAGCCAGCCGGACACCGGTGAACAGGCTCTGGAGATCGCCGACATGCTGATTCGCTCCGGCGCACTCGACATCTTGGTCATCGACTCGGTGGCCGCGCTGGTGCCGCGCGCCGAGCTCGAAGGCGAGATGGGGGACAGCCACGTCGGCCTGCAGGCCCGGCTGATGAGCCAGGCGCTGCGGAAAATGACTGGCGCGCTGAACAATTCGGGAACCACTGCGATCTTCATCAACCAGCTGCGCGAAAAAATCGGAGTGATGTTCGGGTGCATGAATTACTCCACCCGGGTGACTTTGGCCGATGGCAGCAGCGAGAAGATCGGCAAGATCGTCAACAACAAGATGGACGTCGAGGTGTTGTCCTACGACCCGGTGACGGACCAGATTGTGCCTCGCAAGGTGGTGAACTGGTTCAATAACGGCCCCGCCGAACAGTTCCTGCAGTTCACGGTCGAAAAGTCCAGCGGCAACGGAAAATCACAGTTTGCCGCCACGCCCAACCATCTGATCCGCACACCCGGTGGCTGGACCGAAGCCGGTGACCTCAACACTGGTGATCGGGTACTGGCTACCGAACCTCATCTGCTCAGCGATCAGCAGTTCCAAGTGGTGATGGGCTCACTGATGGGTGATGGGAATCTCTCGCCTAATCTGCATGACCGCAACGGCGTCCGATTCCGCCTGGGACATGGTGCCAAGCAGGTGGAGTACCTGAATTGGAAGACCGCATTGATGGGCAATATTCGGCACTCGGTGCGGCAGAATTCCAAGGGCGCAAGCTTTGTCGACTTCACCCCACTGGCTGAACTCGCCGAGCTTCAGCGCGCGGTGTACTTGGGGGACGGCAAGAAGTTTTTCTCCGAGGAATACCTCAAGGCACTCACCCCGCTGGCCCTGGCCATCTGGTACATGGACGATGGTTCATTTACCTTGCGCTCCAAAGGTTTGCAGGAGCGTACCAGCGGTGGCAGCGGGCGCATTTCGATCTGTGTCGAGGCCATGACCGAGGGTACGCGGGTACGGTTGCGTGACTATCTGCGCGACAATCACGGACTGGATGTGAGCCTGCGCTCGGTTGGCTCGGCCGGCAAGGCGGTGCTGTTGTTCTCGACAGCGGCGTCGGCCAAATTCCAGGCACTGGTAGCGCCCTACATGGCGCCGTCCATGGAGTACAAGTTGCTGCCTCGATTCCGTGATCAAAGCACGGTGTCGCCCCAATTTGTCGAACCCACACAGCGGTTGGTGCCGGCTCGGGTGCTGGATGTGCACGTCAAGCCGCACACTCGGTCGATGAATCGCTTCGATATCGAGGTCGAAGGCAATCACAACTACTTCGTCGATGGAGTGATGGTGCATAACTCGCCCGAAACCACAACTGGCGGAAAGGCTTTGAAGTTCTACGCGTCGGTGCGCATGGATGTGCGTCGGATTGAGACACTCAAGGACGGCACCAACGCGGTCGGCAACCGCACCCGGGTCAAGGTCGTCAAGAACAAAGTTTCGCCACCCTTCAAACAGGCCGAGTTTGACATCCTCTACGGCAAGGGCATCAGCCGGGAGGGCTCGCTCATCGATATGGGTGTGGATCAGGGCTTCATCCGCAAGTCGGGTTCCTGGTTCACCTACGAGGGAGAGCAGCTCGGCCAAGGCAAGGAGAACGCCCGCAACTTCTTGATGGAGAACGCCGACGTGGCCAACGAGATCGAGAAGAAGATCAAGGAAAAGCTCGGCATTGGTGCGGTTGTGACCGATGACGAAGTCTTGCCCGCCCCCGTCGATTTCTGAGCCGTCTCGCGAAGAGCAGGCGCGGTCACTGTGCCTGCGCCTGCTCACCGCGAGGTCGCGTACCCGGGCCGAGTTGTCCGGCCAGCTGGCCAAGCGTGGATACCCAGCAGACGTCAGCGAACGGGTACTGGACCGGCTGGCTGCCGTCGGCCTGATCGACGACGCCGAGTTCGCCGAGCAGTGGGTGCAGTCCCGACGGGCGAGAGCGGGAAAGAGCAAACGTGCCTTGGCCGCTGAACTGCACACCAAGGGCGTCGACGACGACGTGATCACCGAGGTGCTGAGCGGAATCGACGCCGGTGCTGAGCGAGACCGCGCCGAGCTGCTGGTGCGGGCCAAGCTGCGGCGGGAAACGCTGACCGACGAGGCGCGGGTGACTCGGAGGCTGGTCGCGATGCTCGCTCGCCGCGGCTACAGCCAGAACCTGGCCTGCGAGGTGGTTCTCGCCGAGCTAGCCGCCGAACGGGAGCGTCGACGCGTCTAGCTGCGGGTTAATCGGCCAGGCCCCAGTCGCCGTACCATGTCCCCCGTGACTTCGATGGTGGCGGGAGAGGCCGTGGCGCCAGACGCGGCGTCGACGCGTACCTACCAGGTGCGCACCTACGGCTGCCAGATGAACGTCCACGACTCCGAACGGCTGGCGGGACTGCTCGAAGCTGCCGGCTATCAGCGGGCGGCTGACGGCTCGGATTTTGGAGACGCCGACGTGGTCGTCTTCAACACCTGCGCCGTGCGGGAAAACGCCGACAACAAGCTGTACGGCAACCTCAGCCACCTGGCACCACGCAAACGGCGCAACCCCGACATGCAGATCGCGGTCGGCGGCTGCCTGGCCCAGAAGGACAAAGACGCGGTGCTGCGCCGAGCGCCGTGGGTGGACGTGGTCTTCGGCACGCACAACATCGGGTCGCTGCCGACGCTGCTCGATCGGGCACGGCACAACAAGGCAGCCCAGGTCGAAATCGCCGAGGCGCTGCAACAGTTCCCGTCGTCGCTGCCCAGCGCTCGCGAATCCGCCTACGCCGCTTGGGTTTCCATCTCCGTCGGCTGTAACAACAGCTGCACCTTCTGCATCGTTCCGTCGCTGCGCGGCAAAGAGGTGGACCGCAGCCCGGCCGACATCCTGGCCGAAGTGCAGTCACTGGTGGACGACGGCGTGCTCGAAGTCACGCTGCTGGGCCAGAACGTCAACGCCTACGGCGTGTCCTTCGCCGATCCGGCGCTGCCGCGCAATCGCGGCGCGTTCGCGGAGCTGCTGCGTGCTTGCGGGCGCATCGACGGGCTGGAACGGGTGCGGTTCACCTCCCCGCATCCCGCGGAGTTCACCGACGACGTCATCGAAGCGATGGCGCAGACGCCGAATGTCTGCCCCGCCCTTCATATCCCGCTGCAGTCCGGTTCCGACCGGGTGCTGCGTGCGATGCGGCGGTCCTACCGTGCTGAGCGCTATCTGGGCATCATCGAGCGGGTTCGGGCGGCCATGCCACACGCGGCCATCACCACCGATCTGATCGTGGGTTTCCCCGGTGAGACCGAGGCAGACTTCGCGGCCACCCTCGACGTGGTGAAGCAGGCCCGGTTCGCCGCCGCCTTCACCTTCCAGTACTCCAAGCGGCCCGGCACCCCCGCCGCCACCTACGAGGGACAGCTGCCGAAAGCCGTTGTGCAGGAACGTTATGAGCGGCTGGTCGAACTGCAGGAGCAGATCTCGCTGCAGGGCAACAAAGCCATCGTGGGCCGGCAGGTCGAACTGTTGGTAGCCACCGGTGAGGGACGCAAAGACAGCCGCACCGCGCGGATGAGCGGGCGGTCGCGCGACGGCCGGCTGGTGCACTTCGCCGCGCATGACGAGGTTCGGCCGGGCGACATCATCACCACCCGGATCACCGATGCAGCGCCGCACCATCTCATCGCCGACGCGGGCGTCCTGACCCATCGCCGTACCCGGGCCGGCGACGCGCACGCGGCGGGGCAGCGGCCGCGCGCCATAAGCCGTACCGGCCTCGGCATGCCCGGTATCGGCCGGCCGGCCGAGCCGGTCATCGCAGAACCGCTCGGGTGCATCCGATGAACGCCGACCCCGACGGACCCGGCTTCGACGCCTTCCGATCCGAGATCGAGGCCGCGGAACGCCGCATCGCCCGTGAAATCGAGCCGGGCCCAAGGGGTTTCGTGGTGGCGATCCTGGTGTTCGTGCTGCTGGGATCGTTCATCCTGCCGCATACCGGCAATGTGCGCGGTTGGGACGTGCTGTTCAGCAGTCACGGCGCCGGTGCGGCCGCGATAGCCCTGCCGTCCCGGGTGTTCACTTGGCTCGCCCTGGTATTCGGCGTCGGCTTCTCAATGCTGGCGCTGCTGACCCGGCGCTGGGCGCTGGCCTGGATTGCGCTGGCGGGTTCGGCATTGGCCTGCGCCGCGGGGATGCTGGCCATCTGGTCGCGCCAGACCGTGTCGGCCGGGCATCCCGGCCCCGGGGTGGGGCTTTTCGTCGCCTGGATCACGGTGATCTTGCTGACCTTTCACTGGACTCGCGTGGTGTGGGCGCGCACCATCGTGCAACTCGCCGCGGAGGAACAACGGCGACGAGTCGTTGCGCAGCAGCAATCCCGGACGCTGTTGGACACGGTGGGTGATACCCCGAACGACGAAGACAACCCGGAGGCTCCCAAGCCCCCGGAAAACGACAAAGGCTAGGACCTGCGGGTCAGCGCTTCGGCTGCGGCGTCGGCCCACTGCCGCCACTGTTCGGCGTTGGCCCGGGCCTCTTCGGCTTCTTTGGTCCGCCCGGCGGCGGCGGCCTTCTCGGCCTGCTGTGCGAACTGCTCGGCGCGGTTGCGGAACTGCTCGGCACGGGCCTGGGCCTGGGGGTCGGACCAGCCCGAGTCACCGGCATCGCGCAGCTTCTTCTCCACGGCCCGTAGCCGCCGCTCCAACTCGGCGGTCCGTTCCCGGGGCACCCGGCCGATGGCGTCCCACTTCTCGGCGATCGAGCGCAAAGCGGCCCTGGCGGCATCCAGGTTGCTGGTCTCGAGCTTCTCCGCTTCGGCGAGCAGCGCCTCTTTGGCTGCGGCGTTGGCCCGCAACTCGGCGTCCTTTTCGGCGCTCGCGGCGTTGCGTGCGGTGAAGAACGCATCCTGGGCGGCTTTGAAGCGACGCCACAGCGCCTCGTCGACATCCCGGGTCGCCCGGCCCGCCGCCTTCCACTCGGTCAGCAACTTGCGGAATTCGGCGCTGGTGGCGGTCCAGTCCGTCGACGTGGACAGCTCTTCAGCGCGTTCGCAGAGGCGCTCCTTCGACTGACGGACCCCCGACCGCTCCCGGTCGAGCTCGGCGAAGTGAGACCCGCGGCGACGGTTGAACGTTTCCCGGGCCGCCGAATAGCGCTTCCATAGCGCGTCGTCGACCTTGCGGTCCAGGCCGGTGATCGTCTTCCACTCGTCGAGGATGGCGCGCAATCGGTCGCCGGCGATTTTCCATTGGGTCGAATTGGCGGCCAGGTCCTCGGCCTCGGCGGCCAGCGCCTCCTTGCGGGCGGTCTGCTCGGCCCGATGAACCTCCCGACGGGAGCGAACCGCGGCCACGATGACGTCGATGCGGGCAATCAGGTTGGTCAATCGCTGCGTGAGCGCGTCGACGTCGCCCAGCACGGACGCCGTCGGCAATGTCTCGGCCAGCGCGACAGCATTGGCCCTGATCTTGCGCGCATCGCCGGTTCCCGACGTCAGCCGCTCCTCCATCAGGGTGATCTCGGTGCTCAAGTCGTCGAATCGGCGGCCGAAATGGGCGAACGCGGCTTCGGGGTCACCGGCCTGCCACGATCCGATGATCCGCTCGCCGGCCGGGGTGACCAACCAAACCGTGCCGTCGTCGTCGACCCGCCCGAATTGGTGCGGGTCGCTGTGCGGGGGCACGACGAACGGGTGTGCGGCAGGTCGGGGCGCCGGCCGGGGACCGGGCCGCGGTCCCGGACGTGGCGCAGGCTTGGGTGAATCCGGTGCATCCTTACCGCGCGGCTGGTCAGCCGTCATGCCTTCATCACCTACCCTCTGCAACCCATTGCGCGGCGATCTCCCGCGCACCTGCCGCGCTCAGCGGCACCTTGTCTACCGGCTCTGCGTCACCGTTCCAAGAGTATTCAAGCAGCTTGGCAGCCCTTCTGCCGGTGGCTGGCCCAGACCTGGCGCATTGCTGCGGAAATGCAAGCGGCGGATAACAAATCGGTTCCACCATCCGCCCGACGGTAGGGCGATGTCGCACAACGCCGGTAGCGTGGCGGCACACGGCATCGACGGAACCCGGGGCATGGCGGCCGGGTCGGTGGGAGGCGTCACGATAGCGAAGGTTGATATCGCGGCGTTTTTTGCGCTGTTGGCCGCCTTGATCTCGGGTGTGGGCGACGTGGTCCGCCAGCGGTCGGCGCAGGAAATCACCGACAAACAGGTCGGGCATGTCGAATTGCTGCGCATGTCGCTGCGCGATACGCGTTGGTGGCTGGGCGGAGTGGCGCCGGTGGCCAGCGCGGGCCTGCAAGCGGTGGCTTTGGGATTGGGTTCGGTGGTGCTGGTGCAGGCCCTTCAGGTGACGTCGCTGCTGTTCGCGTTGCCGGTGTACGGCTGGGTGACCAAACATCGGCTGAGCCGCCGGGAGTGGTGCTGGGCGGTAGTGCTGGCCGCGGCGGTGGCGGCCTTCGTTGCGATCGGTGAACCGGCCGAAGGGTATCAGCGGGCGTCGCTGCAGACCTGGGCCGTGGTGGCGATGGTGATTGGCCCGGCGATGGTGTTCTGCGTCCTGGGTGCGCGAATCTGGGCGGGCCGGCCGGCCGCGGTGTTGCTGGCCCTGGTGTCGGCGACGTCGTGGGCGCTGTTCGCGGTGCTCACCAAGGCCGTCGTCGACGTCCTCGACGACACCACGCACGACGGTTTCGCCGCGGTGCTGTTCATGCCGGAGTTCTACTTCTGGTTGCTGGCCGCGGGGGTCGGGACCGTGTTCGGCCAGTCGTCGTTCCGCGCCGGGGCGCTGACCGCGTCGTTGCCGGCGATGACGGTCGCTGAGCCGCTGGTGGCCTCGGTGCTGGGCGTCACCGTGCTGGGCGAAACACTCGGTGCCGACGGTCCGGAGCTGATCGGCCTGGTCTGCGCGGTCGTGGTGGTGATCGTCGCGACGACGGCCCTGGCGCGTGGCGAAGCGGCCACGATGGTTTCCGGAGCAGCCGCCGGCGGAGATTCCGGCGATCTGGTGGTCGCGCCGGAGGCGTTCGGTGAGGTATTGGAACCGGACGGGTCAGAGATACGTCGATTGAGTAGGTGTTGAACTTGGATTGCGCGGGATTCACGGCGGCCAGATGCAGCGAGAAGAGCGTCCGATACGCCTGGGGAGGTAGCTGCTGATGGCGAAAGTCGACATCGCCGTGGTGCTCGCGCTGCTGGCGGCCTTCGCCTCGGCAGTGGGCAACGTCTTCCGGCAGCGGTCTGCGGAGCAGATCACCGACAGGGACGTCGGCCACCTCGAGCTGTTCGGGTTGTCGTTGCGCGACACCAAGTGGTGGCTGGGTGCGGGCGGGGCGATCGCTAACTACGTGCTGCAGGCCGTGGCCTTGGCGCTGGGCTCGGTGATGCTGGTGACGGCGTTGCAGGTGACCGCGCTGCTGTTCGCGTTGCCGATCTACGCGTATCTGACCAAGGTCCGGGTGACCCGACGGGAATGGGCCTGGGCGGTCCTGCTGGCCGCCGCGCTCGCCGTGGTCGTCACCATCGGCGACCCGGGCAGCGGCGTCTCGCGTGGCTCGCTGGGAACGTGGACGGCGGTTGCCCTGGTTATGGGTCCGCTGTTGGCGTTCTGCGTGCTGGGCGCCCGGTTCTGGACGGGCTCGGTGGCGGCGGTGCTGCTGGCGGTGGTCGCCGGTTGCTCGCTGGCCCTGTTCGCGGTGCTCACCAAGGCGGTGGTCGAGGTGGTGCACGGCGGCCTGATCGCGCTGCTGGCGGCTCCCGAGTTCTATTTCTGGCTGGCCGCGGCGGCGGGAGGCATGATTTTCCAGCAGTCGTCGTATCGCGCGGGGTCGCTGACGGCCTCCCTGCCCACGTCGGTCGTCGCCAAGCCGCTGGTCGGCTCGCTGCTCGGGGTCGTGGTGCTCGGCGAGACGTTGCATACCACCAGGACCGGAGTTTTCGTGGTGGCCGCGGGGGTGGTGCTGGTGATCGTCGCGACCTTCGCCCTGGCCCGTGGTGAGGCCGAGAACGTGACCGAAGAGGCGATCGAGAGCGGACGAATTCCCGTCATCACCGATCCACGGGTAGTACCGAATGCACCATGGGCCCGGGCGGGCGCACACCAGTCCGGCGGCCTGGTGCGCACGCCAGGTCCGCCCCGCTGATCCGCGTCCGCGGTGGCGTAGCGCAGCCGCTGATTTCGGGACGTGGCAAGCGGCATCATGCGCTGCGATGGGTACGTCATAGCCTGGGGACACCCCGTCCACACGATTGAGGATCATCCATGTCGAAAGTCGAGCTCGCCGCGGTAATCGCGTTGTGCGCCGCGCTGGCGTCGGCGATCGGCGATGTGATCCGGCAGCGCTCCGCACACGAGATCACCGACGAGCGTGTCGGTCACCTGCAGCTGTTCGGCCTGTCGTTGCGCGACACCCGGTGGTGGCTGGGCGGCGTGATGGCGGTACTGAATTACAGCCTGCAGGCGGTGGCACTGGTCTGGGGCTCGGTGCTGCTGGTGACCTCGCTGCAGGTGACGGCTCTGCTGTTCGCCATGCCGATCTACGCGCGGATCACCGGGCATCGGATCACCCGCCGGGAGTGGGTCTGGGCGGTCATCCTGGCCGCTGCCCTGGCGGTGGTCATCGTCGTCGGCCACCCTGATGTCGGCCAGCCACGCACGTCACTGCACACCTGGATGATCGTCGGCGCCGTCATGGGTCCGGCCTTGGTGGCGTGCGTCGTGGCCGCCCGTGTGTGGGCCGGCCGCCCGGTGGCGGCGGCACTGTTGGCGCTGGTGGCGGGTTCGTCGTTGGCGCTGTTCGCCGTGTTGACGAAGGGAGTCGTCGAAGTACTGCACGACGACGGCTTCGGGGCGGTGCTGCGCACTCCGGAGTTCTATCCCTGGTTGCCTGCAGCGCTGGCCGGGATGATCTTTCAGCAGTCTGCTTTCCGTGCCGGTGCGCTGACGGCCTCGCTGCCGACGATGACCGTCGCCAAGCCTCTGGTAGCAGCCGTGCTCGGAGTGACGCTACTGGGCGAGGCGCTCACGGCCAGCGGCGCCGAGGCGGTTGTGCTGGCCGCCGGGGTGGCACTGGTGATCGTCGCGACGGTGGCGCTGGCTCGCGGCGAGGCCGCGACGATGGTCGCCGAAGCCGGGCAAGACTTGTCCGGTGACGCAACCGCGCCCGCTGGACCGCCGGTCCAGAACGAAGCCGCCCCCGAGCTTGGACGCGACATAGGGTGCGCGCCGAGACGTTAGTTTGGTGACGTGCTGAGCGGCATCGCGATTGTCCCTTCGGCGCCGGTGCTCGTTCCCGAACTCGCCGGAGCGGCCGCTGCCGAGGTGGCCGATCTGACGGCGGCGGTACTGGCTGCCGCCGGCTTGTTGCCGTCGCGCTGGGTCGTGGTCGGAACGGGCCGCACCGACCAGGTGGTGAACCCCGACTGCGCCGGCACCTTCGCGGGTTTCGGCGTCGACGTGCCGGTGCACCTCGAGCCGCACCGGTCCGGCCCGCCAATCACGCCGGCCGAGTTGCCGCTGTGCGCGTTGATCGGGGCCTGGGTGCGGGAGCGGGCCAGGCCGGAGGCCCGCGCGCAGGTCCGGGTGTACCGCAGCGACCACGAAGCCCAACGCGCCCTGGCCATCGGCAGAAGCCTGCGGGCCGAGCTCGACCAGTCCAGCGACCCGATCGGTGTGCTGGTCGTCGCTGACGGAGCCAACACCCTGACGCCGGCGGCCCCGGGCGGCTACGACCCGCGCAATGCGGACGCCCAGCTGGCCCTCGACGACGCGCTGGCCGGCGGCGACGTCGACGCCTTGACCCGACTGCCGAACCAGATCCTGGGCCGGGTGGCGTTTCAGGTGCTGGCCGGCGTGGCCGAGCCCGGACTACGGACCGCCAAGGAGTTCTACCGTGGAGCCCCTTACGGGGTCGGCTACTTCGTGGGTGTCTGGCAGCCGTGAGACCGCTCGCCATCGTCGGCCCGACCGGCACCGGCAAGTCAAGGCTGGCGCTCGACGTCGCCGAGCGACTGGGCAGCATCGGTGTCGGCGCCGAAGTCGTCAACGCCGATGCCATGCAGCTCTATCGCGGCATGGACATCGGCACCGCCAAGCTGTCGGTCGACGAGCGCCGCGGCGTCCCACACCATCAGCTCGACGTGCTCGACGTCACCGAAACCGCGAGCGTCGCGCGCTACCAGCAGGCCGCGGGCGCCGACATCGAGGCGATTACGGCCAGGGGCGCGGTGCCGATCGTGGTCGGCGGCTCGATGTTGTATGTCCAGTCGCTGCTCGACGACTGGTCGTTTCCGGCCACCGATCCCGCCGTCCGGGTGCGCTGGGAGCGCCGGCTGGCCGAAGTCGGGGTAGGCCGGCTGCACGCCGAGCTGGCCAGCCGCGACCCGGCCGCCGCCGACGCGATTCTGCCCACCGACGCCCGGCGCACGGTGCGGGCACTCGAGGTGATCGAGCTCACCGGCCGGCCGTTTGCCGCGTCTGCCCCGCGCATCGGAACCCCGCGGTGGGACACCGCCATCATCGGATTGGACTGCAACACAACGGTTCTCGATGAACGGCTGGCGCAGCGCACCGAGGCGATGTTCGACCGGGGCTTGGTGCGGGAGGTGCGCACCCTGCTGGGCAAGGGTCTGCGTGACGGGGTCACCGCCGCACGCGCGTTGGGCTACGCACAGGTGATCGCCGCGTTGGACGCCGAGCCGGCCGACGTCGAAGACCGGTTGCGCGCTGCACAACACCAGACCTTCGTGGGCACCCGCCGCTATGTACGACGACAGCGATCCTGGTTTCGCCGCGACCACCGGATCCACTGGCTCGATGCGGCAGGGGACACCGACCTCATCGCCGAGGAAGCGGTGCGGGTGTGGCGGAACCTATCCTGATCGGGTGATCTTCGCCAAGGGCCACGGCACCCAGAACGACTTCGTGCTGCTGCCCGACGTCGAGGCCGAGTTGGAGCTCACCCCTGCCCGGGTGGCCGCCGTGTGCGACCGGCGCCGGGGATTGGGCGCCGACGGGGTGCTGCGGGTCACCACCGCGGGCGCGGCGGTGCGGGCCGGTTCGCTCGAGCGGCTGCCCGACGGCGTCAGCTCCTACGACTGGTACATGGACTACCGCAACGCCGACGGGTCGACGGCGCAAATGTGCGGCAACGGCGTGCGGGTTTTCGCTCACTACCTGCGCGCAGCCGGATTGGAACCACGCGAAGAGTTTGTGGTGGGGTCGCTGGCCGGCCCGCGGCTGGTCACCGTGCACCACGTCGATGCGACCAGCGCCGATGTGACCGTCGACATGGGCAAGCCCAACCAGCTGGGCGCGGGTGAAGCCGTCATCGGCGGCCGGCGCTTCCAAGGCATGGCGATAGACGTGGGCAACCCGCATCTGGCGTGTGTGGATCCGCAGTTGACTCCCGACGAGCTGGCGGCCCTGGATGTCGCCGCCCCGGTCAGCTTCGACACCGCCCAGTTCCCGGCCGGGGTCAACATCGAAGTGCTCACCGCACCCGAAGCCGGGCTGATCCGGATGCGGGTGCACGAGCGCGGCGTCGGTGAGACCCGGTCCTGCGGAACGGGGACCGTCGCGGCCGCCGTCGCCGCACTGGCTTTCGCCGGCGCGGACACCGGAACGCTCACCGTGCGCGTCCCGGGCGGTGACGTCATGGTCACCGTCACCAACGCCACGAGTTACTTGCGGGGACCCTCGGTCCTGGTCGCCCACGGTGAAATCGCCGACACCTGGTGGGACGCGCCGGCCTGAATTTATTCGGATGCGCGACGGCGACCGCCGTGCCACCATCGATATTGGTTATGACACATCCCGATTCGCCCGCGGCAGATTCCCCGCTGGGGGGCGTCCCAGAATCCTCACCCAGTCTCGGTGAACTCGCTCTCGAAGACCGGTCTGCGCTGCGCCGGGTCGCCGGGTTGTCCACCGAGCTCGCCGACGTCTCCGAGGTCGAATACCGCCAGCTGCGGCTGGAGCGGGTGGTCCTGGTCGGCGTGTGGACCGATGGCAGCGCCGCTGACAACCAGGCCAGCCTGGCCGAGCTGGCTGCCCTGGCCGAAACCGCCGGCTCACAGGTACTCGAAGGGCTCATTCAGCGTCGTGACCGGCCCGACCCGTCGACCTATATCGGCTCGGGCAAGGCGGCCGAGCTGCGTGACGTGGTGGTGGCGACCGGAGCGGATACCGTCATCTGCGACGGTGAGCTGTCCCCGGCGCAGCTGACCGCGCTGGAGAAGGCGGTCAAGGTCAAGGTCATCGACCGCACGGCGTTGATCCTCGACATCTTCGCCCAGCACGCCACCAGCCGCGAGGGTAAGGCGCAGGTGTCGCTGGCCCAGATGGAGTACATGCTGCCGAGGCTGCGCGGCTGGGGTGAGTCGATGTCGCGGCAGGCCGGCGGTCGTGCCGGTGGCAGCGGCGGCGGGGTGGGCCTGCGCGGCCCCGGTGAGACCAAGATCGAGACCGATCGGCGCCGCATCCGCGAGCGGATGGCCAAGCTGCGGCGCGACATCAAGGCGATGAAGCAGGCCCGCGACACCCAACGCAGCCGCCGACTGCACAGCGACATCCCGTCGATCGCCATCGTCGGCTACACCAACGCCGGGAAATCCAGCCTGCTCAACGCGCTGACCGGCGCCGGCGTGCTGGTCGAGGACGCGCTGTTCGCCACTCTGGAGCCCACCACCCGCCGCGCGGAATTCGACGACGGTAGGCCGTTCGTGTTGACCGACACCGTCGGCTTCGTGCGCCATCTGCCCACCCAGCTGGTGGAGGCCTTCCGCTCCACGCTGGAGGAGGTGGTCGATGCCGATCTGCTGGTGCACGTCGTCGACGGCTCCGACGTCAACCCGCTGGCCCAGATCAGCGCCGTTCGTGCCGTGATCTCCGAAGTGATCGCCGATCATGACGGGCAGCGTCCGCCCGAGCTGTTGGTGGTGAACAAGATCGACACCGCCGGCGACCTGATGCTGGCCAGGCTGCGCCACGAGCTGCCCGGAGCGATGTTCGTCTCCGCCCGCACCGGCGACGGGATCGACGCCCTTCGGCGGCGGATGGCCGAGCTCGCCGAGCTGTTGAAGCCCACTGACACCACCGTCGACGTCGTGATCCCGTATCACCGCGGTGACCTGGTATCGCGCGTCCACGCCGACGGCCGGGTGCAGCAGGCCGAGCACAACCCCGAGGGCACCCGGATTCGCGCCAGGGTTCCGGTGGCGCTCGCCGCCAGCCTGCGCGAGTTCTCCGTATAGGGGCCGGGCCCCTGACACGCTCGGCACCGCCAGCCATCGACCAACCACCCGGTTGGTATATGTTGGGCAGCAGACATCGCGTCTTCTGACATCCGGAGGTCGTCACGCATGGGCACTGCCGTCAAGTACCAGCGCACCCTTTTCGAACCGGAACACGATTTGTTCCGCGAGTCCTACCGGGCGTTCCTCGACCGCCACGTCGCACCGCATCACGACGAGTGGGAGAAGGCCAAGATCGTCGACCGCGGGGTGTGGCTGGAGGCCGGCAAACAGGGCTTCCTGGGCATGGCGGTGCCCGAGGAGTATGGCGGCGGTGGAAACCCCGACTTCCGGTACAACACGATCGTCACCGAGGAAACCGTCGCCGGACGCTACAGCGGGATCGGATTCGGGCTACACAACGATGTGGTGGCGCCCTACCTGCTGAAACTCACCACCGAGGAGCAGAAGCAGCGCTGGCTGCCGGGGTTCTGCTCCGGGGAGCTGATCACCGCGATCGCGATGACCGAGCCGGGGACCGGCAGCGACCTGCAGGGCATCAAGACCCGGGCGGTCAAAGACGGCGATCACTACGTGCTGAACGGCTCAAAAACCTTCATCACCAACGGAATCAACTCCGATCTGGTGATCGTGGTGGCCCAGACCGACCCGGACAAGGGCGCGCAGGGGTTCAGCCTGCTCGTCGTCGAACGCGGCATGGAGGGCTTCGAGCGCGGCCGCCACCTGGACAAGATCGGCCTGGACGCCCAGGACACCGCGGAACTCTCCTTCACCGATGTGCGGGTGCCGGCGGAAAACCTGCTCGGCGAAGAGGGCAAGGGCTTCATCTACCTGATGCAGAACCTGCCGCAGGAGCGGATCAATATTGCCGTCATGGCCGCCACGGCCATGGAGACCGTGTTGGAGCAGACGCTGCAATACACCCGAGAGCGCAAGGCGTTCGGCAAGCCGATCGGCAATTTCCAGAACACCAGGTTCTTGCTGGCCGAACTGGCCACCGAGGCCACCGTGGTGCGCATCATGGTCGATCAATTCCTAGCGCTGCACCTGGAGGGCAAGCTGACGGTCGAGCAGGCCGCCATGGCCAAGTGGTACTCCACCGAGAAGCAGGTCCACCTGATCGACCGGTGCCTGCAGCTGCACGGCGGCTACGGCTACATGCGGGAATACCCGGTCGCCAGGGCTTACCTCGATGCCCGGGTGCAGACGATTTACGGCGGCACGACCGAGATCATGAAGGAAATCATCGGCCGCAGCCTCAGTGTCTAAGGCCGGCCGCGAAAAGGGTCCGCATCGCCGGGTGTGAGCGCGTCACGTAACGTCGGCATTTGTGTCTTCGCGTACCACGCCGACGGTTGCCAGGGCGGCGAGCGACCGGGCCGGCCCGGCAAACACTCGGGTCAGTCGTGTTTGCCCGCGGCGCGCCATCTCGCCACGCCGCCCGGAATTGGCATCAATTCGACTTCGGCGGGGTATCTGTTTTCGAACTATTGCGGATTTGCCTTCGCAATTGCCATTCGCTCTAGCAAAGTTGGGCGAGCCCGGCGACAAGGCCGACTGTCGATGGGGGATGACGGGCGTGGCCACTGATAAGGACATATCCGTCAACTGGGAGGCTCGGTGAACCGGCAGAGAGGATATATCGGCAAGCTGCTCGGTCGGGCACTGATCAGCTCGGCGGTCACGGTGGTGGCCGCCGTCATGTTGACCTCCGTTGCGGTGGCTTCTCCGATCGGCGACGCCGAGAACGCCATGATGGCGGCGTGGGACAAGGCGGGCGGCGACTCCTCACCCCTGGGTGCCCGGAAGGGTGACGTCTACCCCGTTGGTGACGGATTCGCCCTGGACTTCGCCGGCGGGAAGATGTACTTCACCCCGGACACCGGCGCCAAGTTCATCTACGGCCCGGTCCTGGACAAATACGATTCGCTGGGCGGTCCGGCCGGCAGCGACCTGGGCTTTCCGACCATCAATGAAGTTCCGGGGCTGGCCGGACCCGACAGCCGGGTGGCCACCTTCTCGGCCAGCGACAAACCGGTCATCTACTGGACGGCCGCGCACGGTGCGCATGTGGTGCGCGGCGCGCTCAATGCTGCCTGGGACAAGCTGGGCAGCTCGGGCGGCGTGCTGGGCGTGCCCGTCGCTGACGAAAGTTACGACGGCGACGTGGTGTCACAGAAGTTCAGCGGGGGCGCCGTCTCCTGGAACCGGAGAACCAAGCAGTTCACCGCCGAGCCGGCGGTATTGGCCGACCAGCTCAAGGATTTGCGGGTCGAGGTCGATCCCGCTGCCGCGATCAGCATGGCCTGGCGGGCGGCGGGCGGCGCTGCCGGTCCGCTGGGCGCGAAGAAGGGCGGTCAGTCTCCCATCGGCGGCGACGGAATCGTGCAGGACTTCGCCGGCGGCAAGGTGTATTACAGCCCCGCCACCGGCGCAAACGCCGTCGAGAGCGACATCTTGGCGAAATACGAGTCGCTGGGCGGACCGGTGGGCAGCGAGCTGGGTTTTCCGGTCGCCAACGAGTCCGACGGCGGCATCCCGTCCAGCCGGATCGCCGTGTTCTCCGGTCCCGAGAAACCGGTGATCTTCTGGACACCTGACCATGGGGCCTTCGTGGTGCGCGGTGCCATCAAGACCGCCTGGGACAAACTCAAGGGTCCTCTGGGCAAGCTGGGCGCGCCCGTCGGCGACCAGGCCGTAGACGGCGATGTCACCTCGCAGAAGTTCACCGGCGGGATGATCTCGTGGAACCGCGCAACGAACACGTTCACCACCAACCCGTCGAATTTGGCGCCCTTGCTGTCCGGTTTGCAGGTGCCGGGCCAGAACGAGCCGAGCGGTTCGACGCAGCCCGCGCCGGCAAAGAAGTTCGCGTGGCACTGGTGGTATCTGCTGGGGATCATTCCGGTGCTGATGCTGCTGTTGGCGCTGGGATTGGTGCTTGCGGGCTGGCGCAAGCGTCGCCGAGTCCAAACCGCGTTCGATTACGACGCCACCAGTCCCGAGCCTGACCATGGGCCAGATTCCGGCTACGACGTCACCGCCGCCGAGCCGTGGGCTCACGAAGACGCAGAATTCGCCGCCCAACAGCGACCCCTTTCCGATGTGCACTCGCGTGAGCAACCGGTGCCCGACGACGGATCCGCGGCGAGGATCAGCTGGCCGCGTTCTGCGATGACCGCGGTTGCGGCCGAAGAGGAGTCGCCGGCCGCCGAATATGCTCACGATTCGGGATCTCGGCAGAAAGACATCGCCGACCTGGGGTTCCACGAGCCGGACGAGGACACGGACGACGTCGACACCGATTCCATACCTGTGCTGACGGACGACGGTTTGGCGGAGTCCGCCTTTGCTGAGGGCGGCGGCGCCGCCGACCAGGGGCTCGCGGCTGACGTGCCTGCCGCCGATGCTGCCGGCGGCGAGGACGTCTTTGCCGAGGCGCCGCCCGACGCCGGCGATTCAGACGACCTTTTCGTCGAGGCGCCGCCCGAGGACCTGTTCACCGAGGCGCCGCCGGACGCCGCGGAGGACCTTGGTGCCGAGGATGCGCGATCACAGGCGGCTTTCGCAGCAGGCCCCGAAGCCCCCGCGGCACCCGAGGCCGCCGAAGCCCCGGGGATCGCTGCGGCCGCGGAGTCAGCCGTCCCATTCCGGGCCGGTCGGCACGCGGCTGCCGACGAGGCTGCCGAAGAGGCGGCACCGCAGCAAACCCGGCCCACCCGCCCCACTATCCATTTGCCGCTGGACGACCCGTATCAGGCTCCGGAGGGATATCCCATCAAGGCCAGCGCGCGCTTCGGCCTGTACTACACGCCCGCCAGCGAGCTCTACGAGGACACGCTCCCTGAATTCTGGCTGGCCAGTGAGGAAGTCGCCGAAGCCAACGGTTTCACCCGGGCCGACTAAGCGGTCGGCTATATCTTGCGGATGACGGTGACCACCTTGCCCAGCACGGTTGCTTCGTTGCCCGGAATGGGATCGAACGCCGGGTTGTGCGGCATCAGCCATACCTGACCGCCGGCGCGCTTGAACGTCTTGACCGTGGCCTCGCCGTCGATCATGGCTGCGACGATGTCGCCGTTGTCGGCAACGTGCTGCTGGCGGACCACCACCCAGTCCCCGTCGCAGATCGCGGCCTCGACCATCGAGTCGCCCACCACCTTGAGCAGGAAGAGTGTGCCTTCGCCGACCAGCTCACGTGGCAACGGAAAAATATCCTCGACCGCTTCCTCGGCGAGAATGGGCCCGCCGGCAGCGATCCGCCCGAGGACGGGAACGAACGTGGGCTCCGGCAGGGCGTCGGAGCCGGTGACGTCGGTGACAGGAGTCGCCGGGGCATCGTCGGCCCCGCGGACGTCGACCGCGCGGGGCCGGTTCGGATCGCGGCGCAGATAGCCCTTGCGCTCCAAGGTCCGCAACTGATGCGCCACCGAAGACGTTGACGTCAAGCCGACGGCGTCGCCGATTTCCCGGATACTCGGCGGATATCCGCGGGTGGTGACCGAAGCCCGGATGACGTCCAGGATCGTGCGCTGTCGTTCGGTGAGGCCGGAACCCACCGCATGCAAGCGGCCATCGGCGCCGGCTGAAGTGTCGTTGCTGTCGCTCATGCCTTGAATGTAGCCGCAGGGACCGACAGAATCAAACATGTGTTCGACCGGTGTGTCGCCGAGGCCCGAGAGCTGCCGAATAACAAGTGTGTAACTCTTCGGCGAATTGGGTATTCCGGCGGCATGGCAGTGACAGCGACCGACGAACTTGTCGGTGGGGCGGTCTAGCGTTTTGCTCGTGCGACACGCTTCGCTCAAACGTTCGGTATTCGAACACGCGAGCGACTACAGTCGAACACACGAGCGAGGATCAGTTGACCGGAGGAACGCACATGACAACCATCCACACCATCTCGCCGCGTGCCGGCAGTCCCGCCGAGCTGCGGCGCCCGGTTCAGGGCCCTCGTTACCGGCGGCCCGCCTGGTCCGGCCCTTCGGGTCCGACGAGGCCCGCGGGTGCGCCGACGCACTACCGCGGTACCGGCGTGACGATGTCGGTCGCGCCACATGGCAGGCGCCCGGTCAAGCTGACGACGACGGTCGGGCTGGCACTGTTGGCCGGCATCATCACCCTCTGGCTCGGTGTGATCGCGCATTTCGGCCAGTTGGCCAATGGCGAGTCGACCGCTCCGGCCGCCCACCTGCCCGACCGGCTTGCCGTGGTTCGGGTGGAGCCCGGCGAGTCCCTTCAGGACGTGGCTGCGCGAGTGGCGCCCGGTGCGCCGGCCCACCAGGTCGCCGAACGCATCCGCGAACTCAACGACCTGAAATCGCCGAAGCTGGTCGCAGGCCAAACCCTGATCGCGCCCGTCGGCTGACGAAGACGCGGTGTACTGCGAAAACAGCTTCCTGCCATGGACTTGGCTCCGCCGGCGAGCGCACAGGTACTCTCGGAGTCGTCTGCGATACCGGGATGTCGGCACGGCGAAGGAGCGGCGATGCACTGTCCGTTCTGCCGGCATCCGGATTCCCGGGTGATCGACTCCCGAGAAACCGATGAGGGCCAGGCCATCCGGCGTCGCCGGTCGTGCCCTGAATGCGGGCGACGGTTCACCACGGTCGAAACGGCGGTGCTGGCCGTGGTCAAGCGCAGCGGCGTCACCGAGCCGTTCAGCAGGGAAAAGGTCATCAGCGGCGTGCGCCGGGCATGTCAGGGCCGTCAGGTAGACGACGACGCACTGAACCTGCTGGCCCAGCAGGTGGAAGACACTGTGCGCGCGGCGGGATCACCAGAGGTCCCGAGTCACGACGTCGGCCTGGCGATCCTGGGGCCGCTGCGCGAACTCGACGAGGTCGCCTACCTGCGATTCGCCTCGGTGTACCGATCGTTTTCCTCCGCAGACGATTTCGAGCGCGAGATCGAGCTGCTTCGGGCGCACCGCAAGGTGTCGACTCCGAATTGAGGCGGCGCTCTGCAGCAGCGGTCGTCGGGCTACGCTGCCGTTATGTCTGTCGACCTACACGCCGACCTTGAAGCGCTGGCACCACTGCTTGGCACCTGGGCGGGTCGCGGCACCGGTAAGTACCCGACCATCGAGCCCTTCGAATATTTCGAGGAAGTCGTGTTCACCCATGTGGGCAAGCCGTTCCTGGCCTACTCGCAAAAGACCAAGGCGGTGGCCGACGGGAAGCCGTTGCATGCCGAGACGGGTTTTCTGCGTGCCCCGCAACCCGGCCACGTCGAGCTGGTGCTGGCTCATCCGAGCGGCATCACCGAAATCGAGGTGGGCAACTACTCGGTGAGCGGCGACCTGATCGAAATCGAGCTCGCCACCTCCTCGATCGGACTGACTCCAACGGCCAAAACCGTTAGCGCCCTGGGCCGTTCGTTCCGGATCGACGGCGACGAGCTTTCCTATACGGTGCGCATGGGCGCGGTCGGCCAACCCCTGCAGGACCATCTGGCCGCGGTGTTGCACCGCAAGCAGTGAGACCGCTTCCAGCTCAATTCGGTTGTGTCACAACACCGTTGACCGCTTGCAGCCACCGTCGGGAAGCGCTGATCAGGTAGCGCTGCGTTCGTCGGAACCGATGGCCTCCAGCACCGCGACGCGGGTGTCGGCCGGCCCGTGGACCGTTCCGGCGCCGCCGCCCCGGCTGAGCAGTGCGCGCAGCGCGGACGGGTCGTATTCGGCGGGTTGGGTGCTGTCGATGAAGCGCTGGACTACATCAATGAAGCGAGCCGGGTCGTCGTGAAATGGGAAATGACCTGAGCCCTCGAAGATCTCGAGCCGCGAACCCGGCATCGCGGCATGGGCCATCCTCGCGTGCCGAACCGGGAGCACCGCGTCCCTGGTGCCCCAGATGATCTGCACCGGGATGGCCTCGGTCAAATAACATCGGTCCAGCATGGTGACGATCTGCCCGCGCCAATCCACCACGGCCCGCAGGGTGCGGCTGAACGCGGCCGACGCCGTCGGCTCGGGGAGGTCGTTCAGCACCCGCAACATGTTCGGCAGGTCGTGGCCCAGCGCGGTGGTCCCCAATGCCTTGCCGACGATCTTGCCGGCGACCTGCACGGCCGGTAACACCAGCGGCAACCGCAGCAACGCGATGGCCTCGCTGCCCATCGGCAGCGAAGCCAACCGCAACACGAAGTTGACGTCCTTGGTGACGCCGCCGGCACCGACCAGGATGAGCCGCTCGACCAGCTGGGGGAATTGGTAGGCGAATTGCATCGCCACGCCGCCGCCGAGCGAATGGCCGATGATGGTCACCCGCTCGATGTTGAGCACGCTGAGCAGGTCGCGCATGCCGTTGGCGTACGCCGCGACCGAGTAGTCGGCGCGCGGCTTGTCCGATTTCCCATGCCCCAGAAGATCCGGAGCGATGACGGTGAAGCGCTGGGCCAGCTGGGCGTGTACGCCCTCCCACGTGGTGGAGTTGTCGCCGATGCCGTGGATCAGCAGTATCGCCGGGCCCTCGCCGGCGATCCGGAACGCCCGCTTATAACCGTGGATGGTGCGAAACTGCAGCGAAGGCGCAGTCACTTCCCGCACCGGGCGAAGGTTGCGCTTCCGCTCGGTCATCTCGCCAAACCTCTTTCACCAACGTCATTGTCGGCATAGCTCAGGGCGTTCAGGTCGGCTCGTCGTCGTCAAACTTCTTCTTTTTCTCTGCCTGCTGAGCCAGGAATCGCTCGAACTCCGCACCAAGCTCGTCGCCGCTAGGCAGCTCCTCATCGCGCCGCAGCAGCGACCTGTTCTCCTGGGCGTCGATGAAGGCATCGTACTGGCGCTCCAGCGCCGCCACCACTTGGGCGACCTCCGCGCTCGCCTGCACCTGCTCGTCGATCTTGGCCCGGATGTCTGCGGCCGCTTCGGACAGCGCTGTCAACGGCAGCTCCAGTGACGCGGTTTTGGCGACTTGCTCGAGCAGCGCCTGGGCCGCCGCCGGGTAATCGGTCTGCGTCAGGTAATGCGGGACGTGCACGGTGAACCCGACGACCTCGTGACCGTGCTGGGCCATCCGGTACTCCAGCAAGTTGGACGCGCTGCCGGGGACCTGGATTTCGGCGATCCAGGGCTGGAAGTCGGCGATGAGGTCTTTGTTGTTCGAGTGCGCGGTCATGGTGACCGGCCGGGTGTGGGGGACCGCCATGGGGACGGTGCCCAGCCCGATGGTCTGCCGCACACCGAGGCGTTCGGCCAGCAGCCGCACCGCGGTGATGAATTGCTCCCACCTCAGGTCCGGCTCCAGGCCGGCCAGCAGCAGGAACGGCGTGCCGGCGGTGTCGCGCAAGGCGTACAGGCTCAGCTCGGGCTCCTCGTAGTGGGTGAAGTGATCGGTCTTGAACGTCATCAATGGGCGCCTTGACCGGTAATCCAGCAGTTCGTCGATTGCGAACGAGGCGACCAGCTCGGTGTCCAAGGCCGCCTTGAGGTGCGCTGCGGCCAGCCTGATCGCGTGACCTGCGTCGGAGAAGCCTTCCAGGGCGTGCACCAACACCGGGCCGCGGCCGTCGGATGCCGACAACTGCGGCGACGGGAACTCCAGCTCGTAGATACCGGGCTGGCCCGGCTGGTCGTAGTCGTCGTCCGGGTGGTGATGGCGCGCCATCGGTGTTGCCTCCTCTCCCAGCTGGTCTCCAGGGTGCCGTAACCAGTGTCCCTCAGATCAAACGGGCACCGAGATCGGACAACGATGGCCAAGACCCCCGTCGGCATGCCGAAGTATCGACCGGGCAGATCAGTGTCTGCAGCGATCGATTGCTTTAGCCATCGCCATCCGCCGGACCGAAGCATCGATGTTGGCAATGTTCAGCTCACCGCTGGTCAGCGCTGCTTCCAACCGGTCGAGCACCGCTGACACCTCGGCGGTGCTGATCCAGAGCGCGGTGTCCGCACCGGCCTGCAGCGACTTCAACACCGCGTTGGGCACGTCGTAGCGGTCGGTGATCGCCTTCATGCTCGACAGGTCGTCGGTGAATACCGGGCCATCGAACGGCTGCCCGCTGTAATCGGTCCCCGAGCGTAATAATGCGACCGCTGCTCGGCTCAGGCTGGCGGGGTCACTGCCCGTCAATCCCGGCACCTGCATATGTCCGATCATCACGCCCACCGGCGCCTGGCCGGTCAGCGTTCGGTAGGGCACGAGGTCGAAGGTCTTCAGCGCGTCCAACGGCGGGTCGGTCACCCCACCGGTATGCGAATCGCCGGACGCGCGGCCGTGCCCGGGGAAGTGCTTCAGCACCGGCAATACCTTGGCGTCCCGCAGCCCGCGGGCATATTCGCCGGCGTACGTCGTGACCACGGCGGGATCGTTGGAAAACGACCGGTCGCCGATCACCGTGTCGTCGGGTGCGTTCGTCACGTCGACGACCGGCGCGAAATCGATCGTGATACCCAGCTGCCGCATCTTTTGGCCACGCTGCAGCGCCAGTTGGTACACCTGCTCGGGCGGCGTGTGCGCCCGCACCAGCGCACGGGCCGACGGCGCCTGCCCCAGCAGCGATGGCGACGACAATCGCTCTACCCGGCCGCCCTCCTCGTCGACACTGACGGCGAGGGACAGCGGCCCGGCCGACGCGGCGATGGCGGTCAGCGACCCGTCGGTCAGCATCGACAGGTCGGTCCAGCTGGTGATGAAGATGCCCCCGACATGCTGATTGCCGACCACCGCACGCGCGTCGGCCGCTCCGCTCACCCCGACCATCAGCAGCTGCGCGAGTTTGTCGCGCACCGGCATCGTGGCCAGCGACGACCCTGGGTCGCCGCAGGCCGGCGGCGCGGCCGCAGCGGCCGAAGTCGGCGCATGGGTGGTCGATGCCGTCGGTTGGGCATTTCGCGGCGATGCGGCGGAGTGGCGTGCGCTGATCATGTGAATCGCGGCAAATACGACGCCGACGATTACCACCACGGCCAGCAGCGCGAACGCGATTGTTGCTGGGAGCGAGGGCGATTGGCGGCGTTGGGGCCGGGCCGGCGGACGGTGTCGCTGCCTCTGGTGTTGAGGCGGCTCGTGGAATTCCCGGCGGGGACTGCTACTGGTCATCCGTGAGTACCGTCGCGTGGGCCTCGGGTCTTGCTGACAATTTGGGCGCTGCAATGCCACTTGTCCCGACCGTGGTTGCTGCACCAGCTATGCACACTGTCGGGGTCGGAAAATCGCTGCGGCACAACGGTGACCCAGTAGTCCGCGTGGTCCCACACTGTCCAGTCACCCGACCAAAGAAGCCTGGCGCCAAACTGCTGGCGGAGCTGCTGATGTTCCGCCACGATCTGTTGGGGGTAATACGTAATGCCGTCGTCGGGGGTCCACGGCGGCACGCCATGTTTGGAACCGAGTTGCGGGAGCCACTGTTCAGTGAATCCGGCGCTGATGAAGGCAGTGTCCTCGGCGCGCCATCGCTGTAGCTGCGTCTCGGGATCCGCCGGGACAGCCGACGTAGAGATCGAAGTAGCCGACGAAGTGGTATACGGCCAAGCTCCGGTGGTCGATGAGGCTTCCGTCGTGCTTGTCGGTGTGCTGTCGTTGCTACCGGCGATCGCCACCGCGGCGATCACGAGCACGGCGACAGCCAGGGCGGCCACACCGGCGATGGCCCATGCCGGGCCCTTTGAGGACGTGGGCGCGGGCGCTGGCGCCCCCCACGGTCGCGGTGACGGCGGCGGTGCGGAGGGGCGGACCGGGGGCGCGGAATTGGGCGTGTCTCGTGAGCGCACGACCGGTATCGGCGGCGGTGGTGGTGGCGGGGCGACCGGTGTTGCCTTCTTCTGCTCGTGTTGAGCCTTCTCGATGGCGTGGCCCAGCACGTAGGTCCAGGCTTCGGGCAGCGGGCGCTGTTGTGCGGGCTTGGTCAGTGTGTCGGTGACGATCTGGCGCAACTGGCCTGGGGTGGCGGAGGGAAGGTGTCGGGGGTTGGTGGTGTCATGGTCGCCGGTTACCAGTCGAAGGGCTAGCAGACCCAGTTTGTAGGTGTCGGAGTAGATGGTGGCCAGTTCCTCGCCCGGGGGTACGTTCCAGCCGGGTGTCTCCACCTGCGGCAGCGTCGAGACACCGTTGATGCGCATCGCGTCGCAGTCGATGAAGTAGACGGCCTCATGCGGGCTCAGGGAGAAGAGCAGGTTTTTCGGTGAGATGTCGCCGACGCACACTCGGTGCTTGTGCAAGAACGCCAGCCCGGACGCGACCTCGCGCAGCAGCGTATAGCGTTGCGCGTCGTCGAGGGTGATGCCGCGGGCCGCCAGGACCGAGGGATGGTTCAGTAAGTGCTGAAACTCGGCGGTGCTAGACGAGACGCCTTTGACCGTGGTCAGCTGGATGAGGAACTCGTCGGGAATCGCCGGCATCACGAAACCCGTTGGGCTGCCTTGGTCTTCGACGATCGCGCACGGCCACGCCGCCATCGAGATCAATCGTTCGGCCTCGGCATAGGACAGCGATTCCTCTACCAAAGCCGGCATCGCGGCCAGCGCGGTGAAATCGATCTGGGCGCGAGCCGCGGCCTTGTATTCCTTGTAGACCATCGAGGCAGCGAACTTGGTCTTCACGTTGGGCGCCCGATACACCACCCCCTGCCCGCCCTGGCCGATCTTGCTCAGGGCACCGAGCTTGTCTCGCGGAATGACCTCCCGTGTCTTGGCGGGCGTCTTTCGCCGCGGGGGCGGGGTCGCGTTCGATTTGGCGGGCTGCTGGCGCAGCGTGTCGGGCCCGGGCGGTGTTTGAGTCGGCTTGACGGGCGGGGCGGCGGGTACCTCGGTCAGGGCCTGGCGGGCGGCGCGGGCCAGTTCTTTTGCGCTCTGATAGCGCTCGTCGGGATTTTTGGCCATACCAGTGGCGATCACCGCATCGAACGCGGCGCCGATGGCCGGGTTGGCGGCGCTGGGTTTCGGCGGGTCCTGCGCCACGTGCCCGGCGATCTGCTGTTCCATGCTGTCCCCGGGATAGGGCTGCGCCCCGGTCAGACACTCGTACAAAACACAAGCCAGCGAGTAGACATCAGCGCGGGGATCGATGGTGCCGGCGGTGAAGCGCTCGGGGGCCATATAGGCAACCGTGCCGACCATGGTGCCGGTCTGGGTGAGTTTGGTGGCCGTCGCGTCATGGGCGATGCCGAAATCGATCAGATACGCAAACTCATCCGCGGTCACCAGCGCGTTTGACGGTTTGATGTCACGGTGTACCAGCCCCGCGGAATGGGCGGCCTGCAGCGCCGCAGCCAATTGTTCGATCACGTGGACGGCGCGTTGCGGGGCCATCGCGCCGTCGCGGGCCAGTAGGCCATGCAGGTCGGTGCCGGTGATGACCGGCATCACCAGATACAGCTGGCCCTCGATTTCGCCGGTGTCGTAAATCGGGACAATGTGCGGCTCGGTCAGCCGAGCTGCGATATGGGCCTCGCGGCGAAACCGTTCCCGATAGCCCGGTTCGGCGCTTAGCTCGCTGGGCAAGACCTTGACGGCGACATCACGGCCGATCACGCTGTCATGGGCCTTGTACACCTTGCCCATGCCGCCCTCGCCGATCAGCGCGATCAGCCGGTACCGGCCAAATACCACCTCGTCCACCGGCGGCCTCCCTGCCCGCAGCTAGGCCGGTAATGCTACCCACCCGCACAGCCAACTCACGTCGAATTCACCAACTCGATCAGCGGGGGGCCAGTCGGTCCCACCGCCGCAGCGTCGTGGACGAACCGGGGATCGGCTGATCAGGATGCCGAGGTGCAGGCCCAGGTCAGGACTCGCCCGCCATGGCTTTCGTTCAATGCGTCTTGTTCGGCCTCGGCTTGCGACGACCCGTTTCCGCCAAACAGACCGCCATTGTTGCCTTTCACGAGCGCGACGCAGCCGTTCTTTCTCCATGACCTCCATGTACAGACCAGGGTGGGATTGGACTGCTTGCACCGTGCGATCGCCTTGGCTATCGCGTCGTCGCCGGAGATATTGGATTGCGCCCAGCCCCACCCGTCGATACCTGCGCTCGCGATGGCGATGTACAGGTCCGGCGGAGGAGAAGACGTGGTGATCGTCGGCTGCGGGGTGGTGTAGCTGTATGTAGGCGATGGCCGGTAGGTAGGGCTGAAGCTGGGGGATTCGGTGGGAGAGGAAGTCGTTTCGTGGTAGGTGGATGGGGTTGTCGACGCGCTGGTGCGGCCGTTGGCCGCATGCACTGCCACAATCCCGATGATCACCGCGATGACCGCGATCACGACGACGGCGACGACGGCGATGAGGGGTCCGATGCCGGTTGCCGAGCGGGTTGGCGCTGTCGGTGTATGCGGCGGCGGCGCGCTGATCGGGAACGGGCCGGACGGCGGTGGCCCTGATGGCGGTCCTGATGGGCCCGGCGGCGGTACGGAATACGAGGGGGGTCGGGAACGCGCGACCGGTATTTGTGGCGGTGGTGGTGCGGCACCGGGTGACTTGGGATCTGGTGTGGTTGTCGACGGCTGAAGTTGGGCTTGCTTCACGGCGCTCGTCAGCACGTATTTCCAGGCTTCGGGCAGTGGCCGTTGGTGAGATGGCTTCGTTAGTGCGTCGGTGATGACTTGGCGCAGCAGCGCCGGGGCGGTGGGGGGAAGGTGGTGTGGGTTGGTCGTGTCGTGGTCGCCGGTGAGCAACCGAAGCGCCAGCAGACCCAGTTTGTAGGTGTCGGAGTAGATGGTGGCCAGCTCCTCGCCCGGGGGCGCGTTCCAGCCGGGTGTCTCCACCTGGGGCAGCGCCGAGACACCGTTGATGCGCATGGCGTCGCAGTCGATGAAGTAGACGGCCTCGCGCGGACTGAGGGAGAAGAGCAGGCTTTTCGGTGAGATGTCGCCGACGCACACTCGGTGCTTGTGCAAGAACGCCAGCCCGGACGCGACCTCGCGCAGCAGCGTATAGCGTTGCGCGTCGTCGATGGTGATGCCGCGGGCCACCAGCACTGTCGGGTGATTCAACAGGTGCTGGAATTCGGCGGTGCTGGTGGAGACGCCTTTGACCGTGGTCAGCTGGATGAGGAATTCGTCGGGAATCGCCGGCATCACGAAACCCATTGGGCTGCCGTGGTTTTCGACGATCGCGCACGGCCAGGCCGCGATCGAGATCAGTCGTTCGGCTTGCGCGTAGGTCAGTGATTCTTCGACCAGCGCCGGCATTGCGGCCAGCGTGGTGAAGTCGATCTGCGCGCGGTTCTGGGGTTTGTATTCTTTGTAGACCATCGAGGTCGCGAACTTGGTCTTGACGTTGGGCGCCCGATAGACCACCCCTTGGCCGCCCTGACCGATCTTGGTCAGGACTCCGAGCCTCTCGCGTTCGATCACTTGGCGGGCCTTGGCCGGTGTCTCGCGCTGCCCGGGGGGCGGCGCGGCGTCGCCGCTCCGTCGCCGGCCGCCATAGCCTTCGGCCGGTTGCCGCATCTGGTTATCAGGATGGTGCGGGGGATGGCTCGGAGCCGGGGCATTGGGGAGCGCTTGGCGGGCGGCGGTGGCCAATTCCTTTGCGCTTCGATAACGACCGTCGGGATTTTTCGCCAGACCGGTGGCGATCACCGCATCGAAGCCGGCGGGGACGGCAGGGCGCAAGATGCTGGGTTTCGGCGGGTCCACGGTCAGGTGCCCGGCGATCTGCTGTTCCATATTGTCTGCGGGATAGGGCTGGGTACCGGTCAGGCACTCAAACAGCACGCAGGCCAGCGAGTAGACGTCGGCGCGGGGATCGGTGGTGCCGGTGGTGAAGCGCTCGGGGGCCATATAGGCAAAGGTGCCGACCATGGTGCCGGTCTGGGTGAGTTTGGTGGCCGTCGCGTCGTGGGCGATGCCGAAATCGATCAGATACGTGAAGTCGTCGACGCTCACCAAAGCATTGGACGGTTTGACGTCCCGGTGCACCAGCCCGACATCGTGCGCCGCCTGCAGCGCCGCAGCCAATTGTTCGATCACGTGGACGGCGCGTTGCGGGGCCATCGGACCGTCGCGGGCCAGTAGGGCATGTAGGTCGGTGCCGGTGATGACCGGCATCACCAGATACAGCTGGCCCTCGATTTCGCCGGTGTCGTAAATCGGGACAATGTGCGGCTCGGTCAGCCGGGCTGCGATATGGGCCTCGCGGCGAAACCGTTCCCGATAGCCCGGTTCGGCGCTTAGCTCGCTGGGCAAGACCTTGACGGCGACATCACGGCCGATCACGCTGTCATGGGCCTTGTACACCTTGCCCATGCCGCCCTCGCCGATCAGCGCGATCAGCCGGTACCGGCCAAATACCACCTCGTCCACCGGCGGCCTCCCTGCCCGCACCTCAGGCCGGTAATGCTACCCACTCGCACCCCAAACCATCGCCGATTCGCCAAACCGAAAGCCAGCCATGCCCGCGGCAGACGGATTGGTGTCAGATGGCCTACTGCGTGTGAAATGCATCGGCTAGCGGATGCTGGTGCACCGTCGAAACTCGACGAGGTTGGGGCATAACAAGATTCGCTACGGCGCCAACATCTTTCACCATCGGATTTCCGGTAAACACCGGGTGACGGTTCGACCTTTTGGGGCTACCGATCTCCGGCTCTGGGGAGCTCAGATGCGCTTGTGCCGCAACGATTTTTGTCTCAGCAACGATCCTCGACGTCATCGCAGCGGCCTCAAGCCGCTGGGCGTCTCAGGCCGTTGGGCTATTACCGGGATCTCTTGCGGTGTCTCTCTTTTGGGCCATATGGCGACCAAAGTACGGTCGTCGTCGAAGGTTTCGCGGCTGAAGTCAACAGCGTGAGCGAACTCGATAAGCGAAGGCGGCTTGGGTTGGTCCAACAATTCCCGCAGCAGATTGCCCACGCCACCTTGACCGGCGCCCAGGGGGTCGCCGATTCCGTCGGTACCGATCAACAACACGTCGTTATCGGCGATCTCGACCACCACGGGTACGACATCGGCGGGCACCCGCGGCAGGCCCACGACCGCCGACGACGCGACCCCTGAGGTTGGCACCGCCTTGCCGCCCAGGATCTGGACGAAGTGGCCGGCGGACAGCCGCCATGCAACCGAATCACCCACACTAGTCAGGTGGGCGCGCAGGGTTGCGTGGCCGATGGGCTCGATCACCGCACACACCAGGGTCGTCGCGAGTTGCTCCTCAGCGCGCAGCGGATCCGGCGCTCCAAGTTCCAGTAGGCCTTGGGCTCGTTCGATCAGCGCCCACGCAGTGCTTCTGAACAGGCTTATCCAGTCGGTCTCGGCGGTGACCTCATTGAGGTGAGTGTGCAGCCATTCGGCGGCTTGTTTGGTGGCGACGCTGGCGCCGATGTGCGATTGCGGTGCCTGCGAAACACCATCGGCCACAAGGACAATCACCCGTCCGTCGGGCAGGTGATGGGCTGCGAAATCATCCTGGCGGGGCGCGCCGTTGTAGCGATGCAAATGCCCGCGTTGCGACACTCCACGCAGGGTCATGACGTCGGTGGACCACCCGTCGATGACCACATCGGGATGAAATGGCACCGAACGAAAACTCGCTCCGATCGGTGCGGGTTCGGTCGCCGGGGACGGTGATCCGACGACGATCTGCGGGACAGCGACGGCACCGATGACTGGGGCAACACCCGACGCTCCGGATGACGAAGGGCCGGTGTTGACCGCGATCAACCCACCATGTGACGGCGTTGCCTGGACCGTGGGCAATTCCAGCGGAGCGGTTGGTTCGTCATCGTATGGCCTGCCGTGTTTTCGACTGCGCCACCCGACCATCGATGCCAGCCCTAGACGACGTCCACGGCCAAGGTGAATCCCTCTGGTCTCTCAAACTGCAACTCGGCAGAGCCGGTCGCCAACGCCTGCCCAGAACTGATCACCGACTGCGTCAGCGAGGTCAGGAATTCCGAGATCGCCGCGCCGGTATCCACACCACGGGCAGCGACGAAAGCGAAGTGCGGCTTGGTGGCCAACTCCGCTACGGTCGCCGCATCGGCATCGCCGATCCCAAAGGCGAGGATGTTCGGCGCTGCGGGCTGGGCCAACAAATTGGACCGAACCGACCGCCAATCCTCATGTCCGTTGGGTAGACCATCCGTCAAGAAGAACACCGCCGGCCGATGCACCGTATACCCTTGGGCCTTCAGTCCGGGAATGTCGACTCTGATCCGGTACGCGAGCTGATCGAACGCCGATGCGTACGACGTCATCCCATGGGCACTTAGCACCGGCATTCCCTGAAGTAACCGCAAATCAGCGGGTTCCAGGTAGGTGAATGCCGTATCGGAAAAACCGATCACCGAAAACCGCACCTTCGCTGCGGCAAACGACTCTCGCTGCAGCGCGTCATGCAGCGATGACAAGCCGTCATTCAGCTCACCGATGTTGCGTCCCATCGAACCCGACTCGTCGGCAACAAAATAGACCGGAAGAATTGAACCCCTGGGCTCGGCCGCCGGACCCGGCGCAACGTTGAAGGGATTCACCATGGTTGGGGCACTCGCGGTGGGGGCGGACACGCCGCTATGCCATCCCTGGCCGTCCCAATACATTTGGCCCGGCTGGCCACTGGGGTCCGGGTACCAACCGGCTGGCGGTAGTTGACTGGTCATGTTCGCTCTCTCTGCCGGAAATGCCCAGGATCTCCGAAGGCGGGGATTCTTAGTTGCTACCGTTCGTCTCGGCCGATCGTGCAAAGTTTGATACGAAAGCCTTGGAAAATTCTTAACGGATTCTAGGCGGATTCAGATGACCTCGAAAGTGCCGTCATCATTCCTCGAACCGGGAGCATCTTTGTGACGACGCCCGACCGGCCAGGCTGGTATGACGACCCGCTCGACGCGAACGCACAACGTTACTGGGACGGTCAAGATTGGACGCCGCATCGTCAGCGAAAGCCGGTCCCGCGCTCCGCCCCCTCGACACCGCCGCACCGGCCGGGGCTGGCGCATTCGCCGACGGTGCCGGGCCAGCGGCTTCCATCCGCCCCAGTTCCATCCGCCCCAGTTCCGTCCGCCCCAGTTCCATCCGCCCCAGGGCCCCCGCCTACGCCTCCGTCGTCGCCACCGTCGGATCAACAGCCAAACCGATCACCTTCGGAGAAATCCGAGCAAGACTCGCCGCGGCGATCCCGGATCCCGATCGTCGTCGTGACCCTCATCGCGGTGTTAGCCCTGGCCGCTGGCTTGGTGTACAAGTTCGTGCTGACCGGCGGCGGCGGCAGGTCAGTTGGCACCGATCGTCCCGGCACGGACATGACAGCCACCAGCGCCGCGGCACCGACTTCGGAGCACACCACGCAACCAGCGAGGCCGTCAGGGCAAACCACACCCTCGACTCCGCCTGCCGAGTCAGTCGTGGTTCTGCCGTTCACCGGACTGGATCGCCCCACCGGGGTGGCGGTGGGCAGCGACGGGGCGGTCTACGTCATCGACTCCGGTAACGGTCGGGTGCTGCAACTGGTGGCGAGCCGCGCGGCCGAGTTGCCGTTCACGGGTCTGGGTAGCCCGACCGGCGTGGCGGTGGATGCCGCGGGCTTCGTGTATGTCACCAACTCCGGAAACAATCGGGTGCTGAAATCGGCGGCGGGCTCGAGCAGCACCATCGAGTTGCCCTTCACCGGGCTCAACCGTCCCCACGGCGTGGCGGTGGACACCGCCGGGACCGTCTACATCACCGACAGCGGAAACAACCGGGTGCTGAAGCTGACGACGGGTTCGACCAGTCCAACCGTGCCGCCCTTCACCGGCCTGAATAAACCGACCGGTGTGGCGGTGGACAGCGCCGGCAACATCTACGTGACGGACAGCGGTAACAACCGGGTGGTGAAACTGGCGCCAGACTCGTCCGCTGAGGTCGTGCTGCCGATCAGCGGCCTCAACAAACCGGATGGCGTCGCGGTCGACAGCGCCGGCAACGTGTACGTCGCCGATAGCGGCAACGATCGGGTGGTGAAGCTGGCGGCCGGCTCGAGTAGCCCAACCGTGCTGCCCTTCACCGGGCTCAACCGCCCCTCCGGTGTTGCGGTGGACAGCGCCGGCAGCCCCTACGTCACCGACGCCAGCAACAATCGGGTGGTGAAACTGGGCTCAGGATGAGGCGGCCGCGCGTTGCCTCAGCCAACCGGATCGCGACCGAAGGCGGGCATGATGAGAGACGATGCGCATCCCGACGGTACTGCTGTGTTCGCTGGTAAGCCTGACCATGGTGCTGGCCTGCGACCCCTCGGGCGAGGATCCCGCCGCGGAGCCAGCGCCGCCCGACCCGCGGGTGGGCGCGATCTTCCTCAACGACGGCAAGGTACACGTGTGCACGGGTTCGGTGCTGCACTCCGCGAGCGGGAACCTGATGCTGACCGCCGCACACTGCCTGCTGGGCGGCTTCCAGGCCAGTTTTGCCCCCGGTTTCTCCGGAAATGTCGAGCCGGCCGACCTGTGGCGGGTTGACGAGGTCTACCTCGATTCGCGCTGGATCGCCAAGAAGGATCCTCGTGCCGACTACGCGATCGCACGGGTCAGCAATCAGCACGGTGGGTCGTTGGAGGCGCACGCGGGGGCCGCGCTGACGCTGGGCGCCACGCCGCCGCCCGGAACCCGCGTGACGGTCACCGGCTATCCGGCGGGGGCCGGTGGCTCGCCGATCAGTTGCCAGGGCATTACCGCGATGACCCCAGGCGGCTTTCCGTCGCTGGCATGTGACGGGCTGGTCGGCGGCACCAGCGGCGCGCCCTGGGTCACCGGCAGCACGGTGACGGCGGTGATCGGCGGCCCGGAAGGCGGCGGCTGTCAGGCTGACATCTCGTACTCGGCGCCGTTCGACGAGCACATCAAGCAGCTGCTGGCGCGCGCCGAAACCGGCGGGCCCGGTGACAAGGCGCCGACCGGCTACGACGACGGCTGCTGACTCGGCTCAGCGGCGGAACTGGTTGAGCGCGCGCATCTTGTTCGTCACATCCAGCGCGGCGACCTTGTAGGCCTCGGAGAACGTCGGATAGTTGAACACCGCGTCGACGAGGTAGTCGATGGTGCCGCCGCATCCCATCACGGCCTGCCCGATGTGCACCATCTCGGTGGCGCTGGTGCCGAAGATGTGCACGCCCAGCAACTTGCGGTCGTCGGTGGACACCAGCAGCTTGAGCATGCCGTAGGAATCGCCGGCGATCTGGCCGCGGGCCAATTCGCGGTAGCGAGCCACGCCCACTTCGTAGGGGATCGCGTTCTTGGTCAGTTCCACCTCGGTGGCCCCGACGTAGGAGATCTCGGGAATCGAGTAGATGCCGATCGGCTGCAGTTCGGTGATGCCGTCAACCGGTTCGCCGAAAGCGTGGTAGGCCGCCAGGCGGCCTTGTTCCATCGAGGTCGCGGCCAGTGCCGGGAACCCGATGACGTCGCCGACGGCGTAGATGTGATCGACCTTGGTCTTGAAGCTCCCGTCGACCCAGATCCGCCCGCGCCCCTCGACCTCTAAGCCGGCGTTCTGCAGGTCGAGGTGGTCGGTCTGACCCTGGCGTCCCGCGGAGTACATGACCGTCTCGGCGGGAATCTGCTTGCCGCTGGCCAGCGTGGTGACGGTGCCCGCGGCGCCCACGTCGACCGCGGTCACTTCCTCGCCGAACCGGAACGTCACCGCCAGGTCGCGCAGGTGGAATTTGAGCGCCTCGATCACCTCGGGATCGCAGAAGTCCAGCATCGTTTCGCGCTTTTCCACCACCGTCACCTTGGTGCCCAGCGCGGCGAACATCGAGGCGTACTCGATGCCGATCACGCCGGCACCGACCACGACCATCGACGACGGCAGCGACCGGAGATCCAGGATGCCGTCGGAGTCGAGCACCCGTTGTTCGTCGAACTCGACGCCCGACGGTCGCGCCGGCCGGGTGCCGGTGGCGATGACGATGTAATCGCCGGTGACGGTGGTCATCTCGCGGCGGCCCGGGTCTTCGATGCAGATGGTGTGCGGGTCCACGAACCGGCCGTGCCCGATCAGCAAGTCGACGCGGTTGCGCATCAACTGGTTGCGCACCACGTCGACTTCCTTGCCGATCACGTGCTGGGTTCGTGCCAGCAGGTCGGCGGGAGTGATGCGGTCCTTCACGCGGTAGCTCGCCCCATAGAGCTCGCGTTGGTTCATCCCGGTGAGGTAGAGCACCGCCTCGCGCAAGGTCTTGGAGGGGATGGTGCCGGTGTTGACGCAGACACCGCCGAGGCTGCGGCCGCGTTCGATGATGGCGACGGATTTACCCAGCTTGGCCGCGGCGATGGCGGCTTTCTGTCCGCCGGGCCCCGACCCGATGACGACGATGTCGTACTCCTGCATCGAACCCATGCATAGACGATAGAGCCCACAGTCGAGACTTTCTCCACAGACGACAGCTCAATCTCACTGTGCGAGTGCAGGCTGACGGTGCCGGTTGCCACGTTGGTGCCTATGACGAAGCATCGACCTGACTTTGAACTCAACCGTCCCGCGGCGCTGATCGCCGCGCTACCCGCCGTCCTCGGCTTTGTGCCGGAGAAATCGCTGGTCCTGGTGTCGATGGACGGCGGCGAACTGGGGTCGGTACTGCGCGTCGACCTCTCCGACGAGCTGCCGGGCCGGATCGAGCACCTGGCCGAGGTAGCCGCGGCGGCCGAGCCCGAGGCCGCGGTGGCGGTGATCGTCGACGCCGAGGGCGCGCAGTGTCCGTGCTGCAACGACGACCACCGGGAGCTATGCGAGAGGCTTGCGGACGCGCTCTTGCAACATGGGGTGGTCCTGTGGGCTGCGCACGTGGTAGATCGGGTGGCCCGCGGCGGGCGCTGGCGCTGCGTAGACGGTTGCGGTAGGGGTGGGCTGATCGACGACCCGTCGGCGTCTCCGCTGGCGGCGGCGGCCGTGCTGGACGGCCGCCGCCTCTATCCGCGGCGCGCGGACCTGCAGGCCGTCATCGCGGTCGACGATCCGGCGCGCAGCGCGGCATTGGCTGGCGCCGTCGAGCAGCAGGCGGCCGTGCGCGAGAGCGCTTATCGCGCGGATCCGGAGGGCCGCTGCCGCACCGACATCGAGCAGGTGATGGCCGCCGCGGTCCGGGTCGCCGGCGGCCAGTCGCTGTCCGACGCGGAGTCGGCGGAACTAGGGTGCATGCTGACCGACGGCCAGGTGCGCGACATCCTCTATTCCCTTGCGGTCGGCGAGAACGCCGCTGAAGCCGAGGCGCTGTGGGCCGTGCTGGCGCGACGGCTGCCGCAGCCGTGGCGGGTTGAGGCGCTGGTGCTGCTGGCCTTCAGCGCGTACGCCCGCGGCGACGGGCCGCTGGCCGGGATGTCGCTGGAGGCCGCCTTGCGCTGCGACCCCGACCATCGGATGGCGGGCATGCTGGACACGGCATTGCAGTCGGGCGTGCGGCCCGAGCGCATCCGTGAACTCGCGCTCACCGGCTATCGGCTCGCCAGGCGACTCGGTGTGCGGCTGCCGCCGCGTCAGGCGTTCGGCCGGCGCGCAGGCTAGCGTTGGGCTGCCGAACAGACGCAAAATCCCCTAAATCAGCTCTGATTCAGGGGATTTTGCGTCTGGTGGCGCGGGCTCGGGTCAGACCTTTTCGACCTTGACGGCGTGCGCCATCTCATGGGGCAGGGTGACGTTCTCGTGACCGGGTATGAGGATGGTCACGCCACCCGAAGGGCTGGTCTCGACGGTCACGCGCGCGTTGGGCACCACGCCGGCGTCTTTGAGCCGGGTGATCAGATCGATGTCACCCTGCACATGCTCGGTTAGCTGGCGCACGACGACGGCCACGGGCGATCCGGCGGGCAACTCGGTCAACCGGACCAGGTTGACGCCGTCGGCATCGGACTCCGAACCCACGCCCAAGTCCAGCAGACCCGGAATCGGGTTGCCGAACGGCGAGGTGGTGGGGTTGTTGAGCACCTTGACCAGCCGGCGCTCGACGTCCTCGCTCATCACGTGCTCCCACCGGCAGGCCTCGGCGTGCACTTCTTCCCACGGCAAACCGATGACATCGACCAGCAGCCGTTCGGCAAGGCGGTGCTTGCGCATCACCGCGACCGCCAGCGCGCGGCCCTTGTCGGTGAGCTCCAGGTGGCGGTCGCCGGCCACATGCAGCAGCCCGTCGCGCTCCATCCGGGATACCGTCTGGCTGACCGTCGGCCCGCTTTGGTCGAGCCGCTCGGCGATCCGGGCACGCAGCGGCGTCACGCCCTCTTCCTCGAGGTCGTAGATGGTCCGCAGGTACATCTCGGTGGTATCGACCAGCTCGTTCATCCAGCACCCTCCATTGACGCTGAGTCTACTTGGCCAGCTGCGTGAATGGGTCCAACGCGTCCTAGGCAAGCAGTATGCCCGCCGCGATGCGGCGGGCATACTGTCTGCTACCTAGCTCGGGGCTGTCAACTCGCATACGAGCGCAGCCGGTCGGCGCGCTCGCCGTGGCGAAGCTTGCACATCACGTCCCGCTCGATCTGACGCACCCGCTCGCGGGACAAACCGAACAGCTTGCCGATCTGGTCCAGCGTGCGCGGTTGGCCGTCGTCCAGGCCGAAGCGCAGCCGGATGACCTGATGCTCACGCTCATCGAGTGTGGCCAGCACGCTGCGGATGTCGACGTGCAGCAGCTCGGCAATCACGGCGTTCTCTGCCGACATCGCCTCGGCGTCCTCGATGAAATCGCCCAGTGGGGCCTCTTCCTCGGAGCCGACCGGCATGTCCAGGCTGACCGGGTCGCGACTGTGCTCGAGCAAGTCGTTGATCTTCTCGATCGGGATGCCCGATTCGGCCGCGAGCTCTTCGTCGCTGGCTTCGCGTCCGAGATTCTGATGCATCTCGCGCTTGATCCGCGCCAGCTTGTTGACCTGTTCGACCAGGTGCACCGGTAGCCGGATGGTTCGGCTCTGGTCGGCCATGCCGCGGGTGATGGCCTGCCGGATCCACCAGGTCGCGTACGTCGAGAACTTGAATCCCTTTGTGTAGTCGAACTTTTCCATCGCGCGGATGAGGCCCAGGTTGCCCTCCTGGATGAGGTCCAGCAACGGCATTCCCCGGCCCGTGTAGCGCTTGGCCAACGACACGACCAGCCGCAGGTTGGCTTCCAGCAGGTGGCGGCGCGCCGCCTCACCGTCGCGCACCACAGCCGCCAACTCGCGTTTGCGGTTCTCGCCGAGGCGCTTACGCGTCTCGAGCAGGTGCTCGGCGTACAGCCCGGCCTCGATGCGCTTGGCGAGTTCGACCTCGTCGGCGGCGTTGAGCAACGCCGTCTTGCCGATGCCGTTCAGGTACACGCGTACCAAATCCGCCGCGGGGCTCTGCGCATCAAGATCGTTATCAACTCGGCTCGCGGTGGCCCGTGTCGTGGGGTCGGCCCCCTTGATGCCTGCGTTGGCCCCCCTCATGGCGGCGTTGGCACCCCTTGCGGCTGCATCAGCCATTGCGCCCTCCCGATTGGCTTGTGTTGTCATGTGGTCTAACGACAAACCTCTACGGAGAGTTCCCAGGCCCCTGTGATCTCACACGCCTTGACGTGCGGAAATGTGCCGTGGACCTGAGAATGTCCTGAGAAGTGTGGCGAGCGGGCGCAATTGGAGAAACTTTGAGCGCGCCGACCGGCCGCGATGGCTAACCCAGGTCGTCGGGACCCGGACGGAAGGGGTGCCCGGCCGGGTGTGGCCGTGCCTCCAGGGCGGGCCGCTCAGCCGTCGGGAACAGCGGTGTCCGTCGCTGCACTCGGTCAAACCGACGAGGCTCGTTGGCGCGGCGCGGCGGCCGGTCGTTGGCGATCAGCACAGCCATCCACGGCAACGGCACCGACACCGCCACAATTAGCAGCGAGATCAGACCGTTGTGCCACGCGCCGTACGCAATGGCGGCCAGGATGAGGGCCGGAATTCGAAACGCCATCAGGGTCAGGTATTTGCGTACCCGCGCCCGGTGCTCTTCCTCATACGAGGGCGCTGCGGCGGTGATCAGCACTGGCCTGCCGTCGTCGTCGAAGCCCTGGTCGGAACCGCGCTTCATCTCTTCACTCTCCCACACCAGATCGATTCGGTGCTCATTCGGTTTCGCCACGTCGATCAGCTGCAGCTCGACCAGTGCACAATGTCAGGTATGCAGACCCAGACGATCGAACGCACCGATACCGACGAACGCGTCGACGACGGGACCGGCAGCGACACGCCCAAGTACTTCCACTACGTCCGCAAGGACAAGATCGCCGAAAGCGCCGTCATGGGCAGTCATGTTGTCGCGTTGTGCGGGGAGGTATTTCCCGTCACCCGGGCGGCCAAACCGGGTTCGCCGGTGTGCCCGGAGTGTAAGCAGATCTACGACCGGCTCAAGAAGGGCTGATCACGTCGGTTGATCTGCCGCGGCAACGTTGTCCTGTGACGGGGGAGGGTGGTACTCCTCTTCCCGACGCACCCGCGCGACCAGCCAGCGACGCAACCGGTGGGCATGGGTGGCCTGCGCAGGGAACTCCTCCTGAATTGCGGCGTTGAGCTCGGCGCCGAACATCACCGCGAAGCCCCCGAAGAACGCGAACAACAGAAACGCGATCGGCGTGGCCAGCGCCCCGTAGGTGTAGCCGGTGCTGGTGATCCACTTCAGGTAGAACCGCAACCCCAGCGTGGCGGTCACGAACACCCCGGTCGCGAAGATGGCGCCGATGATCAGCCGATGCGACGGCAGTGGTACCGGCAGCGATACGCGATACAACACCATCACGCCCAACATCAGGCCGACAATCAGCATCGGGTAATAGCCGTAATGCAGGAAGTTGCCCAAGGCCGGGGGGATGTGCTCAGCCACCTTGCGGGGTCCGACGACCGCCAGCGGCGCGGTTGCCACCAGAAACACCAGCATGATCACGTAGAGAAACAAAGAGAAGAATCGTTGTCGCACCGGATGACGCAGCGGCGTCTGATCATGCGCTTCGACGACCGAGTCGACAAACGACGAGATTGCCGACGACCCCGCCCACAGCGAGATGACGAAGCCCAGTGACACCACCTCGCCGCGGGCATGTTTGGTGACGTCGCGGATCGTCGGCTCGATGATCTCGTTGACCACACTGGGAGCGAAGAAGCTGTGGGCGGTCGTGACCAACGTCTTCTCGATGGCAGGCAGCGTGTCGGCGCCGAACAGCGGGGCGACGAAGGCCAGGCAGCCCAGCATTCCCAACAGCAGCGGCGGCAGGGACAGACACGACCAGAAGCCCGCTTGCGCGGACTCCGAGAAGATCGAGTCATCCCAGCTTTTCGATAGCGCCCTTTTGCTTATTCGCCACACATGATGACGGGAGGGCTTGGCGACTTGGTCAGTCATACCCATCCAGCATTACCGATGACGGGCAGTGCAGCCCACTCGGTGGCGGATGAGTTTGAAAAATTCAGCTTCCGCTCACCTCGAGCACGGCGGCTTGCTCGGTGAGTTTCGCTTGGTGCTTGTTCGCGTGGTGCATGCAGAAGAGCAGTTCGGCACCGGAAGCCAGCTTGGCAC
This sequence comes from Mycobacterium sp. NGS66, assembly GCF_059812225.1. NCBI lineage: Bacteria > Bacillati > Actinomycetota > Actinomycetes > Mycobacteriales > Mycobacteriaceae > Mycobacterium > Mycobacterium sp. NGS66. The sequence continues at coordinate 52,112 of NZ_JCALCG010000005.1, read as the reverse complement.
GGACGCGCGCGGCTGCGCCGCAGCGGTCGCAGCGGTCAGCTCTAGTCAGTTCGGGACTGGTCAGAGTTGCGTTCATGGCGTCTCCGTTTCTGGCGTGTCTTCAACTGTGTCAGACGTTCGGGGTTTTCGCCTTGTTCCCCGCGCGTTATCAGGTGTGTCGTTTCTCACGGATTTCACCGCCGCCGGTCAGGCAAGCTGGCTACTATGCCGTCCGCCCGCGTACTTGTGCACTTATGCCCGGTCGAGGAGTGGTCGCGCGTCGGCAGTGACGGCGAACTTCGGCCAGCAGCGGACGGCTCGTTTGTGCACCTATCGACTCCGGGCCAGGTGCATCTGCCGGCCAATCGGCTCTACCGCGGACGCACAGACCTGCTTCTGCTCTATATCGACCCGACGGCGCTCGGCGCACCGGTCCGCTGGGAACCGGGAGTTGCGACGGACCCCGAGTCGATGCTGTTCCCGCATCTGTACGGCGCGCTGCCGGCAAGGGCGGTGATCAAGGTCACCTCCTACTCGCCGGCGCCCGACGGCAGCTTCCCGCCACTAGCCGACACGTAGGCGTCGGCTTCGATTTCCACCAGCAGGCCGGGCTCGATGAGCGCGGACACTTCGACCATGGTCGCCACCGGACGTATCTGTCCGAAAATCTGCGTGTGTACCTGTGCGACTTCCCGCCAACGGGAAATGTCGGTCACAAAGATGCGAGTACGGACCACGTCGGACAGCGTCGCGCCCGCCTGGGTGAGGGCAACCTCGATGCGGCGCAAAGCATCTCGGGTTTGGGCGGTGAAATCCTCACCGCTACCGGTGGTCCCGGCCACCGCGACGTACGGACCGACCCGTACCGCACGCGAATAACCGACGACCGATTCGAAGTCGGATCCCGACGGGATGTTTCGGCGACTGGCTGGCATGTGGTGACACTACGTCGACGCGATCGTCGGCGCAGCAGAATTTTCGGCAGCGGATTACTCATCCGGGTCAACCACGGGAAGTGATGTCCCGCAGCAACACTGGCGGATCAGCAGTACTGCGGTGGTCATCGGTCGGTGCGAGGCCACTACACGATTTCGGCTGCAATCGCATCAACGACGCGGTCACCGAAAGGCATCCGCTCGGTATCAGTTTGCGCAACAACATAGGTGGACAGCGGTGGGTGGGCCACCATCGACGGAGCAAATGCGCAGCGTGTCGACCACAGAGGTGATTGCCTGATGCTCTTTCGCTGTTGTCGTGCGGTTGGCGCGCTTGCGGCGGCTGCTCTATTGGTCTTCTCCACGGACACCGGGCCGGCATCGGCCGTCGACCCCTTTGAGATGCAGAGCCCGAATTTGTTGGTCAACCCGGGCGCCGAGCTCGGCGACCCGTCGTTGTCCGGATACAGTTCGGTGTCCATCCCGGGCTGGGCCGTGACCGGCACACCGACCGTGATCAAGTATGGAACCCTGCGCCGGCTGCCGTGGCCACTCGGGACTCCCGGGCCGACTTTGCCTGCGGCCCTGGGATTTCCGCGCGCCCAGAACGGGCCTCCGGACGGGGCGGTACAGTTCTTCGGCGGTGGAAATGTGGCCACCTCCACCCTCACCCAAACCGTCGACTTGCGCGGCTTGCCCGCCAACGGCGCCGTGCCCTACCGGCTGAGTGGATGGCTGGGAGGCTTCCTGGAAGACCCATCCGCAGCGACGGTGACGGTCACCTTCCTGGACGCAAACCAAACACAGGTGGGCAGCGGAAAGATTGGGCCGGTCACGGTGCTTGATCGACGTTTGCGAACCGGGCTCCTCGCACGTGAAACCACCGGGACGATTCCCGTCGGCACCCAAAGTGCCCGTGTGGTCGTCACCCTCAAAGACAGCAACCCGGTGTTCGGCAGCTACAACAATGCCTACGCCGACAACATCTCGTTCACGGTGGGCGCTCCACTGCCGGCTCCACCGCCGCCGGAGCCACCGGCGTCCAAAGTCGGCCCCCTCGACCACGTGTTCATGATCTATCTGGAGAACCATGGCGTCAAAGACATTCGGGGCAGCCGCAATGCGCCATACATCAACGGTCTCATCGACAACTACGGATACGGGGCGAACTACTACGCGCAAACCCATCCCAGCATTCCGAACTATTACCCGATCCTGGGCGGATCGGACTTCGGCTTCAACTACAACTGCGAGCTGGACTGCTTCGACGAGCCCAACCTGGTCGACAACATCGAGCGAGCGGGCAAGGGCTGGGCCAGCTACGAACAGTCCATGCCGTCACCGTGTTTCACGCGGTCCTCGGGTCCCTACAGCCCCGGTGAACTACCATTTCTCGCCTTTCATGACATAGTCGCCAATCCCGCTCGCTGCCAGGCACATGTGTTGCCGCTGGAGCGGATGGCCACCGATCTCGCCTCGACCGCGACCACACCGAGCTATGTGTGGTGGGCTGCGGACGAAAACCACAACATGGAAGGCCCGATCAACCTCGAATTCATCATCAGCCTGCTCACGGATCATCAATACAACATCAAGGCTGGCGATAAGTTCCTCGCCGATACGCTGCCCATCATCCTGAATTCGCCCGCGTTCCAAACACAGCGCAGCGCCGTCTTCATCACTTGGGACGAGGACTTCAACAACCTGTCACTGGGCATCGGCAACCAAGGCAACCATGTTCCCATGATCGTCATCGCGTCACCGAATTCCGGTATGCGCCAGGGGCATTTGGTCGCAGGCCATTACAACAACCACTACAGCTTGCTACGCACCATCGAAGACTCGCTCCAACTTCCCCGGCTCACCAACAACGACAAATTCGCCCAACCGATGAACGACTACTGGCCCTGACACGAGCCTTCTCCTGCGGGCCGTCCAGGCGTAACGTGACCCATGTTCGGGGTCGACGAACAGGAAGAACTGCCATGGCAGCCAAATTCGAGATCAGCAAGGACAAATCCGGAAAGTTCCGGTTCCACCTCAAGGCAGCCAACGGCGAGATCATCGCCGTCAGTCAGGGCTACGAGACCAAGGCGAGCGCCGAAAAGGGCATTGAGTCCGTGAAGACCAGTGCTCCCGCCGCCAACGTCGTAGACCTGACGCAGCCGCAGCCCGCGCACAACTAGCGCTGTCCTCGGTCACCCTCGCGCGCCGGGAATTCGCTTGGCGTGCGCAGTTGAAAGCGCCCCGCTGCCCAACAAACCCGTCAGGGGCTACGTGCCAAAGCCTCCGTCCGGAGAAGATGGAGACGCGACGGCAGTCGCCGGTGCGTTAGGACCTGCGCCGAGGCGACTGGCTGCGAAGGCCGCGCCCTGGTCGATCACAGCCGCGTTGCTCGAATACGTGTCGTGTGCGCGGAAATTCATTCCGTCGGTACAGATCGGGTCTTCCGGAGCGCATACCTGGATGGTCTTGGGCTGATAGAGCGGCCCGATGACGACTGGCGGCTCGCCGAAAAAGTTCATCGCCCGCTCGTTCGGCAGTGCATAGAGCACGACCGACGAGATGTGGTTCGCCACCTCGGGGTCCAGCGGCTTGGGTACCGTCGCCGGATCGATCCCGTTCGGTACGGACGCTGAGGTGACGAAGCCCATTACGGCCGCGCCTTGGGAATAACCGCCGAGGACCATCTTGGTGTTGGGGCAGTCGTGCGCCATCGAGACGACGTGCGCGCCCGCGTCTCGAATGCCCTGGAGGCCCGCGTTTGTCCAGTCAAAGGTTGCGGGGTAGTTGACCGCATAGACGTCGAACGATCTTGCGCCAACGCGGGGGCGCAGGGAGTCGATGAATGCCTGTCCGGTCGGGCCGACGCCAGGAGGATCGTCGGTGCCGCGCGCGAACACCACTTGAACGTCCGGACACGGATCGGCGGAGGCATTAGGGATTGCCGACGCGAGAACCGAAGCGCTGACCCCCCACACCGCGACCACCGCAGGAGCAAGCAAACGAGAGATGTGACGTGCAACCCTGCTGCAACGGTATCCATGCATGTGATCACTAAACCACGACTTATGGGCACTGTAACGGTGTCCGGTGTGGCATTCTGCGTGGGTGTCCGCTGGGCCGAGGAGCTCATCGAGCCGGCACGCGCCGTCGGCCACCCCCGGCTCACGGCTCTGTGTGTGCTGGCGTCGAATTGCTTTGTGACCGGCCGCATCGATTCGGCACTTCGCTATACCGAGGCCGCCGAGCGGGCGATTGGCGATGGAAGCGACCACATCCCTTACGGCGCAAAAGGATTCATTGGCGCGGCGTATGTTGCTGTCGGCCAGACGGAAGGGTGGATTCGGTGTTGCCGCGCGCAGCTCGCGGGCAGTCCGGACGACGACACACCCACCAGGACGTGTCTGGTCATCGCACTGTCGATTACCGGCTCCCAGGACGACGCGATGGCAGCAGCGAACGGTCTGATCGACGCCGCCGAGGCGACCGGCAATCCGTATGTGCATGCCTGGGCGATCCTCGCCCACGGCATGGTCGCCCATGACACGGACCCCGTCGGCTCGCTCGCTGTCATGCGTCGTGGCCTGGAGATCGCCCAAGACAGCGGTAACCGCTTCGTCGTGTCCACGGGCGCCTACGAGGTGGCCCGCCTGGAGGCCGAGCACGGCGACCCGCGGGCCGCCTTTGACCTCTTCACGCTGGCGATCGGCAACTTTCACGACGCAGGTAACACCTACATGATCGGCGCCCCCCTCGGATTTCTTGCCGCTTTTCTAGACCGGCTCGGACGCTACGAGCCGGCGGCCATCATCGCCGCTTTCGCGGTCAGGAACCCGCTCGCCGGTCTTCCCCACATGGCAGAGTTCGGCACCGCGATCGCTCACCTGCGCGATGTGCTCGGTGAGGCGGCCTACGAATCGCTTGCGCGCAAGGGTGAAACGATGGCCACCGCAGAGATGGTGGCGTATGCGTACGACCAATCGACCAGGCCCGAGCGGGATTGGAGCGCCCGGCCTGAATCCGTCGGACCATGCCTACGTAGCCTGAAGTCGTTGCCACTCAGCCGAATCGGACTGCATCCGCTCAAGCAAGCGCGCCAACCACTAAATGTCGCGCGACGCGACTATTGCGTCAGGCCGCTTGCCTCAACTGAATGGTGTGCCGCCAAGTCCCGGTTCCGTGTCCGCACGCTGCCACCGTGTAGGTGACTTTAGCTGTGCCCGCAAGCGTGTTGGCATCCCACGAATAGTGAATGTCCTGGGCGCTGGGAACTTGGGTACCGTCACCGCAGTCGGCCGTGTCACCTGCTACGTCCATTACCCACTGACCGTTCGTGAAGTGCGCTTGCGAAGCAAGCCCGTTGCCAAGGTCGACGTTCGCGCATTCGTCGCCGCAGGGTGTGAAGTTCCAAGTGGCAGTGGTACTTCGGCCTGCCGAGCTGGTATCTATCGCAGTGTAGGGACCGCTCATCGTCGTCTCAGCCCACCCGTTGCCAGCTGTACCGACAGCTAGGCCGGCGAGCATGGCGGCTGCGACGAACCCTTGTTTGACGGCCATGTTCGTTGAACCTCCGAGCCACGAGTGCGAGCAAATTCGGAGAATAGCATCGGTTGAATTCGGGGCAAATCAGCCTGCACGGCGCTAGTACGCAATTGAACTGACCAGCAAAACAATGGTCAATGCACTTTGTGTGCGAATCCGTTGTGGCACCGCCCCTTTCAACCCCGGCATTTTCGCCGAGCCGGCGGCTGGTGCGGACGGTCACCTGGGTGACGGTCGCGTTTATGCCTTTGGGGTCATGACTGGGCAGTCTTCGCGCCAACAGGCTGGGTTTCGCCTGGCTCCTTCATTGGCTATTGACGCCACGAAAGCCACACCTAGGAGAAGCACCAGCGGCACGAATACGAATGGGTACGTGGCGATCGCGGCAAAGCCGATGAGCGTGCCCGGCACCACCAACGCCATCGCGGCGGTCGGATGCTGTTCGCTTAGGTCGGCGAACCTCGCCAGTGCCGCCAACGTTGACGCGACCCACGGATGCCGATCGGGCCACCCACCGTACGAGCGACGGGTTTCAAGGCCGCAACCCCAGCAGGTTTGTCCGCTCATCCGCTTATCATGTCACCGATTGCTACGTTTATCGCGGCTTATCGCGGCGGGCCATCGCAGGACACTGACTAGCGTTGTAGCGGCAAATATTTTGGACTGAGTCCATCCATCGGGGAACAACACCCTTGCCTGGGTCTCCCAAACCCGAGGCCGTATCTGCGCTGACGAGGACCAGGACAAGGCTTCCCTCGCCCATGCCGCGCGGCCCAGCAACTCGATCAGCCGGTAGGCCGACCTTGCGGCGGCCGCGTCATCCAAACGCCGTAGTTGCAGCGGACGAGAGCCCGGCTGCGGGCAGGAGTGCAATCGACCGGCAGTTTTGCAAATCCCGACGTAACAATCGCGCAGGTCGTATCCTCGGATCGACGCTTTTGGAGAACACAGCCGGTCTCGTGCTCTCGACGGCAACCGCTAGGGACCAACAATGATTCTTATTGCGCTCTTCCTGTTCGCTGTGTTCGCGATCATGGTCACTGCCGTAGTGATTGGCATCATCGTGTTGGCGGTGCGATCAGGACACATGAAAATCCCCGAAGGACCGACCAGTCCGGGGCCGGGAAAAACTCTCTGCCCAGGCAGCGGGAATCATGGTTACGGCCAGTACGGCGAAGGCGCAGGTGATCCGTTCAGCACCCACCAGCGCTTCACCGATTTCATGGTGCGCTGTCAGGCCTGCGGAAAGGTGGTTAGCTGCAACGCGGACGGTCGGGTTACGAATCACTACCGATGACCGGTTGGGCCGACTCCGAGCGCGAAAAGCGTTGAGGGAGGGCCACTTTCAAGCGCCAGTCAGTCCAGATAGTCGCGCAGGACCTGAGAACGGCTGGGGTGACGCAACTTTGACATCGTCTTGGACTCGATTTGGCGGATGCGCTCGCGGGTCACGCCGTAGACCTGCCCGATTTCGTCGAGCGTGCGGGGCTGGCCGTCGGTGAGACCGAAGCGCAGCCGTACCACGCCGGCCTCGCGCTCGGACAGCGTCTCCAGCACCGACTGCAGCTGGTCTTGCAGCAACGTGAACGACACCGCGTCGACGGCCACCACCGCTTCGCTGTCTTCGATGAAATCGCCGAGCTGGCTGTCACCCTCGTCGCCGATGGTCTGATCCAGTGAGATCGGCTCGCGGGCGTACTGCTGGATCTCGAGCACCTTTTCCGGCGTGATGTCCATTTCCTTGGCCAGCTCTTCAGGGGTGGGCTCCCGGCCCAGATCCTGCAGCAGCTCGCGTTGGATGCGGCCCAGCTTGTTGATCACCTCGACCATGTGCACCGGGATGCGGATGGTGCGCGCCTGGTCGGCCATAGCGCGGGTGATCGCCTGCCGGATCCACCAGGTGGCATAGGTGGAGAACTTGTATCCCTTGGTGTAGTCGAACTTTTCGACCGCCCGGATCAAGCCCAGGTTGCCTTCCTGGATCAGGTCCAGGAACGCCATCCCGCGGCCGGTGTAGCGCTTGGCCAGCGACACCACCAACCGCAGATTGGCTTCCAGCAGATGGTTTTTCGCGCGATCGCCGTCGCGACAGATCCACATCATGTCGCGGCGCTGAGCCGCCGGCAGCTTCTCGCCCTTCTCCGCGTACTCGGCCATCAGCTGCGTGGCGTACAGACCGGCTTCGATCCGCTTGGCCAGCTCGACCTCTTCCTCGGCGTTGAGCAGTGCCACCTTGCCGATCTGCTTGAGGTAAGCCCGCACCGAGTCCGCGGATGCGGTGAGTTCGGCGTCCTTGCGGGCCTGTCGCAGCGCCTCGGATTCGTCCTCGTCCCAAACGAAATCGCCGGAGGCCTTGTCCTTTTCGCTGGGCTCGGCGATCTCTTCCTCGTCTTCGGCGGCCGGCTCAGCGGGTGCCGCAACGACTACAGCCTCGCCGTCCTCAGCCTCGGCGTCCGCCTCGAGGTCGACCTCGTCGGCCTCGGCGGCAACCTCCTCTAAATCGTCGAGGTTGATATCGGCGGCATCGATGTCGAGATCTTCGTCCGGCTCGACGTCGAGATCGGGGTCGATCTCGAGGTCCTCGGTGGCATCGGCGTCCTCGGTGGCAACGAGGGCGTCGGGATCCTGCGCGACCGCTTCCGCGGCCCCTTTGGACCCGCCCTTCGTCCCGCGGGCGGACGTCCCCTTGGCGTCGGCGCCTTTCGCCCGAGTTTTCTTGGGGGTGGCAGCTGCCTGAGCGGTCGAACCGGACTTGGTGGCCTTGGATGCAGTCTTGGTGGCCCGCTTTGCTGGGGCGGTGCCATTGCCGGCCTTGGCCGCCGCCCGCTTGGCGACTGTCTTGGCCGGAGACCCGTGAGAGCCAGAAGACCCGGACGACTTCGCGGTGCGCTTCACCGGATCGTCAGTTGCTGGACTCGTCTTGGTCGCTGCCACATAGACCCCTTCGGTCGGACTCACTTCCGGTGGATCTGGGCGTGCTTAACCGAAAGTGTCTGCTATGTCGAATGTCGGCGTTGATACCAGCGTGAATACTCGCGCGTTATCGGTCGGGCGGCCGCCGGTGACCATTGTAACGACAATGCGCGCCCATACTGCGCCAGCAGGCAAAATTCAACGCGTTCTCAATGCGTGACATCTGTGGTCGAGGCCATGGCCGCACCGACTATCCCGGCCGTGTTCTGCAAGGCTGCGGGCACCACTGGGGTGCGGTTTTCCAGCAAATGTATCCATTTGTCAGCCTTGCGGCTGATACCGCCGCCGGCGATGAACAAGTCCGGCCACATCGCGTTCTCGATGGTGATCAGCACCTTGGTCACCTCTTTGGCCCACTTTTTGAAGCTCCAATTGTTGTTCTCCTTGACCGACGACGCCGCTCGATGCTCGGCCTCCTCACCGCCGACCTCGAGATGCCCGAACTCGGTATTCGGTATCAACGTCCCGTTATGGATGACCGCGGACCCGATTCCGGTGCCGAAGGTGAGCAGCACGACCAGCCCGGTGTGTCCCTTACCGGCTCCGTAACGCTCCTCGGCCAGCCCGGCCGCATCCGCGTCGTTGAGCACGACGACGTCCTGGCCGTCCAGTTCGGCGCTGATGATGTCGCGCGCGCTGGTCCCGATCCAGGACTTGTGCACGTTGGCCGCGGTCTGCACGATGCCGTGGGTGACGACGCCGGGGTAGGTCACGCCGAGGGAACCGGTCCAGCCGAATGCGTTGACGACCTCGGCGATGGTCTTGGCCACGGCCGAGGGGGTGGCCGGTTGCGGGGTCAGCAACTTGACCCGGTCGCCGACCAGCTGGCCGGTGTCCAGATCGACGACCCCGCCCTTGATGCCGCTGCCGCCGACGTCGATGCCGAATCCACGACGTTTCGGCGCGGTGCCGGATGCTTCGGACACGAGATCGGTGCTGGTCATCGAATCTCCTCGGCGAGACATGCGAGACATTTGGCTGCTCGCTCACCTTAAAGCGTGCCGAACCATTGTGGTGACGGGTTGGACACGAGTCGGGCGCCGTTCCGGTCAACTGTGATGCGATAGAGCGGTGACGCCCGCTGACAACGACCCGGAGCGGCTGCGGTCGGCGGCCGAAACGCTGGCCGCCGAAGCCGCTGCGTTCGTGCGCGCCCGGCGTGCGCAGGTGTTCGGCAGTGATGTCCGCACCGCCGCGGACGGCGGCAATGTGGTGCGGACGAAAAGCAGCCCGACCGATCCGGTGACGGTGGTCGACACCGAGACCGAACGCCTGCTGCGTGATCGGCTGGCGCAATTGCGGCCCGGCGATCCGATCGTGGGTGAGGAAGGCGGCGGTCCCGACGGCCGGTCATCCCCGCCCCTCGACACTGTCACCTGGGTGCTGGATCCCATCGACGGCACCGTGAACTTCGTCTACGGCATCCCGGTATATGCAGTGTCGGTCGCGGCCCAAATCAACGGCGTGTCGGTAGCCGGCGCGGTCGCCGACGTCGTGGCCGGCCGGGTGTATTCGGCGGCGAGCGGCCTGGGCGGACGCGTCACCGACGAGCACGGGACGCACCCGTTGCGGTGCACCCCCGTCGAAGATTTGTCGATGGCGTTGGTGGGCACCGGCTTTGCCTACTCGCTGCGGCGCCGCACCGCGCAGGCCACGCTGGTGGCGAGGATGCTGTCGATGGTCCGCGACGTGCGCCGGATGGGCTCGGCGGCGCTGGACTTGTGCATGGTGGCGGCGGGCCGGCTGGATGCCTACTACGAGCACGGGCTGCAACCCTGGGATTGCGCGGCGGGTGCCCTGATCGCGGCCGAAGCCGGCGCCCGGGTGGTGCTGCCGGACTACGGCTCACCGGATGGCAGCGCCCAACTGGTATTGGCGGCTGCGCCCGGCATAGCCGACGAACTGTTGGCGGCACTCAAGCAGTGCCACGGCCTGCAGCCGATGCCGGGCTGACGCTCAACAGCTACTGGCGTGGATTTTCGACAACAGCGCGGGATCCGACGCCTCGGTGGCACCGGGTCGCAGGGTGGCGAGGACGGCGTCGATGTTGTCGTTGTGCGCCAGTGAGGTGAATTCGGTACCGAGGACCAGGTCGACGGAGTCGTCGGCGCGGCTGTCGTGGAACAGTTCGGTGCACGGCGCCACCAGCCATACCGCGGCCGCGGTGGCCTGACCGGCGGTGCCGAAGCGGATCTGACCCTGGCAGGTCAGCCGGGTGCCGGCGTACACCGGATCGTTGGCGGCGGACGGCTGGGCGAAGCCCAGGTCCCGCAGCGCGCCGGAGACGTCGGCGGCTTGACCGCCGCGACCGCTGGCATTGAGAACGCGGACCTTGGTCTCGTTGAGCTTCGCCGGGGCGACGTCCGCCATCTCCGACCGCGACACCGGCTCACCGACCTTGACCGTCGTCGACTCCGAAGTCTGCGGCGGCGGGTTGCATGTCGAGGCCTCGCGGACCTTCGCCGGCCGGCTCAGCGCGATGGTCCAGATGACCCCGGTCAATATCGTCAGCAGCAGGACCGCGATGATCGCCGGCCGGGGGTTGCGTCGCCGAAAGGGCCGACCGTGCTTGTCGAAAGCGGTTCCTTCGGTGATTTGCGCGACCACAAGTGCACTCTAATCCGACGCGGAACGCACTGTTTAAAGGCGAACTACGGAGTCAATCCAGGGGTGTGACGTAAATCACACTCTAATGAGCGGCGATCCGGGCACGAATCGTTTGGTGGATGCGTTCGACGCTGGTACAAAGCGTTGCTTGGGATATTGCGGGATTGAGCATTTCAAGGGCACAGAGGGTTAAGGGCAAGAGGGGATAGGACGGGGATAGGACGATGCCTACCGACTACGACGCTCCGCGGCGCACCGAGACTGACGACGTCTCCGAGGACTCGCTGGAGGAGCTCAAAGCGCGGCGAAACGAAGCGGCGTCGGCGGTAGTCGACGTGGACGAATCCGAATCAGCCGAGAATTTCGAGTTGCCCGGCGCCGACCTGTCGGGCGAAGAGTTGTCTGTGCGCGTGATTCCGAAGCAGGCCGACGAGTTCACCTGCTCGAGTTGCTTTCTGGTGCAACATCGCAGCCGACTGGCCAGCGAGAAGAACGGCGTCATGATCTGTACCGACTGCGCTGCCTGATTTCGATCAGCTGCCCTTTGCGCTCAGCTCCTCAGGGCCGACAGCACCCGCTCGGGGTGACGACAGCTCACCAGCCAGTACGGCGTGGGGTCATCGGGGTCGTCGAGTACGACCAGAACCATTGGGCCGACCCATGCCCGGTGCAGGACGAAAGCCGCCGGGTCGAGCCGCCGGCCCAGTGCCGCGGACTTGGCGGACGGAACGATTTCGGCGGACCGGGCGATCGCGGTGACCGGCAGATGCGCCTCGCCGGCCCAGAGCTCGACCTCGCTGGACGGTGACTCGCCGGTGACCCGGATCTCGATCCGGCCGAGCCACAGCAACGCGCCGGCCGCGACGGTGGACAGGATTGCGTATGGCAGCCAGTCGGGCAGCGCCCTGACGCCGAGGTTGACCTCGAAGGCGATGAGCCCCGCCAGAGCGAAGCCCAGCGGCCACCACCACCAGGGCACCCACAGTCGTTCGCGATATCGCACGCTGTGCGGTGCTATACGCGTACCGGACACGCGGTCAAGGGTAATCTCTGGGTCCGTGTCGACGAGTCTGGCCGTAGTCCGCCTCGACCCGGGTCTGCCCCTGCCCAGCCGCCCTCACGACGGCGACGCCGGTGTCGACCTGTACAGCGCCGAAGATGTCCAGCTGGCACCCGGGCATCGCGCCCTGGTGCGCACCGGCGTCGCGGTCGCCATCCCGTACGGGATGGTGGGCTTGGTTCACCCCCGTTCGGGATTGGCGTCCCGCGTGGGACTTTCGATCGTCAACAGTCCGGGCACCATCGATGCGGGCTACCGTGGTGAGATCAAGGTTTCGCTGATCAACCTCGACCCGCACGCGCCCATCGACGTGCACCGCGGCGACCGGATTGCCCAGCTGCTGGTGCAGCGGGTCGAGCTACTCGAGCTGGTCGAGGTCTCGTCCTTCGACGAGGCCGGGCTGGCGGAAACCTCCCGTGGCGACGGCGGTCACGGTTCCTCCGGCGGACACGCGAGTCTGTGACGCCGGCGACGATGCAGAGCAGGAGAGCGATGTGGAGGAGCGGCGCTGATGGCGGCATTCGGTAGACGCTCACGCAAAGACGACGGCCCGGAAGCTCCCGTCGAGCCGCCGGACGAAGCGCCCGAGGCCGCCGACGCGGAAGTCGAGGCGCAAGCCGCCCCAGACGACGAAGCCGGCGAGGAGCTGGAGGGCCCGTTCGACATCGACGACTTCGACGATCCGGCCGACGCGGAGCAGGCACGACTCGACCTCGGCTCGGTGCTGATCCCGATGCCGGCCGGCGGCCAGCTGCAGGTCGAGCTGACCGAGAGCGGGGTGCCCAGCGCGGTGTGGGTGGTCACGCCCAACGGGCGGTTCACCATCGCCGCCTACGCGGCGCCGAAGACTGGCGGACTGTGGCGCGAGGTGGCCGGCGAACTTGCCGACTCGCTGCGGCAAGACTCAGCCAAGGTCAGCATCAAGGACGGGCCATGGGGTCGGGAAGTCGTGGGCACCGCCTCGGGCGTGGTCCGATTCATCGGGGTCGACGGCTATCGCTGGATGATCCGCTGCGTTGTCAACGGTCCACACGAGACCATCGACGCGCTGGTCGAGGAAGCCCGCGCGGCGCTGGCCGACACCGTCGTCCGCCGTGGCGACACGCCATTGCCGGTGCGCACGCCGTTGCCGGTGCAGCTGCCCGAGCCGATGGTCGAGCAGCTTCGCGAGGCGGCCGCGCAGCAGGCCGCGCAGGCGATGGAGGCCCAACAGCAGTCCGGCCAGCCCGCAGCACGCCGCGGTGCCGAGGGCTCGGCGATGCAGCAGTTGCGCACCACGACCGGCGGCTGACCGCCGCGCATTGACGCCGAGCCTGCGGCAAGGGGCGGTTTCAAGATCGGTGTCGACAGCGGTCGGCGCGTATTGCCTGTTCACTAGCTGCTCGCGGCATTCGGTGTGAACTTGGGTCGTTCGGTGTGAAGTCAGGGTTTTCGGAGTGAGCACAGGGCGGGGATCAGCGCGATTTTCCGCCCTGGCTGCACATTCGAAGCCCAGGATTCACGCTGAAAGCCGGGAATTCACACCCGATGCACCCTGATGCGAGGTCAAACGTCGGCGAGGGCGGCGAGGCAGGCCGCGCCCAGCGCGGCGGCGTCTGCGCCGATCTGGTCCAGTGTCACCGTGCGCAACGCTGCACGCGGCGCGCAGCTCGCCCAGTCGACACCGACCTGCAGCGGATGGATCGGGTCGTCGACCGCCGCGGCCACCCCCAGCGGCACGGCCAGCCGTCGCAGCTCGGCCCGGGTCGGGGCGATGTAGGCCGCCGCCGCTTCCATCGCGTCGGGCAGCTGCGGCCACTGAGTCCGCCACGACCGGGCCAGCTCGTCGGCCAGCCAGAGCGGGCTGGATGCTCGCATCTGGCTAGTGGTGGCTTCCAGGCCGTCGCGACGCAGCTGGGACGCCGAATGCCGCGCCGCCAAAGCCGCCGGCGCCGAGTCCGGTTCCCCGGTCCAGGCCGGCAGCGCGGCCAGCACGGCAACCGCTTGCCCGGGATGAGCCAATGCCCACGCGACGGCCACCGCGGCGCCGATCGAAACCCCCCCGACGCCGATCGGCCCGGAACGCGCCGCCTCGTCCAAGGCGGCCAGATAGCCGTCGACCAGACGGTCCGGCTGCGGCGGCGGCGTCACCGCCACGGCGCCGGCCTCATGCAGGGGGCCGGAAAACGCCCGACCGACATAGTCGTCGTCGGATCCGGTTCCGGGCAGCACCACCATGGTGACCCCGTGCAAGTCGACAGCCATCCCTAGATAGTGCCCGGCGCCCGCGGGCGCTCCAAGATCGCCGCCGGCGGGGGCGGTTTCGGCTCAGTGGCGCCGGGGAACCAACAGGTCTACGGTTGCCGTTGGCATAGATAATCGTGCCGATTGCTGAGCACTGTCAGGAGTGGCCATGGGGGCCCAAGGTTTTCTGCGCCGGCTCTCCCGTCGGTTGACGGAGGACCCGGAGGAACTCGACAGCGAGGAGCTGTCCGACGAGGTCATTAGCACCGGCGCACAGCGGGTGATCGATTGCCACCGCGGCCAGGAAGTCACCATGGTGGGTACCTTGCGCAGCGTGGAAACCTGCGGCAAGGGTGGTTCCGGCGGGGTGCGCGCCGAACTGTTCGACGGCAGCGACACCGTCACGCTGGTCTGGTTGGGTCAGCGCCGCATCCCCGGTATCGACTCGGGCCGCACGCTGCGGGTGCACGGCCGGGTGGGCAACCTGGAGAACGGAACCAAAGCCATCTACAACCCGCATTACGAGATCGAGCGGTGACCGTTCCACCCGAGTTGGGAGATTCACCGGGCTCTCCCGTGACCGATAACCGCGTCCATCCGCAACGGTTGCTCGCGCAGGTTGGCGGGGTGAGCGGTCTCATCTACTCGACGGTGCCGGTGGTGATTTTCGTGGCGGCCTCCAGCCTGGCAGGCCTGCTGCCCGCGATCGGGCTGGCACTCGGCGCGGCCGCGCTGATCTTGGTGTGGCGGCTGATTCGGCGGGAATCCACCCAGCCGGCCCTTTCCGGGTTTTTCGGGGTGGCCATCTGCGCGCTGATCGCCTACGCCATGGGCCAGTCCAAGGGCTATTTCCTGCTAGGCATCTGGATGTCTTTGTTCTGGGCGGTGGTGTTCGCGGTGTCGATTCTGATCCGCAAGCCGGTGGTCGGCTACCTGTGGAGCTGGGCCAGCGGACGTGATCGGCGCTGGCGCAACGTGTCGCGGGCGGTGTATGCGTTCGACGTCGCCACGCTCTGCTGGACGCTGGTCTTCGCCGCCCGGTTCGTGGTCCAGGAGCTGCTGTACGACGCAGACAAGACGGGTTGGCTCGGGGTGGCGCGGATCGCGATGGGCTGGCCGCTGACCGCGGTCGCCGCGCTGGGAACCTACGCGGCGATCAAGGCCGCTCACCGTGCCATGCCGGCCGACGACGACGCCGCCGCCGGCACTGCGGTCGGGGGCGGTCCCGCCGGCGACGAAGAGCAGGGCTAGTCAGCGGCTGGCCTCGTCGCGGCTCGACAACAGCAGCTTGCTCAGCTCCTCCTCGACCTCGGTGACCGCCACGAAGAGCAGCTCGTCCCCACCTTCCAACGGCTCGTCGGCCTCCGGCACGATGACCCGCGGCCCGCGCAGGATCGTCACCAGCGCAGCGTCGCGCGGCAGCTGCAGTTTGCGCACCGGCTTGCCGCCCCAGGGGGTGTCGTCGGGCAGGGTGATCTCGACCAGGTTTGCCTGACCCTTGCGAAACTCCATCAGCCGCACCAGGTCGCCGACGGCGACAGCCTCCTCGATCAACGACGCCAGCATCCGCGGCGTGGACACGGCCACGTCCACCCCCCACGCGTCGGTGAACAGCCATTCGTTGCGGGGATCGTTGACCCGGGCCACCACGCGGGGCACCGCGAACTCGGTCTTGGCCAGCAGGCTGAGCACCACGTTGACCTTGTCGTCGCCGGTGGCCGCCACCACCACGTCGAACTCCTCGAGATGCACCGACTCGAGCAGACTCAGCTCGCAGGCGTCCCCGAGCCGCCAGTGCGCCGCCGGGATGGCGTCAACGTCGACGTGGTCGGGGTTGCGCTCGATCAAAGTGATGTCGTGGCCGTTCTCCACCAGTTCGCGGGTGACCGAGCGGCCGACCGCGCCGGCGCCCGCTACAGCTACCTTCATTTGCGGCGCTCCTCGGTCGTGCAGATCAACGGCTGGCTCCGGTGTCCAGGTCTTCGCTCGGCGGCAAGGCCGCGATGGCCACTGCCTCGGCGGCGCGTCCGGATATCGCCGCGACATAGACCTGATCGCCGGACTGGATGACCGTCTTGGGCCCCGGCAAGATGCCGGTTCCGAACCGGATCATGAAGGCCACCCGCGCGCCGGTCGCCTGCTCCAAATCGGTGGCGCGGTGTCCCACCCAGTCCTCGTGCAGGGTGACCTCGGAGACGGCGACGGTACCGGTCGGATCGCGCCATTTGGCGGTCTCGGTCTCCCGGATCAGTGCGTGCAGCAGCCGATCGGTGGTCCAGGGCACCGTGGCAATGGTGGGAATGCCAAGACGCTCGTAGACTTCGGCGCGCTTGGCGTCGTAGATCCGTGCGACGACGCGCTGCACCCCGAAGGTCTCCCGGGCCAGCCGCGCCGAGATGATGTTGGAGTTGTCCCCGGACGAGACGGCGGCGAAGGCATCGGTTTCCTCGATGCCGGCCCTGAGCAGCACATCCCGGTCGAACCCCTGGCCCAGCACACGCTCGCCGGCGAACTCCGGGCTGAGCCGGTTGAAAGACGCGCTGTCCCGGTCGATGACGGCGACGTCGTGGCCGATTCGGGACAGCCCGTCGGCAACCGAAGACCCCACCCGGCCGCACCCCATCACAATCACCCGCACTTGAGGTCCTCCCCGGTTGCGTGCTTATCGGTGAGCCACGTTGGCGAGCCGATTTCGGTAGGGACAATTCTCGCCTAGGGAACGCTACCGCCGCACCCGGGTGCGCTTACTCTTGGCTCTCGTGTCCAAACTTTCCACCGCCGCGCGCCGGTTGCTCATCGGTCGGCCGTTTCGCAGCGACCGGCTGAGTCACACGCTGCTGCCCAAGCGGATAGCTTTGCCGGTGTTCGCCTCGGACGCGCTGTCGTCGGTGGCCTACGCGCCCGAAGAGGTTTTCCTGATGCTGTCGGTGGGCGGGCTGGCGGCGTACGCGCTGACGCCGTGGATCGGCCTGGCGGTGGCCGCGGTGATGTTGGTGGTGGTGGCCAGCTACCGGCAGAACGTGCACGCCTACCCGTCCGGGGGCGGCGACTACGAGGTGGTGACCACAAACCTGGGCAATACCGCGGGCCTGGTTGTGGCCAGCGCTCTGATGGTGGATTACGTTCTGACCGTTGCCGTTTCGACCGCGTCGGCCATGTCCAACATCGGCTCGGCGGTGCAGGTCGTGGCGCAGCACAAGGTGTGGTTTTGCGTAGCCGCGATCCTGTTGGTGACGGCGATGAACCTGCGCGGGGTCCGCGAGTCCGGGCTGGCCTTCGCGATTCCGACCTACGCGTTCATCATCGGCGTCGTCGGCATGATCGGCTGGGGGCTGTTCCGGATCTTCGTGCTGGGCAACCCATTACGAGCCGAATCCGCCGGCTTCCACATGCATTCCGAGCACGGCCCGATAGTCGGGTTTGCGCTGGCGTTCCTGGTGGCCCGGGCGTTCTCCTCGGGTTGTGCGGCGCTGACCGGTGTGGAGGCGATCAGCAACGGGGTGCCGGCTTTCGAGAAACCCAAGTCCCGCAACGCGGCAACGACGTTGCTGATGTTGGGCGCCATCGCGGTGACACTGTTGATGGGCATCATATTGCTGGCCAAGAAGATTGGGGTTCAGCTGGTCGACGATCCCGCCACCCAGCTGTCCGGGGCGCCGCCCGGCTACTACCAGAAGACGCTGGTGACACAGCTGGCCGAGACGGTGTTCGGCGACTTTCGCATCGGGTTCCTGCTGATCGCCACGGTGACGGCGCTGATCTTGGTGTTGGCGGCAAACACCGCGTTCAACGGGTTTCCGGTGCTGGGTTCGGTCCTGGCCCAGCACAGCTACCTTCCGCGTCAACTGCACACCCGCGGCGACCGGTTGGCCTTCTCCAACGGAATCCTGTTTCTGGCGGGCGCGGCGCTCTTGGCGATCATTGCGTTTCGGGCCGAAGTCACCGCGCTGATCCAGCTGTACATCGTCGGCGTGTTCATTTCGTTCACGCTGAGTCAGATCGGCATGGTCCGGCACTGGACCCGATTGCTGCGCACCGAGACCGATCCCCGGCTGCGGCGCAAGATGATGCGCTCGCGGGTGGTCAACACGGTCGGGCTGGTTTCCACCGGCGCGGTTCTGCTGGTTGTGTTGGTGACGAAATTCCAAGCCGGCGCGAAATATGCCATCGCCGCGATGGCGCTGCTGTTCATCATCATGAAGCTGATCCGCAAGCATTACGACGCCGTCAACCGGGAATTGGCCGAGCAGGAGGCCGCCCAGCACGATGTCGTGTTGCCCAGCCGCAACCACGCGGTGGTCCTGGTGTCGAAATTGCATCTGCCTACCCTGCGTGCGCTGGCGTATGCGCGTGCCACTCGCCCCGATGTGCTGGAGGCGGTCACCGTCAGCGTCGACGACGCGGAAACCCGTGAGCTGGTGCACAAGTGGCAAGAGAGCGACATCAGCGTGCCGCTCAAGGTCATCGCCTCGCCCTACCGCGAAATCACCCGTCCCATACTCGATTACGTCAAACGGGTCAGCAAAGAGTCTCCCCGAACCGTGGTCACGGTGTTCATTCCGGAATACGTGGTTGGTCGTTGGTGGGAGCAGTTGCTGCACAATCAAAGTGCCTTGCGGCTCAAGGGCCGGTTGCTGTTCATGCCCGGAGTGATGGTGACTTCGGTTCCGTGGCAGCTGAGTTCGTCGGAGCGGATCAAGACGCTGCAGCCGCATGCCGCTCCAGGGGATGCCCGGCGGGGAATCTTCGATTGACGGTTCAATCTGCTTGCGCCGAACTGACTTTGGTCACCCGCGCGCCGGCGAACGGCGGCAGCTGCGTGGCACATCACGAAGGCCGGGTCGTGTTCGTCCGCTACGCGTTGCCCGGCGAACGCGTTCGCGCCCGGGTCACCGCCGATCGGGGATCCTATTGGCATGCAGTGGCTGTCGAAGTGATCGAGCCGTCGGCCGACCGGACGGAGTCGCTGTGTCCGATCGCCGGTGTCGACGGCGCCGGCTGCTGTGACCTGGCGTTCGTCGAACCGGATGCGGCCAGGCAGCTCAAGGCGCAAGTGGTGGCCAATCAGCTGCAGCGGCTCGGCGGCCATGAATGGAGCGGCGACTCGGAACCGATCGGCGCCCCCATCGGTTGGCGAACCCGCGTCCGGCTCGACGTTGGGCCCGACGGTCGCCCCGGCTTTCACCGCTACCACAGTGACGAGCTGGTGGCCGACCTGCGCTGCGCGCAGCTACCGGACGGAATGCTGGACGGGCTGGACGGCCCCGACTGGCCGCCCGGCGCCCAGCTGCACGTGGCCCTCGACGACGACGACACCAGGCATGTGGTCCGCACCTTACGGACCGGCAAGCGGACCGCCACCACGGTGATGGAAGGCGGCTACGAAGCTGTGCAGCGGGTGGGCCGGCGCAGCTGGCGGGTGCCGGTGACAGCGTTCTGGCAGGCGCATCGGGCCGCCGCGAACGTATACAGCAGTCTCGTCGTCGACTGGGCGCAGCCCGGCGCCGGCATGACGGCGTGGGATCTCTACGGCGGCGCGGGTGTCTTCGCCGCAGCGCTGGGCGAAGCGGTGGGGGAGTCGGGGCGGGTGGTCACCGTCGACACTTCCCGCGCGGCGGCGCGGGCCGCTCGGACCGCGCTGGCTGACTTGCCGCGGGTGCAGGTCGTCACCGATTCGGTGCGCCGTGCCCTGCACGCCCAACACGCGAGCGCTGACGTTGCGGTGCTGGATCCGCCGCGTTCAGGTGCCGGGCGCGAGGTCGTCGACCTGCTCGCCGCGGCCGGCGTACCGCGTGTGGTGCATATCGGCTGCGAGGCAGCGGCTTTCGCGCGTGATATCGGTCTGTATCGCGGTCATGGGTATGTCGTCGAGAAGCTCAAGGTGTTCGACGCATTCCCGCTGACCCATCACGTCGAATGCGTCGCGCTGTTGACGTCCGCGTCGAGACTGCGGTGAGGGCGCGGCCGTGACCCTGACGCGCCCCCTGTGCGCAGGCTCGGCGCCACGGTTGCAGGCTCGGTGCCTCCTTCGTGCGCCGGGTCAGGCCCGGGCGTCTCGGACTCGCCGGTTGGCACCGTGGTGGGTATGACGGCCGTGATGCGGGTGCCGCGCCCGGGCGCGGTGTCGATGGTGAGGTCGCCGCCGATGGCTGAGATGCGGTCGCTCATGTTGGTCAGTCCGGCGCCGATGGTTGCGGGGTCGAATCCGCGGCCGGTGTCGCTGATCGTGAGGGTCAGTGTGCCGTCGTCGGCATGGGCCGTGATGGTGACCGTGGTGTTCTCGCCGCCGTGTTTGGTGGCGTTCTGCAACGCTTCGCTGCAGCAGAAATACAGGGCGGCCTCGACCGACGCGTCGTAGCGGCCGACGCCCTCCAGGTTCAGTTGCACAGGAATGGGGGCGTGGGCGACGACCGCCGGCAGCGCCGCGGCCAGACCACCGCTCACGAGCAGCGGGGGATAGATCCCGTGGGCGAGTCGGCGGATCTCCGCGATCGCCGTCTCCACCAGTCCGGACGCCTCGGCGAGCAGCGGTTGGTATCGGTCCGGCCCGGAGGTGCGAGCGAGCTGGATGAGCACCGCCAGGGCGACGAGGTGTTGTTGGGCGCCGTCGTGCAGGTCCCGTTCCAGACGGCGTCGTTCCTCATCGGCCGCGGTGATCAGCCGGCCACGTGATGCCTCCAATTGCGCGGCGCGCTCGGCGAGCAGTTTCTCCGACGTTCGTAGCGCATTGGCGTTATTCCACACAATCACCAGGATGAGCAGGGCATTGACCGGCATTGCTGAGACGATGAATGCGGTCTCGATCCAGCGAGGCGGTTGAGCTGCGGAGTGCGCGACATTCTGGAAGCGCGCCAGTGCGGCCAGGCCCAGGACGCAGCCTGCGGTGATCATGGTGAAGGCCAGCCCGCGGCGTCGGCTGATGTAGGGCTCCGCGAAAACGACGGGTATCAGCGCCGCGAGCACCAGCACCGGCAGCAGGACCGGCGCGACGAACGTGATGAGCAAAACGGCGATCCAGTTACCGACACAAACCAGCGTGATCGATCGCTGATATCTGCGCTGCCGTGCCAGGCGCAGCGCGACCACCAGCACGGCAGACTGCGCGGTGCTGATCCCGGCGATGGCCAGAAACCAGGACGATCGCAGCACATATTGGTACTCCCAGAGCGGCAGCATCACGCCGGTACCGAAGTACATGGCCAGATACCCGTAACCAAGGAAAAGCTGAAAGCGTTCCGCCTTCAGGCGGTAGACGAGGTCGTGGCCCAACAAGGACGAAGACCGGACGGCCGCGTGAAGAAGGACCTTCGGCACCCGCCAATAGGGCACCGAGGCGGCCGGAGTCGCCGGCCTCAGTGGGGTGCTCGCCATAGCCGGGTCAGCAGATCTGGGCTCAGGTGTTCCTTGTGCAGGTATGCCGCGGCGCCACAGTCGGTGGCCCCGGCGGGAAGATCTTCGAGGTCGTAGGTCGACATCAGCAGGATCATCAACTCTGGGTGGGCGGCCCGCAGACGGCGGGTGGCTTCGATGCCCCCCATTCCCGGCATATGAATATCCATCAGCACGATCCCGGCGTCGCGGTCGCGAAGCAGTTCGATCGCGGATTCGCCCGTCTCGCATTCGCCGGCCATGACGAAATCTTCGGTGGCGGCCACGGTGGCGGCAGTCGCGAGCCGGAAACTGGCTTGGTCATCGACGACCCAGACTGGAACCCTCTCGTCCCGCACCAGCGAATTATGCGCAGGCCGTTGGGCCCACACCATGGTGTACACACCACACTTCGTAACGCTGTCGACGCTCACCGGTTTAGGCCGAGACGTCGTCGAGGAACATCAGTACGGCCTTGACCCGCCGATCGACTGAGTCATCGACGCTCAAGCCGAGCTTGGCGAATATCGAATTTATGTGCTTTTCCACCGCCCGCTGAGACAACACCAGCCGTTGCGCCACCGTGCGATTGCTGAGCCCGGTGGCCAACTCGGCGAGCACCTCGCGTTCCCTTGGGGTCAGTCGGCTCAGTGTTGCCGCCGAACGCGGCTGGGCCAGTAGCGCCTCCACCACCAGTGGATCGAGGACCGTGCCGCCGGCCGCGACTTGGTGCACCGCCTCGCTGAGCTGGTCGAAGTGCGAGATTCGTTCCTTCAACAGATACCCGCGGGACGCCGTACCGCCGTCCAGCAGCCCCGCCGCATAGCTCGGATCCGCGTATTGCGATAGCACGATCACCCCGGTATCGGGATGCGCCGTGCGCATCCACCGGGCCAACCGAATCCCCTCGTCGGTCGAGGTAGGCGGCATCCGAACGTCGGTGAACAGCATCGTCGGTCGATGCTTTTCGACCAGTTCCACCGTGGAGTCATAGTCTTCGGCAACCCCGACGACCGTCACATCAGGATCGGTTGCCAATGCCCTGGACACGCTGTCTCGCACCAGCAGGGAGTCCTCGGCAATGAGGACCGAAATTGGACCACTCACCTCGGTGCCATCCTTCGCCGCTCGACGTCGTCAGGGTGTCGGTGAAATTATCCGCGGACTGGCGCCGGTTTGCTCGGGTAATGCGCTACCCGATTCTCCGCGGAAGCGCTCGGATGACGCACAGGACGGCGGAACTGTCGCTGTTTCCCTCCTGCGTGCCGGGTTTTCACGCACGACGCCGGCCGCCGGCTCCGAGCGTCTTGGCTTCGGCGAGGCTGACCAGTCGCTCGTCGCAGGCTTGCCAGCCGATATCCACCCACATCGCGCGGCCCGAGCTGTCCGTTCTCAGCACCAAGGTGGATCTCGTGATCGTTTCCCTTCTGCGGCCAGGTCGTATCGCCACCGGCGATACCCTCAGCACCAGGTCACGGATAGTACGCATTGCACGTCGTCCCTTACACATCCTCATCGCGGGCATGTCGCTGCCTCGGATTCTTTGGCTGCGGTAGCTGCACAACCATGGTCGACGTTGACCCAGGCCGGGGGCAGCCTGCCGGCACTACGATTCTTGGTGGTGCGTGCACGGTGGTGTGTACACCAACTCCATGGTTCCCGCGGCACGCTTCCCGACCATCATCTTGATCACCAAACCGACTGCCGCACAGACTGATAACGAGTACGAACCAGCGGCCAACCCACCACGACGTGGCCTACCAGGTTGCGACGCTGATGCGTACACCCGGGGGTGCACATCACTGACAAATGTGGTGTGCGCTCTCTCGCCGGGTCCCGCGCATCCGACAAAACTCCATGGCTATCCGAGGCAAACCAACCGAGGTTGGCAAGCCGACATGACAAGGAGGCGTGAAATGTCGCAACCATCAACGACATCTGCAGCAACACCCGAGGTCATCGAAGATGTCGAACCAGCCTTGGTTGACGACGCGGTCTCCGATGCGCCCGTTCTCATCACCGAGCAGGAAGTCGCGTTCAGCACCGCGGTGGCATTGTCGCCGCGGCCGGCGTCGAGACCGCGCCGGCTTATCGAGGCGATCCGGGCGGCCGGTGCCGCATTGCGCCTGCCTCCGCCGAAAAACCACCTCCCGCAGCCCAACAGGTACCTCGAGCACTCCCGGATGGCCCGCGAGATGGGCCGCCTGTGACCCGCAACGCCGAATAACGAGGCAGCACAAGAGTTTTCAGCACATTCAGGCCAACACGAAGTATCGCAACCACAAGTAGACCGCGGATATCGCAATGGACACCGCCGCGACCGTCGCCCCCTTGCGAGTGAATTCCCAGAAGGAGATCGGACTTTCGGCGCGGCGGGCGATGCCCAGGATCACCACGTTGGCGCTGGCGCCGACGGCGGTGAGGTTGCCACCGAGGTCGGTCCCCAGCACCAGCGCCCACCACAGCACATGTGGGTGCTGGCTGCCCACCATCGAAGGCAGCAGCTGGCCGACGATCGGCGCCATGGTCGCCGCGTACGGAACGTTGTTGATGATGCCGCTGAGCACGAATGACACCACAAGAATCAACATCGTGGTCAACAGCGCATGGCCACCGGTTGCTTCGGTGGCCATGCGCGCCAGTTGGTTGACGACGCCAGTCTTGACCAGGGCGCCGACCATGACGAACAGCCCGGTGAAGAACAGCAGTGTGTCCCATTCGACGGCGGACAGGTAGTCGGAGTGCTCCAGCCCGGAGATCACCACCAGAATGCCGGCCCCCAGCAGCGCCACGACGGAGGGCTCCATGCGTAACGCCGAGTGGGCGATGAACCCGATCAGAACCGCAAGCAGGACGGCGCCGGACTTGATGAGCAGCCGCGGATCGCGGATCGCTTCGCGTTCTTCCAGCGACATCACGTCGGCGACCCGCTCGGGCTCGACATCGAACGCGCCGGGAAAAAGCCGCGGCAACAGCGCGATGAAGACGCCGATGATGACGAGCACCACGGGCGTCGCGTGAATCAGAAAGTCGTTGAAGCTCAGGCCCGCCCGGCTGGCGATGATGATGCTGGGCGGGTCGCCGATCAACGTCGCCGTGCCGCCGATGTTCGACGCGAACACCTCGGCCATCAAAAACGGCGCCGGCCCGATCGCCAGCCGGTCGCACACCAGCAGCGTCACCGGGGCCACCAGCAACACGGTGGTGACGTTGTCCAGCAGGGCCGACGCGAAAGCGGTGACCAACACCAGCAGGATCATGATGCGCAGCGGGGAGCCCTTGGCCCGTTTGGCCGCCCAGATGGCGATGTATTCGAACACCCCGGTCTGGCGCAGCACGCTGACAATGATCATCATGCCGAGCAGCAAAAAGATTACGTCCCAATCGATCCCGGTCTCGCGGGAGTAGAAGACGTCGTCGGATCTGATCACCGGCAAGGCGACCACGATCGCCGCACCCGTCAGCGCCACCAACGTCTTGTTGACCCGGTCGCCGGCGATCAGCGCATAGGCCACCACGAACACGGCGATCGCGATGTAGTTCATCGAGATTCCTGCGCTGCTCTGAGCAGCCGAGCTGTCAGTGCGCCCGGCGCGATCAAGACCGCAGGGCCGCATCCAGCAGGCGCGATGCCGTGATCACGCCGAGCAACCTGCCGCCGTCGACCACCGCGAGCAGCGGACTGCGCAGCCGTGCCATGGTCGCCGCCACCTCGATGATGGTGTCGTCGGCGTTGACCGGAGGGACGTCGATCAGGTGGTCCGGCAGCACATCGCGGACCTTCTTGCCTCTCAACTTCTCCGCGCAGCGATCGGCCACCGATTCGTTGAGCACGCCGGCCAGTGACGGGTCGTCCTGCACATAACGCGGCACGATGAATCGCACCACCTGCGACGCGGGCAGCACCGCGTAGGGCTTTCCCGCCGAGTCGGTGACCAACAGCCCGGGCAGGCGGTGCTCGGCGAGGGTGCGGGCGGCGTCCAGCGCGTCGGAATCGATCGTGACCGCGGGAAAGTCTTCGGCGAAGTTCTCGGCGCGCATAGGGTGACGATACGTCGGGATCCCGGGTCGCTTCCGGGGGACATCCAGGCGCCATGGCGAGCTCCGATGGGTCGCAGTGTTATCGGCGCCGACCAGGCTTCCCGGCTCACCGCAACGTGACGCTACCAAAGAATGTGATGTCGTCGACCGTTCACGAAGGTCGCTCCCGCGGCTCGCTGCGTAGACTAGCTGGATGCTGGAACAGATCCGTGGGCCCGCTGATCTGCAGCACCTGTCCCAGCGGCAATTGCGCGGCCTGGCCTCCGAGATTCGCCAGTTCCTGATCCACAAGGTCGCCGCAACCGGGGGGCACCTGGGCCCGAACCTCGGTGTCGTCGAGCTGACGTTGGCGCTGCACCGGGTATTCGACTCACCACACGATCCGATCGTCTTCGACACGGGTCACCAGGCCTACGTGCACAAGATGCTGACCGGCCGCTGCCAGGACTTCGAGAGCCTGCGCAAAAAGGGCGGGCTGTCGGGGTATCCGTCGCGCGCCGAGAGCGAACACGACTGGGTGGAGTCCAGCCACGCCAGCGCGGCATTGTCCTACGCCGACGGCCTGGCCAAGGCGTTCGAGCTGACCGGACATCGCAACCGGCACGTGGTCGCCGTGGTCGGCGACGGCGCCCTCACCGGCGGCATGTGCTGGGAGGCGCTGAACAATATCGCCGCCTCCCGCCGCCCGGTCGTCATCGTCGTCAACGACAACGGCCGCAGCTACGCACCCACCATCGGCGGCGTCGCTGACCATCTGGCCACGCTGCGGCTGCAGCCGGCCTACGAGCAGGCGCTGGAGAAGGGCCGCGACGCGGTGCGGGCGGTGCCGCTGGTGGGCGAGGTCGTCTACCAGTTCCTGCACAGCGTCAAGGCCGGCATCAAGGACTCCCTGTCGCCGCAACTGCTGTTCACCGATCTCGGGCTGAAGTACGTCGGCCCGGTGGACGGCCACGACGAACACGCGGTCGAGGTCGCGCTGCGCAGGGCTCGCGGCTTCGGCCGCCCGGTGATCGTGCACGTCGTCACCCGCAAGGGGATGGGCTACCCGCCGGCCGAGGACGACGAGGCCGAACAGATGCATTCTTGCGGCGTCATCGACCCGGCCACCGGCGTGGCCACCAAGGTCGCGGGTCCCGGCTGGACGGCGACTTTCTCCGAGGCGCTGATCGCCTACGGCAAGAAGCGCCGCGACATCGTGGCCATCACCGCGGCCATGCCCGGCCCCACCGGGCTGACGGCGTTCGGGAAACGGTTTCCGGACCGGATGTTCGACGTCGGCATCGCCGAGCAGCACGCGATGACGTCAGCGGCCGGGTTGGCGATGGGTGGTCTGCACCCGGTGGTGGCGATCTACTCGACGTTCCTCAACCGGGCCTTCGACCAGATCATGATGGACGTGGCGCTGCACAAGCTGCCCGTCACCCTGGTGCTGGACCGGGCCGGTGTCACCGGCAACGACGGCCCCAGCCACAACGGCATGTGGGACCTGTCGATGCTGGGCATCGTGCCCGGCATGCGGGTAGCCGCGCCGCGCGACGCCACCCGGCTGCGCGAGGAACTCGGCGAGGCGCTGGACGTCGACGACGGTCCGACGGCTTTGCGGTTCCCGAAAGGTGATGTGGGCGAAGATATTCCGGCTATCGAACGGCGCTCCGGTGTCGACGTGCTCGCGGTGCCGGCCGGCGGCCTGAACCACGACGTGCTGCTGATCGCGGTGGGCGCCTTCGCGCCGATGGCGCTGGCGGTGGCCAAACGGCTGCACAACCAGGGAATTGGGGTGACGGTGATCGACCCGCGCTGGGTGTTGCCGGTGTCCGATGCGGTCGGCGAACTGGCGGCGACGCACAAACTGGTCGTCACGTGCGAAGACAACGGAGTCAACGGTGGCGTGGGGGCGGCGGTGTCCGCCGCGCTGCGGCGCGCAGAGATCGATGTGCCGTGCCGCGACGTGGGACTGCCGCAGGAGTTCTTCGAGCACGCGTCCCGGGGTGAGGTGCTGGCCGAGTTGGGCCTTACCGACCAGGACGTGGCGCGTCGGATCACCGGTTGGGTCGCCGCACTCGGCGCTAGTGCGACGGAGTCGGAGATCAGCGAACGGCTCGACTGACCGTCGGGTGCTTACGAAGTGAAGACCGGGCTTTCGGTGTGAGCCCAGGGCTTTCCGAGTGAAGCCAGGGTCGAAGCCGGCGATTTTTCCCGCCCTGCTTTCACTCTCAGCGCCAACGATTCACACCCAGGGTGGGCACTAAATCACCAGCGCGCTAGCCGTCGATCGCGTCGCCGGGGTGGGTCAGTGCCGCGGCCAGCGCGGGGACCACAAGCTCTCGCTGCCAGGCCCGCGCCCGGCCGAGGCGCAAGTGCTCCTCGACAGCGGCGGCGGGGTTTTCGGCCGTTGCCGAAATGGCCTCCCAGTCCCAGCACAGCCGCCGCACCAGTTCAGGCAGGATCAGGTTCTCCACTGGGACCCCGACCCGCAGCGATACCTCCGCCAGCGCCGCCCGGGCGGCTTCCAGCATGGCCGCGGCCTCGGGTTTGCGTTTGCTCCACCGCGCCGGCGGCGGCGGCCCGTTGGTCGGCTCGGTGTCGTCCGGCGGATTGGGGGCTTCCCGGGCCGCCTGCAGCGCCGCGAACCACATCGCGGCATTGCGGCGCTGGTTGCGTCCACCGAACACCGGCAACGCGACGAGGTCCTCGACCGTCTTCGGGTCGGCGACGGCCGCGTCGATGATGGCCGAGTCCGGCAAGATGCGACGCGGCGCGATGTCCCGCCGTTGGGCGATGCGGTCCCGCGTCGTCCACAATTCCCGAACAGCGGCCAAGCCACGCGGGTCGCGGATTCGGTGGATTCCCGACGTGCGGCGCCAGCGTTCCCGTCGGGAAGCGGTCTCCCGGTCGGCCTCTCGGGCTTCGAAAGTCCGCAAATATTCGAATTCCTGTGCGGCCCAATCGGTTTTGCCTTGCTCGGCAAGCACTTGGGCGATCGCTGCACGCAGCTCGATGAGCAGTTCTACGTCGAGGGCCGCATAGTTGAGCCATTCCATCGGCAGCGGGCGCTTGGACCAGTCGGCGGCCCCATGCCCCTTGGCCAGTCCGAAGCCCAGCAGCCGGTGGACCATGGTCGCCAGGTTCACCCGGTCGAATCCGGCCAGCCGCCCGGCGAGCTCGGTGTCGTACAGCGCCGCCGGCCGCAGCCCGACCTCGGCCAGACAGGGCAGATCCTGATCGGCGGAGTGCAGAATCCACTCGTCTTGTCTCAGCACCTCGGCCACCGGCCGCAACACGGTCAATGGGTCACCGCCGTGGCTGACCGGGTCGATCAGCACCGTGCCGGCGCCCGCGCGTCGGATCTGGATCAGATACGCCCGGTTGGAGTAGCGGAAGCCCGACGCACGCTCGGCGTCCACCGCAAACGGCCCGGTGCCGCGGTCCAGCAGTGCCGCGGCCGCCTCGATATCGCCGACGGTCACCGAGAGCCGCGGTATCCCGTCAGCAGGATGCAGCAGGGGGGTGGGTTGAGGTTCGGTGTCGCCCGGAGGATCGCTCGCCGGCGGAGACGGCTCGGGCCGCATGTCAGGCGCGTGACCGCGAGCCGAGGTCGGTGACCCCGGCCGGCGGCATGCCTGCGGCGTGCTCCAGCACGTCACAGAACGCCTCGACGTGGGCGCCGAGGTCGGGCGTGGTCGCCGTCCACGAGGCGCGCAGTTCCAGCTGGTGGGCGCGCGGTGGTCCGGAAATGTCGCCGTAGCGCACCGAGGTGGTGGCGGTGACGGTGCCGCCCAGCGCGGTGACCTGTTCGGTGCGCGCCCCAAGCGCATCGACGAGCCAGCTCCAGGCCACCTCGGGCAGCAGGGGATCGACCGCCTCGTGCGAGTCCAGGTCGGCCTGGATGTAGGCGACCAGGCGAATGGTGCCGTCCCAGGCGTCGGAGCCCTCCGGGTCGTAGAGCAGGATCAGCCGGCCGAACGCATCGCCCTCGGACCGCTCGGGGACGATGTCGACGTCGGGATGCTTGACTTCGGCACCCAGCGCGTAGCTGTACGGCGCCAGTCGTTGCGGCGGGCGGATCGGACCGAGCTCGATTTCGGGCCGCACGGTGACAGCGTTCATGGCCGCTACCGCTTCGCGGAAAGGCGCCGGTTCAGCTGCGGAAGTCACAAAAGGACGGTAGACCCAACCCCCGACACGCCGCGACAGGCGCGCCGTTTTTGTGCTAGGGGGCGACTCCTATCGCGCGTTCGTCCCAAACCGGGCGGGCCGCTTCTCGCGGTGCGCGGCCAGCCCTTCGGCGACGTCGGGGCCACTGAACCCGATGAATTCCAGCCCGAGCGACGTCTCGAACGCCGGCCCGAACATGCGGTACCAGTGGTTGAGGCTGTGTTTGGTCCAGCGGATCGCGTGCTGGGCTCCATTTGCCAGGCTCTCGGCCAGGCGTGTCGCGGTGGGCAGCACGTCGTCGTCGTCGACGCAGGTCGAAACCAGTCCGATGCGCTCGGCTTCTTCGCCGGATAGCGTCTCGCAGGTCAGCAGGTAGTACTTGGCCTTGGCCATGCCGACCAGCAGCGGCCAGCAAATCGCGGCGTGGTCACCGGCCGCGACCCCGAGCTTGGTGTGGCCGTCGATGATCTTCGCGGTGCGGCCCGCCACCGAGATGTCCGCGAGCAACGCGACTACCAACCCGGCGCCGACGGCGGGCCCCTTGATGGCCGACACCACCGGTTTGTCCAGGTTCACCAGGTTGAGCACGAGGTCACGGGCCTCGCGCATGATGCGGATCCGGTCTTCGTAGTCGCCCATGGTTTCCTCGATCAGGTCGAAGCTGCCGCCGGAGGAAAACGCCTTGCCCTCGCCGCGGACCAGCACCACCTTGACGCTCGGATCGCGGTCGATCACCGGCCAGATGTCGGCGAGGTCGCGGTGCATCTGCGGCCCGACGGAATTCAGGCCCGGCGCGTCGAGAACCAGCGTCAGTACGCCGTTGTCGCCGGGTTCGATTCGCAGACTGGGGAATTCGTCATAGCTGACTGGAACGTCGCGCACTGGCATACGTGGATGCTACGCACGCCCCGATCGAACCACCGCGCCCGCCTCGGCTTTGATGTCGCCGCGCACAATGCGTTCGGCCAGGCGGGAAGCCAACGCCATGATGGTCAGCGCCGGATTGGCGCTGCCTTGCGTCGGACACACCGAGCCGTCGGCAAGGAATAGGTTGGGCACCGCCCACGTCCGCTGGTCGGAGTTGACCACACTGGTCTGCGGGTCAGAACCCATGCGAGCGCCGCCGATGAGGTGTGCGAATCGCTGGATGGTCAACGTGTCTTGCGCATCGGCGGCCTGCAGGATGTTTTTGATCACGTTCGTCGAGTACTCCATGTTGGCCTTGTCGTTGTCCGACAGCGAGTAGTCGAAGCGGGCGACCGGAATTCCGTAGGGATCGGTCGCTTCAGCCCCGGAGGCCAGGGTGACCCGGTTGTCGGGGTGCGGAAGCAACTCGTTGAGCACTCCGATGGTGGCCCAGTGGTTGTAGTCCCGCATGTATTCGCGCAACGCGGCCCCCCAATGCCCGTCGGCCAGGACGTGTTCGGCCCATCCGATAGGCATCGGCGAGACGGTCTGGATGGAAAACCCGCGCGCGAAGCCACGCTGTGGGTCGGTTTCGTAGAACTGCTCCGACGACACCTCCGGCGGCGGCGCCTTGTACATGCGCAGTTCCTCCGGCCAGCGGCCCGCGGTCTGCGACGCACCCTGCACCATCACGTATCGGCCGACCTGGTCGTCGTTGTTGCACAAGCCATTTGGGAACCGCGCGCTCGTGGAGTTGAGCAGTAGCCGAGGAGTCTCGATCGAATAGCAGGCTATCGCAACCACCTTGGCGCGCTGACGGCGCTCCGTCTCGCCGGTTTCGTCGAAATAGACCACCCCGCACGCATTTCCGGCCTCGTCCAGTTCGACCCGGCTGGCCATGCAGTTCGCCCGGATCTCGACGCCGTGGGCCAGCGCATCGGGTAGATGCGTGACGAACGGACTGGCCTTGGCGTTGACCTTGCAGCCCTGCAGGCAGTACCCGCGGTAGATACAGTGCGGCCGGTTGCCGAAGGTGCCGTTGACGATCCCCACCGGGCCGACCCGCATCTCGATGCCGAGTTTGATGGCGCCTTCCCACAGCTTCATGGCAGCGCCCGTCACCGGATGCGGCGCGAACGGGTAGCGGTGTGGATCGCCCCATGGCCAATCTTGGCCTGCCACCGGCAGTTCCAGTTCCAGGCGCTGGTAGTGCGGACGCAGGTCGGCGTAGCTGATCGGCCAGTCGGCGCCGACTCCGTCGCGGGTGAAGGTTTCGAAATCGCTCGGGTGAAACCGCGGGGTGTAGCCGGCGTAGTGCACCATCGATCCGCCCACACCGCGGCCGGAGTTGTTCTTGCCCAACTCAATTGGATCGGAGCCGCCGATGATCCGCTTCTGTGTCCAGTACAGGGCGTGCGACCCGGCTTCGTCGGAGACCCAGTCCTCGTCGGGGTGCCAAAACGGGCCGGCCTCTAAGATCACGATCCGCCAGCCGGCCCGCGCCAACCGCTGGGCCAGCACCGAACCGCCCGCGCCGGCACCGACGACGACGAGGTCGACTTCCTCGTCGTCGGAGTAGCGGCGCATGGTGGCCTCGCCGGGCAGGTCGCGTGAGTGCACGTCGAGCAGAAACCGGGAGTCGTTGTCGCGCGGTCCCACTGCGCCTTTGAGCAAACCGCGCCAAAAGTCACCCATCGATGTGGTCCTCTTTCACGGCCTGGACCGGGTCCTCGTCGGTGGCACCCGGGGTCTCGAACGGTTCCCGGCTGCCCACGCCGCCCAGCCGCATGAAACCGCGTGGATAGGCCGGTCCGCCGAACCCGATCTCGTTCCATGCCCAGGGATGGCTGTAAAACGCGCTGAGCGCCATGCGCATCACCACCGACCAGGCGCGCGACACGTTCAACCGCTCCCAGGTGCCGCCGGACAGCTTGCCGTCGGCGAATTGCCCGACGATCGTTTCCCGGGTGTCCAGGTCGGCGGCGGCGAACGACTCCGCGCCCGAGGCCGCGGCGGTCTCGTCCAGTGCGGTCAGCACCAGCCGCCAGGTGTCGCGGTCGTCGGGCATGTCGGCGTACTGATAGCCGTCGAGCTTGCCGTCCGCGAGCTTGGCGTCGACGAACTCGGCCACCGGGATGCGGGGATCGGAATCCTGGGCGAGCACCGTGTCGCAGAACGCCCGCAGCGTCGGCTCCTGCGCCGCGTCGAAAAACCGCAGCGGGCCGGGTTCCTCGAGCCGGGCCAGCACCACTTTCTTGGTGGCGTCGTCCCAGGTGTCGACGGTGCTCAGCACGTCATAGTCGGGGTATCGCCCGATCATCTGCGGTGTCGTGCCACGACGCTGGCGTGGCAACCATGAGGGATGCAACGCCCGCCCGTCATGCCGGAGGTGGGGCAGATGCTCGCCGCTGGAAATGTCCGGCATCGCAGGGGCTCACTTCTCCCGCCGCAGTATCGCGGCCAGCAAGCCCATTCCGCCGACAATGCTCATCAGCCCGGGAGCGGCAATGGGCGGTCCCATCGGCACGTTATAGCTCGCCATCCCCCAGCCGCCGGGTCGACGCGACACGCCGCGAGCATGAAAATACTGTCCCAACAGCCCGTTTGCCGCGTACACGGCGGCCGTGAGCGGCAGCCAGCTCTTGGCCCAGCGCTTCGAGAAGACACCCCCCACACCGGCCACCACCACGGGCGGGGTGACGACGATGGGACTCCACATCCACTTGTTGCCGAAGCTGGCCTTGTAGTGCTCGAGGTAGATCTCGGCGGTCGTCACCAATGCCGCGAACGCGGTCAACCCCGACAGTGAACGCTCGAAGCGACCATGGGCTACGTTCCGCAGCACCCGATCGACGAGATACTCGGCCTCTTCGACCAGATCGCCGCCACTTCCCGGCTTGTCCATCAGCAACATCAACCGTCTCCTTCCGCCGCGTCGGGGGCGACCGGGACTCCGAAAGTTCGTCGCCGCCTACCGGCGCTTACCCAAAACGGCCGCCCCCTAACGGGTCCGGGGCTCGGGATTTCGACGGCGTGGCAGCATTGACGCCAGTGAATACTCCTGCGCGTACCCGTCGCGACCTGGTCCAGTCGCCCTATCTGGCCGCGGTCGCCGGCCGCAAACCCAGCCGGGTGCCGGTATGGTTCATGCGGCAGGCGGGCCGTTCGCTGCCGGAGTATCGGGCGTTGCGGGAACGGCACAGCATGCTGGCGGCCTGCTTCGAGCCGGACGTGGCCTGCGAGATCACCCTGCAGCCGATCCGCCGTTACGGCGTCGATGCGGCGATCCTGTTCTCCGACATCGTGGTCCCGCTGCGGGCGGCCGGCGTCGATCTGGACATCGTCGCCGACGTGGGACCGGTGATCGCCCAGCCGGTACGCACCGCCGCTGATATCGATGCGATGAAACCCCTTGACCCGCAATCGATTCAGCCGGTATTGCAGACGGTCTCGTTGCTGGTTGACGCGTTGGGCGAAGTACCGCTGATCGGTTTCGCGGGTGCGCCGTTCACCCTGGCGTCCTACCTGGTCGAGGGTGGACCCAGCCGGAACCACGCCCGCACCAAGGCGATGATGCTGGCCGAGCCGGCGAGCTGGCATGCCCTCATGACGAAGTTGGCCGATCTGACCATCGCGTTTTTGCGCGGGCAGATCGACGCCGGGGTCGACGCAATCCAGATGTTCGATTCATGGGCCGGGACGCTGTCGCTGGCCGACTACCGCCAGTACGTGCTGCCGCACAGCGCCCGCGTTTTCGCCACGCTGGCCGAGCACGGCGTACCGATGACGCACTTCGGCGTCGGGACCGCTGAGCTGCTCGGCGCCATGTCGGAGGCCCTCGAGTCAGCACCGGCGCGCGTCGTCGGCGTCGATTGGCGCACGTCGCTCACCGACGCGGCAGCCCGGGTGCAGCCCGGGACGGCGCTGCAGGGCAACCTCGACCCGGTGGTGCTGTTGGCGGGTTGGCCGGTGGTGGAACGCGCCGCACGTGCCGTCGTCGACGACGGGCGTCGCGCAGTGGATGCCGGTGCGGCCGGCCATGTGTTCAACCTCGGCCACGGAGTGCTGCCGGAGACCGATCCCGGCGTGCTGACCGAGTTGGTGTCGTTGGTCCACTCGCTATGAGCGTTCGCTCGTATTGTGTTGTGGGCGGCGGTATTTCGGGGTTGACGGCAGCCTACCGGCTCCGCGCGGCCGCTGGTGACGACGCGCGCATCATCCTGTTCGATCCCGCCGACCGGCTCGGCGGTGTGTTGCGCACCGAGCTGGTTGGCGGCCAGCCCATGGACATCGGCGCGGAGGCGTTCGTGCTGCGCCGGCCGGAGGTGCCGGCACTGCTGGCCGAGCTCGGCCTGTCCGGACGCCAGCGCGGCACCACCGGCGCCCGACCGCTGATCTACAGCGACGGGAATCTGCACCCGCTGCCGTCGGGCACGGTGGCCGGGATCCCGTCGTCGCCCGCGTCGGTGGCGGGGCTGGTCGATCAGGCAACCCTGGCACGCATCGAGGCCGAACCGGCCCGTCCGTTCGGCTGGCAACCGGGCAGTGATCCTCCGGTGGCCGCGCTGGTGGCCGACCGGTTCGGCGAGCAGGTCGTGGCGAAGTCGGTGGATCCGCTGCTGGGCGGGGTGTACGGAGGTTCGGCGGCGACAATCGGGCTGCGTGCCGGGGCGCCCACCGTGGCGGCCGCGCTCGACCGCGGCGCCGCCAGCCTGACTGACGCGGTTCGGCAGGGGCTGCCACCGGCGGACGGCGGGCCGGTGTTCGGATCGCTGGTCGGCGGTTATCAGGTGCTGATCGACGAACTCGTCGCGCGGAGTCGGTTGCGGTGGGTGCAAGCCGCGGTGACCAAGCTGGAACCCCGCTGGACGCTGCACGACGACAGCGGTGCCAGCTGGCAGGCCGATGCGGTGATCCTGGCCATCCCGGCTGCCAGCCTGGTTCGCCTGGTCGGGGATCTGGCCCCGGCCAGTGCGGCCGCCGCCGGCCGGATCGTGAGCGCTTCGTCGGCGGTGGTGGCGCTGGCGGTGCCGGCCGACACACCGTTTCCGCAGGCTTCCGGTGTGCTGGTGGCCAGCGGTGAGCCGTTGCATGCCAAGGCGGTCACCTTGTCGTCACGCAAATGGGACTCCGATGGTGAGTTGCAGCTATTGCGGCTTTCTTTCGGGCGGTTCGGCGACGAGTTGGCCACCCGGGCCTCCGACGACGAACTGCTGTCCTGGGCGCTGGACGATTTGGCCGCGGTGTTCGGCGTGGACGTGGAGCCGGTCGACGTGCGGGTGCGGCGCTGGATCGACGCGATGCCGCAGTACGGCCCGGGCCACGCGAACCTGGTGGGGCGGGTGCGCGCGGGCCTACCGCCGACGGTGGCGGTGGCCGGCAGCTATCTGGACGGCATCGGGGTGCCGGCTTGCGTCGCCTCGGCCGGTAAGGCGGTCACCAGCGTCATCGCAGCGCTCGACACCCAAGTGGCACGATAGGTGCCATGACTCGGCTTGACTACGAAGCCCTGAACTCGACGCTTCGCTACTTGATGTTCTCGGTGTTTTCCGTGCGGCCCGGCGAGCTCGGCGATCACCGCGAGGCCGTTGTCGACGACGCCGGCATGTTTTTCAAGCAGCAAGAGGAACGGGGGGTCGTGGTGCGTGGGCTTTACGACGTCGCCGGGCTGCGCGCCGATGCCGACTTCATGGTCTGGACTCACGCCGAACGCGTCGAGGCCTTGCAGGCCACCTACTCCGATTTTCGGCGCACCACCACGCTGGGCCGGGCCAGTTCGCCGGTGTGGAGCAGCGTCGCGCTGCATCGGCCGGCCGAGTTCAACAAGAGCCACATCCCCGCGTTCCTGGCCGGCGAAGAGCCCGGCAACTACATCTGCGTGTATCCGTTCGTGCGGTCCTACGAGTGGTACCTGTTGCCCGACGAGGAGCGCCGCCGGATGCTCGCCGAGCATGGCATGGCCGCCCGCGAGTACAAGGACGTGCGGGCCAACACCGTGCCGGCGTTCGCGCTGGGCGACTATGAGTGGATCCTGGCGTTCGAGGCGCCCGAACTGGATCGGATCGTGGACTTGATGCGGGAGCTGCGTGCGACCGATGCCCGGCGTCATACCCGGGCCGAGACACCGTTTTTCACCGGACCGCGGGTGCCGGTCGAGCAGTTGGTCAATTCGCTGCCATGACCGCCCCGGACCCGACCGATCCCACCCGTTTCGAGGAGATGTATCGCGACGACCGGCGGTCGCACGGCTTGCCTACGGCCACGCCCTGGGACATCGGCGGTCCGCAGCCGGTGGTCCAGCAGCTGGTGGCGTTGGGCGCGATCAAGGGTGAGGTGCTCGACCCGGGTACCGGCCCCGGCCATCACGCGATCTACTACGCCTCGAAGGGCTATTCGGCCACCGGTATCGACGGGTCGGCCGCGGCCATCGAACGGGCCAAGGAGAATGCGCGCAAGGCCGGCGTCTCGGTGAACTTCGAGGTCGCCGACGCGACGAAGCTGGAGGGCCTGGACAACCGGTTCGACACCGTCGTCGACTGCGCTTTCTATCACACCCTCAGCACCGCTCCCGAGCTGCAGAAGTCCTACGTCCAGGCGCTACACCGGGCGACCAAGCCGGGGGCGCGGCTCTACATGTTCGAGTTCGGCGAGCACAACGTCAACGGCTTCAGGATGTTTCGGTCGTTGTCGGAGAACGACTTTCGCGGAGTGCTTCCGCAGGGCGGCTTCGAGATCACCTACCTGGG
The DNA here is from genome assembly GCF_059812225.1 of Mycobacterium sp. NGS66. Taxonomy (NCBI): domain Bacteria; kingdom Bacillati; phylum Actinomycetota; class Actinomycetes; order Mycobacteriales; family Mycobacteriaceae; genus Mycobacterium; species Mycobacterium sp. NGS66. The sequence goes on along the minus strand of NZ_JCALCG010000005.1, from coordinate 14,574 downwards.
CACGACCACCTACCAGGTCAATATCAGCGCCGAGTCGATCGAGATGATGGCAGCGCGCAATCCCGACGTCGCCGAGCAGGCGAAGGAGCTGCTGAAGCAGTTTCGTGCGATGGAGCCGTGGCTGGTCGACGGCAGGCTGCACGCGCCCTTCTGGGAAGTGCACGCCACCCGGGTCGACTAGTTCCGCCGAAACTGTAAATCTGCAGCGAAAGTTCGAGAGGGAGCCTGCAAAACTACAGGCTCGGCGCTAACCCCCGGTCGGCACCAGGCGTAGTGAGATCGAGTTGATGCAGTAGCGCTGGTCGGTCGGCGTCGGATAACCCTCACCGGTGAACACGTGCCCCAGGTGGCTGTGGCAGTTGGCGCACAGCACCTCGGTGCGTGTCATCCCCAGGGAGTTATCGGAACGCAGGATCACCGCATCGGAGCTCGACGGGTCGAAGAATGACGGCCAGCCGCAGTGTGACTCGAATTTCTCGGTGCTGCGGAACAATTCGGCTCCGCAGGCCCGGCACAGGTAGACGCCCTCGGTTTTGGTGTCGGTGTACTCACCGGTGAACGGGCGCTCGGTGCCGGCACGACGCAATACGTGGAACTCTTCCGGGGTGAGTTTCTGCCGCCACTCGTCATCAGTCAGATGCACGTTCGGGTTCATGCGTCCACGCTAGCTCCGCCGTCGGTGACCCGCCGCTCCCGGCTTCCCCGTCTGCGGTCAGCCATGCCGGGTCGATCCCATCATCCAGCCGTCCCTCCGCCTTGGCGTCGAGGTAACGGAAGTACAGCACGGTGAACGTCACGATCAGCAGCAGCGACCAGCCGTAGGTGATCTTCAGGTAGTGCAGGGCGCGGCCGTACCTCATGTACTTGTAAATCAGCCAGTCGTCCAGCGTCAGAAAGCCGTAGATCCCCAGCCACGCCGGCCAGTTGCGAATCAGCGAGTTCCGCAGCACCACCGTCATGAGGAACGGGAACAGCATCATCGAGTAGTAGCCCTGGGCCAACGGCAGCACCAGCCACGACCACAGCAGCAGCACACCTGAGGAGTTGGTGAACCAGAATAGCGGGTCGCGGGTGCGGTAGTAGCGGTACAGCAACCACAGGGCGCCGATCGCGACGAGCGTGAACGCCACCCTCATGGCCATGATCAGCCAGGTGGGCAGGCCGAAGTACACGCCATTGCCCTCGATCGAACTGTTGAAATAGTCCCGGGTGCCCCCGATGTACGGCAGCGTCTTGGTGAAGAAATCCATCGGGTGGCTGACCAACGGCAGCGCGGCCAGGTTGATCAGCACCGGAACCACGATCGCGGTCGCCACCGCCCGCCACTGTCGGTTGAGCAGGGGCAGCAACAGCAGCGGGCCGAGCAGGGGTTTGAGCGTCAGAGTCAGTCCGATTGCCACGCCGGCCCACCACTGACGGCTGCTCCGGCCGTCCAGCAGCCACCGCAAAAACAGCATCTCCGCCAGCAGGACGCAGCCGTTGATATTGGTGAACACCAGCGTGCTGGTAACCGTCTCGGTGCAGAACATGGCCAGCAGCAGGGCGGGCGCGGCCACCGAGGACAGCGTGAATTTGAACATCCGCAGCAGCAGGTACCAGGCGATCAGGATCGCCACGGTGTTGATCGCGATGAACAGATACCGGGACGGTGTGAAGGACAGGTAGCCAAACGGCGCCATCAGCAGCGTGCCGCCGGGCGGGTACAGGTAGTGCGGGTCGACGTAGTCGAAATGCTCGTTGTAGATGTCCAGGCCGTGCCGGAAATTGCTCACCGCGCGGTACACCGGCTTGAAGTCGTCGGTGATGTTGCCGTTCAGGGTGAGCACGATGCTGCGGTGCAGCACCGACAGGATGGCCGCGGGCCACAGCACCGACCGCAGGACTGTTGCGGCGCTCGGTGCACTGGTAGGGGGACGGAATGCGGCCAGTATCCAATCGCTGAAGCCGGTTCGGGTCGAGTCAGCTGCCGTCACGAGCGAACCGTACACCGGCCACTCGCGACGCCAAGTGTTAGGCGGGGCAATAGGTGTCGGTGCCGGGCAGCTTGCCGGTGTCCAGATATCCGATGAGCGGCGGGACCGCGCACGAGGAGTAGATGCCGGCGCCGTGGCCGATGCCCTGCCACATGACCCGCTTGCTGGCCGCGTTGGCGTTGATGACCGTGGCCGCCGTGGCGGCGACGCCCTCGGAGCCGACGATCGGGTCGTTCTGCACACCCATCAACAGGACGTCGACCTTGAGGTCCTTCGGCGGCGGCGACGGCGAAGTCGTGGGCCAGTGCACGCACTTGACCAGGTTCAGGGCCGCGACCGTGCCGAATTGGGGATACAGCTTGCCCCACGCAACCACCAGCTCGCGAACCCGGTCCGGGGTCGGGCGGTTGAGCGCGTCGCTGCAGCCGTTGACGAACTGACCATCCGAGTCCAGAGTGGCGTCGGCGCGGTTGACCAGGTTGTTCAGCTGGTTGGTGTCGCCTGAGCGGGCGGCGGCCAGCGCGTCGGAAAGGCTCGTTGTGGTATTGGCGCGGCCGTCGGCGGGATAGCCCAGGGCGGTGATGATGGCGTTGGCCACCGAGGCCACCGACGCACCGCGCGGCCCCTTACCGGCGCGGGCATCGGCCAGCAGCGCGGAGACGGCGCCCTTGGGATCGGGACCCAGTGAGCAGTTCATCGCCACGCACTGCGCGGCGAACGCGTCGAGGGCGGCTTGCTGACCCTTGACCTGCTGCTCGGCCGCGCCTTCGGCGTTGATCCCCAGCGCGACGGGGGAGTCGAGGATCAATCTGGCGACCTTGTCGGGGCGGGACCCGGCGTAGGCCAACGCCACCTGGGCGCCGTTGCCGATTCCGACCAGGGCCAGGGCGGGCACGTCCCAGATATTGCGTAACCGCTCGAGATCGGAGGCGGCGTGGGAGTTGTCATAGGCCGAAGCTCCCGGCGCGAGGGCATCGGCGCAGTTCGTGGTTGCGGTGTTGGAGACGTTCGAGAGGTTGGCAACCGGGTCGTCGCCGGACTTGTACTGCGCCTGGTCGCGCATTGTTTGTCGGTCGAAGCGGTCTCGGCAGTCGATGGGGCTCGACATGCCCATGCCGCGACGGTCGACGGCGACGATGGGACGGCCGCGCAGCACGTCGGAGCCCGTGCGGGAGAGCCAGACCGCCAGTTGCGTCGACGACGGCAGGTCCGCGCCGGTGGTGAAGACCAGCGGGCCGGCGTCGCGCGGAGTCTGGCTGGTGCGAGCGCGGACGGCGCCGATACTTATCGTTCCCGACGCGCCGTTGGCCGGGTCGAGGTCGGCGTCATAGGTGGCGCATTCCAGCAGCAGGCCGGGCGGTGCGGAGACGCCGGCGTCGGCGAATACTTGCTTGCTGCAGTCGCGCCAGGACAAGTCGTTTTTCGGCGCGGCGACCGGCGGCGGGCCGGCCGGCGGCGGCTTGGGAGTGGCCACGCCCTGTGGTCGGGCGCCAGAGTTGGTGGCGAAGCGCGGGTCTGCGGGCAGCAGCGGGACGCAGCCGGACAGCACGGTGGTGACCCCGACCAGAACCGCGGCAAACGTGACGCGCCGACTCATGTCGACCACAGTAGCGATATTCCCGCTCACGCCTTGACGTAGCGCGTGTACAGGTAGCCGGAATCGTCGGTGAGGACGTGCGCGCACCGCATCGGCGTCAGCAGCTGGCCCGATCCGGTCGCGATCCGCAGCGCCAGCCCGCCGACCAGACAGGGCGCGATGGTCAGGCACAGTTCGTCGAGCATGCCCCGCTGGACGAACGAGCCGAGCAGCATCGGCCCGCCTTCGGTGAGGATGCGGCGAAGACCGCGCGCCTTGAGCGTCGCCAGCATGGTGGCCTCGTCGACCGCGGCGGGATCGCTTGCCGAGCAGTCCACCACCTCGGCGAGGCCGGCGAGGCTGCGGCGCGTCGTATCGGCGGCTTCGGTGCACGTGAGGACCATGGGTGGCACCTCGGTGCGGGTGAACACTCCCAAGTTCGGGTCGAGTCGGCCCGCCTTGGTGACGATCACCAGTTGCGGGATTTCGCTCTGCCCGCGCGCTTGCCGACGCTGACGCTGGGTGACGTCCAGGCGCGCGCCCGAGTAGTTCTCGATGCGCACCGTGCCCGCGCCGACCAGCACGGCATCGGCCAGTTCGCGCAGCAAGTTGAAGATGAACTTGTCGCCCGGTGACGCCATCGCGGCGGTGGTGCCGGCGGCGGTGGCACCTCCGTCGGCGCTGGTGATGAAATTGGCTCGCAGCCAGACGTCGTCGTGATCGGCGGGGTAGTCGTAGAAGCGGGGCAGCTCACCGTCGTCGACTTCGCGGCCGGATTCGAGCAGCCTCAGTGTGGGCATGGGTTTGATTGCAGCACGCCGCTACAGTGCCTGCATGCACGGGTCCATATCGGAGAACCCGCCCGATCAAGTCGCTCACCTCGTGGACCGGCATCCGAGCGTGTCACCCGAGCGGCTGATCTCCCAACTGCGGCCGCCGCCAACGTTCGCCGAAGTCAGCTTTGCGACCTACCGTCCGGATCCGGCCGAACCCAGTCAGGCGGCCGCCGTCGCAGCCTGTCAGGAGTTCTGCCGGCAGGCTGTGCAGCGCCGGGCGGGCCGCAAGAAGCTGTTGGGCCGACGGGAGGTGCTGCCCGGCGTCGGGCTTTACCTGGACGGCGGATTCGGGGTGGGCAAGACCCACCTGCTGGCCTCGACGTACTACCAGTTGCCCGGGCCGGGCCCGGAGACGACACCCGACAACGCCGAAGCCCCAAAGGCTTTCGCAACGTTCGGCGAACTGACGCAATTGGCCGGGGTTTTCGGCTTCGTCGAATGCATCGACCTGCTGGCAAACTACACCGCGGTGTGCATCGACGAGTTCGAACTGGACGACCCGGGCAACACCACGCTGATCTCGCGAATGCTCTCGTCGTTGGTCGAACGGGGTGTGTCGGTGGCGGCCACGTCCAACACGTTGCCCGAGCAGCTGGGCGAGGGCCGGTTCGCAGCACAGGATTTTCTGCGCGAAATCAACACGCTGGCAAGGATTTTCACCACAGTGCGGATCGAAGGACCGGACTATCGGCACCGCGATCTGCCGCCGGCGCCAAAGCCGTTGTCCGACAACGAGGTCGCCATGCGCGCGGGGAGTGTGGCCGGGGCGACCCTCGACGACTTCGACGCGCTGTGCCACCACCTGGCCACCATGCATCCGTCGCGGTATCTGACGTTGATCGAGGGCGTGACCGCGGTCTTCCTGACGGGAGTGCACGCCATCGACGACCAGAACGTTGCGCTGAGACTGGTTTCACTGACCGACCGGCTCTACGACGCAGGCATCCCGGTGGTGGCGTCAGGGGAGAAACTGGACACCATCTTCAGCGCGGAGATGCTGGCCGGTGGTTACCGAAAGAAGTACCTGCGGGCCACTTCTCGGCTGCTGGCGCTGACGGCCCAGGCGGTTGACCCCTAGCTCAAAGGTTCCACTGGGCGAGGTGCTGACCGGTCTTCTTGTCCAGCAGCACCACATTGGATACCGGATCACGGTAGGCGTCCCAGTACACTTCGCCGCGCACGATGGATCCTTGGGGGGCGTTCACCAGCACGTTGTCCAGCGCGTCGGGCGCATCCGAGGTCCGGGGCTTGTAGGCGTCGGCGAACGGCGTCACGCCGTTGAAGCTGAAGTTGGTGGCCATGATGTAGGAATTCGGCACGCGCACCGCGTGGATGATCACATCGGCGCGCTCAACGGTACTGTCGGGAAAGCTTTTCACCGGGACGCCGGAGCGGGTGTAGCCGAATCCCGGCGGCGGGTCACACGGCGTCACGCTGCTGACGGTGACGTCCGCGACGTAGGTGTCCGTGACCACCCGCAGGGTGTCGCCGATGTGTCCGATTGGCGCGTCGCCCGCCCACGCACGTGGAGCGACGGCGGTGAGGCCCGCAACCGCGACGACCCCGGCAACTGCGACGAGGAAGGTGGTCATGACAGCCAGCCAGCGGTGCATCGTTGCCTCCTCGGCTCCTTCGGCGGACCCTCGCATGATTGCACACGCGCCGTAGCAAAGGGGAGGGGTTGGCCGCAGCAGGTCAACCGTCTTCGGCGCGCCCCCCGCCCCCCGCGGCCTTGCTGCCGCCGGTGAGGGATTCCAGCGCGGCGACCAAGTCCACCTCGACGCGGTCTTTGTCCACGCCGCATCGGTGCAGCGGTCCCTCGCCGTCTTCGAGCTCGAGCAGCGCCAGCAGCAGGTGTTCGGTGCCGATGTAGTTGTGGCCCAGCCGAAGTGCTTCCCGGAAGGTCAGTTCGAGCGCCTTGCGCGCCGGGCCGCTGAACGGAATGAGGTCGGGCACTTCGGCAGCGGGCGGGGGAAGGGTCGCGGCCGCGCGCAGCGCCTCGAAGTCGACGTGCTGCAGATTGAGCAGGACGCTCGCCAACGCCGCTGGGTCGCTGAGCAGCCCGAGCAGCAGATGGTCGGGGGTGATCTCGGTGTTGGCGTTTTCGTGGGCGATGTTCTGGGCGGCGACGACGGCCCCGCGGGCCCGCGGCGTGAAGCGTCCGAAACCCTGATCCGGATCGAGCGCGGTGGCCTCGGAGCGCGGCACGAACCGCTTCTGCGCGGCCTGCTTGGTGACGCCCATGCTTTTGCCGATGTCGGTCCACGACGCGCCCGAGCGGCGTGCCTGATCCACGAAGTGCCCGATCAAATGGTCGGCGATCTCACCCAGATGCTCTGCGGCCAGAACCGCATCGCTGAGCTGTTCCAACACATCGCTGTGCACGCGCTTGATCGCGTTGATCAGCTCGTCGAGACGTACGGGGTAGGCGATTGCGGTGGGATCGGTCATGGCGTCAACGATAGGTTGACGGAGCGGTGGGGTCAACTGGGGGTTGACGATGCGGGAGTCACTGCAAAAGGTGCGAGCTGGTTGTCCCTCTGCGACCATCAGGACACTGTGCAGCCGCTGATCCCGACGCTGGCGGGCCTCGCCGTTATCACCGGCGTGGCCTCTCCGGCGTACGCGGATAGCATCGACGACCAATTCCTCGCGACGGTCCAGGCGGCCGGTATAGGCTTCCCCGACCCGGCCCGGGTGATCACCGCCGGCAAATGGGTGTGCGAGAAGGCCGGGCAAGGCGCGCCGATGGTGGATGTGGTGAAGGACGTGCAAACCTCAACCCCGGGCTCAGTCAGGAGAAGGCCGCGAAGTTCACCGCGATTGCGGCGAACGTCTACTGTCCCACAGCTCTTTCGACCAGGGGCAGCGGCGGCTCCTGAACGCTGCGCCTGTGACGGATTGTTAACACCCCCGCTACCGACATCCCGGTGAACGAAACGTGGCCTCAACATTTCGTCTTTACCATTCTGTGACGCATAGCAGCCGGTGTTCGGCGGAGAGGAAGCAAACTTGGACTTCCTTCAGGCGCAGTTGATCGATCCGCTTAGCAATGTCCTGAACACCCACGTCCTTGTTTATTTGCTCATCGGTGGCGGCATCTATTTCACGGTGCGCACCAAATGTATTCAGATCCGGTATTTCGGCCGCATGTTCGGCCAGCTGCGTAGATCCCACCGCCAAGACGGTGGGATCTCTTCCTTTCAGGCGTTCTGCGTCGGGCTGGCGTCGCGGGTGGGCACCGGGAACATCGCCGGTGTGGCGATCGCGCTCACCGTCGGTGGACCGGGCGCGATCTTCTGGATGTGGGTGGTGGCCGGCGTCGGCATGGCCACCGCAGTCATCGAGGCGACGCTGGCCCAGCTGTTCAAAGTGCGCTCGGGCGACGGCGCTTTCCGCGGTGGCCCAGCGTTTTACATCCAGCGGGGGCTGCGGTCGCGGACAGGTGGCGTCTTGTTCGCCGTACTGTTGATGATCACCTTCTCGACCGCGTTCAACATGGTCGAGACCAATGCCATCAGCGGCGTGCTGAAGTCGTCCCACGGCATCCCAATCGGTTGGACAACAGTGGCTTTGGCCGCGCTCGCGGCGCCGGTGCTGTTCGGCGGCGTGCGCCGGGTCGCGAAGTTCGCCGGCATGGTGCTGCCCGGGGTGGCGCTGGCTTATGCGTTGCTGGCGCTGGCGATTGTGGCAGCCAACATCACCCAACTGCCCGCGGTGATCGAGCAGATTATCGGCGGGGCATTCGGAATCAAGCAAATGGCAGGCGGTTTCGCCGGCGGCATCGCGGTGGCGATGCCAACCGGAGTCAAACGGGGACTGTTCGCCTGCGAGGCGGGGATGGGCAGTTCGCCCAACATCGCCGGTGCGGCCACCGTGTCACATCCGGTGGAGCAGGGGCTGATCCAGTCGCTCGCCGTTTTCGTCGACACCATGGTGATCTGCACCGCGACGGCGTTCATCGTGCTGATGTCCGGGCCAAGCGTCTACAACCCCGCTCATACCGGGTCGGTCGCCGGTGCCAGCCTGACCGAGTCAGCCGTCGCCGCCGGTCTGGGCTCGTGGACCACCGTGTTGATGACGACAGTCGTGTTCGTCTTCGCATTCGCCTCGGTGCTGAGCAACTACGTCTGCGCCGAGGCGAATCTGTTCTTCCTGGGCGGGCGCCGCTGGGCGATTCACGTGTTGAAACTGGTGACACTGATGGCCATCGCATTTGGGGCCATGTCCACGCTCACGCTGGTCTGGGCGCTCGCCGACCTCGCGATGGCAGTGATGGCCATCGCCAACCTGATCGCGATTTGTCTGCTGAGCCGGTGGGCGTTTGCAGCGGTCAACGATTACCAACGTCAGTCGGCGTCGGGGGTGGAACCGGTCTTCGTCGCCAGCGAGGCCGACTTGCCCGGCGTGCTCGACGGCGACATCTGGGAAATCCCGGAACGTCGCCCGGTCAGCGCCCTGGCCGAAGCCCTGCCGATTGGCCCGTCGGCGCTCACGTTGTCGCCGGTGTCCCCGGCTGCGTAGGGGTCTTCAGGTTCGCGCCAAGAGATGCGTCGGCGCCGCCCCTCTGCAAAAATCGGGGAGTCATGAGACTGCTGCTGGGGCTGACAAGCGTCGCCGTCGTGATCGGTATGGCCGGGCCGGCGTACGCCGACGACAACGATCAAGAGTTCCTCTCCGAACTACGCCAGGCCGGCATCACCTACCAGGACCCGGATCGCGCGATAACGGCCGCGAAGTCGGTATGTCAGCTGGCCGACGACGGGAAGACGGCCACCGAGATCGTCAGCGAATTGCGCAGCCGTAACCCAGCCTTCCAGGGAGCCGGCGCCGCCAAGTTCACCACCCTGGCCACCGCCCATTACTGCCCTAAGTACCTCACCGGAGAGAGCCCCAGTCCGAGCCCGAAATCCGGCAGCTGACTTACTGTTGAGGCCGTGGAAAAAGCAGAGCACACTCCGTCGGCCATGCCCGTATCCCGCAAAGTACTGTGCGGCGTTTATGGGGCGATCGCCGTGGCAGCGCTGGTTGCGACATGGAGCCAGAACGTCGCATACGCGGGCAACCCATCCGGCTTCCTGATCAATTTCTTCAAAGACACCAAGGCAACGGCGGCATCGCGAAGCATCACCGCCGACATCATCATGTTCGTCCTCGCCGCGACCATCCTGATGGTGATCGAAGCCCGGAAGCACGGCGTGCGGTTCGTCTGGGCTTACATCCTGGGATCGCTATTAGTTGCGGTGAGCGTGATGTTTCCGCTTTTCCTGATCGCCCGCGAATTGCGTTTGGGCGCATCGGAATCGCCGCGCCTCGGTGCGGTCGACACGATCCTGCTCGGCCTGTTCGCCATTCTCAGTGGCGCCGTTACCGTTTGGGTCGATCTGCGATGAGACGACGATTGGCGGCGAGCTTGTTGGTTGGTGCGACCGGCCTGCTCTGGGGCGGTGCCCGGGCGGCCGCCGCGCGGATCGGACGAAATCCCAATCCCTTTACCCGCGAACAACTTACGGCTGAGCCGCAGGGCGAGGAGAGTCTGATCACCCGCCCGGACGGGACGGTGTTGCGGGCGCTGGCTGCGGGGCAGGGGCCGCCGGTGGTCTTCGTGCACGGCTACACCGCCAGCATCGCCGAATGGAATTTTGTCTGGGACCAATTGCAAGCCAAGGGCTTTCGGGTTATCGCCTTCGACCAGCGTGGCCACGGACGTTCCACGCTGGGCTCCGACGGCATCGGTTCCGAGCCCATGGCAGCCGATATCGCCGCCGTCCTGGAGCACTTCGACGTCCGTGACGGCGTGCTCATCGGGCATTCGATGGGCGGATTCCTGACCATCCGCGCCATGCTCGACCATCCCGATCTGACGCGGCGGCTGCGTGGGCTGGTGCTGTTCGCCACCTGGGCGGGTCGCGTGCTGGACGGAGCGCCACAGAACCGGCTACAGATCCCACTGCTGCAATATGGCATCCTGCAACGGATGCTGCGCAACAAGACCGTGGCGATGCTGTTCGGCGCCGCTCAGTGCGGAAGGCGCCCGTCGCCGACGATGGTCTCGGTGTTCATCGAATTGTTCAACCAACATCTGGACAACCACGGGTCGTTGCTGCCGATTGTGCGGGCGTTCTCACAGGAAGACCGATACCCGCGTCTGGGGGAGATCGCGGTGCCGACGGTAGTCATGGTCGGATCAGCCGACCGAACGACACCGCCGCATCACTCGCGCCGCCTCGCTGCAGGCATACCCGGGGCGCGGCTGGTCACCATTCCGGACGCGGGACACCTGTTGAATTGGGAAGCTGCCGACGATCTGGTGAAGGTCATCGAATCGTTTCCGGCGCAAGGGGATTCGGCTTTGCGTCGGTGACCGGCGACGGGGATGGCCGTCGTGACGCTGGCCGCGAGCAACGCGGTGGCAGCCGTCGCAGGTTTTCCAGCAAACGCATCCCGGGTCGCTCACGGCTCAGACGGCTGCTAATGCTGCGCAGCGCTTGAGCGACGTGTTCGTGAACTTCTTGCGAAATCTTGCGGATCACGGCCGGTCAGGGTGGCATCGCGGCGTCGATAACACGCACTATTACGTCCCGGATGGCCATCCGTTTACTACCGCAAGTGAAGGGAAGAGCTCCGAGCATGAGACAGGTCACTCCGCTGAGCGAAGAACCGGTATTGGCGCATCTCGAACGGCGACTGATTGACGACTTCCCGAGTGTCTCGCCTGAGGACGTCGACGCCCTTGTACGCCGAGAGCATGCCCGGTTCGACGCCAGTCCTATCCGGGGCTTCATCCCGCTGTTCATCGAGAAACACGCGCGCGACGAACTGGGCCAGGTTACGTAGCGCCGGGCCCGTCTTTCGACGGGGCGTTGTGACGCAATCTTTTTCGATCCATTGCGGCCGCGATCAAACCGCTCTAGTGGGTTGCGGCTTTAACGACGTCCAGGGAGCAACAGATGACGAAGTTCCTCGTGTTGTATCGGTCCGATCAGTCCGCAGCCGATCAGATGGCCGGTGCGACCGCCGAAGAGCAGCAGGCCGGTATGCAGGAGTGGATGGCTTGGGCCGGCAAGGCCGGATCGGCAATCGTGGACTTGGGTTCACCGCTGCAGCCGGTCACCGCGGTCAGCGGCGATCCGATCGGCGGATTCTCCATCTTGCAGGCTGATTCTGCCGAAGCGTTGCAGGCGGTGCTGGAGGGTCATCCACACAGCGCCCATGGCGGCACTATCGAAGTCCTCGAATTCCTGCCAATTCCGGGGATGTAGTCGTCCTGGCGCCCAGGTGCATAGCAAGGAGTGATTGGCGGCGGCGGCGGGTATGCATGCAAGCATGAGTTTCAAGCACGCCGTTGCGGCGGTCGGCGTCGCCTTGGTCGGCCCCCTCGGGTTGGTGCAGATGTCGGCGGCGCATGCCGATGACGACGGTTACTTTCGCTGCGTGGCGAACATCCGTAACATCCCGCTGTCAGCTCCTGACCCAAACAATGTGTTCCTCGCGGGAACCATCGAGCAGGATCTCAAGTCTGGTGTTTCCCCCGCGGCAGAAGCTCAGAAAGTAGGGCAGATGGGGTTCGAGCCGCGCGTGGCGAATGGCATTGTGCACTGCGTTATGCAGAACAACCCGTAGGAATGTTCAAGCGAGACTGGCTGCCATAAGGTGGCCAAGCTAACGACCCATTATCTCTTTCTCCTTATTGGCAGCTAATCCGTCCGGGTGGTCAAAAAAGCATTCCAAATAAGTTACGAAAGACGAAGATCGATGAGCCAAGCGAGTGAGGACCTTAAAGTTAATCTCGCAGGTTCCCTAGAGTTGCAACTACCGTCGCAGGGTTCCTTGTATGTGAACCGTTCGTCATCGCCCGGTTCGCGTCCGAATCGCTTTTGGGTTGGGGGGCCTCAAATGGAGGCTCGGACCTAGCTGGGCTGCCCAGCCACGGAAGGGGTTCGGCAGCATGTTGTTTGCAACAGACTGGCCTACGGAGGTATGGGCGGTCGAGTACACAAATATTCGTGACCAGCGCGTCGTCGACATCATGGAGAATTTAGGCGCTGCGCAAGTGTTTATCGAGAATGTGAACAAGAACTATTGGGCAGAACCCGTACTCCTCCACAGTCCAGTGAGCTTCCTCCCTGCCCGCCCGGCCGAGTACCCGCCGTTGGGGAACGGCCATCCGCCGGAGCCGAAGGCTCGGATCTTTTTTCGCGCACGACGACGCAAATGGTATTTCCACGGTGGAATTCGCAGATCAAATACTGAAATCCGGTGAAGGCAGCGCGGTGCCGACTTAGCCGGCTGCGGCGAAGGTGGCGGTGTTGCCGGGCAAGCGGGGTTCGGTGTCGACGCTTGGTTCCTGAGCTGACACGCGGACGATGACTGGTGCATCCGGTCCTGTCTCCGCTGGGCCCGCCATCGAGCTGGGAAATGCGGTCAATGTCGTCGCTGCGACTGGGCGGCAGAATGCGCAGAGGTCGGGGCCCAGCGTGGGATAGCCACACGCGGGGCACGCGATGATGGTCACGATCCTGACCTCCCAATCGACAGGCGTTCAGTGCTTCTCGCGATACCCTGATCCGTGGCCGTCCAAACGAAACACACACCACCCGGGCGTGCTCTAGAGATGATCGGTGGGTCCCATCTGGGCGTTACGCGGCGGGTCCCGCAGTGGGCCCCCCGCGAGGAATTGCACGCTGTGGCCTACCTCGCCCTGGCCGGATGGCTTGACAAAGCCGGTGGGTGACGCCGGCGTCGTCGTGCGTTGGGTGACTTCCCAGCATTCGCGAGCATTCACCCACGCTGCTCCTAGGGTGACTCCCAGATCGCGATCAACTGACGTCAGTATTCGCGACCAAAGTCAGGGTGGCGTGTGCGCGAAGGTATGGCGAGGTTGCGCATTTGGTCGACCAAACGTGGCCGTCAGCGCCGAACGCGTAAGTGGGCCGCGGGGTGGTTAGATCCCCACCCAGACCCACTGCTGATGACTCCCGTCCCACACCGGGTGGAGCGACTGTGCCCACGGCGGCGGTTCAGGGGGCGGTGGCGCCGACTGCGGCGCGTATATCGGCGCGTACTCCGGCGGAGGCGTCCACCAGGCCGGCGGCGGCGGGGGAGGCTTGCACTCCTTGGCCACGGGATTACGCGACCAGTTCGGATCGCATTCCGCCGAAGCGACTCCCGCCTCTGTGACCGTCACGGCAGGCATCGAAACCAGCGCGACCGCGACACCGGCAGCCAAACTGCGAACGAACCTTGTCATCGCAGGACCTCCCAGCGGGATCCGTGCTCAACATTGGCTTGGTTTAGCTTATGCCCTCGACACGGCGCCAGAGACGTTGTTATCACCGCGCTGGCCCGCCACCGGAGCGCCGGCGGGCCGAGCGTGATGCCCAGGACTAAACCAAGCTTGCCGCTGCGTTGGGACACCACCTAGTCAGCTCGTTCGTCGTCTTCATTTCTGGCGGCTTCAGCATCGGCGCGATCTTTCCGGCGGTCCGCCGGCGTTCAGTGGCAGCGTCGCGATGCTGATCGCTGCTACCACTATGGTCTGCCTGCGCGGCCCATTCATGACCTTGAGCCACCTGCTCGTTCCGTTGCGCTGCAAGGTCATCCGCAGCCGCGCGGTCGCGCGCCGAATCCGACATGTCACAGCCTTCCGATACACACAGTTGGCGCCTCACCGCAGCGTTTACCCAGCATAAGTGCTGTCAAGCATCGCGTATTCAAGGCACTTTAATGAGCCTCCGTCGGCCGTACACTGGGTGGGACATGAGCGCCTACCAGACCGTCGTGGTCGGCACCGATGGTTCTTACACATCGATGCGTGCGGTGGACCGCGCAAGCGAGGTCGCCGCGGACCACGACGCGACATTGATCGTTGCGACGGCGCATTCGCCCGTCCGCGAGGAACGCGGCGGCTGGAGCGTGCCGCCGGGCAGCGACCATGGCGCCGACTACCGAACGGTGCGCGACACCCCCTTCCGGGAAATCCTGCGAGACGCCAGCGAGCGGGCGTATAAAGCCGGTGCCAAAAACGTTCAGAAGCGATCGATCGTAGGCCCTCCGGTCGATGCGCTGGTGCGCCTCGCCGAGGAGGTCCATGCCGACCTGCTGGTCGTTGGCAACGTCGGACTCAGCAAGGTCGCCGGGCGGCTGCTGGGATCAGTCCCATCCGAAGTCTCCCGCAGGGCCAAGACCG